>NZ_JAQQDU010000187.1:0-5830 GCF_046027825.1 Paraburkholderia sediminicola
GTATGCGCAAGCAAGGACCGATTTCATGATCCTCGCAGGTCGTGTTAAAGCGGACACCACCACGAACACAACGGAGAACCTGGGCGATGACCGCAAGACGAACGACCATCCGGCAACTGCGACTGACCGAGGTCGTTGACCGCGACACACCCGGCGCGACGCCGGTCAGTATCACCACCCCCGAGGGCGGCACCATCTATCACACGGTCCCACTCGCAGACCCCGACACTGGCAAGAGACGCGACGCCCACGCGCAGTGGATCGCAGGCACCTTTCCTCTCTTCCCTGTTGTCCGGCTCGCTCACGGCGCGCCGTGGGCTGAGGCGAACCTCTGGCTCATCGACATGATGGAGTCGAAGCCGTCGCCCAACATGCTGACGTTCGCCAGCATCGCTGACGACCTGGTAGCGTTCCGTCGTTATCTGGATGGCGAGGGTGTCGACTGGCTCGTGTTCCCTGTGAACAAGCGGCAACGTCCAACCTACCGCTACAGCGCATCGATCAGGCTGGCCGTGCAGGCAGGCGAACTGTCTCCGGGCGTCGCCAGGCGTCGTATGGGCGCCGTGGTGCGCTTCTATCGCTGGCTCATGAGCGAGGCAGGCTTCAGGCCCGCGAACGCGCCGTGGGTCGAATCTGGCCGTTTCATCGAGTTCAGGGACCAGAAGGGGTTCAGCAGCGTGATCAAGGTCAAGACCACCGACCTGTCAATCAGCGGTCGCCGCGCGGAAGACCCCTGGGACGATTGCATTCAGGACGGCGGTCGCCTGCGCCCGCTCCCCTCGTCCGAGCAATCGGTGCTGCTTGAATCGTTAGCCACTCTCGGCAATACCGAGATGACGCTCATTCATCTGTTCGCGCTGTTGACAGGTGCTCGCATCCAGACGGTACTGACTGTGCGTGCGAAACACGTGATGCGCAAGCCTGACGGGTTTCACGGCGACGACATCCGTCTCGCCTGCGGGCCGGGTACGGGCATCGACACGAAGGGCGGCGTTAAAGGCGTGCTGCACTTGCCGCGCGGTTTCTACGAGCAGCTGTACGTCTACGTGCACAGCGATCGTGCACGCAAGCGTCGCCAGCTGGCAGACGGCGGTGATCATCCCGATCAGCCGCTCTTTCTGAGCCATCGCGGTGCGCCACTCTACGAGGATCGCGAGTCGCGTGGCCCTGTCAGCACGGGCCCGCACGTGCGCCGCCACGTCAAGACCGGGCAGGCCGTGCGCCAGTTCATCAGGGATGAACTGTTGCCCATGATGCGCGTGCAGCTCGGTAACCCCAGATACGAATTCAGCTTCCATGACCTGCGCGCGACCTTCGGGCTCAACATGGTTGACGCGATGACAGCGAATGAGACGAAGTACACGCGGACGCTCGACCAGTTGCGGCAGTTGATGTGGCACTCGCGGCTGTCCACAACCGAGGGCTACTTCGGTTACCGCCAGAATTGCAAGCTGTTCGATGCTGTGCAGGAGGGCTGGAGCGAGCATCTGTCGACGCTGATCACGCGCGCCCTCGACACTGCGGTGGCAGCATGAGCCGCCAGTACGAGCAAGTTTGCATGCCGCTCGCGGAGGGCACGACGCTGTTGCACCCCGAGCGCGCGCTGCTCAAGTGGGAAGGCCTTAGCAACCGTTTCGACATCGGGCAGATCTGCTACCTGACGCGTGACACGTCGAGCTCACAGCGCACGCGACGCACTTTCGATCATACGACCTTCAGCAGCGAACGCACCAAGGTCGTTCGCCTGCTGGTAGCGCAGTTTTCCGGGCGGATGACCCTGGGCGCGATGCGTCCGGAGACGATCTACGGTGCTCTGCGCGTCGTGCTTGATTTCGTCAACTGGGCCGACAGGCAGCGCTTGCATCAGGTGCTCTGTGACGAGAAGACTACCGCGATGGCAGTTCATCGCTACTTCCGTGAGAAGCGCGAACAGGTCTCGCTGGGCAACCTGAACCGCAATTCCGTCGCCCACAATCAGCGTAACCTGTTGTCGACGCTCCGTGAGTTTTTCGGAAACGACGACTTCTGCGCCGATGCGAGGGTAATGCGCCGCCACCAGAATGCTTCGGTGCCGACCGCAGTGCCTGACGCCGAGGCACAGGCCGCCCTTCTCGCGTGGGCGGACGCGCTCTTCAGCAGTATCAGCACGCTGGTGCTCGACTTCAAGCCGTACCCGGTGCACGTGATCACGGCGCGGGGCGAGAGTCTTTGCCTTGTTCCGCACACACACGACCGTAGTGAAGGCGACGACTCGCACGGCCTGCTTGGCTGGAATCTGGAGACAGGCGAGCTGCGCACCCGCGAGGAACTCACGGCACGCATGACTGAAGCAGGCGCTAAAAATCCTCGTCAGCGTTCGTGGGCCATCGCCTGGCTAACGGCTAAACATCTTGCGGCGGCGAACGAGCACGCGCAGTCACCGATCCGCCGCTCACACGCTTCGATGGCGGCCTTTTGCTTTGCCGCGCTGTTTCTGGCCGAAACAGGCGTCAATCGCGCGCAGTTGCAGGCCATGAAGTGGAGCCCGGAGCTTGCCTCAAGCCTGCAAGTTGCGTCGGCTGTACGTCAGAAGTTTCGCGCGGTCAAGTACCGTGCAGGCGGGAAGGAATTTACGTTCACCGTCTCACTGGACTTCATGCCGAAGCTCAAGACGTATCTGGCGCTGCGCGAGTATCTGGTGCGGGGCGCAGACTGTGACGCGTTGTTCATTGTAGCCGGGCATTACGCACAGCTACGACGGGCAATGAATCTCCCAACTCAATTTCTGGCCCAGCTTTACAGTCGACTCGACACGCTCGGGATCGTGCTGCCGCGCATTACCGCACGTCAGTGGCGTGCAGCGAAACAGGATTGGGCGGTGAGCAACCACGGCCCTGTCTTCGCAGCCAGGCTGATGGGTCACTCGCTGGACACAGCGCTGCGCTCTTACTCGAACGGCACGGACGCCGCGCACAAGGCTGAGATGGGCGCGTTCCTCGCTTCGATCGAGAAGACTGTGCTGAAGCCCGGCAACGACCCGGCGGGCAGCATCAGGAGCGCAGTGGGCGTCTGCATCGAATTCCACAAGCCTGCACCGATTGCGGCGTCGGTCACCGTACAGCCTGACTGCCACTCCACCGAAGGGTGTCTCTTCTGCGGCCAGTACCGCGTGCATGCTGACGCCGCCGATATCCGCAAGCTGCTGAGCTGCCGTCACTGCGTCAGGCTCGTGAGCGGGCACGCTGAATCCATCGAACAGTACGACAGATCGTTCGGCGCGGTGCTGCGCCGCGTTGACTTCCTGCTGGATGAACTGCGCAAACGCGACGCCGCGCTGGTCGATCAGATCGAGCAGGACGTTGATATCGAAGGGAATCTGGACGCTTTCTGGTCGGCCAAGCTCGACCAGCTTTACGAATTGGGAGTGGCATGAACAACACGCTGATCTCGCCGATCACCGAGCGCCCCGACTGGTATCGGGTAGAGGACGATACGGTCGTCACCCGCAATAAAGCTGGGAACGCTGTTTCGCGGTTTGGTGATGACGCCTGGGACATCCGTGCATATACGATTGGACCGCGGCGCACCAATATCTATTTCAGGGGTCACCAGCCTGACGGCGTGAGCCGCACCCTTTCAGATGCGACTACGCGTCAGTGGAAGCAGGTCATGTACTTTCTGATGCATGAGGCGACCGATACGGTACCTGCGTCCAGTACGCTTCAATCTCGTTCAGTTTACCTAAAGGATTTCACGTTCTTTGCCGCCGAACGTCAGCTTACGCTCTACGAGGGTCTGTCCAACGTCGCCGTAGTTCTGGACTATGTGGCGCAAGCCGGGATGGAGATGAAGGCCCAACGCCTTCATTCGATTCTGGTGAAGCTTAACCGTCTGGGCGTCGAGACCACCGGACTGCGCGTGCCGCTGGCCCAACTGCACAAGCCGCTGCTCGAACGCTTCGCGCAACGCGCTGGAAGCTCCCAATACCCTGTCATCCCGACGCGGATCTACCAGCACTTCCTGTCGACCTGTGAGCATGACCTCGGCGTCGCTGAGGCCGTCGCTGACATACTGTCGGACTACCTCGCAGGCGTCTACGCCGGCGAGAGTCCGTGCGTCCCGGCGGCGCTGGCAACGGCTGCTGCGCACTTCGGGTGCAAGGACTCCCCTTACGTCGTGTCGTCGCTTGTGGCGTCGATCAACGCGCTATGCCAGCTTGTCATCCTGTCGTTCACCGGCATGCGCGCGATGGAAGCGGAGAACCTGCCGTACGACTGTCTCCGGGAGGCCCGTCTGGATGGCGTGAGGCACTACACCATCGAGGGCGTCACGACCAAGCTGTCGGGCGGACGTCCCAGGCGAGCACGCTGGGTGACCAGCGCGCTCGCCGCTCGCGCCGTCAGGCTCGCGCAGCGGCTATCGGGCGAGGCGCACCGTGCGCACGGCGCGCACGACTACGCCGTATCGACGGACGGTTCGCATCTGCTGTTCTGTCGGATGGGTCTGCGTCTTGGGTACGTGGCGAACCGGGCGGCGAGTACCGTACATAACGATATCGAAGCCTTTCGTGAGCGCGTCTTCCCGACGATCACGGTCGAGGACATCGCTGAACTGAAACGTGTCGACATGCACCGCGCGTGGGAAGACGAGCCGAAGTACGCGGTCGGGCAGCAGTGGCCGTTCACGCGTCATCAGCTTCGCCGCACGCTCGCGCTGTACGCACACCGCAGCGGTCTCGTAACGCTGCCGACGCTCAAGCGTCAGTTGCAGCACATCACGCAGGAGATGAGCATGTACTACGCTCGCGGATCCGCGTTCGCAAAGGGTTTCATCGACATCGGCAACACTCACTTCGCGAAGGAATGGGTTGAGGCCAAGGGCCTGTCCGAGTACCTTGCGTACGCCGAGCAGGTGCTGTTCTCTGACGAGCGGCTGTTCGGCGGGCACGCAGCGTGGACGCAGAGCCGTGCCGTGCAGGCGTCTCCTGTGTCGGTCTATTCGCGCGAGCAGACGATCAGGATGTTCGAGAGGGGCGAGCTGGCGTACCGCGAGACGGTGCTGGGCGGCTGTGCCAGCGTCGAGCAGTGCAAGTCGACGCCGCTCGACTGGATGCGTCTTGATTGCCTTGAATCGGACTGCCGTAACCTCGTGATCGTGCCATCGAAGCTTCAGCGCGTGATCAAGGCGCAGCAGGCTACGGTCGAGAAGCTGCGCGCTGTTGATGAAGCGAGCGTCGAATACCGTATCGAGGCGCAGACGTTGCAACGACTGCTTGACGCGCAAGAGAAACTGATCAAAACGGAGGCAGCATGAGCGACGCCATGACCGACTACTACGCCGCCCTTGAGCGGCTGAAGAAGCGCCAGGGTGCGCGTATCAACAATGACACCGTGGCGATCGAGGCGGGCCGCAAGAAAGGCAGCATCAAGAAGTCGCGCCCGCAGTTCGCCGGGCTGATCGAAGCGATCGACGCGGCCAACGCAGTAGCCGAGCGCCCGAAACTCGAACTGAGCGACCGCCTGAACCGCGCGAAGAGCGACGCGAAAGATCTGCAGGCACAGCTCGACGAGTCGCTGGCTCGTGAACTCGCACTGCTGCGTCAGGTGTTCAGCCTGCGCAAAGAACTGGCCGCGCTGCGTGGCGGTAGCGTCCTGCCGTTGCAGCCACACTAGATCAGAGCGGGCGCCTTCGCTCGAAACTAAGACATGCGAAACTTACGACAGAAGATGGACACTCCGAGGGTCGCCCTGTCCATTTTTTCTACGAATCTGATGGACACTCCGCAGACTGCTGACTGCAGTATTTTCAAGGCTCTGGCTGATGTCCATCGTTTTTCTCTTGCGCGTAACGA
>NZ_JAQQDU010000188.1:0-5742 GCF_046027825.1 Paraburkholderia sediminicola
CTAAGCGGCCGCGCTTGTCGAGGTTTGGGCCTCTGCGCCGAGCGGCTGCCACAGACAAGCACAGTCGCGCCGTGTGCGCGTGCCGGCAGCAGGATCGCCGCAAGTGCGTCGATCGAGCAGAAAACGCTACAGATGCAGACATCGTCGCCGCGGCGATGCTGACAGAATAGAAGTCCGAACTATATGCGAACGTCGTGCGCGAGCGGTATCGCGTTCACAGGCAAACCGCTTCGAACTACATCTGCGATCGCCTGGCGTGTCTGGAATGAATGATCGGCGGCGACTTGTCAGTGTATTCACAGGTACAAACTTAATGCCGCGGCGAGACGCATTAGCGAAGTGCAGCCGCTACCGCCTCGTCAATCTGCAGCGCAAAGCGCGCATCAACATCAGGCACCGTGTAGCCAAGTGTCAGTTCCAGATGCGCGTCGCCTAGCGCAACCTGAACGAATGTCGCTGCCCGCATTGCAGCCGTCGATTCGTCAAATCGCTTTCGCAGAATTGTTGCGGCGAAGGCACGCACGACCTTTGCACCATTTTCGTAAAACACCTGGCCGAGTTCAGGAAAACGTGCGGCCTCTGCAACGATGGCCCGGTAAAGCGCCAGACTATCCGGCGTAATAAGGCTTCGTGCCATCACCCATCCCAACTCGTGCAACTCGACTTCGGGTGCGCGATCGGATTGCTCGCCTTGAGCGCTCGCAAGCAGCGCGCCCACCTGAGCGCACATCGCGCTCACCAGACCAACGAAGAGCGCCTCCTTCGACTTGAAGTGGCGGTAGACCGTCTGTTTGCCGACGCCGGCGGCCGAGGCGACATCGTCCATCGTTGCCAGGCCGAAACCCTCGCGTAAGAAAACGGTTTTCGCGCCGTCGAGGATTGCAGACCGCTTGCGGCATTGGAGCGGGCTCAGGCCGGAGAGAGAGGAAGTGTCCATGCGAGATAAATAACAGATCGTCGAGTAGTTGACAAGACTGGGCAGTCTCGTTTAGATTGGTCAAAACGAGACTGATGGGTCTCGTTTGTATGACTATTCAACGTCGCAGCCAATCATTGGAGAACGTTTTGAAACTGTTCATTACAGGTGGTACTGGCTTCATCGGGCAAGCGGTCGCGCGCAAGGCAATCAGCCTCGGCCATCAGGTAACGGCGCTGGTGCGCCAGGACAGTTCGGCGGCCGCCAGCGCGCTGGCACGTCTCGGTGTGACACTGCATTCCGGCGATCTGCGCGAGCCACAGTCTTTCGCTGCGGCTGCCGGTGCCGCTGATGGCGTGGTGCACGCCGCGTCGACCAACGATGCTTCGACTGCTGCTGCTGATGAGGCCGCGGTTGTAGCGATGCTTTCGCATTTGCATCAGGGCGCGGCGTTTGTCTATACGTCGGGCACCTGGGTCTACGGCAATACGGAGGGGGAGCCCGCGACCGAAGCATCGGCGCTGAACCCGACACCGCTTATCGCCTGGCGGCCTGTAGTGGAGCAACAGGTGCAGGCGCTGGCAGCAAGCCGCTCGATTGCCGCAGTGATCCTCAGACCGGCGATGGTGCACGGCTACGGCGGCGGCGTTTTCGGCATGCTTGCCGGCATGGCCCGTCAGAGCGGCATCGTGCGGGTCGTCGGCGATGGTCGCAACCACTGGCCTGCCGTTCACGTCGACGATCTCGCCACGGCTTACCTGAGCGCGGTGGAGCGGGCGGCAAGCGGGGACGGGCGAGTCGCGGGACAGATCTTCAACGTGGTCGCGGAAGATGCCGTTGCGGTTGCCGAAATGGGTGAGGCGATCAGGGCCTCGGTTGGTGCCGATCGCGTCGACCTTTGGCCGCTCGACGATGCTCGCCAATCGTTTGGACCGTTCGCTGACGCACTGGCGCTCGACCAGACAATAAGCGGCCAGCATGCCCGGCGAGTTCTTGCGTGGAAACCCCATGGCCCCGGCCTGATTGCGGACCTCTCCGTACAAAAGCACTTTCAGCAAATCAACGGAGCATGACCATGGCGTGGAACAGTGCATCTTTCGAATCGATTCTTGCGATGATCGTAGCGGTTCTGTTCGCGGTTGCCGGGGTGGTCAATCTCGCGGGACTCGGCGCGGTGAAGCGCGACTTCGCGCGCTGGGGTTACCCGGCATGGTTTCATTTGCTCTGTGGCGCTCTTGAGTTGTTGTCTGCGGCACTTCTTTTTGGACAACAAACCAGAGTCCTGGGCCTAACGCTGGCCGGCGCGATCCTGGTCGCCGTGCTCTTCACGTTGCTACGAAACCGGGAGTCGTTCCGGCATCTCGCCCCTGCGCTGATCTTCTCGGCTCTTGTTGTCGCTACTGTGGCGCTGCGTGGTTGAGGCTTGCACGCCACGAGGCGAGTGAGCCCGGGACGCTAACAGACCGCGCGGGCAACCCGTGCTGCAGGTACTTGAAATACGCACTTACGCAGATTCCTTCTCACCATCAAAGTGCAGGCGAGCCGCTGTGACCGAGGCATGGTTCTCGTCGGCCCACTGAATCAAGACGTTCAACGCCTCAAACATCGAACGACCGAGGTCGGTCAGGCTGTATTCGACGCCCGGTGGCTTCGTAGGAAAGACTTCACGATGTACGTAGCCGTCGCGTTGTAACTCATGAAGTGTCTGCGTAAGCATTCGCTGCGAGATGTCCGGTACCAAGCGGCGAAGCTCACCGAACCGATGTGGGTGCTCGGCCAGCGCCATCATCAGCAACGAACTCCACCGCCCGCTGATGACATCAATGACGTCGCGCACCGGGCAATTCGTAAGTGCGCCGTATTTTATTCGGGCCTCGTCCAGCCTGGTTTTGAGAACGCTAGTCAACGCCTTGGTGGTTCCCATTTGGTAACTATCTCCTGAAAAACTGCCTTCTTTACGGAAGAGCGCAGACACCTGATTATCAAGGCGCTCTCAAAACGAGAGTAGCACTCAGAATGAGGCCAGTCCATGAGCGACACCATTTTCGTCACCGGTGCATCCGGTCAACTCGGTCAGCTCGTTATCAAGCATCTGCTTGCGCGAGGTGTGACGCACAACCGTATCATTGCCGGTACGCGTAGCCCCGAAAAGCTGGCTGGCTTTGCGGCAGCGGGCATTGAGGTTCGCAAGGCGGACTTCGACGACCCGGAACGCCTGACCGAAACTTTCGAGGGCGTCGGTACTGTCCTCATCATTTCAACAGATGCCCTGGATGGGGCCGACAGACGATTGAAGCAGCATCGCAATGCGGTATTGTCAGCCGCCGCGGCAGGTGTCAAGCGACTCGCCTATACGTCGATGCCCAATCCGGCCAGTTCGCTTCTGGGTTTCGCACCGGATCATTTGGAAACTGAGCGGAGCATCAAGGCCACCGGTTTGCCGCACGTGATTTTCCGAAACGGTTGGTATCACGAGAATCTGCTCAGATCGCTCCCTAGTGCGCTGACAAGCGGGCAGTGGCATTCGGCGACTGAAGGTGGAAGAACGTCGTACGTTGGACGGGAGGAGATCGCTGAAGCGATTGCTGCGGCGCTGGCTACGTCAACCTTCGATAGCCGGACCTACACGCTCACAGGCACTGAGGCGCTGTCCAACGAAGAAATCGCTGACCTCGCCCGCCGTGCTACAGGCAGGGCTCTTGCCGTCGTCCATGTGACTGACGAGCAATTCGTCACGGGGCTGAAAGCGGCTGGTGCTCCTGACGTATTTATTTCTCTGTTGGTGTCAATTGAGGCAGAGGTTCGGGCCGGCAATCTTTCTATCGTCACGGACCATCTCGAATCGCTCATCGGCCGCACGCCGAAGCGGCTTGCGGACTATCTGGAAGAGGCTAGGGCCAGCTATATAGCTTGAGGATATTTCCGCCCTTTGTCAGGAAAGGCTCGGGCGGCCGTCATGCCTGTTCTCCGTGACATGACGGAAGCTGCTACGGCGAATAGTTGTGCGCAGTTTGCGGGCATTGCCTGCATCATCGACAATCGCAAGGGATTTCTTCAAATAACATCTGCCGGGAGTGTTAAAGATGCAGTCTGCATGGACTCGTGTTGATGAATACATTGTCGATCGGCTTGTGCCTTCTGATTCTGCTTTGAAGAATGTCCTTTCCGCGAACACCGCTGCGAATCTGCCGCCGCATGATGTCGCGCCCAACCAAGGGAAACTGCTGCATATCTTCGCGCGCATGATTAGCGCGCGTCGCGTGCTCGAAATCGGGACCCTCGGTGGATATAGCACCATCTGGCTCGCTCGTGCATTGCCTGAGGGCGGCAAAGTCGTCACGCTTGAGGCAGATGCAGCACACGCCAAGGTGGCGCGATCAAATATCGAAATGGCCGGGCTTGCCGGCGTCGTGGAACTGCATGTTGCTCCGGCACTGGACAGTCTCGCAAAGCTTTCTGCTGAAGACCCCTTTGATCTCATTTTTATTGACGCGGACAAACAGAATAATCCTGCATATCTTGGATGGGCACTCAGGCTGTCGCATTCCGGGACGGTCATCATCGGCGACAATGTCGTACGAGACGGAGCTATTACTGATCCTGACAGCATGGACCCTCGGGTGCAGGGTGTTCGCCGCTTCTTCGATATGATCGCCGATGAACCTCGCCTGACCGCCACTGCTCTGCAAACGGTTGGTAGCAAAGGGTGGGACGGCTTCACGATTGCGATCGTGAACGACCAATTCTGAGAAATTCTCGGCATCGAGCTTTCTGCCGAGTAGATCGCTTTGTAGACCGGCAGTGGGTGTTCGATTTCAAAGGTGAATTGTGGCTAAAGAGTCCCTTGAACCTGCAATATACGGCCGATTATGGAACGTAGACTACCCTGTCATCCACAGCGTAGAGTTTGCACCCCTGCAACCCTCGGTCGCGGCAGTGCTTCAGTGCTCTTTCGGCTGCGTCAGGCGGCTCGGCTTGGGACTTTGGAGTTCCCCACGTCGCATTCGCTTGTCCGCTGTCGGAAACAGCAAAGGCGCGAGGGTAGGGTTTGTCGATCCATGCGACATAGAGCTCCCGGACATGCTGGTCGCGTGTCGGAATGGCCGACACGTCCCTCAAGGCAGCGAAATTACTCGCGGGATAGCGCGTCATCGACGTGTCGACGTCGTGTTCTAGCACAGCCATGGGCGCGTCACTCGGAGCAGATCCCTTGGCAGATAAGCCCAACGCTTGAGCAGCGGCAACAGCAGCACCCAAAGTCTTGCCCATGGCACTGCCGCAATTTTGCGCAGAGTTCGCGGAATCGAATACTGATCCAGGGCCAGCTCGCCCTTGCGCTCGCGCCCGATACACGGTCCGGAAATTGAATCGAGTGCTTGTCATCTGGGCTGGCCCCTGCGCCTCGGAGGTCGTCACGGATGTCGAAACCTCCGCTGCGTCGAGTTGCCATACGGCATTCACAGGTATTCCGTTACGCGTGGTGAGTGAAACCGTGTGCAATCGTAAAACGTAGTTTGGATGCATCTCGTTTAGTGCCTTCGCCTCCGGGTTCTCAAGCTGCATCGGATCGATTGCGATCACACGCACCGGCACTCCGGAAACACTCTCTTGTAGCGCTGACCCCATGGCGTCCAAAAAGACCCTTCCCCCTGGTCCGAACGGTGGATTATCAAAAACGGCGCCGTTTATCACAATGAGGACGCTCTTCGCCGGCACCGATGTACGCTCTGCACTTGTTTGCTCCAGTAACTGCGGCGAGGTTGCGCAGCCCGTAAGCACGACGGTGAACACGAGGGCTACGACCCGAAACAATTTCTTCATTGTAA
>NZ_JAQQDU010000189.1:0-5523 GCF_046027825.1 Paraburkholderia sediminicola
TGCTTTGCGGCAGGCAAAGAAAAGTAGGTGCCCGCCCCGCACAGGGGCGACGCTAATAGACCACTAAGAAATCAGGGAAAGGCCAACACCGTAGGCACACCGAAACAAAGCGCCCCGCAAGAAAACAAATCAACAAAAGCCCAACACCGCAGGCATACAAACAAGCGCCGCAGGCAACAACCCCGTAGGGCAAAAACCAAAATGTTCACCTCATTCAAAAGACTCCTAAAAAAATGGCGAGCCTCCCGCGACGGCGGCCACCAACTGGACGCCCTGCTAGCGATCGCAGACAAAACCGCCCCCTATCCAGACCGCAGCGAATGGCTGATCGAACTCGCCCACTGGATCCACCGCGGTCGCACAGTCCACCCCGAAAACCTCGACCCCGTCGAAACCACCACCCCAGCGCACACCAGAATCCGCTATCTCCTTCACGTGCTGGACCGTAACCCGGCCTGGAAGGCCAACGTCGCCGGCATTCTCCGCGCGCTCCTGCGCGAAAGCGACGGCCTCTCGCTTCTCTGCGATGCAGGCATGCCCGTGCACTCCGGCTTCTTCGGCGCCCTCTTCGAGCGCCTCGAAGCCTCACTGATCCCGCCCGCGCCGAACCGGCGCGATCTGCGCGCGATCGTCACGCTGATGTTCAGCCAGGAACGCGACGCCGAATGGATCGCCAGTCTGCCAACCGATCTGCTCACCCGCATCCGCGCCCTCTTCGACTACGAAGAGGACGACAACGAACATCGCGACTCCACCCCGTTCTCGCTCGACCTGCTAGCCGCCCTGCACAACCTCACCTGCCAGATCAGTTCGACGGGCCTCTCGCAAACAGTCCGCAGCCGTCTCGGCGAAGTGGACGCCGACGATGCCAGCGACGTGCGTGTCGCCATGGAAAAACAGCCGTTCTACCGGCTCACGCGCGCCATGCTCGCCGTCGAAGCAGCCCATCAGGCAGTCAGTGAAGGCGCCCCACAAGACAAGCTGCTGCATGAGGTCAACTATCTGCGCCTGCTGCTCGACGAATGCCGCAGCGCCACCGACAACGTCTTCGCCCATCTCTATCGCAACGGCGTCAGTGTCGATATCGTGTTCCAGGTCGAACGGATGCGCATGCGTATCGTGCGCGCCGAGCACCTGCTGAACACCTGGATGGCACCGGACGATCCGCACGCCGGTGCGCGTCTCACCGCGGAACTGGTGAACGCGAATCACGCGAGTCAGAGCGTCGCGCACCTCGTGCGCAGCAATTTCTCCTTGCTGGCCCGCAAGGTCGTCGAGTACAGCGCCGATACCGGCGAGCACTACATCGCGCGCGATCGCGCCGAGTACCTGAAGATGCTGCGCATGGCAGCCGGCGGCGGGCTCATCACCGTCGTCACGGTCTGCATGAAACTCGCCATCACCGGCGTCCATCTGCAAGCGATGTTCGAAGGGCTGCTCGCCGGCATCAACTACGCGGCCAGCTTCCTGCTGATTCACTTCCTGCACTTCTCGCTAGCCACCAAGCAACCGGCGATGACCGCGCCCACCCTCGCCCGCGAACTGGACGGCGTTGGCACGCCGGCAGGCGTCGACAGCTTCGTGAGTTCGGTGACCGCGTTGATGCGCACGCAGGCCGCCGCCGTGCTCGGCAACGTGCTGCTGGTGTTTCCCGTGTGCTTCGGTGTGCAATTGCTGTGGCATGCGCTGTTCAACGCCAACATCATTTCGCCCGAGAAAGCCCACGCCACACTGCACTCGTTCTCGCTGCTGGGACCGACGCCGTTCTATGCCGCGCTGACCGGCGTGTTGCTGTGGTCGTCGAGTTTGCTGTCAGGTTGGGCGGACAACTGGTTCGTTCTGCATCGCGTGGCGGACGCGCTCGCCTATAACCGGCGCCTGCGCATGACGCTCGGCGCGGCCGGCGCCGCCCGGCTCGCGGCGTTTTGCCGCTCGAATGTGGCGGGCGTCGTGGGCAATATCACGCTCGGCCTGATGCTCGGGCTCGTGCCGGCGATCCTCACCGCCTTCGCGTTTGCTTTCGAGGTGCGTCACGTGACGCTTAGCGCCGGCTCGATCGGCATCGCGATCGGGGTCCTCGGCAAGGACGCCTTGAAGTTGCCGGAGCTGTGGTGGGCGGTTGCGGGGGTCGGCAGCATGGCGATACTCAACGTGGCCGTGAGCTTCGCGCTCGCCTTCTACATGGCCGTGAAATCGCGCGACTTGCGGCGCAACGCCGTGCGCTCGCTGCGCGGCGCGATCTGGCAGCGGGTGTTCAGGCATCCGCTGGAACTCGTATGGCCGGCCAAAACGGCCCCGCACCCCGACCGCGTACAATAGCGCCTTATCTAACGCCTTCCGGCAACCTCAATGTCCTTCGATTTCTTCCTTCCCTGTCCGCGCGGCCTTGAAGCCTCGCTCGCCACCGAGCTCGCCGAAATTGCCGCGAAGCACCTGAACGGCGCGCCGTTCACGGCCGGCGCGCAAGTGCCCGGCGGTGTGCATTTCCGCGGCGGCTGGGCCGCCGGCATGGCCGCCAACCTGCACTCGCGCCTCGCGAGCCGCGTGCTGCTGAAAATCGCGCATCGGCCGTATCGCAGCGAACAGGACATTTACGCGCTCGCACTCGAACAACGCTGGGAGCAGTGGTTCTCGGCGAACGAAACGCTGCGGGTGGACGTCACCGCAATCAAATCGCCGCTGCGCAGCCTCGAATTCACGACGCTGCGTGTCAAGGACGCGATCTGCGACCGTCTGCGTGAAGTGAGCGGTGCCCGTCCGAACATCGACACCGCCATGCCCGACGTGCGCGTGTTCGCGTTCCTCACCGCCACCGATTGCACGCTCTACCTCGACACCTCCGGCGACCCGCTCTTCAAGCGCGGCTGGCGCCTCGACAAGGGCGCGGCGCCGCTGCGCGAGAATCTCGCGGCAGGCATCCTGCGTCTGACCGGCTGGACCGCCGGCACGCCGCTGTACGACCCGATGTGCGGCAGCGGCACCTTCCTCGCGGAAGCCGCGCAAGTGGCGCTGAATATCGCGCCGGGTGCGGAGCGCCGCTTCGGCTTCGAGAAGCTCAAGCAATTCGAAGCCAAGACGTGGCAAGCGCTGAAGGCCGCCGCGCTCGACGCCAAGCACGCCGCCCGCAACTCGCGTGCCGATCTGCAGATTTTCGGCAGCGATATTTCCGGCGACATGCTCGACAAGGCGCGTGCGAACTTCCAGCGCGCCGGTCTGCCGTCGATTCCGCTCAAGCAGGTCGATGCACGCGGTATGACGGCACCGTCGACCGAGCCGGGCATCCTCGTCGCAAATCCGCCATACGGCGAGCGGATCGAAGTGCGCGGGCGCAATGCACGTGGCGAACTCCGCGAAGGCCGCGCCACGCGTGAAGGCCGCGACGACGAGAGCTTCCACCGGGCCCAGGAAGAAGCACCGGACAGCGAATTTTTCCAATCGCTCGGCGATGCGCTAAAGCAGCGCTTTACCGGCTGGCATGCGTTTATTCTCACTTCGGATCGCAAGCTGCCGGGCCAGTTGCGTCTGCGCGAGTCGACCAAGACGCCGCTCTTCAACGGCGCGCTCGAATGCCGGCTGTTCCGCTTCGATCTGATCGCGGGCAGCGTGCGGCAACGGCCGCAGAACAACGACACGCCGGCAGGCTAAGCCTGAGCAGAGCAGCATCAAAAAAACTGCGGACCTGGATCCGCGGTTTTTTTTCGCCAGTACCTCTGCGATCGGCCGGCGCCCGGCCGCGCCTGCTGCCCCTCCCGGCCTCTCCGTCCCTCTGTTCCCGTCCGCCACACCGTCCCGCCATTACTGCCGGTGCTCCTGCAGGCCACATCATCCCGACAGTACTGCCAGCACTCCCGCAAGCCACACCATCCCGCCACGGCTGCCGGTGCCCCTGCAGGCCACATCATCCCGACAGTACTGCCAGCGCTCCCGCAAGCCACACCATCCCGCCACGGCTGCCGGTGCCCCCTGCGCGCTCATTGCCCGCTACGTCCTTTTTGTACGTCCGCCGTTCCCTACTGACACTACGCTGTCAGTAGCCCCCACGCACACTCCTTCTCACGCCATCCGGCGCTTTGCACGGCTTACCGCCATTCACAGGAGAGTGTCATGTCCGCATCATCCAAAGTTGTTGCATGGTTCGAGATTCCGTCCGTCGATTTCGATCGCGCCGTTCGCTTTTATGAAACCGCGCTCGACGTCAAACTGAATCGCCAGGAAATCGGCGGCCAGCCGATCGCCATCTTCGGCTACGAGGAACCGGCCACCGGCGGCGCGATCGTCCATAGCCCGTCGATGAAGCCGGCCGGCGACGGCGTGCTCGTCTATCTGAACGCCCAGCCGACCGTCGACGCGACCCTCGCCCGCGTCGAGCAAGCCGGCGGCAAGACCGATGGTCCGGTGATCAAGCTGCCGCAGGACATCGGCTACATCGCGTTCTTCACCGACACGGAAGGCAACCGCCTCGGTCTGCATTCGCTGACCAACGGCTAACACGCGACGCGGCGCACCCGCGCGGCGGCCAGCAGGCACCGCGCGGAACGCCGACCGGAGCACGGCATGCGGCGCTATCATCGCGGGACTGTCCCCGTCCTTTTCTACAAGACGCCCACGATGACGCGCCGCGCCGACCGCCTGTTCCAGATCGCCGAACTGTTACGCGGACGGCGTCTGACTACCGCGCAACAACTCGCCGACTGGCTGAACATTTCGCTGCGTACGGTCTATCGCGACGTGCGCGATCTGCAACTGTCAGGCGTACCGATCGAAGGTGAAGCGGGTATCGGCTACCGGTTAAGCCGCGCGGCGAGCCTGCCACCCCTTACGTTCACGGCCGATGAACTCGCCGCGCTCGCAGCAGGCGCGCGGATGCTCGAATCGTGGGGTGGCGCCGGTTTCGCGAGCGGTGCGCGCGGGGCACTGGCGAAGATCGCCTCGGCGATGCCCGCCGACAAGCGCGCAACGCTCGAACGCCTGGCGATCTTTGCGCCGTCGTTTCACATCAAGGCGGATTTTTCAGCGAAGGTGGACGCACTGCATCGGGCGATCGATGCACGTCAGGTGACGAGCTTCGCCTATACCGATGCAAATGGCGCGGCGACCGAGCGGCGTGTTTGGCCGCTGGCAATGGCTTATTGGGGCGCGCGCTGGACACTCGGCGCGTGGTGCGAATTGCGGAGCGATTTCCGCAATTTCGGGTTGGAGAGAATCCAGGATCTTCAGGTGCTCGAAACGTATCCGGATCAGGAAGGACGACGCTTGGCGGATTGGCTGCGGCATGTGAATAGGAAGCAGCGGTAAAGACGCAAACGCGGCCAAGCTCCGTGACCAACGGTTCGCCGCCCGCACCAAGGCAAGCCGCGAACCGTCGAGGCGTGTTATTCCACCGCCTTCACCATATCCTCAATCACCTTCTTGGCGTCGCCGAACACCATCATCGTCTTGTCCATATAGAACAGGTCGTTGTCGAGGCCCGCGTATCCCGCCGCCATCGAGCGCTTGTTCACGATGACCGTGCGTGCCTTGTAC
>NZ_JAQQDU010000019.1:0-117350 GCF_046027825.1 Paraburkholderia sediminicola
GTCGTGCGAGTTCAGCAGAACGATTTCGTTAGCTTCGTCGCCGGTGATCGTGTCGGCATGGCGAAGCCGGAGCATGTGTTTTGTGTATTCGCGCTTGCTCTGGTCGCGCACGCGGGTCTGGCAGACCATGAACGGCTCGAAACCTTCGTTACGCAGGCCGCGCAGCACGTCGATGGTGGGAATGTAGGTGTAGCGGTCCGAGCGGCTGTCGTGCTTGCCTTCGGCAAAGATCGACGGGGCGACATGGTGAATCTGATCGTCGGAAAGCGGCGCATTCGAGCGCAGGACCGGGGAACCGGGGCGGAAAGAAGAGGCGAGTTGCATGGCAATCTCCACAGTAAAGGGTTGAGGGCACTAACCGGGCGATGGGGTGTGTCCTGCCATTGCGACTGGGCACCTCCCGGTGGAACCCGGGGTTGGCTTTGCTGCCGCCAGGCTCCCAGGTTCGCGCCCGTGCGACTCAAGGAGCCGATAGCGGGCAGGTGTCAAGGAAAAAGGCGGGGGAGGGGTGCGGGTAACACGGTCCCGCGCCCCTTGACACCTGCCCGCTATCGGCTACGGTCGCGGGGTAAGGGCGGGAAACTGGGAGCCGGGTGCATGCCAGACTTCGGGGTTGACCGGGTAGATGCCGCGCGGCGAGCGCGATCGTAGAGCCCGTGAGCGGGCTCTACCTCGACAGGTCTTTGGGGGTGAAGGGTTTTACGTCAGGGATTGACGCCCGTCAGGGGCGAAACGCAGTATGCGGCTCGACGCGAAGCGTGAAAGCCCGGCCCGGAACGTGAGTGGAGGGAGACGCCAATGCGAACGGTTTGATGGAATGCCGCAGCGGGCTAGGTGGGCAACCCGCCATTCATGCCGGATTGGGGCGATTTAGGCAAGCTGGAGCCGTAACTGTGTAGCCAATATGGGTGTTCGAACACGCACGCTAGCTTTGTGCATGCTTTGCAAAATATTCCCGTTCGGCGTTCAAGAGATCGATTTCGATCGCTTTCCTGTCGAATGCCGGAAAACCAAAGGTATAGCTGGGCTCTACAGCACCGTTGTCGTAAGGTAGGGCAGTATGGCGATGATCCCATCTTACGGGCAAATCGGGATGATGTTTCGCTTCATCGATTTTACCGACCCGGTTGCCATCTGGATCGAAGATCAAATAGGCGTAGTCGTCTTTCCCTGGTCGATGGAGGCGGACAATTATCTTGAATCCTGTGCTAGCCCTCAATCCGGTTAATGTGCGACGCTCAGGTTGGATTTCAATTTGGGTGCAACCGAGTTCGGTGAGAGCCTTTGCTGCCATTTCAAGAAGTTTCGGGTCAGATTGACGATCAATTTCGGAGATATTGAACGGCAACGAAAATCCGAAATTTCTAGCGAGAAATTCGAGTAGAAATCCGTTTGGCGTCTCGAGATAATGCTTCTCACAAAGATAAAAGGTAACTGCCTGAGCGCCGAGAGTGTCGCCGAATGATGTGGTCATGAGACGATACTGTGGTGTCCCGCAAATGAGGCATGTCTCGTTGGAATCAAAAAAATGACTTTCACTGACAGTCGTGTTGTCGTGACGCCCGCGTAAAAATGATTCGACAGTGCGCACTGCTTTGGAATCACGCTCCGTTTTGTAAGCGAGAATGCGGTCAGCCGCGCCAGCCGCATTCACCAAATGGCGAAACTGGTCTCGCGATTCGACGAAGATCACGTCGGAACGTTTGGCCACAATAAGTGCAATTTCGTTGAGGCCTAAAAGAGTGTAATAAGTGCGAGCTACCGGACGTTCGGAATCGGCTGCGACGATTGCCGCCAGCGCGAAGGAACCATCGTCTTCTTTCGATACGTAGTATTGGCCACGAGTGCCGTAGAACTTGGAGAGCGCATCGAAGCTACGTATCTTGATTTTCAAAAAATTGCAGTCATCTGCCAAATTGGGTGACATGGCTGCGATGATCGCTTCGACCTGCTCGAACTTCGTACCGTTGTCGACCAACGTAGAGAGGAAGGAAAGTGGATTGGTTTTTGACATAGATTAAAAGGCGCGTAAAGATAGGCGCATAGTCGCTGCGTGGCCGAGTTAGTCGAGAATGCTGGTATCGATAACGTGAACGACGATGGACTTGCCCGTGCCTCTCAATCGAGCGTCTGTCACGTCTTGTAGTTGCCGTTCGAATTCGATCGCAGACAGCGGCTTTTCCCCGTTGGGGCCTATTTTGATGTTCTGAATTCCGAGTCTAGCCCATCCGACTATGTAAATGGCAGGTCGAACGTGAGGGTCTTGCATGTATTTCGTCAATATTTGGCTATCGGTAGCATCCCAGACCTCTGCATGACCTGCCCATTTGATCTCGATAGGAATATCGATTTTCACACCTGAATCTAACAGGTAGGAGATACGCATATCGGGCTTTTTTGCGTCAAACACTTCTGGCTCTCGTGCACCGACTATGGGCTGCTTAGCGAGCATCGGTATAAGTTTGCCATATACCGCAGTTTGAAACGCCTTCTCGTCGAGAGGTTTTCGATCGCCGGCCGTTTTGGTACCTTGCCAAAGCAGCGGCACGAGGCTGTGGTCAGAGCGAAAGGCGGCCACTAGTCATGTTGCGATCGTCTCATTCAGTAAAGCTGCGGCATTGGCTTCACTCCGAACAAGTGCTGACTGACCACTAAGAATAACTTCAAGTGCTGTGGGTGACCGGGAGCGATGACGGCAGAAACGCGGAAGATCGACCGGATTGGCGAGACCCGATGCCCGGACATCGATTGAGTGGAAAGCTTGGCGAACGCAGCATCAGCTTGAAACCGACAGAAAAACGACGTAGAATCATCAATAACTCGACGGAGGTTCTATGTCGGCTGTCCTGGATTTTCAGCAATTCGCCCTCGGCTTGCAGGCTGCGGACCGGCCGCTTATCGCGCCGGAACGGTTTGCCGCAGCCTTCCATTTGCGCCAGCAAGACCTGGCAGAGCTCGCTCATGTCCATCGTGCCACGGTATCGGCGGCTCCCACGAACGTGAAACTGCAGCAGTTCATGCGCGACACGCTGCGGGTGTTGTCGGCGGCGATGGAAGTCAATCCAGATCAGGCTCAGGCGATGTACTGGTATAAAAATACGCCAATCCCCGAGTTCCAGCACCGTACGGGCGAGCAACTGGTGTCGGCCGGCAAAACTGAAGCGGTGATTTCGTATCTGCTTTCGATTGCGAGCGGTTCGACGGGATGATCCTGACCCACATCGGGCCTGAGGACACCTTTTTCAGAGCCTTCACGCCCCAGTGGGCGTATCAACCGGAAAGCGGTGCGGGTGCTGCCGTGAGAGGGGGACGATTCAACCGTCAGGGTGTTGAGGCTCGCTATCATGCGGCCAGCGCCGACGTCGCACTGCTCGAATACCAGAGTGAATCCGCCATCCTGCCGCCGGCGACCCTGGTGAGCTTTCTGGTGACGGTCGAGAACGTGGTCGATTTCACCGGTGGCTACGTTGATGAGACGTGGAACCCGATCTGGGCCGAAGCGTATTGCAACTGGAAGGGGATGGCTTTTCTGGACGAGATCGAACCCCCGAGCTGGGTCATTGGCGATCTCGTCAGGGAGGCCGGCTATCCAGGCATTCTGTATCGCTCGGCGCGCAACCCATCAGGCATATGTCTCGTTCTGTTTCCGGATCTGGCGAAGACGACGGGATACAAGGCGAGCGTGTTCGATCCTGGCGCGCTATTGCCGCAGAATGCCTTGTCCTGGTCACGGCAACAGAAGTGACACGCCATGGTGGCCGCAGTTTTGGTTCGCCACCGTATCATTGCCAGTAAGCTTGGTATCCGGGCCTGTGTCGGCGTGTTCCACTATCGGGTGGTGGATGAACATAAATACGTGTGTGAAGATAGTTGGCCGGCCTGGTGAGCATTTAGGTTTCGTCGAACCGACTGACGTGATAGCGGATCTGCCACGTGGGAAGGCCGCTCCCGGTAATGGTGTTCTGGAACCGAAGGGGCATCTCGGGCGCGCGTTGAGCAACTGGGATCTCAGTCAAAGTGATTCCTTGGGCCAACCGCTTTTGGATGCCGTGCGCGATGACATCTTCGACAAAGCAAAGAACCCGATCTGTCATATCGGCGACCCATCTCGTCACCGGCGTTCCGTCGACAGCAGGTTCGGTCACGACGACACGACCGCCGACGTCAACGACGGTAGCACGTGGAAGACTCCAATTGCCATGGTCGAGGTTGTTTCGGGTGGTGACCAGGCTGTCTCCCCACCTACGCGCTTCACGCAAATAGTCGGCAAGTGCCGAATCAGTCTTTTCGAGGTCGGCCAGGCCTTGCTCGAACTTAACCTGCTTCTGGTGTAGGAATCCGATTTCGACTCCGAGTGCGCGCGCCGTTTGCTGCATGCGGTCCTTGAAAGAGCGCGTCGCGCCGTTCATGAATTCGCTGACCAAGCGGCCGAGCTCCCGGTCCACATTCTCCGTAATCCGAATGTGCCCGCCTTGTCGGTCAACGATTGAACCTTCATCAATCTTTCGCAAGTGGTCTTTCCAGGACTTCGTAACGTCTTTGGCGATGTCGCGAATTTCCATCAACGTCGTCATCAAGGTCTGGTGCGCTATCAGGAACGGTTCCCGGTTCGCGCCCAAGGCGTCCGCCATCTTCATGGGAGCGTAGAAAATGCGCGCCATGAAAGGCGAGCTTGACCCTTCATCGGCGAACTTCTGAACCACAAACTGGCCCTGGTTTGGCTTCACTTCCAGCCCTCCGCGCTGCTGGATATTCCGGAGCAACATCCCGTACTGGCGCTCCCTGATTGGCAGGACGCTGGAGATCTGCAACTCGTTGCGGATCACTTTCTGGATATTGCGGATAGGCTCGCCGTCGATGATTCCACCCAGGAAGAGCAGCATACCCTCGAGAGGCAGCTTGCCCTGCAGGAGAACGACACCGCCGTCTTGCCAGGGGATAAAACACATGGCCGCGAGCGGCTCCTTCGCGCCCGGTGGTATCAGCGCAACCCATTTTGGCGGGAGCGCCTTGTCGTTATAGCGCTCTCGCGGCACCGGCCGGAGTTCCCCGGCAAGGTTGTATTGGTACCCGGTCCATACGAGGGCCTGGCGCGGCACACTATCCAGGACGGTCAAATATTCCGGCGAAACACTTCCAGGAGACCATCTGGCGAGCTGGCCGAGCAGCATGTGCATGGCCAGATTGAAGGTCCCGGCCCCACTTGCCGAAATCATCAGCACCGCGTAATAGGAAGGCTGTGTTTTGTGCAATACGCCCGGAGAAGGTGGCAATAGCAAGCTGGATACGGACTGGTCCCCAATCCACTGCACCATGTAGCCAAGCTGACCTTTAGTCGCGATGACCACCGCGTCCGGCCAATGGTCCGAGGGCGTGCGTTCGTTCAGCCGTTCGAGTTCCGCTGCCATATCTTCGAGGGGCACCGTGGCGTCGACGGCGAAGATCACACCTAGGGTCGGCTCGGTCGTCCGATTGCCGGGGAACGGTGCCGTCTTCTTGAGAGCTTTGGCTGCGGATACTCTGGAGTATGCTGCGGCCAGCGCATTGAGGTCCAGGGTGTATGCCACATCGATGGCGGCCGCCACAGTTTCTGTTGGCACCACGGTGGGCCCGACATCGGAATCGACCAGTTGACCGCCGACGCATATTAAGGCGGACAACGGCTCCGTCCTGCGACCTTCGGAATCGATGACAACGCCGGTCTCGATCCGGTACGGTGCAGGAACCAGATGCTGCAATTGCGCAGACAGTACTGCACCGACGCGATCAGCGGGAGCCGCGATGACGGCTTCGCCAGCAGCGCGGATAACGTCTCCCAGGGAAAGCATTCGATACTCCTCAATCGGCTAGTAGTCGTACGGAGATGCAATCGAAAGATTAGTTTTCCTCATCGTCATCGAATGCCCCTCGAACTGCGTGATTCATCTGAATGCTTTGTTGGGCGTGCCGGCGCAATCCATCGTAAAGACGGAAAGCAATCGAAAACCTGGATAGCTCAGACAATACCTTCTCCGCTTCCTGCTTCATGTCCAGGTCTTTGGGGCTGGGTTGACCGGGTGCGCTGCGCGAGACACCGTTGACCGCGCTGCGGTAGAGGCTACTTATTGCGGCGTCAGCAAGCTCACGGTCGAATGTCATCGCCAGGTCCAACAGGCGTATGACAGTGTCCTGGTGTGTGAAGACAAAACTATTGTCGGCGTGGGCCAGGATTGAAATGAGGACACGGATACTCTGTGAAGACGGTGTCAGAAGCTCGTCCGCGAGTAGGGCAATGACATGGTCATCCAGAGGTCCGAATAACGAGGCGAAAAGCTCACCAGCTTCACTTAACAGCGACGCGTCGTCGCCTTTGTCTCTCATCCATTCGACCAGGCGGCGCATGCACGTATCGGCGTCCGGTGCGTCTTTGAAGCGTAAGGCAACCGCCTGGTAGGGTCGAAGATAACAAACTCGATAGCTCCAATCGTCGTTCTTCGCTGAATAAAGCAACCTGGACAGAAAAAAATCAAGGACGAGCCCTGGACGTTCTCCAGACAATGCAGCGAGGATGGCTTGCACCCAATATCCGTCCAGATCTGGCAACGCCACCAATTTTTCGAGAAGCGCGGTGACGTCTTCATCGTTCAATGTGGATAGCGGCAGTAGTTCTTCGCGGTGCAGAATGGTAAACGCTTCGTTTGCGAGTTCGCGAGACGCGCCGAGCGGAAGCAATTTAAGCAGGCCGATTGCGCCTCTCTTATCCGTGTTCGCCACCGTCTGGATCGCCCCGAGTCCATATCGGCAGATTGACGGTTCGGCCGTGAAGATGCTTTGCAGCATTCGCAACTCACCGGCCGTAAACTGGGTTGCCGGTTGATACATCGAGTAGGCGCGGGCCACTATCCTTTGCAGCACGTCGTTGCCACTAGACCAAAGGCGCTTTGCTAGTGCGAAACCCGATTTATGCCGGTTTCCGAGTACCTCGGCGAGAGCCTCCCCGGCAAATCGTGCTATGGGGCTGTCAGGATGCTCAAAAGTATGCTCAACGGTTGCAAGGGCCAGGTCGGAAGACTTCGAAAGCAGCAGATTGAACAGGAGGTACGGTGACGCCTCGGTGGCGACTCCGGCAGATGCAATGGCTTGCAGGTGGTTTTCGATGGCCAGAAGCACGCGTTCGGGGCCTGAAGCATCGGAGAGCAGTTCATTTGCCAGTTCGTCGAGCCTTTTTCTCCAGCGTTGCTCGCTGTTGGTCAGATCGCCGTCGAGATGAATCTGCATCCACCCACTCATAAGAGCCTGAGCGAGGCGGGACTCCAGCGTCTCTGGTAGCTTGGCGATAATTTCCCTCGCAAGCTCACGCGCTTCCCCTGGTCCATGTTGCGCGAGCCAACCGACAACTTTGGCTATTTCTATGTGAACGATATCGGTGAGGGCCTCGCGTTCCACCACGCACTTTAGCTTGGTCAACGTTTCGACGAATTCGGAAGTCCATTTAGCCCGTGTTTCGGCGGTAACGGAGCCGCCAAACGAGCCCATCGGATACCGTAGTGCACCTTCGATGAACTTCGCGGCCTTTACCGCAAGCGATACGTCACTGAGCGTGAGTAGCTCGATGGCTCTGTCGATAACCTTTACACGAAGAGGGCGTACCGCTTCAGGAACCACGAAGAACGGTACAAAGGAAAGTGAGAAACCTTTGGCTGTTGTGGAATGACCGTCGGTCTTCAGGATGCCGGCCAGAAAATCGAACGGTGTGTAAGCGCCGCTCCACGACGATGGCATAGGAATGAGGGATAGGCCAAAGTCTACGACGACCTCGCAGTAGTCGAGCGGTTTGTTCGGCTCCACTTCACACAACTCAGCGAGGAGCCGGATGCCATGCGATGGATTCTGGCCCAGTGTCCTGTCGTCTCGCCTTCCAAGTTCCCATAGGCATTCGCATGCGCGCGGAAGGTGCGGAAGGTGGTACGCGACATTACGAAGTAGGCCAGAAAGCTCGCGCGGCGTGCGTCCCTCTCTGATTAGCTGTTCGGCGTACTCCAGGGTCCGGGTCGGCTGGTAGAACGCCGCTGCCGAAATTGCGTCGACCAGGGATTCCGCGTCCCCCTGCTTTGCCTCCAGTTGTCCCCAGACGCCATCAAGCAGTCGGCCGCTTGACGAGTCGCCGCTGGACAGGCGCCAGTCGAGTTTGCTGACATTGGCCAGCAGATTTTTAATCTGCTCGGTCGTGGCGCATGCAAATATCGATTCCGCGTAGCCGGTTGAGAGACCTTCCAGCCCGATACACGCGTTCTGAATCACGAAGTCGGCGAGCAGGTCGGGCGAAAGTCTGTACCGACGGCCTCGTTTGAACAGCACTCCCCCGGCCGCGAGTAAATTGATAACCCGTTTTGTTTCGGGCTGTGAAATACCCTCAACTCCTTGTGCTATTCGTGCGAGCCCGTCGTCATCTGCCGCTGTCGGTTGCAACAGGGCTATCAGTTTGAGCACTTTTTTGAACAGCTCGCCATCCGATGGTTGCCCGAGTTTGCCCGCGATTACGTCCTGAAATTTTGAGAATATCTGCTTGCGGAATTCAGCTTCATTCGCAACCAACCCCGCAGGCACGCGGTGCGTCCCGACAAGATGGGCAGAAACCACCGTGGCCAGCGGACAGTCGTAAGTAAGCTTGGCGATATCGCCGGCAACCTCGGGTGCTGCTTCGAGGCCGGCGAGGACTTCGCTTGCAAGCTTCGTAGCCTGACCGACATTCAGAGGGGGCACCACGACTTCCGCAAATCGAGCGCCGGAAATGGCAAAGGTACCGGCGTCGGCTTGTACCTTGCTAATTCCGTATGGGCGCAGGCAAAGTATCAACTTCAGGTCATCGCCGCTGGCAACCCGCTGGAAGAGCAGCGGCAGGCTCCCCTGGTCGTGTGCATCGTCAATAACGAGTAGTTTGCTGCCCTGTCCTAGTTCGTCCAGACTCTTGGAACTGGGTTCTTCGCTCGGCGAGAGAAGGCGGATATGTGTGTCAGGCGCTTGCATTTCATGTCTGCGCAATAGCTCCATGAGGATTCTGGACTTTCCGCTGCCGCCAGCGCCGACGATGCAAACGACTTTCGTCTCAGGATTTGCAAGTTTCTCCAGGCACGCGGCAACGACGTCTTCACGGCCGACGAGGGTCCATGCGTGGCTGAAAATCGCCTGACGGTCCTTGAACGGGGCAAAAAATTCGTCGGACGTCTGCCATGGGCCGGATTCCATTTGACCGATGAGCGCGAGGCGTTGACCTGGAAAGAACGTATCGACAATCCGGCGTTGCTCGTCTGGGGTCAGGCGCCGACGAATCTTGAGCGAGATATCGTCTTTGTCCCAGATGTCCCAGGTCGCGTGTTTGGAAATCTCGTTCCGCGCCGCCGGCGTCGCGACACGCGAAAGCAGCAGGATTTTTTCGTCTGCGCCGTAGAGGTCGGCATCTACCGCCGTGCGGACCTTCGCTGGACCAAATTCTTTGTGCCGCTTGCACTGAAAAGTGGCGCGTCGACCGTCGGGCATGCGCACCTCGACGTCGATCCCTTCCTGCGTATGGCCCTGGCCGCCGAAACGATGGACCGCGGCGTTGGGGTACAAGCACGAGAGTAAGTGGTGGGAGAACCGTTCAAAAGCCTCCTCGCCGAGTGCTTCGAGTGGAAATGGCGAAAGGGCTGCTGCTGTGGCGAGCGCCGTTGACGAGGGAATATATCCGGCCGCCCGGAGGAGCGCGTCGGCGTTGTCCATATCGAGCGCCTTTGCCAGGTTAGGCATCTCATTGGCTCGGGGACGGGACGTGCCGTTTTCCCATCGACTGACCGATTGCTGTGCAACGCCGAGGCGTTTTGAGAGGTCCGCCTGTTGCGTGAAGCCGGCGTCGCGCCGTAACTGCGCCAGCATCTTGCCGAATTCGGAATATCGCGCCATCTCGTACTCAAAAAATGTGTTTGAACTCATTTTAAGAGTATGAGAGTATTTGTCAACCGCAGGAAAGTTAGCCACACGTCCGTCCGGGCAAGTTCGAACGGATCGTGGGTGACGAGCCGGAACAGCGAACCGCGAGGGCGCTGCGTCGACGGAAAGCCAATGACGTAGTCGGGCAATCCCTTGTGCGGACGAATAGGAGGCAACGTGGCGATCAAGGCGATCTTTGTCGGCATCAACAAGCACCTCGTCCGGCGATCCCAGAACTTAGCGGCGCAAGGCGTGACGCGACGGCGTTGTGGGCGTTAGGTGCCGCTAACATTTCCAGGCTGAGCACGTAGAACAATGAAAATCGATTACATCAGCAGCGATGGCATCCACGCTTCGGAGAAGGAGGCGCTGGAGCGTATGCGCCAAGCCTTCAACGCATCAGAATTCAGCCAAAAGTGGCATGGCTATGCCGGCTTTATGATGATGGACACCACCTACCGGGATCGCGAGATCGATCTGGTGCTGCTGACGCACGATCGCCTGCTGATCATTGAACTCAAGAACTGGCGCGGCAAGATAGAGCCGATGCAGGACCACTGGCTGCGCGACGGTAATGACATGGGGCGGTCTGCAGTGAAGGTCCTCGCCGACAAATGGAAGATCCTGTCGTCCAAAATCCAGGCTAGGCTGCCTGCGCCAGCGAAGTCCGCCTACATTGACTATCGCGTCATCATGTGCGGCAGCGCGGACTACTCGGCCATCCCTGAGGACGAGAAGGAATTTGTCCTTACGCTCGGTCAATTTCTGCGGATCACAAAACAGGGTGGCTACCGTCAGGAGTTCGGTGAGCAGCGGGCCGGCAAGCCGAACCAGTACCTGCAGACCTTCACCCCCTTCTTTCGCGGCAAGGATTTCAAGCCCTCGGGGTTTTCCTTCGGCAATTTTCAGATCGTCGGGGAAGCAACCTTTCCGCATCCGGACGGGTTGTACAAGGAGTACAAGTCGGTCAAGAAGGACGACCACCGGCACGAGGCGCTGCTGCGGCGTTGGGACTTTTCTGTGCTCGCCGGTATCGCCGATACCGTTGACGAGCGCGCCCGCATCGCACTGCGCGAGCACAAGGTGCTTGGTTTCATCCATGAACAGAACGAACAACTCGACAGTGTCGTGCTCCAACCGTTGTCTCATCCGACGCGCGATGACATCGACGCCGACTTTTGCGAGCTTTACCGGCTGCCCTCCAGGCAGCTGCGGCTCAACGAATTTGTCAACCGCCATGGCCAAGACCTCTCCTTCGCAGACCGGCTGGCGCTCGTCAAGGTTCTGCTTTCGCACTTCGCTGATCTTCATGACACCGGTGTCGCCCACCGCGACGTCAGCGACCATAGCCTATGGCTAGAACGTCCGTCAAAGGTATCCATCTCTGGCTTTTTGACTGCCTTTTTCCCCGAGGTAGGTACGGTGGGGCCGCTTCGTGACAACCTGCGTGCAGGCAGGGCCGTGCTGCCAGAGGACTCGGAGATCGGTCACGGCGAGGTCAGTGATCCGTTCCGGCGCGACGTCTATCTTCTCGGGGTGGCGTCGTACCATGTGCTCTTCCTCCAACTGCCGCCGCAGGAAGATGGGCTGGTCCTGTGGGAGCCGCCTGCGGGTGTCGACTGTGATCCCGCTCTGGCCGCTTGGTTCGCGCAATCTCTCGAACTGATTCCTGCAGAGCGTTTCGCCAATGCGCGCGCCATGCTGGATGCATTGAACGTACTCCCTCTTGTGCGGCCATCCGCGGCGGGCATGGATCTGCGTGTCTTTGAGGCATATCGGAGCGAGTTAATCCCGATGGTCGTGTATCCGTTGCTGGAGAACCTGAAGCAGGGTCACAGCCACCTGTATAAGTCGTGCGTAGGCGGCCGGCCAGTCTCGGTCAAGGTCTGGTATGGCCGGAAGCCCGACCCCAAGCGGCCTGAAGAGACGCACCAGCTGCAGACGTTTCTTGACAAGGTTCGACTAGTGAAGACGCAGCCGTGCGCTTCGCTAGCGGACGTCGTCGATTTTGGCATCTCAGACGCGGGGACGTTTCTTGTTCAGCAATGGGTGGAGGGGCAAGACTTGACGGAGGCGGGACACGCCTGCAAGTCGGGCCGCGAGGTACTGGAACTCTGCCACCAACTGGTGAAGGCCACACTGCACTTGCACAACTTGGGATTGCAGCACGGTGACCTCCATCCCGGCAACGTCATGCTTGAGGGCGGTGCCGTGCGCTTCATCGACGCGATAGATATGGTTCCAGGAGGTGGTGCGGAACCTTATAACCCTGCGTACGTGCCCACGGATTATGAAGCAGTCGCCCTCGATCAGCGCGACTGCTACGCGGTGGCCAAGATGTGTGATGAACTGCTTGACCGAGCGCCGGAATGGGAAGGCCTTGATCCTGGGCCTGTGCGCAAGGAGATCGAGCGCTGCCTGAACCGCGAGTTGCGCGTACATGCTTTGGATCGCATCGACGATGCGCTGGGCTTGCTGCTAAATCCGCCGCCGCCCCAAACCGGGCCACGACTGGTCGTGCGCGTGCGCCAGCTCACCTCCCGCAGCCCACTCGCCGGCGACAACGGGACATTCCACGTGGGAGTGTCACAGGAGAATGTGCGCAACCCTGAGCGGCAGCCGAATATTGTGGTTTCGCTGGCTGGCGTTCGCAAGCGACTGCTGATCATGCTCCAGCCCACGACACTGGATTTCGTATCGCAGCGCATTCATGAGATGCCTCATAGCCAGTTCGTCCGTATGGCGTCCCAGGCAGTGGCGACGCTGGACGCGGATGTCCAGCTCGAGCCCGCGCCTGCGGACGATGCGAGCGAGCTGCTTAACGCATTGCAGGCCGTCCCGGATGTTCGCGCAACGGTAGATCAGGTTCGAGCCCAGATTCTCGGGCTCGATGCGCCCGCGGCAACTGAGGAGCTGGATGGAGAAGACACGTCGGACCGTTTGCGTGAGGCGCCGCGTACCGAGGCGCTTTGGCGGTCCATACTTGACGCCGAGGAGGCGACGTTGCCGGAGGTCGAGATCGCCGGAGCGGTGGCACGTGAGATAGGAGGGCGAAGCGACAAGCTTCGCATCCCTTACCGGAAGGAAGGTAAGGAACTGGACTACGAGTCCGACGCCAAGGTGGAGGCCCTGCAGGAGATCAACGGCGAGCTAATCCGCGCAGGCGATGTCGACATACGTGAAACAACGCAGGCCATCCTCGTGATCGACAATCCTCGCATCCGCATGCAGTTGAATGTGGGGGAGCGCATTAAGCTGCGCAGTCAGCAGGACCTGTCCTCCTTCCGCCGACGGCGCCTAGCCGTCACACGTATCTTGGCTCGCGAGTCCGTTCTGCCCGATCTCATCGATTACTTCGATCCGGCGGACTGCCCTGCGCCGGTGGACCTGCAGCAACCTCCGACCGATGCGGAGCTCGATGCCTACAATCGTTACAACGACGAAGGTCAGCTTGTATTTTCGCTCAATCAGCAACAGCGCGAGGCGTTCGCCAAGCTATGGTCCAAAGGGCCGCTGAGCCTGCTGCAGGGCCCGCCTGGCACCGGCAAAACGTCATTTATCGCCTCTTTCATTCACTATGCAATGTCGCATGGCGCGCAGAGCATCCTGCTCGCTAGCCAGTCTCATGAGGCGGTGAACAACGCTGCTGAAAAGGTCATCGAACTCTGCCAACGTACCGGCATGCCGCTGGACGTTGTGCGTTTCGGGGCCGAAGGCATGGTTTCAGAGCAACTGCGTCCGCATCACTCGGGCGCCATCCTGCAAGCCTACCGGGACCTGTTCCGTTCAGAAATGCGTCAACGGATCACGGCGCTCAACCGCAACCTAGGGTTGCCAAATGCCTTCGTTGAACTGTGGTTCGACATCGAATTTCACTTAGGACGTTTGCTAAAGGAAATCGACCGACTGACAGCCAAGCGCTCGGAACTGGACGTGGCTGGCGACACCCAGAAATCTCTTACGGCGAGAGTTGCCCAGCGCAAGGAGCGATTCGTCACTCTTGCGGCACAGAAGTTTTCCTACCGTGGCACGGCGGAGCCTAGCGAAGTGATTGAGCAATTGCGGCGCGATGCGATGGTCATGCACGCGGTGACGTCGCCAGACGCGGTCGCTCGGCTAGACCAAGTGATCGCGATGGCGCAGGAGTGGGTGGACCGGCTCGGAACGCTACGGGGGAACTTCGAGGAATTCCTGGCTAAGACGCGCTCGCTCGTCTGCGGGACCTGCGTGGGGTTAGGGCGTTCCCAGTTCGGGGTGGCAAACAATCGTTACGATTGGGTCATCGTGGACGAGGCGGCCCGTGCCACCCCTGGCGAGCTGGCCGTTGCGATCCAGTCCGGGCGGCGCGTTCTGTTGGTTGGGGATCATCGGCAATTGCCGCCGCTCTACACCGAGCCGGTTGTGCGGAAGATCGTCGCAGACCTGCCGGGGGCGGGCCGGGCAGTATTGACGCGCAGCGACTTTGAGCGTGCTTTTGAATCTGACTATGGGCTGCAGGTTGGGGCGACGCTGCGCACGCAATATCGAATGGCTCCGCCGATCGGCGAGCTGGTGTCGGCTTGTTTTTATCCTGTACCGCTGGCAGCGGGTCGTGGCGCCCCCGAGCCTTGGTTTGATCAGTTAGGTGTTCGGCGAGCCATCGACGACGAGAGCTTTGGCAGTAGGCTGGAAATCTCTGAGGCAATCACGGATGCGCTCGCCAACCATGATCGCAGCAACAATGAGAGTTTGCGAGATTTCATCGGCACTTTCGATGATGAGTTGTTGGGCCGATATGTTTCGGACGACAGCTTCGACCTGCGGCGATATGTTCAGGACGTCCATCTCACGAAGGTGTGCGGTTACGACGATGGTCGGATTACACCCGTACTGGGAGCCTTGCATCTTCGGCGCAACTCGGCTCTTTTGCTGGAGCGCATCGGGGCCGAACTGATACCTGCTGACCCACCGCCGCAGGGTTCCGACGGCGACGATGCGGCGAAGGAGGCCCACGGCGAGAAGGCAGCTCCGGAAGTGAAGCATTGGGATGCACTTTGGTGGGCGCCGCAGTCAGTGTTCTGGGCTCGTTCGCGCAGCGCCAGGGACTTGGTCCAGAAACTGGATCGCTTACTTGAGCCTCAACCGAACGGCCCGTCTCCGCAGGCTGGCGGCGTGCGCGTGGTTGTGCCGGGTGATCGCAGATTGTCTCGGGAGCGATTTTCTGTCTACAGGGATCAGTTTCCGCGTCTGCTAGGCGCAGACATTTCCCTCATGAACGGTAACCTGGAGCTCCTGCTGGTGCCAGAGTTGTTGGTCTGCGCGATGTTCCACTTTCATCTCGCCCACCAGGCCATAGCGATTCCCTTCGGCTTTATGTCCTCGCATCCAGATCATCTTCGCGCGGTGAGCGCGCTGGTGTCGGGGCGCGTCCGCGCCAAGCCCGATGCAATCTCGGCTGCGAGGGAAGAGGGCGGCTTGGAGGTTGTCGAGGATCTACAAGCGCTAATAGATCGGCTATCGACTTCGGCCGTCGTGGCGACCCCGACGAAGGATGGCAGGCCGCGACTGACCGTGAAGAAGTCGGAATGAGCTTTTTTGCGAGAAACGCCGCATGCGCCGGTGGTTTGCGCCAACGTAACTACGAATGTGGCGGTCTGGAGAACCCGAGTATCCGTCGCCGGGTCTGCGAGATTCTGGAGGGCGGGGAACGCGCGTTCAAAGAGCGCGCCCGGCGATTGCGCGTCGCTCTTTAGAGAACTGCGGAGCCACCCCGTAAATGATACGACTGTACGCATTTTCGAAGACGATGTGGAGATTCAGTGAACTTATCCCGGTTTCCCGCAGATGTAATCATAACGCCAGAGCATCTCGCTGATAGCGGCTGGACGGATGTAATCGATAGTGTTCCAGGCCAAGGCTACGATGCCCTCTCACGCGCGTTTTCGGTGGCGGCTCATCGCGCCATTGAGGCTGGCCGCGACGGGGCCGGGAAGGTGCTTTGGCTGTCGGCGGACATATGCGCGATGCGCTTGAGTGTGGACAGTCTGAACGGGACGCCGCAGTCTGCGATTGCTCCTCTTGGCTACAAAACAGTGGAGCCCGGTGACCTCACCGCTAACGATCTGGCTGTGCTAGGTCGGATGTGTGAGATGTCCACGGATCCTTGGCTCAATGCTCGGTTGCATGACCTGCGCTGGCTCATGCAGCGACCGCGCGAAGTCGGTCACGCGCTATCGGCAATCGATGCGTATCGGAAAATTCCCCTAGATTCCGAGGCGTGGCAAAAGGATGGGCGTTTTTGCTGGACTCGAGTCGTCATGCTTGTCCTTGGCCCTGGAAATGCGAAGAGGGGCATGAGGGAAGAGGTCGAGGGGCAATTGATGGATGCACTTCTTTCTGTCTCAAAAGCAAGCTGGTTTCGCGCGCGGGACATTGCCGAATTGCTGGAACGAATCGGAGCTGACGACAACCGTAAGAGGCGAGTGGCCGAGAAGCTTGCCTCCCTGGCTGGCGAGTTTGACGGCGATCTGGAGCAGGTTGCAGCTACTGTTGGAGGCAGTCTGTATCGAGCGTCGTCGCATTGGTTCAGGAAAATCGGCGACGCGTCGAATGCCGCGGCCATGACAGCCAGGCTAGCGGAATCTTTTGTACGTGAAGCAGACACGCGGCTGGCGCCACCGCACCCATCCTATGGTGCTGCGAGCGGCTTCTATGAACAGGCTATCCAGGTTTATCGCAGCATTCCGCGTGATGAACGTGAGTTTTTAAACGTCGATAATCGCATGGCCGAATTACGCACCTTGCTTCAGAGCAGCGGTAAGCGTGCATTGGAGGAAATGGGGCAGGTGGCCGGCGAATCAATTGATCTGAACGAAGAGATAGATAAAGCAGCGCAATCACTTCGTGGTAAGACGGCAGCTCAGGCATTGCTCGCCTTCGTCAACCTTATCCCGCCCGTCAATTGCACCAGGTTGCGCGAACGCGTCTTGGAAAGACTGAGAACACCGTCATTGCTCCATCGGATTCCCAGAATTCTGATCGCTGGCGATGGGCGAGTTGTTGCCAAAGTCCCAGCGCTGGACTCGGATGATCTGACGAACCCGGGCAACGATGATTTCATTCGCCACGAGATGTTGTACGAATATGTGTTCGAACGTAGATTCCACGTGATGGCGGACATCCTTCCCGCGCTTGATGTCCTTCGTGTAGAGCATCGCTTCACGGAGGGAGATTTCACTGAAATCGCAAGCCGTTCGCCCATCGTGCCAATCGGACGCGAGCGGTTGTTCGGCAAGGCGCTTCTTGCCGGAATAGAGCACGATTTTGTTGGCGCACTGCATGTTCTGGTACCACAAATCGAAAACATGGTAAGGCATCACCTGAAGGAAGCTGGGGCGCGTACCACCACGCTCGATAAGGAGGGTGTAGAGACCGAGAACGGTATGGGGACGCTCATAGATTTGCCGCAAATGACCTTGATATTCGGCGTTGATCTTGCATTCGAGCTTCGGGCACTGTTCACCGATGCTCTGGGTCCGAATTTGCGCAACCAGGTTGCCCATGGTCTGTTGGACGCGGACGATTGTCTGTCGGCTGAGGTCGTCTATGCCTGGTGGTTCGGCCTCCGGATTGTCTTCAACACATTCTGGAACAGAGCAGGGGCTCCGTAGACTGGCAAGGACTCGCGATTGGGATTTTTGCAGATCGAAGTACTGCGCCCAGTCACGCGCAGTCGCAGCGGCTCGACGCGTATTGTTGGGCTATTGCCGTGGTTTCACGGGCGCCGGCTGGTTGATTATTGGATTTTCCGCCGAGTCTGAAGCGCACGCACCATCGATCGGTTGATGTGGCGAGTATGAGTAGCGAGAGAGAAGGGCGACACGACAGTGATCCGACAGGAGACGCGGCCGAGCACCAGTTCCTGGTTCCCGAATACGCCCATGCTGTCTCCGGCGAGGACGAATTTTAGCTGCTCGCTGTCATGGTGTCATTCGGACTCAATTTCTTCAACCGAAAGGCAAAGATTTACCCAAACCCAAGTTAGAGATCTCGGAGCCCATCTGGGGCTACCCAGTCCCCGTGGCAGTATCCGGTAATAGTTGCTTTAAAACAACGCCCCAGGCTGTCTAAAAACTGCTGATTCCTTGTCCAGACGGGACCTGGTTATTTATACAGTAAAATTGTCGACATCTCTACATGTAGTACCTTGACCTGAATTCCTGCGCTGCATATAGTGTGTTGGCACTCTCTGTGGCGGAGTGCTAAAGGGTCGGATTGGCCACTTTCCTTTTTGAGAGGGCCAATCATGGCTGACAAGCATCAGGTAATTTTCTATCCCGTCGGTAATGGCGACACAACGCAGATCATTCTGTCGACTGGGCGGCGCGTCCTCTTCGACTTTTGCCATCGTGAAAAGGCGGAAGATCCTGGCACGCCTGAAATCGATCTCAAAGCCCGACTGAAGGCCGATCTCAAAAAAGCCGATCGGGACTATTTCGACGTCGTGGCTTTCACACATGCGGATCTAGATCACATTCAGGGCAGCACGGATTTCTTCGAGCTGCAGCACGCGAAGAAATACCATGGCGAAGGCCGCATCAAGATTCGTGAACTCTGGGTCCCAGCCGCGATGTTGCTGGAGGAAGCAGACAACGATCACCAGATGGAAGAGTTCGTCTTGCTGCGCCAGGAAGCTCGGCACCGCCTGCTAGAGGGCAAGGACATTCTCGTGTTCTCGAAGCCGCAGGCTTTGGCCGACTGGCTTGAACCTCTGCTGAAAGAGAGGGGTGAAGCAGCCAGCGCACGTGACCATCTGTTTATCGACGCTGGAACGATCGTGCCGGGCTTCGAGCTGACCAAGGACGGTGCAGAATTCTTCTGCCATTCGCCTTTCATCAAGCATTGCGATGAAGGCGACATCATCCGCAACAGGGCTTCGCTGATATTCAACGTCCGGCTTAGGGCCGACGGGCAGGACTACGACTATCTGGAAGTGGGTGATGCGACATGGGAAGAAATCGAAGATATCGTCAACACGACCCGGTATCACAAGAATGAGGATCGGCTTGCCTGGGATCTGTACAACATTCCCCATCACTGCAGCTATCTGGCATTGAGCGACGAAAAGGGCGACAAGGAAACAGAGCCTAAGCCCTTGGTCAAGGATCTGCTACTGCTCGGTAAAAGAGATTCCTACATCGTCAGTTGCAGCAAGCCGATACCGGACGAGAAGAGCTCGTATTCGCAAACGCAGCCGCCTCATATCCAGGCACGCAAAACCTATGAGCGCTACTTGAGGGAAGTCAACGGCCGCAAGTTCCTCGTCACGATGGAGGAACCAAACGGCAACAAACCCGAGCCCATCACCTTTGAGATCACGGGCGGCGGCGTAAGCTGGATTCGTTCGACGTCCATCGGGGCACCGGCCATCATTCTGTCTTCGCCACCGCGGGCGGGCTGATGGCCGACGACTATTACGAGTTGGCGAATGTCGTTGAGCTTGTGGACGCGGCGGCGTTGACGATTCCGCGCACCAGGCTGCTTCATGATGCTGTCGCGCGACAGCGCGATTTCACGATCGTACGGCTTCTGCAGCACAGCGAGGGCGATGTGCCGAAGCTGGAGTGCCTCGTCGTCGACGTCGAATGTGATGGCGTACCGCCTAAGAATAGTGCCGGTATCCACTATCGGGAGCGCTTGGCGCTTTGTGTGCCGGACGACCCTAAACGGCTCGTCGACGTGTTGGCGCTGCGTAAGGATTTTCCCGTCCTGATGCACCAGAATCAGGGTATTGCTGGCGTTCCGGCCAACCTCTGTCTCTATTTCGAGTCGGTCACTGCTGTGATGCGGACGTGGACGCCGCAAAGCTTTTTGCGGCGTATCCAATGGTGGCTCGAAAAAAGCGCCAGAGGTGAGCTGCACCCGGCGGATCAGCCGGTCGAACACCTGTTCTTCGCGACGCCGTACGAACTGGTTTTGCCGTGGGACTTAGCTGCCCTGCGCAAGAACACTGACGTTCGCTTCATCCTGGCCCGCGGCGCGGACCGTCCCAATGGAGGCTTCACCTCCTTCCTTGAGGCGGTTCCAAGAGATGCGCCGGTCAAGGCCGGCGAGGCTACGCCGATCGAATTGACGTTGCAGCCGATCGTGCATGGTTTCATGGAGCGCGACCCGGCAACATTGGGGCAATTGGCCGATATTCTCTCCAGACGAGGAGTGGAGTTGCTGCCGGTCCTGTCGACCGCGCTGCAGGCGCGGGTCGGCGCCAAGGGTGCGACCGCTTCCGCCGGAGACAAATGGACGGTCATCCTACTCCATATCCCCATACGTCGGGCGGACGGCGAAGAGCCGGTTGGGATCACGCACCGCGCCTTCATGACGCTAATGGGTGGACTTGAACTTGGCGTGGCCACTGGCGCCTTGTTCTTTTACGACAAGCAATATTTCAGCGCAGCGGGCGTACTCGACGCGGAACCGGCGATTGCGTGGCGCGAGCAGCTAGTGTTTCCAATGGACGTTTTGAGCAGAAACGACGTCCAAGCGGCCAGGAGACAGTCGGGTATTGACGAAGAGGGCCCCAACGCCGTGCTGATCGGCGCAGGCTCCCTCGGCAGCGCGATGCTCAATCTGTGGGGGCGTGCTGGCTGGGGTCGATGGACTGTCATCGACAAGGACCACATTAAACCGCACAACCTGTCGCGGCACGTGGCCTATGCTCAGCATGTTGGCGACCCTAAGTCTGATGTCGTGGCAGGCCTGCACGCCGCAGTCATGAATGGTGCCACGGTTATAACGCCAATGAACGCCGATGCGACTGACTTCGAGCAAAGCGCAGTCAAAGGCGCGCTGACCAGCACGCAACTAGTCATTGATGCGTCAACGACGCTGGAGTATCCTCGCGCGGCAAGCGCCGTCGATGCGTTCGCCAGGCACGTATCGGTGTTCATCACGCCAAGCGGCGACGCTGGAGTGCTGCTCGCCGAAGATGCTCAGCGTTCGCTTCGCCTTCGAACACTTGAAGCGCAGTATTACCGCGCCCTGATTCAACAGGAATGGGGACGCGTTCATCTCGCTGGCGACGTCGGTTCGTTCTGGAGCGGCGCAAGCTGCCGGGATATTTCGATGGTCATGCCGTATTCGCGGATCATGGGGCACGCTAGCACGCTCGCCGAACAGATCCTAGTGGCGGCCGTGCATGAAGGCGCAATGATCCGTGTGTGGCAGCGCGATCCAGTTCGAGGCTCGGTAGACGTTCACGACGTACCGGCCGTTGCGGAGCGCCGCATGTCATTTGACGACTTCGATTTGTTCCTCGACGCCGGCATAGAGCAGCAATTGAGGGAACTGCGCACGCAAGGTTTTCCCAATGAAACCGGGGGTGTGCTGCTTGGCTACTACGACTTCAACATTGGCGCGGTTGTCGTTGTCGCGGGCCTGCCAGCGCCGCCTGATAGCAAATCGAATCGCGACTCGTTCGAGCGTGGCATAGCAGGTTTGGCGGAAACCGTCTCCGAGGCATCCAGAAGAACCGCCGGCATCGTCGGCTATATCGGCGAATGGCACAGCCACCCTCCGGGACACACCAGCTCGCCCAGCAGGGATGATCTTTTGCAACTTGTCCATCTGGCCCTAGGCATGGCCGACGATGGACTGCCTGCTGTGCAGCTCATAGTCGGCGAAAGCGATCTACAGGTCGTGCAGGGGATGATGAGGTGAGCTTCCGCATCGATATGTCCGACATGCCAGTACGGCACGAGCATCGCGTTCAGGGTGTCGCTGCAAAACAACTCCATAACGCGCTTTGGATACGGGCTATATAAATTCGTTGATTCGGACCCATCAGTCGTGGATCGCCATAAAAACTTCCTGCAGCAGAAAAATACACAAAATCTTCGGGGTTTTCCGTGCCTACTAATCCGTTTGTCCAGTCTCCCAAAGATCGGCCCCAATTGCGTCCCGTGAAAACCAGATTTCGAGCTTACACGCTTGGGGAAGCCGGCTCGTCTTACTCGTACTTCGCTGACAACCATTTCACGCTGATTGAGGCCCGGCGAACCGAGGAGCGCAGTTACAAGTCGTTGGTCCATGAAATGGCTATATGCGAAAAGGACAATATCGATACCTTGCACATCACCAGTTGGGATACCGACCACTGCAATCTGGGCGATCTAAAGTGGATTTTGGATGAACTTCGGCCGACGAAAATCGAATATCCTGGCTATGAGCCCCATACGGACACCGCTCGCGAGTGTCTGAAAGTAATCAAGGCCTACCAAGTCCTGTGCGTGCGCCAGAATCGCAAATCCAAGCTAATAAAGGTCGACCCGCCATACATTGGCGGTCTCGCCAGTAGCACCCACCTTGGCTACAACGACATCTTTTTTCATCCAAAGCAGTTGCGTGAAGGAAATTCGAACGAGAATTCAACCGTCAAGCTTTTCCGCACGGGCATGTTCAACGTTGCTAGTCTTGGCGACGTCGGTCATGTAGATATCGGGGCGTTGCTGAAAAGCAGCAAAATCTTTTGCAGTGAGGTCGACGTCTTGATTCTTTCCCATCATGGCGCGAAAAACGATGTGAACACGAGGGCGTTCATGCAGGCCGTCAAGCCGAAGCTCGCCATTGCCACCACGAACTACTCCAACATGTATGAGCATCCAGCCGAATCTGTGTGCCAAATGCTTCGATCATTAAATGTGGACCTCTGCACAACGAAACGAGGCGACGTCATCGTGGAGTCGGTGCGAAATCACACCGTTGCGTACCAAGCGACGACCTATATCGGCAATCCACAAGAAGTCGAATGGCAAGAAGAGTTTCGGAGTAAGAAAGCTGATCTGCTTACTGTGTCGGGCGATAACTTGCGAGCCCGGTACCAGTCCGGTACCCGTCGACCGTAAGTAACGTCCTGAACGAACAAGCCACGTTTGACGACTAACCAGCCAAAATTCGATAATGTCCGAGCGATCAAACAGAGAAATGGGTGGGTTACCGGACGCAGCGACGACCGAGGACGCGAAGCCACCTCGCCTCGGGCTTGCGGCATCTGGCGGCGGAGTGCGAGCAGCTGCGTTCCACGCCGGCGTCCTGAAATATCTTGCTGAACAGAGTCTGCTCGAGCGGGTGAGGCATATTTCTTCGGTTTCCGGAGGGAGCCTTTTCGTGGGCCTTGTCATGTGCCGTGCTGGCTATAGATGGCCAACGTCCCAAGAATATACGGAGCGCGTCTACAACGAGGTCAAAAGCACCCTGACAACCACATCCCTGCAACTCAGTGGTGCTCTTCGCCTGATCTTCAATCCGCTAAACTGGCGATTCGCACTATCGCGGGCTAACGTGCTGGAACAGACCATTCGCACGGTTTGGGGAGTCAATGCACCCTTGAGTTCAATGAGAGGCGGTCCGGTGTGGTCGATCAATGGCACGACTGCGGAGACCGGCCGGCGCTTTCGATTCAAGAATGGCGAATTTGGCGATTACGAACTTGGCTACGCGCATGCCGGGCCACTAAGCCTGGCTTCTGCATTGGCCGTGTCGGCTGCTTTCCCGGGAGGTATCGGCCCGTTGTCGGTCAAAACGCACCGGTTTGCGTGGAAAAAGAGTACAGAGTGGGATCCCGACGCAGTACCGATCGGTATAAAGCCTCACTTCAAACGCCTTCATCTATATGATGGCGGTGTCTATGACAACCTCGGAATAGAACCCCTTTTTGACTGCGGCACGCAGCGGTTCAAGAAAGGCCGGGACACGCCAATCATTGACCACTTGATCGTGTCGGATGCCGGCGCTCCATTTGCGCGAGCACGCATTAGCCACCCGCTCAATCCGGCACGCTTCAAGCGAATTGCCGACATTGCGCTCGACCAGACGAGAGCTCTGCGCGTTCGAAGCCTTTCGAACTTTCTCATCAACAATCCCCGCGCTGGCTTGTACCTACAAATCGGTGCCGGCGCCCTCGCTCAGATAAAAAAATTTGGTGCAGGTCGACCTGCGCAGGCCGTACTTCTGGCGGACAAATGGCTCGACACCACAATGGTGAAGGAAGCCGCAGCCATTCCTACGTCACTAAAACGCTTGTCGGAAGAAGAGTTCGACCTACTCTCGCAACACGGGTACGAGACGGCGCGATGGAACAGTGAACTTTGGCGTTAACGGATCTCCGACGCAGGTGTAAAGTCGTTGAACACCTCCGAGCCTGTAGGCCTCCGTAAACAAAAATTTCGTGACGGGGAAAGAGGGAAAGACAAGGACTCGTTCAGCACGTTGCGCGCTCCTTTAACTTTTGAGCTTAGCAAATCTCAATATGCAAACTGTATCGGTAACGATTGATTCGGCAGACCGGATAGCGTTTGAACGCATCTATTGGAAGTGCGTTAAAGAAGCGCGGCCAAAGCAACCAGGGGAACTGGTCCTGTCGTTTGACCTGCCAGCGGCGCAATTCGTGGAGAGGTCTACGGTGTATAGAGGCGTTCCCGCTTGGTTGCTGGACAATTATCTCTCTGACGCGCTGCGGGAGGAAGGCATGGCGTTCGAAGTAGGTTAGATCCGTTGGGTCGTTGAGCGGGCGGAAGGACAAATCGCGCTCTCGAAACTTTCATCGCGCGAAGGCTGAAGAAGCCAAGGAAAACCGTGAATACCCATGAACGTGATTCCTGCTTTGTAAAATGGGCGGCATGACGGTACTGATGACGGTATCGTCGGCCTCAACCCTTTTTGGGGGCGGTGACGTCGACAATTTGGTCGAGCGTACATCGCCGATCATCCAAAGCCGGCCGCCGAAAGCCATCGAGTGCCAACCTGCAATGTCGGTATGGGTGACGGTATTGCATTACTCAATGCGCGCGATAGTGCCGTCTCCGCAAGGGTTCAGCCCTTCGATTGACAATCGAGTGGGAATAATTGAGTCGGGATTCAAGGCCAGTTCGCAAGGACCGGATCTGTAGCGTTCCGCGCGCCTTGTTCTGGTCTGTCCAGGCTCTTGATCTCGCAGTATGGGTAGGCGATGACCTGGAGATGTGGGAGCCAAACCTGGCGGCGCTTTGCGGGCAACAGTTGGAGTCGGCTGCCTTCCCGCTTGCGCCAGGCTGCATCGAAGTCATCGGAAATGCGGCAATGAGGCGTGGGTTGCCGAGTACCCACATCGTCTCGGGCGCCGGTCACGACGCATGTTATGTGTCACGCGTCGCGCCGACTGGGATGATTTTTATTCCGTGCATCGGCGGTTTGAGTCACAACGACCTCGAAGCCGCGGCACTAAGCGGCTGGCGCAAGCGTGTTGCTGCACGGTCCCCGATCGTCCCCGTTTCGCTGCAGGCGGTTCGCGTCGCTCGAGACCGTCTATCCCGGGGATCGGTGAAGAACCTAGAAAAAGTCCTTGCGCAATTGGACACCGAAATATCGCGATGCGTCCCTCGGCACGGCAATGGCAACGTAGCCGGTGCCGTTAGCCATCGCGGCGACGTACGACTTGTTGAGCAGGTTCTTTCCAATCAGGGCAATGCGCCACCCGCTGTCGAAGTTGAGCGCGACACTCGCGTTCATGATGCCGTAAGCGCCTTCTTCAGTCGTTGCCGTCGCGGGCAGAGAAAATTGTTCACGAGCCTGCCAGAAGTAGTTTGCATAGAGTTCCAGTTCGGGCCCGAACGGCAAAGGGTGCCGATAGTCTGCTGAAACGTTGGCCTTGAACGTCGGCGCGAACGGCAGTCTGGTCCCGTTCACGTTGCAACTTGCCTGCGCCCCCGATGGGCAGGCGAACTGTTCCACGTGGGCATCGGTCAGGGCGAGACCGCCGTTCAGGGTGAGACCTCTGACCGGACGCGTGCCCAGATCGAGTTCTACGCCCCGTGTCACTACAGATCCGGCGTTAATGAGCCGTGTGACCACCTGCCCGGCGACCGTATCGAAAAAGTTCGCCTGATAGTTTTCATAGTGTGCGTCATACAGTGCCAGGTTTGCGGTGTAGCGATGATCCGGCGTCTGTGCTTTGATGCCGATTTCGTACGAGTTGGATTCCTCCGGCTTCAGAGCGGCGGTGTCGCGCTGCTGCATGTTGAAGAACGTGTCGATCGCGGGGCCTTTATAGCCGTGCGAATAGGTCGCGTAGATCATTGCATCGTTCGTCAGATCGAACTGCAGGCCGGCGCGTCCGGACAAGCCGTTGGCATCCGTGAATCCAGACGAGGCGAACGACGGATTGATCCCCGGAACAGCTACGCCGGAAGTCGACGTGCGGGAAAAGTTGTAGCCGACTTCGTCGTGCGTCACCCGTGCGCCGAGGATCGCACGCAATCTCGGTGTGATGTGGAACGTGCCTTCGCCATACGCGGCGAGGCTATTCGTGAATGTGTCGAATACTGCGTCACCGGTGGTCGGTGCAAAGGTCGAGGCGCCGGCAGCGCAAGGTGTCAGGCCCGGTGCGACGCTGGGAAGCGTCGAAGACAGGCAACTGACTTCCGCACGGTTGTAGTTTTCATCGTCCTGCGTATGCTGAAGGTATAGTCCCGCGACGTAATCAAAAAAACCTCCTTTGGGCGAGGTCAGTCGCAACTCCTGCGAAAGTTGCGTGAAGCCGACGTAGCCTCGATCATTCTCCCCGGGTATTGCGGTGTAGATAGTGGGGACGAACGCTTCGTCGGTGTATTGCGTATTTAGCCACTGTCGGTAGGCCGAGATCGACGTCAGAGTGAAGCCACGCCCGATGTTCCAGTCAACCTGCGCGGATAGCCCCCAATTGGTATCCTTTTCCGCCGGACCGTACGGATAATTGACCGTGCGGTTCTGCAAGCTGGGTACGACCGGCGACAGTGCCGTCGCGAACAGCGGACTCGTCGCTTCACCTATTACGCCGCTGGCGTACGAGTCGTGCGCATACATGTAGTCTGCAATGAACGTCGCCTTGATATCCTGCGTCGGCGTCAGAACAAACTTCGCGCGAAAGCCCTTGTGGTTGTAGCCGTTGATTTCCTCGCTGTTGTGGACGTTCGTTACATTGCCGTCATAGCGTCCATAGAGTGCGGTGAACGATCCGGTCAGAAGGCCTGGGAGGATAGTGCCGCTGACGCCCGCACTCACCCGTTGTTCTCCCCCTTGATAGATCTGCGTGTCGACAAAACCGACCGGCGTCTTCGACGGGTCCTGCGTAACGATGTTCACTACGCCGGCGGTGGCGTTTTTGCCAAACAGGGTTCCCTGCGGGCCGCGCAATATCTCGACATGATCCACGTCGAGCAGATCGAGCGTCGCCTGACCGGGCCGTGCGTAAACCACGCCGTCGACAACGGTCGATACCGACGGCTCGACGCCAGGCGACGTGGAGTTGGTTCCCACGCCGCGCACGGTCAACGTCTCATCCTTGCTCGACAAGGCCGGTTTGAACGTAAGCTCAGGCACCAGGGTGACCAGAGACTGAACGTTGTTGCTGCCCGAACGTTCGAGGTCTTGCGCGCTAATCACGCTGACGGCGACCGGCACTTTCTGTAGTGGTTCGCTGCGCTTTGTCGCCGTGACGGTCACGGGGGCGAGCGTGGTCGTGTTGCTGGGGCTTTCTGGTGCAGCCTGAGCGTGAGCGAGCGTTGCTGCGGCGGACAATGCTGCGGCGGACAATGCTGCGGCGGCGATCGACGTCGTGGCCGGCCTGCGACGGGAGCTTAGACGTGGTCGATCTATATGCATAACTAAGTGTTTCATATGCTGATTTATGGTTCTCGTGTGTTATTAATCGTTATACGGTCGACCCGATAAGCATTCCGGTCTCCCCTATAGTTCAGGCACCGGGCGGGAACCCTAGTGCTCCGGCGTAGTAAGAATCGACAGCCGTTCGATACCCGCATGCTCTATTGACGCAACCGTTCGCGCGACCAGACGGTAAGGCAGATCCGCATCTGCCTGCAACGCGATCGTCAGATCATCGTGCTGCGTATGCAGGGCGTGCAACCGTGCTTCGATCTGATCGGCCGCGATAGGCTCACGGTCAAGGAAGATGCGCTCAGCGCCATCTATGCTGACTGTCGTGACGTGCATGGGTTTCGGTGCGGAGGTCGCCACGGTTTTCGGCAGATTCACACGGACCGAGTTCGTGAGCAGCGGCGCAGTGACAATGAATGCAACGAGCAGGACGAGCATGACGTCCACTAGCGGCGTGATATTGATTTCGCTGAGCACGTCATCGGCATCGTCACGGGTAGCGATGGCCATCACGCCACTCCTTCGAGTTGTACCTTGGCAAGCCGCTGGGGTGTGGCCGTGGCGGACGTACGGAAGCGGGCCTTCTGGGCCAGCGTGAGGAAACCCGTGGCGAATTCATCGAGATCCGCAGCGAACGCCTTCGAGCGGCGTACGAAGAAGTTGTAGCCGAGAACGGCCGGAACCGCGACAGCGATGCCGATGCCGGTCGTCACGAGCGCTTCACCGATTGGACCGGCAACGACATCGATGCTGGCCGATCCGCTATGTGAAATCGCCGTCAGTGCATGGATGATGCCGAAAACCGTGCCCAGCAAACCGACGAAGGGCGCCGTACTGCCGATCGAGGCGAGCACCGCGAGGCCATTGTCGAGCGAGCGGCGCTCGCGCTGGATTTGCTGTCGTAACTGCCGTTCGAAGAGTTCGCGCCGATCGACGCTGTGCTGCAGATCATGCGGCGTAGCGGAGGCGGGTTCGTTCAGCACGGCAAAACCGGCGCGTGCGATCTGCGCCGCGGGGGCGCGGGAAATGCTGAGTCTTTCCCCGTCCTCGAGCGTTGCGGCTGACCAGAACTGTGCGGTGAAACGCGTATTGTCGAGCGAGGTGCGCACGTACCGGGTACCTTTCGCAAGAATGATGGACCAGGTAACAAGTGAGAAGATGCCGAGCAGCCACAATGTGCCGTCGACGATCAGGCGGTCGGAAATGGATTGCATCGTATTGCCTTCGATTCAGTTTGAAAGATTGAAATTGACAGGAACGCTGACCCAGCCGTCGATAGCGGTGTTCCCTCGTTTTGCGGGAAGAAACAGCCAGTTCTTCACTGCTGAAATCGCGGCGTCATCAAGCGGACCGTGGCCGCTGGTGGTTTGAAGTTCAACCCGGTCAGGTCTGCCAGAAGCAAGAACATGCACGTGCAGTACGACCTGGCCTTGCCATTCGTGTTCTCGAGCGACACGTGGATAGTCAGGTGTAGGGTTGTGCAAATAAGCTGCATTGCCGATTGGCGCAGTTATCGGCTCATCGGCTGACGGAGCGTCGACGTGACGCTCGGTGCTGGCCGACGCAGCCGCGGCGGACGGCAGCGCCGAGGCCGCTGTCGGGCTGGGGGATTGCGGTGATTCCGGGGAACGCACTGACGGCGCTGCGCGCGCGGTCTGAGCGGCTTGCACGGGCCGGTGCGCTTCAGGCGTGACTCGCACCTGCGAGCGCTCAGTATGCGCGATAGGCGGGCGAGGTTTTGCTGGCTCCGGTGTCGCATGCTCAGGTTGAGCCGATGCAGGCAGAGGTCGCGGCAATTCGACGAGCTCCACCACCGCTGGCACCGGCGGTAGCGGTGATTCGACATGAGCCTTGTTGGTCAGAATCCAGACAACGACCACACCGTGCATGGCAACGGCCGTCGCGACCGACAACGCGGTGGTGCGATTGCGCAGTCTATCTGGCAGACGCATCGGCATCTCGAATGCGAGCGTGCTCATGCCGCCCTCTGCGCACCAGAACGTGCCGGCTTGCGCAAACCGAGGTGGTCGCGAAGCGTCGTGCCGGTGTATCGGGTGCGGAATAGCCCGCGGCGCTGCAACTCAGGCACGACCAGCTCGCAGAATCGTGTGAGGCCATCGGGAAGATCCGCGGGCATCACATTGAAGCCATCGGCAGCGTCGGACTCAAACCATTCCTGCATGGCGTCGGCGACGCGCTTTGCCGTGCCTACGACCGCGTGGTGTCCGCGTCCAGCGGCGATGCGCAGATAAAGATCCCGGATCGTCAACTGCTCGCTGCCGGCGAGGGCGGTCAACAGAGCCTGTCTGCTGCGTTGTCCGCTGTCGGTCAAAGGCAGCTCGGGCAACGGACCATCCAGTGGGTAAGCGGATAGATCGAAGTTGCCGAGCATCCGGGCAAGCATCGCGACACCTGCTTCCGGATCCACCAGAGATTGCAGTTCGAGAAACCTTTCCTGTGCCTCGGATTCACTTTCGGCGACGATCACAGAGATGCCGGGCATGATTTTCATCTGATCCGGCGCACGTCCCGCGGCGATCGCGCGTTTCTTCATGTCACCATAAAAGGCTTGCGCCGATGCCAGATTGGAATGCGCCGTGAAGACGACATCCGCCGTGTGTGCCGCCAGGTTGCGCCCTGCTTCCGACGATCCAGCCTGGATCACGACCGGCCAGCCTTGTGGCGAGCGGGGCACGTTGAGTGGGCCCGCGACGGAAAAATGCTTGCCCCGATGGTTCAGGACACTGAGTGTGCTCGCGTCGTAATAGACACCAGTTGTCTTGTCACGAGAAAAACTTTCGTCATCCCAACTATCCCAGAGCCCGGTCACGACCTGGTAGAATTCGTGCGCGCGTTCATATCGCTCGGCATGGCCGATATGTTCCGCACGGCCGAAGTTCTGGGCTTCTGCTGCGTTGTCGGATGTAACCAGATTCCAGCCGGCGCGCCCGCCGCTCAGCACATCGAGCGACGCGAACTTGCGTGCCACGTGGTAGGGCTCGTTATAGCTCGTCGTGACAGTCGCCACGAGGCCGATCCGATCGGTCGCGACGGCGAGGGCGGGCAGCAGCGTAAGCGGATCCAGACGGTCTGAACGCGCGGCCCGGGTGGCGCCAGGGGCGACATTCGCCGCCACGTTGTCCGCGAAAAAGATCGCGTCGAAGCACGCTTTCTCGGCGGCTTGCGCCAGCGCGATGTTGGCTCGCAAACTGGTGCCCGCGTCGGCCTGTACCGAAGGATGCCGCCACGCAGCGACATGGTGTCCCGTCTCCATCAGGAAAGCGCCGAGATGCATTTGACGCGTGCTTGCACTCATAGTGTTCTTATCTGTCCGGTGTCTGTGTACGAACTGCGGTCTTCCATTATCATCATTGGACGCCGCAAATGGTTAGCGCTAACATGTGCCGAATATTCCAACAGCATCAGGGCCGAGTCAAACAATGAAAGCAGCAAAAGATATGCGTGATCCGACTAAGCAGAAGCCTCGTCTCGATGACGCAGGCGCGCGGCGCCGACGCAACACGGGTCGCATGACATTGCGTGACGTCGCCGGGCACCTTGGCATTTCGCAGATCAGCGTGTCGCGCTATTTTCAGGAACCGGAGCGTCTGTCGGAGGAATTACGCGAACGTATTCGGAGTGCGGTGGCAGAACTCGGCTACGTGCCTAACCTGGTCGCCGGCGGTCTGGCCTCCGCGAGGAGCCGCGTGATCGGGATGGTGCTGCCGAATATCTCGGGGCCGATCTTTGCCGAGACGATTCAAAGCTTCAGCGATGCAGTGACGGCACGTGGCTATCAACTGCTATTGGCATCGAGTTACTTTTCGGCCGAGCTCGAGGAAAACGCGGTGCGGGCTTTTCTGGGGTGGTCTCCGGCCGCGCTGGTTCTGACTTCGTATCATCATTCGGCGGCAACTGAAGAGATGATCGCGCGCTCGAGTATTCCGGTGATCGAGACATGGGATTTTCAGCCTGACCGGGCGCCGATCCAGATCGGCTTTTCGCACGTGGACGTAGGCCGACTCGCCGCAAACTATCTGGTGGAAAAGGGATATCGGCGGATCGCATTCGTGCAGAACAGTGTGGCCGGCGATATCAGTGCGCTCGATCGACGCGACGGCTATATTGAAGTGATGCGTGAGAATGGGCGTAAGCCTTGGACGTTCGTTCCGACAGAAGGGTTGCCGTTTCATGCCGGCCGGCAGGCACTCGAGGCGCTCGTCAATCGGCGACAACCGGCCGACGCGATTATCTTTGCCAACGACAATCTCGCTTCCGGAGCGCTACTTGCGGCGCGCCGCGCGGGCGTGGACGTTCCGGGCAAGTGCGCGATTATCGGCTTCGGCGACTACGCATTCTCGGAAATGTTGAGTCCGAGCCTGACCACTATCCGGCCACCCGCGCGCGAGATCGGTGAGCGCGCGGCCGCGACGATTTTCAGAATGGTCGATCAGGACGAATCGCTGACCACCGACGGCGATGAGGGTCGCTTGCACGCGTTGCCTTGCGAGCTCATCGAACGGGAAAGCACGTGTATCGTCCGGTAGCGTTGAGGGCCATGCCGGTTCGACACGCCTTGATTCTCTGTGCGATGCGAGGGCCGGCCGCCGACTGCGCTGTGAACGTTGGCTTAGTCTAAACCGGTATATCCTCCGCGCTATTCGTTGTTTGACCCGATTCCGGCGATGCCCCACCATTCTAAATGGTAGCGCTAACCATGCGCACGTTGCATCGACATTCGACGCTGTCACCCGCGCCACGCGCGGCACTCGCCGAGGCGAGCAGCGCTCCAGCTAGCTTGCGTCGCAAGCCTTCGCGTTATTAACCCATCTGCTGTTCCTCACAGCACCCGAGTCTCACGCAAGGACGGAAAATATGAGCGTTCCGGATCTGGTGGCATTCACCCATGCCCGAACCCGCGAAGCCGACAGTTGGTTGTTTGGCCGACGTCGTACCTGGCAGGTGTTTAGTCTGTTCAGTTTGTTGATGGTCTTTGACTTTGCGGACCGAATGATTATTGCGGCATTGCTGCCTGCTATTCGTCTCGAATGGCATATCAATGACGCACAAGCGGGACTGCTCAACTCAGCACTGACCTTGGGCATGATTGTCTTTGCGTTTCCGGTCGCACTGGCGGTCGATCGCTGGAGTCGGGTGAAAACGGCGGGTTTAATGGGCGTTGCCTGGAGCGTCGCTGCCATGGTGGGCGGAGTGGCAGCCAGTTTCGGTCAACTGCTTGCTGCGCGAGCCGTGGTGGGGGTAGGTGAAGCCGGCTATGCGCCCGCGGCCTATTCGTGGATTGCCGCAGCTTTCCCGCGCCGCCATCTGCAGTTCGCCTTGGGCTTCTTCAGCGCGAGTGCTCCGGTGGGTATGGCTTTGGGTATAGCGGGAGGTGGATATATTGCCAGTCATTATGGTTGGCGCCACGCGTTTGGCATCGTCGCGTTGCCAGGACTGCTCGCCGCTGCGCTGTTATACCGGGGACGCGACTATAGCAATCGCGACTTCGTCAAGCGTGTCGAGGCCGAAACCACAATGGGTCATCAACTGGACGGCGCGATCGAATCGCGTCTGCGCATTCTTCGGATTCCGTCTTTAAGCCTGTCATTCTTCATGTCCGGCATGATCATGATGCAGAGCGTGCCGGTCTTTTACTTTCTTCCCACCTACCTGATTCGGATATACGGCATACCTTTGCAGAAAGCGTCATTTCTCGCGAGCGCTTTGATGTTGTTGCCCATCGTCGGAACCCCTATGGGCGGATGGATTATGGACAGGCTGACGCAGCGCTATCGAAGTGCAAAACTCGTTTATCTCGCGATCTCCGCCGGACTCTGCACAACCCTCTACCTTATGGTCTTTCACTTCGCCGCGAGTTGGCAAGTGCAGTACGGCCTGCTCGTGATTGCCAGCTTTGTCGGCGCGACGGCCTTGAGCACGCCGATGAGCATGACACAAGAACTGGTTCATCCGCGTGGACGCGCGTTCTCGAGTACCTGCGGTGTGATCGCAAGTGCTGCGCTCGGGTCGATGCCGGGGCCCTACCTGACCGGGTTGCTGTCCGATCGTTTCGGACTTCGGTCCGCCCTGGCCTCGGTTACGCTTGTCAGTGGCGCGCTGATCACGGTTGCGGCGTTGCTCGCACTACGGTTCTATTTGCGCGATCTGGATCGCGTTAGCAGGTTCGACGTTGTTCTACGATCAACCCTGCGCTCCTGACGTACCGGCATGAATTCCCGCAGTGGAAAGAGCCACCAGACCCATGATCTGTGCGGTCAAAAAACGCCTTACTCTCTGACTTTCCGAACAAGACGATGACAACATGGACAACTTCAGACATTCCCGCCCAAACCGGCAAGCTGGCTATAGTGACCGGTTCGACGGGAGGGCTCGGATATCAAATCGCCCTTGCTCTCGCCAAGGCCGGGGCTGAGGTCGTCCTGGCCGCGCGAGATGTCGATAAGGGACAGCAGGCATTAAACGATATTGCTACCGCGTGTTCCGGTGCAAAGGTGCGTTTCGAGTTACTCGATCTTGCGAGCGTTGCTTCTGTCGCGCACTTTGCCGGCCGGATCCATGCAGCCGGTCGCCGCCTCGATCTGCTCGTCAACAATGCCGGTGTCATGGCGTTGCCGGACCGCAAAGTCAGCGCTGACAATCTTGAACTTCAATTTGCGACGAACCACCTCGGGCACTTTGCGCTAACAGCACGACTGCTGCCACTTCTGCGCGGAAACCATGGCGCCCGGGTGGTCAGCATGAGCAGTTTGGCTCATCGTCAGGGACATATCGACTTTGGCGATTTGCAATCTACTCGTGCCTATCATCCGTGGAAGGCCTATTCGCAGTCGAAGCTCGCCAATCTGCTTTTCACTCGGGAACTGCAGCGGCGCAGCGACGCAGCTGAATGGGGCTTGTTGAGTAACGCCGCACATCCCGGCTCGTCCCGCACGGATCTCGTGGCAAACGGCCCAGGGAAGGCCAGCAGTGTCCTGATGCGTTTGGCAACGCTACTTGAACCGCTAATGAGTCAGTCAGCTGCGGATGGCGCGCTGCCGGCGCTGTACGCTGCGACATCGCCCGCGGCAGCAGCCGGTGCTTACTATGGGCCGGATGGATTTTACGAGATGAAGGGACCACCATCCTTAGCGAAGATCGCGTCGCAAGGGCTCGATCCCGCAGCGGCGGTCCGATTGTGGGATTGCTCGAACGAGCTGACAGGTGTGAGTTGGGACTAGCCATAAACAGACTCGGATCTATTGCCACTTGTGGCCGGATGCCGACTCCATCTACTGACCGAGAAGAACTACCGCGTGACGCATTGGCTCCAGCGAGAATGTGACCACGCCACTCAGCGGAGTATTCATTTCCAGAATCAGAAAAGTCGCTTCCGAAGTCGAGAGCGTGCCCATAAACAACACAGCAATGATGGTCCCATTGCGATGAGCGAACAGGCCGAACGTGCCGGAGATCATCGCCAACCACGACACTAAAACGATCAACAGGGACGTGGGAACTGCCCCCTTCGCCCCTAGCAGTTCCAGCCAGCGCACCGTGGACAGGTCTTTTGATAATCTGGATGGCATGCGCCTGCCTTTGATGCTCGTCCTGATGGGCGAAATGGAGCCAGAAGCATTGCCGGACTATCTGTCGGGGATTCTGATCGGCGTGGAGGTGGCGAGCGTGATGGGGACGTTCGCATCGGATCTGTCACGCCTGATTTTGCTGATTGGCGACGATGACCTATGCAGACGGTACAGGTGGGCGCTGGAGAGCGTCGGCATCGAGCCCGTCAGGGCTGGGGAAGATGCTACTGTTAGAGGACACGTGCGGATCGCGCGAGAGGCCGGGATTGTTGGGCGACTCAAGGATCGGAAGTGTATCTGCGTTCATCCTGCGATCTCCTTGGCTCGCTTTATCGGTTCTTCCCGAACAAGGACGCGGTTGCAGAAGTCCTGATGCTCAACTTTTCAGATCTTCTGGACGTCGAAAGCGCCATGCGCGCAAGTTTCTGGTTTGTAGCCGCCATTGATCTTGCAGTATGGGTAGGATGATGGGTAGGCCATGGCCTGGAGAAGTGGGAGTCAAACCCGGCGGGGCTTGGCGGGCAACTGTTGGAGTCGGTTGCCTGGACCCGGCTCACTCACATCGAAGCGTTCGCCAAGGTTTGCCGTCTGGCGCAGGCGCTGCTGGATCGTGGTCTCGGACCAGAGCGCCCATTGATGATGTTGTCGGGCAACGATCTTGAGTGGGCGCTGCTTTCGTTGGCCGCTCGGCATGTTGGCATTCCATTCGCGCCCGTGTCGCCGGCGTATTCCCTGCTCGCACCGGACGCGGCCAGGGTTAAACATGCCGTCTCATGGCACTGTCAGGTTAGCCGCCGGGTTGGGTAAGATGTTGCGATGAAAAAGACGAAATCGCTCTATCATGGCCACCGCTTTGCCGCCGTCGTCATCAGCTGCGCTGTTCGCTGGTATTTCAGATTCAGCCTGAGCCTGCGCGACATCGAGGAACTGCTGTTCGAACATGGTGTCGTCGTGACCTACGAGACGATCCGTTGCTGGTGCGACAAATTCAGCTCAGCTTTAGCCCACCAGGCCAGGGCCAGTCAGCGCAAGTCAGGCAGCACCTGGCATCTGGAGGAGATGTTCGTGACGCTGCGTGGCGAGCCCTATTTGTTGTGGCGAGCGGTCGACGAGCATGGTGCCGGGCTGGTGTGCTGATGCAGAAGCGGCGCTACAAGGCAGCGGCAGAGCGCTTGTTCAGGCGGGCGCTGCGCTCAACCCCGGTGCCGCGCAAAATCGTGACTGACAAGTTGCGCAGTTATGCGGCCGCGAAGGTGGATACCCCGAAGCTCGCTCACGTCAGGCATGTATTTGTCAAGGCGGCTGCGAGCGTGAACAACCGTGCCGAGCATAGCCATCGGCCGACCAGCCCACCGGCAGACGCGAACGCCAGATGTGCGGCTTTCGCGACCCCAAACGCACGCAGGCATTTCTCTCCAGTTTCGGTCCGAACCGGCAACACTTCGTGTTGCCCAGACATCGCGCGAATGCCGTGCGTCATCGTATCGAACTCAAGTTGGCGCATCCACCTACGCTCGCCGTGGTGTGAGGGAGGAGCGTGACCATGGCTAATCTGGTGGAGATTCTCGACTATCTGCGCAGCCATGTGGACACAGTCGAGCGGTCATCGGTCTCAGAACGGCATCATCGCAGCTTCGGGACGAATCGTGATCCATTGCCATTGCGTGTACTCATCGTGGTCGGCGGCCGCTCCCATGCTCGTGCCGTTGCCGGACTGCCCTCGGCCTCCGAAGGGATTTACGCCTTCGTCTGCAACGGTCTGCGCATTGATATGCAATAAGCCGCAGCGCAGCCGTTCTCCGATGGCGGTAGCTCTTGACAGATCCTTCCCGATGACGCCGGCGGACAATCCGTAGGCGGTTTGATTCGCCAACTCGACGGCCTCGTCGTCTGACTCGAACGTCGATAAAACCGCGACCGGCCCGAAGATCTCCTCTTCGAACGCCGCCATGCCCGGCTTCACGTCTGTCAGCACCGTCGGCTCATAAAATAGCCCCGAGTAGCAACCGCCCGCACGGACAACTGCGCCCGCGCCTACACTTGCCTCAACGATGCGGTGGATATTCGCAAGCTGCCTTACATTGATGATGGGGCCAATCGCGACGCCGTCGTCGAGCGGGTTGCCCACCCGGAGCCGCTTCGCCTTGTCGGCGAGACGCACGGCAAACTCTTCGGCAATGTCCCGATGCACGAGGATCTTTCCCGTCGCCATGCAAATCTGGCCTTGATGGAACCATGCACCGAACGCGGCGTTGCTGACCGCGACATCGAGGTCTGTGTCGTCGAGCACGATCAGGGGATTCTTGCCGCCCAACTCTAGTGAGACCTTCTTCAGGTGCCTGCCCGCAAGCTCGCCGACTGCGCGGCCGGCGGCCGTGGAACCCGTGAAGGCAAGCATCTTCACTTCGGACGCTTCCACAAGCGCGATGCCAGCATCGACGCCGCCCGGCACGACCTGAAGCACACCGGCTGGGAGGCCTGCAGCCTCGAAAGCCTGCGCAATGATGTAGCCGCCGGAAACGGGCGTTTGCGGATCGGGCTTGAGCACAACTGCATTGCCGAGCGCGAGCGCGGGGGCCACCGAGCGCATCGACAGCACCAGCGGGAAATTGAATGGAGAGATTACGCCGACCACACCATGCGGGGCACGCCGCGCGTAGCTATGACGCCCGGGTACCGATGGCAAAACGAGGCCATGTGGTTGCAGCGGAAGACCGGCTGCGATGTTCAGCAGGTTGATCGCCTCGTGGACTTCCAGTGTCGCTTTGGCGAGGATGCTGCCGGATTCGCGTGCAATGAATCTCGCAAGATCGCCTGCCTGCTGTTCCATCCACATGGCGGCGCGCCGAAATACTGCGGACCTTTCGCGAGGCGCCAATGCCGCCCACGCTGGTTGTGCTGCAGCCGCGTGGCGGCTCGCTGCCTGCACCGTGCCCGCGTTACCAACACCCACGCAGGTCAGGACTTCGCCCGTGGCGGGCTCGACTATGTCGGCAATATCGCCGGACACATACCATGCCCCATCAGCGCCGCCGAAGAGCTTGCCGAGCCAACGGCTAGTGTCGAATCGTTCGGATGTCACGTTGTGAATCATGTTGTCGTCTCCTGTTTTACCTGAAATTCGCCGGCTCCATCGTCCGGCATGGACCGCAGTTATATCGCAGCGACGGCGTGTCGCGTAGTGATTCGACACGTGCACGGGCCGCGGTACTCAGGACTATCCCTAGGTGCGTGAAACGAAGACCAATCCGCAGCGGGTGTGGGGGGAGGTCGTTCCCGGGCGGGAACGTTGCGTTCCTGCCCGCCCGTTTCTATGGGGGGCTGGCTAGCGTAGCCTGCAGGCTCGATTCGATTGACGCACACCAAGGAGACATGACGCGATGGATTTCCGCGACCCCGCTACAACGCAACAAACATCAGGCGCCATACCCGAACACCAGGCAGCATTCACATCGCTGTGTGCCGAAGTCGATCTGCCCGCGCTTCAGATCGAAGGCAAGTTCCCGCAATGGCTCTCTGGACAGCTGTTGCGCAATGGCCCGGGGACGTTCGAGGCGGGCGACGATCTGCTGCGTCACCAGTTCGATGGTCCGGCCATGTTTCATCGCTTCGGATTCCGCGACGGCCAGGTGAGCTATGCAAACCGATTCTGCCGTTCTCCGATGTTCGCGTACATCGAGAAGCATCACCGCCTCGGCAACACCACGTTCGGCACGCCCGTGGGTCGGGAGACCATGCAGCGGCTTCGCGAAGAAGCCGCCCGGGGCGACGCGCCTGCGGTCAATCCCAGTGTCGCGTTCATGGAGATCGCCGGCGACATCTACGCGACGACCGACGGTAGCACGCTACCCGTTCGCATCGAACCCGATACGCTCGAAACGCTTGGGCCGCTCGTATGGGATGACGTCCTTCAGAAGCAGGACTGTGCAGGGAACCCGGTCGACCAATGGCGCATGCGCGGCACGACTGGGCATTGGCATCGTCATCCGCGTGACGGGAGCGCCATCAACTATTTCGTTCAGCCCGCACACGGCGAAGTGAAGGAGTCGTACAACTTCTTTCGCGTGCCGAAGGGAAGCGTTACGCGTGAACCGATTGCCTCAATCCCAACCGATCAGTCCGCTTTTATCCACGCGTTCTGTGTCACTGATCGGTACATCATCCTGCCCGAGTCGCCCTTGCGCCTCGATGGAGCGCTATATGCAAGCGGGGGTTCGGTAGCTGGATCCGTGTACTGGCGAAAAGACACGCCAATGTATCTTCATATCATCGATTTGATTCAGAAGCGGCTCATCCGCACGATCGAGGTGAGGCCGTCCTACGTTATGCACACCGTGAACGCTTACGAAGACGGCGACGAGATCGTGCTCGACATGGCGGTCTACGACAATGGCGACCACGTGTGGGAACTTGGCCTCGATCCAGCCTTGCGCCCGGCCGGCGGCATTTTTACCGAGGCGCGCGCACCCGAGTTGCGCAGCCATGCGAAGCCTTATCGCTATCGTCTGAATCCCAATACCGGCGCCGTGGGCGAGACGCTGATCGCCGACGTTTGCGTCGAACTGGCGACGCTTGATTACGCGCAACGCAACGGCGTCCGCTATGGCCGGTTCTACGCCACGGGTATCGATGACCGGCCAACATCGCGGTTCTACAACCAGTTGTCTTCGTTCGACCTGACGTCCGGGGACTACAAGACGTATAGCGTCGACAGGCACTATCTTGGAGAGCCAGTCTTTGTGCCGCGCCCCGGGCGCACCGCCGAATCGGACGGGGTGCTCCTCTCGGTCGGTCTGGATGGTGTTGCGGGGCATTCGTATCTGCTCGCACTCGACCCTGCCTCGCTGGAACCCATCGCGAAGGCGCTCGTGCCGCACGCCGTGCCATCGGGTTTTCACGGCTACTTCATCGGGAGCCGCGCATGAGCATCGTCCTCACCGGAATTTCACTGTCGCGGCCCGATTTGCTGCACAACCTGTGCTATGTGAATGGCGAGTGGGTCGCTGCGGAAGACGGCGAAACCTTCGACGTCGTCAACCCCGCCACCGGACAGACAATCGGCGCAGTGCCCAGATTCTCTGCGCCCCAGGTCGAGTTGGCGATCTCCCGAGCGGAGACCGCGTTTCATGCATGGCGCGAACAGACGGCGGAGCATCGGGCCAAGGTGCTGCGCCGCTGGTTCGATCTGATGCAACGGCACGCAGATGATCTTGCCACGATCGTGACGCTGGAAAACGGCAAACCGCTAGGCGAAGCGAGGGGCGAAGTGGCGTATGCCGCGTCGTTCCTTGAATGGTTTGCTGAAGAGGCGCGCAGGACCTATGGCGACGTGATACCGGCGCCGATACAGAACCGGACGATCAACGTCATCAAGCAACCGGTCGGCGTGTGCGCTGCAATCACGCCGTGGAATTTCCCGTTGGCTATGGTGACGCGCAAGGTCGGCCCGGCGTTGGCGGCCGGTTGCAGCGTCGTGCTCAAACCCGCGGAGCAGACGCCGTTTTCGGCGTTCGCGCTGGCCCGTCTCGCGCATGAGGCCGGTGTGCCGCCTGGCGTGTTCAACGTGGTCACGGGCGATCCCCGCACGATTGGCGGCGTGTTGACCACGAGCAGCGTGGTTCGCAAGCTGTCGTTCACCGGGTCAACGGCTGTTGGGGTGACCTTGATGGAACAATGCGCCCGCACCATGAAAAGGCTCTCGTTGGAGCTGGGAGGTAACGCACCGGTCCTTATTTTTGACGACGCGGATCTCGATCTTGCCGTCGAGGGCACGATGGTTGCCAAGTTCCGCAACAGTGGACAGAGTTGCGTGGGTGCCAATCGGATTTACGTGCAGCGCGGGCTGTATGCGGCTTTCGCTGAGAAGTTTGCCCGCCGCGTTGCGCAACTGAAAGTCGGCAACGGTTTCGATGCCGGTGTCGATATTGGACCGTTGATCGATACAAGGGCGGTCGCCAAGGTCGAGCGCCATCTGAACGACGCACGTTCCCGCGGCGCTCGTGTGCTGGTGGGCGGTAATCGACACGTGCTGGGACAGACCTTCTTCGAGCCTACGCTGCTCGCCGATGTGCCGCAAGACGCGCTCATTGCTTCCGAAGAGACATTTGGGCCACTCGCCGCATTGATCCCGTTCGAGACGTTGGAAGAAGGCATTGGTTTGGCGAACGACTCGCCGTTCGGCCTCGCATCCTATGTCTTCACAAACGATCTGTCCCGGGCCCTGCGTGTGAGCGAGCGGCTCGAATCGGGGATGGTCGGTGTCAACACCGGGCTGATTTCAAGCGTGGTTGGACCGTTCGGCGGCGTCAAGATGTCGGGGCTGGGCCGGGAAGGATCGAAGTACGGAATCGATGAATATCTGGAGACCAAATACATCTGCCTCGACAGTGCGGTAGCCAGGTAGGGGCAATGGGGAGTAGCGCCCCGTGTCGCACAAACATTCGCCCAGGAAGACCTGGCGACGGTCATGATATTGAAAGCTGTCGGCGAACAGCCACTACTTACCCACGATGACGGAGGCTGCCCGGGGCGAGGAGGCTAATCGTGTTCGTTCGTCCCATTATGGAGTCGCTGGACTGACCTTGCATCATCACTCATAATCAGCGGAAGAAAGGTAACGATAGTGAGTGCCATGCAGTGGGACGAATTGGACGTTTTCCTGTGCGTTGCCGAACTGGGCAGCTTTACCCGCGCTGCTGAAAGGCTCGGTCGACCGAAATCGACCGTTAGCCGAGCCGTCGCCGCGCTCGAGGCGCGGCTCGGCGAACGGCTCCTCGAGCGAAGCAGCCGAAGTGTCCGCTTAACCGACGCCGGACGTGATCTGCTCGCCAGGGCGAAACCGCACGTCACGGAGCTCAACGACATCCTCAACGAGCACGAATCTCTGAGCAGCGTGCCGCGAGGCATGCTTCGTATTGCAGCATCGTATGAGATCGTGACGCAAGGCCTGTTCGACATCCTGCCGGATTTGTTGTCGACGTATCCTGAACTACAGGCGACGATCGAGATCACGCATCACCTCGTTGATCCCATTGAAAACGGGTACGACCTCCTTCTCTATCAAAGCCAGACAGCTTTGCCGGACTCATCTATCGTTGCGCGCCACCTCTATGACGTCGAATTCGGTATATTCGCGTCGCCTCCACTGATCCGGAAGTACGGACTGCCCAAGTCGCCTGACGAGCTTCGGTCCTGGCCAATGGTCACGACCAGCGTAGGGCAGGTGTGGCAATTCGCGCATACGCCAACAGGCGCGATTCACTCGCTTTCAACACAGCCACGGCTATCCGTGCCGAGCGCGCAGGGACGCCTGCTTGCTGCCGAGAAAGGGTGCGGCGTCGCCGTATTGTCCACAATGCTCTGCAAGGAGGCGCTGGCGGCGCGCCGCATCGTGCGCATCCTCCCTGATTTTGTGCCCGTCCCGCTTGCGATCTACGCCTTGCTGCCGAGCCGCAAGGCCACTCCGGCCCGGGTAACTGCATTGCTGAATGCCTTCACTCAGCGTTTCGGTGGCGGGCGTACACGCAGATAATGACGCGCATGGTCTGCTGTTTTTACTTTAGTTCGTCAATCCGGCGAGCTTCACCATCTGTTGTTGAGGAGCCCTTGGGGCGCCGCCAGGTGTCAAGCGAGAGGAAGTCGGTAGCGAGTTAAAACCACACGCGCGCTTGCAGCTTCCGGATGCGTTTCTCGTCCGTTTACATCTGCAGGTTGTTGCGCGGCCGCTAGGCTTCTAGTGTCCCGAGTTAAAAATTCATTGCCTTATTTGCGTTGTGTACTAACCTGGGTTGCAGGGTTCGCAAATAAGCGAGGCGATGATGAGAGGAAGACCGAAGGCGCCACTTGTCTTGAGTGAAGCGGAACGCGAACAGCTCACGGCGCTGACAATGCGACGCAAGACCGCGCAGGCGCTGGCCTTGCGCGCACGCATTGTGCTGGCCTGCGCCGCGGGCATCGACAACAGGACGGTGGCGACAGGACAGCGTGTCACCTCGCATACGGTATCGAAGTGGCGTTCGCGATTCATCAATCACCGCGTGGACGGGTTGCTCGATGCACCGCGCCCGGGAGCACCCCGGACGATCGAGGACTCCCGGGTAGACGCGCTCATTGCCCGCACGCTTGAGTCCGTGCCCACGGGAGCGACCCACTGGAGCACGCGCACGATGGCCCGCGAGATGGGGCTGTCGCAGACAGCCGTGACGCGGATATGGCGAGCCTTCGGGCTTCAGCCACACCGGCAGGAGACCTTCAAGCTCTCCAGCGATCCATTGTTTGTGGACAAGGTGCGCGATATCGTTGGGCTGTATCTGGACCCGCCGCTCAAGGCCATGGTGTTGTGCGTGGACGAGAAGAGCCAGATCCAGGCGCTGGACCGCACCCAGCCTATGCTGCCGCTGGCCCCGGGCATCCCTGAGCGACGCACGCACGACTATATGCGCCACGGCACGACCACACTGTTCGCGGCACTGGACATCTCTACGGGCGAAGTCATTGGCGAACTGCATCGACGTCATCGCAGCAGTGAATTCCTGCAGTTCCTGCGCACCATCGAGGCCAACGTGCCATCCCAACTGGACGTGCATCTGGTGATGGACAACTACGGTACGCACAAGACCTCCTCGATCAATACCTGGCTGGCTCGCCATCCACGTTTTCATGCGCATTTCACCCCGACCTCTGCTTCGTGGATTAACCAGGTCGAACGATGGTTTGCCACGCTCAGCGAGACATACATCCGCCGTGGCACTCATCGCTCCACCCAGCAACTCGAACAGGCTATTCGCCAATACATCCAGATCAACAACACTGATCCGAGACCTTTCAACTGGACCAAATCGGCCGACGACATCCTCGCCAGCGTCAAGCGATTTTGTCTACGAATCTCTAACTCGGGACACTAGTGCGCAGCATTGCGGCACCGCTACAAGGGCGAATTGTCCGCACCCGGCGCATCGCAGGTCCTGACGATCAGGCAGACTTGCGCACCACAAGTCGCATCGCTTCGGCCTCCATTTCCTCGGCTTGATCGCTTACTCGTCTCTCTCAGTTCAGCTTGGAGAATCATCTCCTCAAGATATGTCAAAATTCGTTGGACCGCTACAGCTACGATCTTGAGTGCTTTCAAGGTCCGTGCCGTTCTTCTCCCATCGGAATCCGCATGACGCGGCATTGCAGCGACACCACCAGCCATCGGTACTTTTACTGATAGTTCATTTCGAAAATCCAAGTCGCAAAGCTTGCCACGACCCATCGTCCCGCAGGCGGAACGCCATGTTCCCGATTCGCCTTGATTCAGCATTTACGTCTGCGTAGCTTCTCGTCTTGGGGAGCAGGACATTGGTAGCTGACGCTCAAAAGTCGACGGTCATAGGAAAGGAAGAAATCGCAGATATAAATTAGTGACGCGAGATATAAACCAATTAAACAGCTTGGAAGAACGAAGGAATGGAAACGTCAATCATGAAGAAACTAAGTTTAGCCGTGTTACTGTTCATTTCGGTTGGAGAAGTACATGCGCAAAGTTCGGTGACGCTATTCGGCGTCGTTGACGCAGGGCTGATGTATCAGAGCCAGAATGGCGGAACCGGACTGGGCGGGAAAACCAAGAACAGCGTCACCATGTTTACAGGCGCTGGCGGCAGCGACAACAACGTATTCGGCATGCAGGGACAAGAAGACCTTGGCGGGGGCATGCAAGTCGGCTTCAGGCTGATGGGCGAGTTCAATAGCGGGAACGGGGCGCTGGACAGCGCGGGAACGTTATTCAGTTCGGAGTCGAATGTCTATTTTCAGAACCAGTACGGCCGCGTAACGGTGGGAAAGCAGATCGACCCCGCCTATCTGGCGTTGGTCTTCTCCGATCCTCGTGATGCCAAAAACGCGTATAGCGCGGCCGGCGCCTGGAATTTCCTTGAGGGAAATGATCCTGCGCCCGGCGATACCGCATATGAGTCGAACGCCATATCCTATTCGTATCGTGATCGTGGTATGAGCGCTAGCGTGCTCTACCGGGTCGGCGGGGTACCGGGCGCGCTATCTCAAGGCCGGGTTATCTCCGCTGCCGTCGGTTACGACAACGGCAGCCTGATTGGAAATGGCGGCTTCCTGACCAAGAACGATTCGACGGGGACCCGTGATTTGCGCATCTGGGAGATGGGCGTCGGTTACCGCATAAAAAGCGTCACGATAAAAGCCCTGTACGTCGATTACGATTTGCCGCTTGGCAACGCCGTGGCTCCCATCGGCATGACGCCACCGTCGCACGTCATCATGGCAGGCGGCGGGGTGAACTGGAATCTCTCCCCAGCGCAGGAGATCACCGCTGCCTATTATTTTACCGAGAACAGAATGGACACCACCAACGCGACGTCGATGTACGTCCTCAGCGACGACTATTCATTGAGCAAGCGGACGAAGCTGTATGGCTATATCGGCTTGATGTCGGCCAAGAAAGGCGCGAATGCGCTCACGGCTCTTACGACGGCTCAGTTGACGAGTGGCTATCCGGATTCCAATACGACTACCATCGGTATTGGCATACAGCACAAGTTCTAAAGTAAAGAGCGGTTTAATTTGCCAGCCGCCAATCGCTTCTTGCGTTGGCGGTTCGCGGTTCGCATGAGACTGCGTATGGCTTCTACTGCTGCGCCCTTAGATTGCCGAGGGAATGAGCGATAAAGTTGGACTGGACGGCAGCGCGCGCTCACAACGACAAAGTCTTCTCTATATCATCCGTGCAACAGGCGCAGTGCCGCCTCCGGCCATTCTGTAATCGTGCCTCTGGCCGGCGCGCCCTTGATGCTAGGTAAGCGTCGAGCCGTCAGCCTCCAGGTGACGCTGGATTGACGATCGAAAATTAATAACGATTGGATCGCTTAAACAACAAATTTATTGTGCCTGGCGTATTTCTCGCCCGCTTACACCTAAATCAAGAGATTGAAATGTCGAATCATAAGAAGTTCTTTATCAATGGACAGTGGATTGACCCGGTCTCCGAGAAGACACTCGATGTGATCAATCCGGCCACGGAAGAGGTCTACACGCAGATTGCATCGGGTTCGGCAACTGATGTCGACAAAGCTGTGGTGGCGGCACGGAATGCGTTCGTCTCTTACTCCGAGACACTGCCCGAGTACAGAATCGCGTTGCTCAAACGTATTCTCGATGCGTATAACGACCGATACGAGGACATTGCTAGGGCTATCACCGAGGAGATGGGTGCACCGCTGGCTTTTTCGATGGATGCGCAAGCCTACACTGGACGCGCGCACCTGGAAGCGACGATCGAGGCGCTTGAGCATTTCGCGGCCGACGAGAAGCGCGGCACGACGCTCGTGGCGCGTGAGCCGATTGGTGTCTGTGCGCTGATTACGCCCTGGAACTGGCCGATGAACCAGGTTGTCACCAAAGTCGCACCGGCACTCGCAGCAGGTTGCACGGTGATCCTGAAGCCAAGCGAAATTGCCCCGATTAGCAGCCTGATCTTTGCAGAGGTCATCGAGGCCGCAGGCGTGCCCCCTGGCGTATTCAATCTCGTGAACGGTACGGGTCCGGACGTTGGGCAGGTGATGGCATCACACCCCGGCGTCGACATGGTGTCGTTTACGGGATCGACCCGCGCGGGCGTGATCGTCGCGAAGGCGGCAGCGGATACTGTCAAACGCGTCGCGCAGGAGCTGGGCGGGAAATCAGCCAACATCATCCTTGATGATGCCGATCTTGAGACGGCAGTGAGCAAAGGCGTAGCAGCGTGCTTCGCGAACTCCGGGCAATCCTGCGACGCACCGACGCGGATGCTTGTTCCTGCCGCTCGACATGAAGAAGCGATTCGTATCGCGCGTGTGGCGGCCGAGCAGGTGACGGTCGGCGACCCGCTCGACGAAAAGACGTCGAACGGGCCGGTTGTCAGTCAGACGCAGTTCGACAAGATCCAGCGATTGATCGGTAGGGGGATCGACGAGGGTGCCACGCTCATTTGCGGAGGACGTGATCGTCCCGAGCATCTGTCGAAGGGCTATTTCATTCGCCCGACCATTTTCGCGAATGTCGATCCGTCGATGACGATCGCTCGCGAGGAAATCTTCGGTCCGGTTCTCGCGATCATTCCTTACGCTAGCGAAGACGAAGCGATTCACATCGCAAATGATACGGTGTACGGCCTGGCAGCCTATGTGCAGTCAGGGAATATCGACCACGCGAGAAAGGTCGCACGCAAGATGAAGGCGGGGTCGGTCTATTTGAACTATCCCGACTGGGATACGCGTGCCCCGTTCGGCGGCTACAAGCAGTCCGGCAACGGTCGCGAGTACGCCGACTTTGGTCTGCATGACTTCACCGAAATCAAGGGTATCGTTGGCTGGAACTGATGGTGGAGGGTTTCAGAGACTGGGTGTATCGAACCCCTTATGTCTGTGAGACCTCGACGCTTTGATTGATGCAAACCCCGCAAGGGGTTCCACCCTGCCAGAACCTATACCGGAATAGACATGAGTGAGTTGCACTACCTATCCGCTACGGACGCGATTGCGGCCTTTAAGAAGCGAACGCTATCGCCTGTGGAGCTGCTGGACGCGGTCATCGAACGGGCGAAAGAAGTCGAACCGTCGATCAACGCGTTCTACGACACGCATTACGATGCGGCCTATGAAGCCGCGCGTCAATCCGAGGCGCGTTATGCACCCAATAGCACCGTGTCGCCAGGTCCGCTCGACGGCATCCCGACGGCAGTTAAGGGCGAGGAGCCGATAGCGAATCAGTCATGGACCTTGGGGTCCTTGCTCCTTGAGCACGAGGTCGCGCAATTCACCTCGCCTTGGATCGATCGTCTGCAGCAAGCAGGCGCAATTGTGCACGCGCGGACGACGTTGCCGGAATTCGCGATGTCCTACTTCTGTCATTCGAAGATTGATGGCGTGACACGCAATCCATGGAATCTCGGTTTCACGCCTGGTGGCTCATCGGGCGGCGCGGCTGCTGCACTCGCTGCGGGTAGCACGACTCTGGCTTCGGGCAGTGATGTTGCGGGTTCGATTCGCGTCCCTGCTTCGTTTTGTGGTCTCGTCGGTTTCAAGCCACCCTATGGACGCGTGCCGATGTGGGCACCGTTCAATCTCGATACGTATTGCCATGTCGGTCCGATGACGCGCACGGTGGCCGATGCCATTCTGATGCAGAACGTGGCCGCAGGTCCGCACCCTGATGATGCGATCAGTTTGCGCCCGACATACGTGCTTCCTGAACAAACGGAAGACGTTCGCGGAATGCGCATCGCGGTGTCGATCGACTTTGGAGGCTCATGGCCGATTGACGAAGAAATTCGTGTCAACACATTGGCTGTCGCCGATGCATTGCGATCGGCCGGGGCGATTGTCGAGCTCGTTGATCTGGTGATTCCGAGAGCGGACGTCATACGCGCATCGGCCATCCATTTTGCACCATTTATGGTGTGGGTCAACGAGCAATCAAAAGGCAAGGAAGAGCTGGTCAACGACTATCTGTTGCATGCAGCGAAGCTGATTCTGGCGCGTGCGGAAGGCGCTACGGCGCGTGAAGGCGCGGAACTCGAAGTGGCCATTTCGAGCCGTATCAGTCAGGTGCTGAGACACTACGATGCGCTGCTATGCCCAACGCTCGGTAGCCGCGGCTTTGTTGCGGGCGACCTCGCTCCAGCAAGGGTAGCGTTGTGTCATCCACGTGCATGCGCGGCGCCTTCAACTGGTGAGCGCGCAAACTAGGCAGCATTACCGAGAGCAGCTCGGCGGATGCCAGTTTCCATTCGCACAACGTGGCGCGTGGTAAGTGAACGCCACGGCGCGCGTAGCGCATTTCCTGTCGATTCAACGGCAAATGATCGACATAGGTGTTGACCATGACGTTGGCGAGCAGGCTGGCGCTTGCATTGCTCTTGGGCAACGGCGACGGCTGAGCGTTTGCGGTCACGATGGTCGATTCGCCATCCTTCTTCGCCACATATTTGAAGCGGATGTGCTCAATGACGGTGAGCCTGGACGGCTCGTAATGAAGCGTCTCGCTGCACTCTTCGCCGATCCGTTCGAGCGTATCGAACGCCATCTTCTGTTCGTCGCTCAGATCGTATTCGATGCGTGTGCGCGGCAGGTCCTTGGGCAGTGCAGGACGCCCTTTACGGGTGTGACTCTCTACGGGAACGGCGTCGACTGCTGGCGGTGCCGGGATATCGGTTGCGGCGTCGAACAGCTCGGCTTGGCCCGCCAGGCGCTCGGAGCTCACACCAAAGCGCGCACGGTTCAACTGCGCAATCTGATGCTGAAGGATTTCCAACTGCTCCCACAACACCCGTGCGAGCCGGTTCTGTTCGAGCGCGAATGCTTGCAGCGCATCGGGCTCGACGGGAAGATCCGCGACAGTGACGGCGTTGGGTGGCATGTGCTCCATGATGCCTAACTCAAGCCACGTTTACAAGCTCGGGGCTGCGCTGGAGCACTTCACGTCACGCGTGTCACTGCCACGGTGCGGTGCGGCTCTCGCGCCGGGATCTCGATGCCTTCGAGCCATGCGTTGAGCTCCGCGAGCGTGAAGCCGCGCTGAGCGAGTAATGAGGGTGACGGGAAACGGCCTCTTTCGAGGCGCTTATACCAAAGCGCGAAGCCGGTCCGGTCCTAATAAAGAATCTTCACTTTGGAGCGGTCTCGCGCCACGAAGACGAACAGGTTGCCCGATGCAGGCTTCTGAGCAAGTAGCGGCTCGACAAGATAAGACAGCCCATCGATCGCCTTGCGCATGTCGACTGGGTCGCGACAGATGTAAGCGCGAACGTCTGAAGCAATCAGCACTGACCACCTCCGAGCTGCCCGAGCACAAATCGCACGATGCGCTCGGCGTGAACGCCGCTCAGTTCGATACGAACGCCAGCGAGCGAGAGCGTCACCCTATCACGTGACGCCGGCGCGTCAGCCATTGGCAGTGCGACGGCCGGTACTTGGTGCGCCAACTTGCAATCCATATTCGAAGCGATGAATGCCGCGCCCGCAGTAACCGCGAGCGGCGGCTTAATCTCTTTGACGGCACCTAAAAGTTTCTTACGCCACAGGCTGAAGGTACTTACCGCGAGACCCTGTTCTCGGCAAAACCGCCGAGAGCCGATACCACTCTCTTTCCAGGTGGTGACCATTTCGCCCCAAAACACTTCCCCTTGCCGTGGGTGACGTGTACCCATCGCCGTTGCAGCCTGTAGTACTACAGCCGTAGATTTTTTTACTATACGTATAATACCTAGTATTCCTACATGAATGGATAGTGAATTCAACTGCAAAGGCGTGGGAGCGTGAACTGGAGGCACTGCACGAGCGGCGCGGAGATCTGTTCAGGCGGCCCGAGCCCCGACAGCGGTCGCTCGCGTGCCTGAAGGGCTTGCTGGGCACAGTCGAGCGCAAGAACGGCTGGCAACTCGCCGAATGGATCGGCGAAGCGACACCCGACGGTGTGCAGCACCTGCTGGAACGGGCGCAGTGGGATGCTGATGCCGCACGCGACGTGCTTCGCAGGTATGTAGTCGAACAACTGGGCGAGCGTGACGCGGTGCTCATCGTGGATGAGACGGGTTTCGTCAAGAAGGGGCAGTACTCGGCCGGTGTGCAACGCCAGTACAGTGGTACGGCAGGCCGTATCGAGAACAGCCAGATCGGCGTGTTTCTTTGCTATGCCGGTCGCGGCGGTAGCGCGTTTATTGACCGCGAGCTGTATGTGCCCAAGGCGTGGACCGACGACCGTGCGCGCTGCGAGGCAGCTGGCATCCCCGGGGCGGTGGAGTTTGCCACGAAGCCGCAACTCGCGCGCAGCATGCTCGAGCGGGCGCTGGACGCAGGTGTGCCGTGTGGCTGGGTCACGGGTGACGAAGTCTACAGCGACCGTAACCTGCGGCTATGGCTCGAGTCGCGTGGCCAGTCTTTCGTGCTGGCCATCGCGAAGAACGAACCCCTGTGGTGGCATGGTCCGGATTACGTACGGGCAGACCGCATCGCCGAGGCCCTGCCGGCGCGTGCATGGCGACGCCTGTCAGCGGGTGCCGGTGCCAAAGGCGAGCGCCTGTATGACTGGGCGCTGACCCCGCTGTGGCGTCTGCAGATCACCGCAGAAGAGCGCCGTTTCGGGCATTACCTGTTGGTGCGACGCAGCCTGGGTGCGGAACGCGAGCATGCGTATTACGTCGTATATGCGCCGCGCAGCAAAGCCATGACGCAAACCTTGGTAAACGTCGCTGGCCGCAGGTGGGAAATCGAAACTGGCTTCGAGGCGACCAAAGGCGAATGCGGGCTCGATCAATACGAGGTACGCCGATGGCAGGGCTGGTACCGCCATATCACGCTGGCCTTGCTGGCCCATGCCGTGCTCGTCGCCTTGCGGGTGCGCGGTAAAAAAAAACACCTGAAGATTCGGTGCCACTCAGTGTGCAGGAGATCCGCCGGCTGATGTGTCGCCTCCTATGGCGCGGCGCTCACTCCGTCGAGTACGTGTTGACCTGGTCGGCATGGCGGCGCAGGCACCAGTACCGCGCCCAGCAGTGCCACTACCGGCGACGCGGCTGCGTACCTCATGCTTTTCTATATCTACGGCTACTAAGCGACCCCACCCATCGGGAGCCGTCGAGCGAACACCTTGGATAGCGCGCCTAGGAAGGGCTTCTTCAAGCGCTGAGGGTCGAGGGAATCTACCTCTCCGTCGATCACGGAGCCGGACTGATAGTCGCGCGAATTGCTGAACGTGGAAACTGGGCAGAGTTAGTTTCGACCGCGACAAAGGAGTGCCCATCAATCAGAATGATGGGCACTCCTTTGCTGTCTCTCTCAGTCATTCTTCCAGGTCGGCCAGCGCGCGCCGCATCCTGCTGCACAGGAATATATGTCTGAGAAAGACACTGCAAAACAAGTCGAAGTCTTCACCAGGGCACAGATGCCCCGATTTTCAACTTCGACAATTCCCATCTATCATGCGATTGATCGTTCTCTGTTGCTTCGCGCGGCATACGCCTCTTCGATGGCCGCGTCGATGATGTCGAAGCACTGCCCGGCATCCTCGACGGTTGTAATCATCGGAAGCACGAGATGCAGCGTGGCGGCACTGGCACGAACGAAAAGTCCACGCTCATACGCAGCTCTGATCACCAGATTGCAGAACGCCGCATTCTCTTCTTCGCTGTCGGCGACCGAGAATTCGATACCCGCGAGTACACCTAGCGACCGTGTATCGCCCACCGCCGGATGCTTCTGAAGACGGGCTGCCCGGGTAGCCACCAATGGCCCCAGCCGTTGCGCGACATGCGCAACCAGATCGTTTTGCTCGATGACGCGCAGATTGGCCAATGCGACAGCCGCACCAACCGGATGCCCGCAATTGGTAAAGCCATGCTCAAAGTCGTGATTTTCACTACTTAGCACCGCATTGATTTTTGAGCTGATACCTACCGCCGACATCGGGAAGTATGATGAAGTCAAACCCTTGGCTAATGTGATCATGTCGGGTGTGAAGCCCAGCGTCTGGAACCCGAACATTTTGCCCGTTTTGCCGAAGCCGGTGACGACCTCATCTGCGACAAGAAGGATGTCATGCCGGGTGCAGATTTCACGCACGCTGTTCCAGTAACCCTCTGGCGGCATGATCATGCCACCGGTAGCCTGCATCGGCTCGGCGAAAAATGCGGCGATCTTGTTTGCACCGACTTCTTCGATGATCCGTTCTAGCGAGGCGGCTGCTTCCTGGCCTTGCTCGTAAGGTGTTTTTCCTTTTCCATACTTATACCAATAAGGCGAATCGGCGTGAGCGACGAGGTTCGGCAGGGGCAGACCAAACTGCGGAAGGTAATGGTCGATGCCTGTCAGACTCGTCGCCACGACGGTGTTGCCGTGATATGAATGACGCCGCGATAGAAGCATCCTTCGCTGCGGCTCTCCGCGCAGCCGCCAATAGTGGTAGGCAATCTTGACTGCCGATTCGTTGGCATCGGACCCAGTCGATGCGAAAAAGAATTTTTCGAAGGTATGGTCAGTGAGTTTGGCTAAGCGCTGGGCGAGCTCAGCGGCGGCACCGTTCGAGTATCCGAAAAACGTATGGCAGTAGGACAGCGAGCGCATGGCTTCGTAGGCGGCCTTCGAAACCTCTTCATTGCCGTAGCCAATGTTCACGCAACCGAGGCCGGACAGTCCATCTATTACCGTTCTATCGTCGATCGTCAAGCGGATTCCCTTTGCTGCCGACACCATCTCCGGCCCACGACTCACCTGTTCCGTTGGATTAGTCATCGGATGCAGGTGGAAGCGTGCATCGGCCCTTTTCATTGCATCGTTATCAACGGTCATATTGTCCTCTTTAAATGATCATTGTCAATTTGGATTGAGTACTGTCCACATTGTCGTTACTGGTGAATTTGAAATACGCGTTATGTATGGCCAAAGGAATAGAGGTGAGCGTCTCCCATCCTTTGTCCGTCGATGAAATCTTCTGATCTCACTGTTTGCGAAGAGTCGGAAACGCGAGTAGTGCGCCGTCATCTACTCATCCCTGCACCGCTGACCCGCCTTCTGTCAGGGTCCAGGTCGCGATATCCAAACCCCGACTCAGAGCGGGCGCTTACGAAGGTGTGCGAAGCGCGCTCGCAGATGTAGCAACACTCGATCGACGTTGGCGCGGCGCTGTTTCGAGCAGGAAGACAGACGCAACAGCGCCAAGCATCAGCATCCCACAAGCGAAGTAAAGAGTGGCTCGCAAGCCATGGTGCTCGGCGATGGCGCCTCCGATGACGGGCGCCAGGCCTCCGCCAAAGATTTCACCAACGCCGACCACAAAACCTACCGACGATGCCACGAGTCCAGGCGGCGCGGCCTCCGTTGCGATCGGTCCGCATATCAGGCTGATCAACGGAAGAGCGAAAGCGGAAATCAGGAACAGCATCCAGAACAGGAGCCACGGTTGATCGGCGCTCACGTGTGTAAAGAGGAAGAGGAGTATGGCGGATACGAGGAACCCATAGATCGCAACGGGGCGCCTTCCAATGTAGTCCGAGGGCAGTACCATCGTGAACAGGCCAAGCGTTCCGCCGAAGCCGGTCGCAGAGACAATCCATCCCATCCGTTGCGTTTCGACATGCAGCACCTCCGCGAGATAGCTCGGCACCATTGCACTCAAGATGAACATGCCGGCCATCGCGCCCAGGATGGCAACCCCACCGATGCAGACATTCCGACTGCGGAAAATTTCGGTCCACCGCACGTTCGTTCGTTGGCTCGCTTCAAACGCCGGGAGGCCGGGTGAATCTTTCCGAAGCGTGAACCAGGTGAACAATGCCACGACGAATCCTGGGGCTGCCGAAATCAGGAACACCCAGTTCCACGAAACCACCCGTAGCAATTGCGTCGCGACGATCGGCGCAAGGCCCATTCCGAAGATGGAGAACATACCCATCTGAAGGCCCTGATTCAAGCCGCGCCGTGAGGGTAGCGATGCCTCGCCCACCGCCGCGATGCTGACCGGCGTGAATGCGCCTTCCGCGACGCCCATCAGCGCACGCATCACCATCAAGGTTGCGAATCCGGTGGCAAGTCCGGAAAGACACGAAAACACTGAGAACACCATCAGCGTGACCGTCAGGATTTTCTTGCGGCCGATTCGATCGGAGACGGGCCCTGCAAGGATGGCCCACAATCCCCACGTGAAACTCAGAATGCCGAACAGGTTACCGAGTTGTTGATAGTTGAGATTGAGGTCTCGCATTATGGAGGGAAAGAGCGGGGCAATCAGCCATCTGTCGAAACCCACAAGGCCAAATCCGAGCCCCATCAGAATGAGTACTTTCCATTCGTAAGCGGTGTCGTGAATCCCCGCCTTCGTGTTGTCTTTCTCTGACTTCCATCTCATTGCTCTTCTCCTTGATATTTCATTCAAACACGGTGGCTGTTTGGGTTGTGCTTTGGCGGGGGGACTGTAACGAAAGTCGATATACGTTAGGGATGCAATATTTCTTCAAGACCTTGGAAGCGGTCTCTTTTGCGATGGTTCGGTCAGTTCTTCACGAGGCATCGGCGATGTTTTGCATGGTTGATGCAAAACATGGCTTTAACGCTGAGTCAAACGGGGCCAAAAGCCGCGGCCCTGTCCAACCGAAGCCTTTGTACCGGCGAATAGCGCATGCCGCTGCCCTCGTCGCCGAGATAGAAGACGATGTCGAGGGTCAGTGCATCGACGTCATATTGGGAGTTCCACAAGGTCCTGACCTCCATGCCTTCCGAAGCCCGCGAAAAGCGAACCGCGGCGGCTGCCTCTGCGATCTCCGCCGTGGTGAGCACGCGATCACCGATGCGCTCCGTCAGGTTGCGCATTCGCCGATAGGTGAATCCGTGGCCATCGTCGTCCGGAAGATCGCCGACTGTCGGGAATCGGGTTAACTCATGGTTGGTAACGACTTGCGGTTTGCCATCGCCGGGAATTGTCGTAGCACCTTTGGCCGTGAAAGGCTCCCAAACGACCGAGGCGCCTGTCCGGTCAGCGATGATGAAATGGCATGGAAGCGTCGCTGCGTAGTGCTCGAGCCCCGCGAGCCGTTCAAGTGCCTCAGCCACGCTCGCGCACGTTTCCAGCAGATAGCAGGGCACTTCGAGTTCGTTGACGCCGGGTTGCAACGCCATGGCCGGTGTCTGGCCGGCGGCGTCGAGGTCGGCGAGCAGCGCGACGGTCAGCCCGGCGCTGTTGATGCCGTCGAGACAGCCGCCGAGCAGATCATAGGATCGCACCTGCAACGTGGCGTACCCCGAGTCCGGGTAGGTCTCGATCACATAGGGACGGGCAGTCATCGGCAATTGACCTGGGGCGCGCGCAGGAGGAGGCGTCATCGATGCGCCGTTCGCCTCGAAGGCCGCGATGAACTCACCGAGCGTACCGGTGCTGAAGTCGTAGTTGCGGCTAAGACGTCCCCGGCCATCGGACGTGCGCCGGGGCGGATGCCACGAAGCAGAGCAGGCGCCTAGCGACATCAGATACGGCACTTCGCCGAGATCGAAAGTATCGTCTTCGTAGGCGAGGCCACAGGCCAATGCAGCACCGCGCATGCGCGCGGCGTGGGCAGGCCAGTGCTCGGCGAACCAGGCCTTGCGTGCCCGCACTCGTGCCGGATCATTGACTGGCGAGGGTCGCCAGCCATAGCGCTCGGCAGCAATCGCAGCGAGGTCGCGACCAATCTCCTGATGAGAGCCGCTCAAAACAAGTCGTCTGGGTTCCGAGAAGTCAGCGGGACCACCCGCCAGAATCGTATCAACTTCAATCATGTGCTTTTCCAGGAATGTATTGCTAGTAGAAGCTGCTTCGTCGCAGCCGTGCAGTTGCGGCTACCGCGTGAAGTTCCGGAGCTGAATCGGACTGTTCATGATTTCACCGTTTCGCGCCGTCCTGCCTTGGACGTCGTGGTGTTTAATAGCCCGCACCAATTTCGTGTCCCATGGTGTTGCTCGTAAATCTGCCGTGCTCCGGGGTGCAAGTGCCGCATTCGCACAAATTGAAAGAACATGGGCAATCTCAAGTAGTGGGATGGATAGCTCAAATTTCCGCCATCAGTCTCAACTTGGTAAAAGGTCATGCGACCTTCGATATCGAGTACCCACGGATTTTTCGCTGCACTCAGTTTTAGCGGTCATCGCGGGACTACATTACGCGACTGGACGAGATGGATAAAGCCCCCGCAAGGAACGTGGCGTTCCCCGAATGGAACGATCGGCGGCAAGCCGTGACTGGCGTGATCCTTATTTTATTTTCATGGGGGAAAACCCGACCTGAAGCAGGCATCGATACTACGGCTGAAAGTTGGGGACGCGAAACGGGGGGACTCAAAGTCCTGACAGGAGGCGGCGAAGCTGGTGAAACTAATGGAAGAACGGGAACGCTTGCAACCGGTGGCTAGTTTTCCTGGGCCATCGAATTTGTCTGTGAGCCGCGCCGGTTATGGATTTGCGATCGGCGAAGGCAGATCGGTTAGAGTCCAGATTTCTGGATTCAGCGAGTGACGGGTAACCCATGCTGGCAAGCGATTCCGACGAAATTGAGCGAAGCACAGTTTGAGGAATTTGTCTTGCCACACCTGAGTCGTGGCCGACGCGGACCGCCACCGACGCTGTCGTTGCACAAGATCTTCAACTACATCCTGCAGGCGCTCTATATGGGGTGTCAGTGGATGATGCTGCCGATCGAAAGAAATGACAACGGCCGCCCCGAAATCCACCACACGCGTATCTACCGGATGATGCGGCGCTGGCAGGCCGATGGCCGCATCGACCGGATCTTTTCGGGCACGGTACATCAACTTCATCAGGACCAGCTCCTCGACCTTTCCGTCATCCACGGCGACGGCACGACGACTGCGGCGAAGAAAGGCGGCGACAACCTCGGGTATAGCGGACACAAGCATCTCAAGGGCTGCAAGGTCGTCGCCTTCTGCGATCGCGACTGCAACATCATCGCGCCGTTTGTGACGGCCCCGGGCAACCGCAACGAATCGCCGCTGTTGCGCGACGCGCTACCCAGACTCACCGGAATGGCCCGCGCCATTGGCGCAGACCTGCAAGGTTCAACCGTCGGTCTGGATGGCGTCTACGATTGTCGGACCAACCGCAAGGCGATCTTCAATCGCGGCATGATCCCGAACATCCCCGAGAACCCGCGTGGGCGCAAAATACCGAAGCGGGGCCGCAAGCAGCGCTTTGATCCGGCGATCTTCGAGGAGCGCTTCAGGACCATCGAACGCGTCTTTGCCTGGGAAGATAAGTTCCGCCGTCTGCTGCTGCGCTTCGAACGCATCAGTGACGTGCACTACGCGTTAAAGACGCTCGCCTACACGATGATCAATCTGCGGCACTACTGCCGAAACTGATCTCACGTCCAGGCCTTTCGTAGCATCGTCGGCGCTCTGCCCAGCGTCGCGATCGTGCTCGACCTGTTGATACCTTCATATTCGCATACCGAAACATATCGTCGCATCTTCGGCAAGCCGTTCCCGACATCGATTTGCGCCTCGGGCTTGTTCGGCCGCTCTGTACAAAACCAGCGTCGAAACTAGCAACCAGTTGAATCGCATTCATGGTTGCCGTTGCAGCAGGCTGCCTTCCTGGCCAGTTCGTTAATGCTGTTGCCGATCGTCGGAACGCCACTCGGCGGCTGGATAATGGACAGGCTCACGCTGCGGTTTCGGCGGGCGAAGCTAGTGTATATCGCGGTAGCGGCAGGGTTATGTACCGGACTCTACCTTGTCACGTTTCATTTCGCGGTAACCTGGCAAACCCAGTATGGTCTGCTTCTGATTGCCGGGTTCATCGGCTCCACTGCAGTCAGTACGCCGATGAGCATGACCCAGGAACTGGTTCATCCACGGGGGCGCGCCTTTTCCGGAACGCGCGGCGTTATTGCTAGCGCGTTATTTGGTTCGATGCCAGGACCTTATCTGACCGGACTACTCTCTGACCGCTTCGGCCTGCGTTTCGCGCTGGCTTCGGTTACGGTAGTCAGCGGCGCGCTGATTGTGGTGGGGGCCGTGCTGGCGTTGCGGTTTTATCTGACCGATCTCGCCCGGACGGCGCGCTTCGAGGTGACAGGCCAGCGTGCGCCTGTATTTGCGGATACCCCGCATCGGGCGGAACTCGCGGATTCCTGAAAAAGGAACTCCTGTGCAAACCGGTGCGTCAATCCGCTGATATGCCAGGACGTGGCGTGGCAGCGACGATAGTCGATCAGAGGGGATTCGGTTACTGAAGACCGGGATCTGTCTCATAGAAGTTTTTAGGAATACTAATGATAGAATGGACTACGGCCAACATACCTTCGCAGACCGGCAAGCTGGCTATCGTAACCGGGGCAACCGGTGGACTCGGCTATGAAATTGCGCTCGCGCTGGCGGGAGCAGGCGCGGAACTGATTTTGGCGGCGCGCGATATGACTAAAGGTGAAAGGGCGAGCCGTCTGATCGCGGACAAGCATCTCGGCGCGAAAGTGAGTTTTGAATTGCTCGATCTCGCCAGCCTGACTTCCGTTGCGGACTTCGTTGACCGTCTTTGTGCCAATGGGCGCCACGTCGATTTGATGATCAATAACGCGGGCATTATGGCGCTAGCCGACCGTCGGGTTAGCGCCGATAACCTTGAGCTCCAGTTCGCTACGAATTATCTATGGCACTTCGCGTTGACCGCACAACTGTTGCCGTTGCTGCGCGGGACCCATCGTGCTCGCGTCGTCAGCATGAGTAGCCTTGTCCATCGTCAGGGACGCATCGATGTCGACGATTTGCAGGCCAGCCGTTCCTATGATCTGTGGAAGGCATACGCGCAGTCAAAGCTGGCGATGCTGCTGTTTTCGACGGAACCGCAGCGCCGCAGCGATGCGAACGGCTGGGGTCTGGTGAGCAATGCGGCGCATCCGGCTCGGCCCGGACCGAACTGATCGCCAATGGCCCCAGAGAGAAAAAATTCCTATGGCGCCTGGCGTTGCTCCTTGCGCCGCTGCTCAGCCAATCTGCCGCGGACGGCGCACTTCCTGCACTGTTCGCCGCTACGTCACCGGATGCGGCCGCCGCGGCCTATTACGGACCGTGCGGATTCTACGAGATGAAGGGTGCGCCTTCTTCGGCGAAGATCCTGTCGCAAGGGAACGACACGGATCTCTCGACTCGCCTGTGGGATCAGTCGAACGACCTGGCTGGCGTACGGTGGGAGTGAAGGTCGAGGATCAATTCCCAGCCAGGCGTGCACGCTTTTGGTCGTCTGCGGCAGCGTCGCGATGTGCCCGGTGTGATGGCGCCGGAAGTTGCCACGCGTTGTGCAGCAGTCTCAGGAAGTCGGCTTCCCGATCGCAGTAGCTACGATCCGCCGTGATGGCTTCGTTGCACAGATCGATGATGTCGCGACGGAGCTGCCGGTCCTGCACATCGGCCGCCAGCCAGGCGAGTGTCTCGGGATCAACCTGACACACGTCGCTCCAGCTCAGGTACCCGCAGCGCGTCAGGTCTTCGTACAGCGTCTGCACGATGGAGAGCAAGCGGCTTCGATTTAACAACAGCCGCCTTTCCATGCCGCAGCGATCGAGTGCCTCAAGCTCTGTGAGGCTAAGGTGTCCGTCGGAAAGCAGACATGCCGCCAGGATGCGGCCCGCTGCCTCGGGACTGTTGCAATCATAGTGACGCATTCTATACTCCTTGCTATTTCGGCAAGAATGGCTCGGTGAAACGGACTTTTAAATGATCCAGGTAAGTCACCGTGGCAATTCAATTCACCCCATGCATCCGCTAACTAAGGAAAACGAAATTATCGGTGTGTTCTGCCGAGGGTTGGGGTTCATCGTTGAATAAATCCTGGCGCCCGGGTTATCGGGCGTCAGGGGCCGGCGCTTTGGTCCAGCGTGTAGCAGGACGACGCGTCGAGCCGGCGCTGACTTCTCCGGGGACGATCTGAATTGGCGTATTCGTGTAGCGCCGCACCTCCGAGGCAACGTCTACGCTCAGCCAGCGCCACCAGCCCGATTTCCGCTCGCCGAGAAGAATCAGGTCGGCACCCGATGTGTCGGCGGCAGAGGCGATCGCTCGGCCCACCGAGAGACCCGATATCGGCAGCGTGACCGTGCGGATTTCGGCGGGACGCGCATGGTCGTCCAGCACACCCGTCACTTGCGTGACGAGCTCGCGTCCATGTGCTTCCATCGCTTCGACGACGAGTCCGAAGTCGTAGTCGATTGGCCCCATCAAGCAGGGCGTGGGGTCGACCACGTGCAGCGCAAAAATGCGCGCATCGTGCTTTTGGGCAATTTCGATGGCCGATCCCAATACCGCATCGACCGAGCTTGCACTAACCGCAACTAGAATCCTTTTGAACATTCTGGGTGCCTTCTTATAGTGGGACAGTGGAACAATGCGGCCTGTGCCGCTCGTGATCCATAGCCGTATGCTGACGCGGCAGAATGAGAGGAAAATTAGCGTTGGATAAGTTGCAGGCAACGGACATCGCCAGCCTTTTTCGAACGACGTCGCGGAAACGACGAAGCGACGCGTGCTCACTTTGCGCTAACAAACGATCGCTACGCTGACATGCATCGGGTCAAGAGGAGTCAGCATGACATCCACGTATCGAACGGACGCGACCGGCGGTTTGCCGTCGCGCCAGAAGCGCAATGGCCGTCGCCTGATCGCACAGTTGCTGGTCTGCTGTGGGTTGCTCGTCCCGCAGATGTTGCCTGTCGCCTATGCCGGAACGGTCGCCTGGCAGGAGGACATGCGATGTGGGTCCGACACGTCCCGTCAGGATCGCGGCGCAGGACTGAAGGAGCAGGTACTCGAGACGCCGAACGGCTCGATCGGGTACTTCCGGTTCGGTCACGGCAGTCCAATCGTGCTGATTACCGGTTATCGCGCGAGCATGGCCGAATGGAATGCGTACTTTCTCTCCGATCTGGCGAAGCATCATGAGGTTGTCGTCTTCGACAATCGCGGAATCGGGCAGTCGCAGATGCGCGGCGCGAGTTACAGCGTGCGCGATCTGGCAGGCGATACCGCTGCGCTGATTCGCGGCCTCCACCTGAAGAACGCGACGGTATTGGGCTGGTCGATGGGCGGCATCATCGCGCAGCAACTCGCGATCGACGAGCCTTCGCTGGTCTCGAAGCTCATTCTGCTGTCGTCGATGCCTCCCGGCCCGCGCGCTGCGTTGCCGCCCGCTGGCGTCGATCAGGTCTTGTCGGGAAGCGGCAGCGGACATTTCGACCGCGTGATGGAAGTTCTGTTTCCTGCATCCGCACTGCCGAGCGCCAAAGCGTGCTTTATCGACGACATGTTCGCACCTGAGGGTTACGCCGAACCGCACATCAAGGACGCCGTGACGCATGCCCAAGACCTGATTCTGCAGCGGTGGAAGCAGGACAATCAGGCGCTCCGGGGTCTCGATCGCGTCACGGTGCCGACGCTGATCCTGGTCGGCACGAGTGACAAGGTGCTGTGGCCGCGCAATTCGGTTGCGCTCACTCACATCCTGCCCGATGCCACGCTGGTGGAAGTGAAGGCCGGCGGTCACGCGATGATGTATCAGTACCCTCGTCAGCTGGCTGACCGGATCGTCAGGTTCATCGCGACGCAGTAGCGAGCATGTCGTATGTGCTTTCCAGTGCAAGCACGTTCGGGCGTGCTCACTACGCCGGCCGACACGATGGCGATATTCGAAGAGCCTCAGAATCACGTGCCCGCGTTTCGCGCGAAATCAAACGTGCCGGTCACGCGGCGCGCCATTCGAATACAAGGTGATCGGCTGGTGGTTCATTTCGAAGGCGTGTATGCGGTGGTTGAGATCGGCGAAGTCGACTGACGACGCCAAATAGGACTCGCGCTCCTGATCTTCAGTGGTGACGAAGAACTCGCTCAGCTTTTTGGAAAATTTAGCAAACATGATGCACTCCAGTGAGTGATTCGATTCATGGCGGACCGGCGGTCCACCGCGTCGCGACGATTGCGGCAGGCAATTGGAATTAGCCGTAAATCATTGCGCCGCTTGTCGATGGAGTACATCGTAGGCCTGAAGAGTGAGCGGAAAATTAGCAATGCGTACTGTTGAAAAACATCGGCCAGCGATGCAATCTGCTGAGGTGTGCGTTTGCGGCAGGCAGCCCTTCGTTCCTCATCCGCCTGCTCCAGCGACTCGGTGATCGGTCGGCGATGTGCTTGTGAGAGCCACAGGTGCTCCCGGGCACGACTCGTTCGGGGGCGAGCGCCTACCGGACGCGCTCCAGATCGTGCATGGGCTCTGCTGGAACATTGATGGACTGCGGAAGTACGGGGTCGTCCGTCTCACGCCATGCATAGCGCCTGAACAGTTCCCAGTATCCCCCGCGAATGACGAACCCGCCGTTCCTGGCCGCGTAGGCTTTGCTGCGCGTCCGGTATGCGTAGGACAGGTGGTACCACGGCAGACCGGGCATATCGTGATGGACGAGGTGGTAGTTGTTGTTGAGGAAGAGCAGCCGCATCAGGAAGCCCGCTTCGTTGATTGCGGTCCGGTGCTTCGGATCACGCGCGGCACGATGTTCGTATAGTGATCGGATCATGGCGACCGACAGCGCCGGCCATGCGACGGCGAGCAGGTAATACCACCACGGAATGCCGGCATACCACTGCAACCAGACAAGCATCGCCGTCACTAGTGTGACGTGTGCGGCCCACGTGCCGGCGTAGCGTTGGCTCCCTCGCCGCCATTCCCTTATCGTCCCGGTGAACTGGGTCACGATGCTCAGCGGCGGACCTACCACCAGGCGGCCAATGAAGCTCTTCCTTGCCCGCCATATGGCCCGCTGCCAGCCAGGCAGATTTTCCCACTGTCGGCGAAGGAGATAGTTGCTTTCCGGATCGACCTCAGGCTCGGTGAGACTTTCCTCGTGATGGTGGGCGAGATGGGCATCGCGATAGATTGTGTACGGATACCAGATCGACAGGGGAACGCTGCCGAGCAACTCATTGGTGAGCGCGGAACGCGTGGGGTGACCGTGAAGGAGTTCGTGCTGGAGCGAAAGGTGCCACGTGCACAGCACGATCAGTGGCGGTGTCGCAGCTTCTATTGAAAGCCGGCCTTCGTGCACGAGTAGCACAACCATCAGCCAACTGCCGTGAATTGCTGCGATCAGCAGCCATGTTGGCCACTCGGTGCGCGCCGTAAAGCCTGCTTGTAGCGCCTTCAAGTCTCGCGTGTGTTCCGTATCCAGGTACTCTGCCATTTTTCGCTACAGGAATTATTTCGATCCCGCTAATAAAGGTGTTGCCGCGCACGCGAGGTGTAAGCGTTTGCTGATGTGGATATTCAGTGAGAACACGGATGGCATAATGACGTCGAAGAATTAGCTCAGAATTACTTCACGGAAAGTGAAGATCCTCGGAGGCCCAGGTGACGCTCGCCGGTACGCTTGCTCAACTCTGCCGAGCGGCCATGTCGTCGCTCGGTCGTGAACTGGCGGCCTGGAAGCCGTCCAGGGAACGCGCGACATTCGGGACCGAGGCGATGCTTTCGGTCGCACTTTCGGTCGCGCTCGCAAACGCGCTACATCTTTCAGACACGTGGTGGGCAGCAATCAGCGGCTTCGCAGTCATGCAAACGAGTCTTTCCGGCTCCGTGCAGCGCGCCGTACATCGCATCATGGGCACGCTGATCGGCGCCGCGCTTGGAACCATAGTGGGCCCCTTGATTGGCGATCGGCCGTGGTTGTTTGTGCCCGCGTTGGGGGCGATCGGCGGTGTTGCGGTGTATTACGCCAATGGGTCCAGAGCGGCCTACGCCTGGGTTCTAGGCGGAGTAACTGCCCTGATGGTGACCTACGAGGCGCATAGGCTCGTATCAGTCCGATCGACCGCATCATTTGCAGCGCTGCGAGTCGCCGAGGTCACGGTTGGAACGCTCGCCTGCCTGCTGGTGGCGAGTGTGTTTCACTTCGGGCCGAAGTGGTACAGAAAGAACAGGCCGCCATCGGTATCTGCAACCGCTCGCGCGGCCGGCAAATCCGGTGCGCCTTCCACTTCGGATCCGGCTCCGCCTCTGGAATCCGGGCACTCGACACGCATGCTGCTGGGCGTGCAGGGCGCACTGGCAATCGTGATCCTTGCAGCCCTTACCTACATTTTGCATCTACCTGGTTTCGCGCAAGCGATGGTTACCGCGATCGCGGTGCTGATATTGCCCGCAGGCTTGCCAGCAGACAGAACGCGGCAGCCGGTAATGGAAAAGATGGTGCAACGTGTGGCTGGCTGCTTGCTGGCCGGTGCGCTCGCGGTGGCGCTACTACCTCTCATGCAGGGGCAAGCGATTCTATGCGTGCTCGCGCTCTCGGTCGGCGTGTGGACAGGATGTCACGTTCAGACGGGGCGGGAAGGAGCAAGCTACGTTGGCCGGCAATTCACGATCGCGTTCATCATGGTATTCGTCCAGGACCATCATTGGTCAGCCGATCCGTTACCTGCGCTCATGCGGCTATCCGGCATTCTCACCGGAATTGTCGCGCTGGCAGGGGTGATGCTCGCGACCAGCAGGCTGCATATGCCATCGGCATCGAACGAGGTAAGTCGTTAAGACTCCCATGCACTGCGCGTTGTCGGCCTACCGACGGGGCGCGATGGCGAACGACCGCTTTCGTACCCCTCTCGCTGGTATTCAATAGCGCGGATTGTGCGTGAGCCGGCAACGCTGTAGACTGATTGAGCGCCCATCGTTTCGCTTTTCAGGAATTGGCTGCCCGTAGCCAACGAGCAAACTATCTGCTCCAACCTGGGGCGTTTTCCAGCCCATGCGGAACCACCATGCGCCAGACGCGCATGCCTTCACCTTGGTCGCTCATGCGAGGTGCCGCTTGATGAAACTCCGACAGTTGCGTTATTTCGTGACAATCGTCGATGCTGGCAGCTTCTCGCGTGCGGCACAGGTTGCCCATGTGGCCCAGCCTGCGTTGAGCCAGCAAATCGCCGATCTCGAAGAGCAGCTCGGCATCACGCTGCTGCAGCGGAGCGCGCGCGGCGTGAGCGCCACGGCCGCAGGCGAGCGGCTTTACGTGGAAGCGAGCGCGATTCTGCGGCGCATCGAACGCTTGCCGGAAGTCGTGCTTGGACAGGGCGAAGAAGTCGAGGGCAGCGTGTACCTCGGCATGGCTTCTTCCCTCGTGTCGCAGCTCGGGGGGCCGATCATGGGGGCGTGCCGCACTGCGTTGCCAAAGGTGCGACTGAAGTTTTCGTCCGCGGGCAGCCTTCAATTGGCCGCGCGCATTCGCGAACAAACCCTCGACCTCGCTGTGCTCTTCGAAGGTGAGCCGTTCGCCGGTTGCGTCCGTGTACCGCTATTCGAGCGACGGCTCTTTCTGGTGCGGCGTGCAAGCGGATCGGTTAGGCCTGGATCGATCACATTCCAGGAACTCGCGGGCCTTCCACTCGTGCTGCCGAATCCGCCGAATATCACGCGAGTCGTACTCGACCGGCTGTTCGTACAGGCTGGATTCGAGCCGCATATCACTGCCGAAACCGACCTGAGCACCGGTATGCTCGCGGCCGTGCAGGCCGGTGTCGGAGATGGCATCTTGCCGCTTGGCGGCACGGACGAGCTACCAGGTATTTTTTTTGCGCAAGCCATCGAGCCGGCAGTTTCGCTGACGGCCGGCATCGTTTCTTCTGCGGAGACGCCGCTCGCTGCCGCTGGGGAAGCCGTGCGTGATTTCATTGCTGGTTTTGTGAAAAAGTACCTGGCCGATCACCCGGTATCCGGCGTCGAATCGGCAGCGGAATGATCTTTCGCGGGCTATATTCGCTGCTTATACCCGCATCGCAAGACGGTATTTTTCCCATTCAAAAAAAGCATGCAGACTTTGCCTGCAGCATCTAGATGACGACATGTTGTCGTCGGATGCATAGCAGGAGAGATGGCATGGCAAAATTAATCTATCGGGTGGTCTCCGCGTGCGGGGCGTTGGGCTATGGATTCCCGCAGGAATCGCTGCAAAAGGCACTGCTTGGCCGTATCGACGCGGTGATCTCCGACGCCGGTTCGATGGACGCGGGCCCGTATTATCTTGGCAGCGGCGGTCAGTACTTCGAGCGTGATGCCGTCAAGAACGATTTTCGCAAGATGGTCGAGGCGGGCGAGCTTATCGAGGGGCCGGTGATCCTGGGTAGCTGTGGGATGGCAGGCGGCGACCGCAATCTCGACTGGATGCTCGAGGTCGCCAGAGAGGTCTTCGAAGAGCTCGACGTGCGCGATACGAAGGTGGCAGTGATCCGGTCGGAACTCGATCCGGCTATCGTGATCGACGAACTACGCGCCGGCGCATTGCGCCCGGTCGGCGCGGGACCCGCACTGGATGAAGCAGCACTGCGCGAAAGCACGATCGTCGGCCAGATGGGCATCCATCCGCTACTTGCGGCGCTGGATAGCGGCGCGAAGTATGTCTTCGCGGGTCGTTCGTGTGACGTGGCGCTCTTCGCAGCCGACATGATCCGGCGCGGTATCGCGCCGGGACTTGCCTATCACGTGGGACATGTGCTCGAGTGCGGCGCGCTCGCCTGCGATCCCGGGTCGCCATCTGACTGTCTCGTGGCGGAAATTTACGACGACGGCAGCGCGGTTTTTGTTGCACCCGACGAGAACCGCCGCTGCACGCCGTATTCCATCGCTGCGCATTCGCTCTATGAGGAAGCTCACCCGCAGTTGCAGTTCTATCCTGAAGGCGTGCTCGCGATGGCCAGAACGGAGTTCTTTGCGGTCGACACGCACACCGCAGGCATTCGCAAGAGTCGCTTTTATCGCACCGGCAAGCCGTGGCCGTTGAGCATCAAGCTCGAAGGTGCGCGCCGCGTCGGTCTGCGCAAGGTCTCGCTGATCCAGCTGGATCCCGCGGATCTGCACGCGATACCCGACGATATTCTCGTCTATGGGCGCAATGGTGTGCAGGAGAGGCACCTCGCATCGTCGGAGCGGGAGCTCGGGATCATTGTTCGAACGCGTGCGCGCACGGCCGCTGCGGCTGACAAGCTCGCAAGCCTGCTGACGCATTACCTGATCCACTATGGCTACCCGGGGCGCGAATCGACGGCCGGCAATATCGCCTATCCGCTCTCGCCGAATCTGGTGAGTTTTCGCTATGCCGATGGTGCTTACGGCGCGATCGTGCCGAGCGGCACGCGTGATCCCATCTTCCTTGCGAAGTACGTGTCGATCCGGCAGGGCGTCGTCGATCTCGTGCGGCGCGAGTTTCCCGAGGCACTCTCCGAGGCCGAGTACGCGTTCGTCGAGGCGGACGCTGAGCGTCCTGTAGCATTGCTTCGCACGGTGGACCGCGACGCCGATACGCTTGCCGGGCGGCATCGCGCGGAAATCGAACGCATTGCATCGGTCGCGTCGGTCGGCGCAGGGTCGCTGCTCGACATCGATGCGAGCGATGCTTATGAATGGACGCTTTATCACCTTCTTCAAAACGAGGAAGTCATTCGCAACCGGCTGTTTCCCATCCACTACTACCATGCAAATGGCCGTGAATGGAGCGAGGCGGGCGTGGCACAAGCGGACTATTTCGATGTGGGCGAACCGGCCGGTGCACAGAATCTCGATGACAGGACGCTCTCCGTGATCGAGGACGTGCCGCCACATGGCACGCCATCGGGAAGCCAGCGTCTGCTCGACATGGCCCGCGTGATCCGAAGCAAGGACGCAGGCATCAACCGGCTGACCTTCGATGTGCTTTTCGTATCGAAGGACGCGTATGAGGCGGCGCTGCGCTCGAACTTCTTTTGCGCGCGCAATGTGGCGGACGAACTCGGGTACGAGCTGGCCTCAGTGGTGGGCGCTTATTTCGTCGATAACTGCAATGCGATCAAGATCACCGTAGAGAGGTCGATCATTTCGGCGTCGCTTGGTGAACGTGACGTATTCGGCGCACAACAGCAATCCATGCTGGAGCGGATGGTGGTCCCAATGTATTCCGACGCCCCGCGGAGTGCGGGATGACACAAGGGAGTACTGACATGTCAAAAGCTTATACCGTAGTCGACTATCTTCTGGAGCGTCTTTCCGAACTCGGGGCCGACCGGATTTTCGGTGTTCCAGGCGACTTTACGCTGACCATGCTCGACCATATCGAGCGTGATGAACGCGTGCAGTGGGTTGGCTGCGCGAATGAACTCGGTGCCGGTTACGCCGCGGATGGCTACGCGCGAATTCGTGGCATCGGTGTGCTGTGCACGACCTTCGGCGTCGGCGAACTGAGTGCCATCAATGCTATCGCGGGCAGTTATGCGGAGCATGTGCCTGTTGTTCATCTTGTAGGCGCGCCGGCTCGCGCCGTGCAATCCGCTGGCGAGCGAACGCATCATAGCCTCGGCACGGGCGATTTCGGCGTCTTTGCGCGAATGACAAGCGAAGTGGTCTGTGCACAAGCGGCGCTCGATGAAAACAACGCCTGCGCCGAGATCGATCGTGTTTTACACAGTGTCATCACGCACCGGCAGCCGGGGTATCTCGTGCTGCCCTCGGATCTGACGGAACTCGAGGTGTGCCCACCCGCGGAGCCGCTCGCCGGCGCCGGTAACGTGACAGACCCCGACGCACTGCGGCGGTTCGCTGCGGCTGCAGGGGACCTGATGGAAAACGCCTCCCGTGCGGCGCTGCTCGCCGATGTATTCGTCTACAAGATGGGAGCGCAGGAGAACCTGCGCGCGCTCATTGACGCTGGAAATCTGCCGCACGCAACACTGCTGTGGGGGCGCCGTGTGGTCAACGAGGCGCACCCTGCGTACCTCGGCATATACAACGGCGCCGCTAGCGCTCCCGAGGTGCGCGAAGCGATCGAGGATTCGGATGTGCTGATACAGGCCGGCGTGCGATTCACCGACCTGACGAGTGGCTTCTTTACGCAGCAACTGGCGCTTGAGCGGCTGATTAATGTCGGAGCTCGGTCGTCGAGCGTTGCAGGAAAACAGTATGGGCCGATCGGACTTGCCGACGCGCTTGATGCCCTGCGCGATATCTGTGCCGCCCGTGGACCGTTTGCGGCGCATAGGGCCGCCCCGGTGCAGGAGCGCGTGGTTCAGGAAACCGGCAACGGCAAACCGCTTTCTCAGGAAGCGCTATGGGATGTCGTGAGTGCGGCGTTGCGTCCCGGGGATCTTGTTATCGCGGAGCAAGGCACATCGTTCTACGGCATGGGATCGCACCGTTTACCCGACGATACAGTGTTTATCGGGCAGCCGCTTTGGGCGTCCATTGGCTACACGTTGCCCGCCCTTCTCGGCGCGGCACTCGCTGCACCGCAACGCCGCCCGGTTCTTCTGATCGGTGACGGATCGGCGCAACTAACTATTGCCGAACTGGGCACGATGATCCGACAGCATGTGAATGCACTTATCGTCGTGGTCAACAACGACGGTTACACAGTCGAGCGTGCAATTCATGGCCCGGAAGCGGCGTACAACGATATTGCCCATTGGGATTGGACCGCCTTGCCTGCGGCGCTAGGCAAAGGGTGTCACAGCTTCAGCGCGCGGGTTTCGACGGTGGGGCAGTTGCGCGACGCACTTGCAACAGCCGCCACGTTCAACGACCGGCTTGCGCTGATCGAGGCCGTCGTGCCGCGCCTGGACGTCCCGCCGCTACTGCGTGCGCTGGCCGAGGCCGCGGGCGCCGCGAATCGACGCTCAAGGCAACAGAGCCCTGATTGAGCATTTCCGGACGGGAGAAGACTGTGTCCACTGTGCTGAAACGAACTTCTGCGGTCCGATGGATGCTCGTCCCCGCGTCCGCTAGCGGATGACGGCGCGCTTCGCGGGCGATAAATTTAGCCTATTATGGTCCTGGACGCCTGCCTGGCGAACAGGGTACCTAATGAACATGGCGCGGACAGTGAATGCTGGTGCTCGACTTGACCGCCTTCCCATCAGCGTCTTTCACAGAAGATTGCTCTGGCTGGTCGGCGCAGGCGCGTTCGTCGACGCTTTTGACGTCTATCTTGCCGGCGGCGCGATGGCGAAGATGGTGCAGGAAGCGTTCTCCACAGTCGATGCGAATGCCTGGTTCCTGTCCGCGGGTGCCGCCGGCATGCTGGTGGGCGCCGCATTTGCGGGGTACTTCGGAGACCGGTTCGGCCGCCGTTATTCCTACCAGGCCAATCTGTTGATATTCGGTCTGGCTTCCTTAGGCGCCACAATCGCGCCGTCGATCGAAGCGCTAACCCTCCTGCGTGTCATTATGGGAGTCGGACTTGGCGCCGAGGTCGTCGTGGCGTCGGGCACGCTGCTCGAATTTATCCCTCCGCTGCATCGTGGACGATGGATGTCGCTGCTTGTGATTGTCGTCAACTGCGGCTTTCTTGCGTCGACTGTCATAGGCTATTTCGTGATCCCGGCGCTCGGGTGGCGTTGGATGTTTGGCATTGCGGGGCTGGGCGCAATCGCGGTCTGGGCAGCGCGAAAAGGTCTGCCGGAATCGCCGCGCTGGCTTGAATCGGTTGGCCGTACGGAAGAAGCGGAGCGAGTGCTAGAGGCGATTGAGGCATCGGTGCGCAAAGAACATGGCGCGCTGCCGCTGGTCACACGCACGGATCATCCCCGCAGTGCACCGATGCCTCTTTCGGCGCTCTTCGCTTCCAGAATGTTGCCGCTAACGATACTCGGCGCGTTGACAGGGGTTTCGACATTTGTCGCCATTTTCAGCTTCGTTTCGTGGCTGCCGACCTTTATGCTCAAAGCGGGATTTCCGGTGGCCACTTCGCTGGGATTCTCGACAGTGATGTCGGTTGGTGCTCCTCTTGGAGGTCTTGTCGGGTTCTTCATTGCGGATCGCATGCTCAGGAGGCAGTCGATTGTTCTCACATGCCTCGCGATTATCGTACTGGGTACGATCTATCCACTGCTTCGGAGTAGTGCCGCTGTCCTGATTGTCGGCCTTGCGCTGGTGACCGCCATCTATACGTTCGTGGCGTTGGGCATCTACCTGTACGTACCGGAACTGTTTCCCACTTCGATCAGGCTTCGCGGTACGGGCTTCTGCAGCATGTGCGGTCGAGCGGCATCCATCGCGTCGCCGTTTGTCGTGGTTCTGGCGTATAGGCGTGCAGGACTGACGGGGGTCCTGATGATTGTATGCGGGCTGCTGGTTTTGCTTATATGTGCCGTGCTAGCTGTCGGCGTAGAAACGATGTCCAGCTCGCTGGAACATATCAGCGAGGCTGATGCATCTGTCACCGATGGGGCGGCGGCAAAGCCCGGACATTGAACCTGAAACAGTTAAGCCGTTATCGGTAACCCGGTTCGTGAACGAGTTGGAGAGCAGGCGGCAATTGCTCTTTTGGTCATATGGAAGCACGATGCCTGCCGATTGTCACGTGGGTCTGGATCAGGAAACTCGTACATTGCGGAATACGATCCACGACCACAACGCTCCGCCCCCGACCTTCGCAGCGAACTGCAGCGCTGCGATAGTCGGGAAGATGGTGCCGAATGCGATTAACGGAAAAATAATGGAGTCGATGGCCGCGCCCGCGACGTTCGCAGCGTTTGCACGCACCAGAACCGGATAGCGTCGCGCGGCCTGAAAGACGACAGCGCTCGCGATTGCTGCGGCACTGAATGCGACGAGGGATGCGAGCGCGACTGAAGCAGATTCCGGATTGAGCACGTAACTGATGCCACCAGCCGCGACGATCAACACGAGCATGCGCCCCCACAGGGCGCGGCCACGCCAGTTGAGATGGAGTCGGTCTCGCACCGCGAGATCAAGCCCAATCAGCAGAAAGCCGACGATCGGCGTGGAGGCCGGCCCAAAGTGGGCGACCGTCAGGTTAGCAGCGGCAGCGGCTGCGATGTAGACGAGCACGTACATCCATAACTCCTTCCGGTCACCCCGGTATCAAACAGAAGTCAGCTTAGCTTCAGTGAATTAGCTGGAGATGAAGTTGGCCGCTCTCGCCGGCATATTGTGCAAACGTCGTGCGATGGGGAGATTTCAGACGCCTGACTCGGCTCGCCAAGGTTTTTACAGCGACGTAACTCTGAGCTAATTCAATGCCCATACGATGCACATGTATGACAGACGGCATGCGTATTGCGGGCTTATGAGCAAAACACACATGGAAAATCACGATAGGCAGGACACACAGGGCGCTGTCGAAGCGAACAAGGCATGGAGCATCGAGCAGCATGGCATCGATCCGATTCCGCTAAAGGACCGTCATGGCACACCGGCCGAGCTGTTCAAGATGTGGATCGGTGCCAACACAAACTATGTGGTCGTCGTGACGGGAGCGCTGGCACTTACGCAGGGATTATCGCTGTGGCAGGCGCTTTGGGCGATTCTGGTGGGCAACCTGCTGGGTTGTTTCGTGCTCGGTCTGACCACGATCATGGGACCCCGCACGGGCACGTCCGGCATCATGACTTCGCGCAGTTCATTCGGCCAACTCGGCTCGTTCCTGCCGAAGGCCGTGAGCCTGGTTTCGGCGCTCAGCTGGTTCTCTATCAATTCGGTGGTCGCGACCCAGGCACTGGAAAGCTTGCTGAAGATGGGGGGATTCCACAGCCATGCATTAGTGTGGGTCTCGCTTGCGATCATTCTCCTGGCGGAAATCATGCTCGCGATCTTCGGTCACGCAACGATCATTGCCGCAGAGAAATGGATCGCGCTGGCGCTGGCAATCCTGTTTGGCGGGCTCGCGGCCTTCGTGCTGCCCCATACGAGCCTGGCCGCCGCGTCTGTGATCAATCATGGTGGTGGATCGGTTGGCACCTGGCTGATCGCAATGGGGATCATCTTCTCCTACCCGATCGGCTGGGCGAATTTCGCATCGGACTACAGCCGCTATTTCCCGGTTGAAACCAGCTGGAAGAAGATCGCGCTCGCGGCCGGCGGCGGACAGTTCGTCGCATTGATGTTCTGCGAAGTCATCGGTGTGCTGTTCGCCGCGGCGTTGGGTGGCACCCTGGGCAATGATCCGGTCAGCCAGCTGGGCCGGTTTCTGCCCACGTGGTTCATTGTCCCGCTGCTGTTCGCGATTATTCTCGGCGGCATCGCGGCCAACGTGCCGAACGGCTATACGGCAGGCCTGGGGTTGCTGGCGTTGCGTATTCCGATCAATCGGATCGCGTCGCTGACGATCATCGCGCTCTTCACGCTGGGCTTTCGCGTGATAACCGTGTTCTACGGACAGTTCTTTGACCTGTACCAGGTATTCCTGAGCTATATGGTCTTCTGGACAGCGCCGTGGGCGGCCATTGTGATCGTCGACTATTTCATGCGTCGCGGCCGGTATCAGGCCGAAGACTGGCTGAAATGGGGCAGCGGCGCGTACTGGTACACAGGCGGTATCTACTGGCCGGGTGTGGTGGCCCTGCTGGTGGGGATCGCCGCTTCGATCGCATTCTCCAATTCGCCGACCTACGTCAGCCCGTTGATGCATGACTACCTGCGCTGGGGCGATCTGAGCTTCGAGTTCGGTCTGGTGTCGGCGGCGTTGATGTACTTCGTAATGGCCCGGCGCCATCCTCAGTTTCAGAAGTCCGACAGCCACATTCCTGTCATCGGTGAAGCAACTTCACATCTGTTATGAACACAGAAGTTCGGAGGCCTCGTTCGACAAGACCGATCGCCGATGCCGCGTGCTCGCAGCCGACCAGGCGACCTCGGAAAAGTCGCCGTTTTCGTCAGGAGCCTGTCCGGCCGGAGCGTGTCAGGTGATATCCGGCAACCAGGCCCATGTCGTACGCGCTTTCGAGTGCGCGGGCGATATCGACCGGTCGCACCGCAACGCGTAAATCAGGCATCTCAGGGCTCAAAAAGAACGTATCGACATCGAAGCACTCTGTCGCAATCTCGCTCAAGGTGTTCCGACGTTCGTCGGTTAGCGCACTCATGGTTCTCTCCTCTCCAGCTTTCCGCACGTCGAGATGCTGCGCTGTTGCGCGGATATCGAGCGTACTTTGGGCTGCAAATTTACTGATACTTCGGAACAGAGAGTAGGCGGGAAAAGTTAGCCGAGACTTAAGCGTTCAGCATTCCATCATGCAGCCGGACGACGCTCGACCTAATTCTTGCCTAAGAGAGGCACCGGATACTCAATTCCGGAAGCACGTTTTCGATTCAAAAGAGAATGCGTTGTTTCTAATCCCTAACTGTCTATTCACAACAGGAGTCACTCATGTCTACATCCAACAAGCCGGATACCTTCGCAACTCAAAGCATCAACGCCCTCATTGGCAAGCAGAAAGAAGGCTTCAAGGTGCCCGAGGGCATCGTCGTCGACGGCACGGATCTCGTGCCGACCGTTCAGCACCTGATGTAACGGCAACGCGGGGAGGCGCGGATTTGCTTTTGGCGTCTTCGAGGCAACAGACGAGTCTCCCCTCTCCAGGCGCAGAACTGTCCATCGCTATGAAAACCATTACTGAAACGTTGCACGAACATTCCGAGTGGCGAGAGTTGGTCCTTCCGCGCACTGGAGTGAGCAGAACACTGCGAACAGAACTACAGACACGCTTGAAGGATTCGTTCTTCAAGGTGTTGCAGGAGATAGCGCGCGTTATTCCGGAACCGTTCACGCAGGAGCGCGCCATGATCGCGGCGCTTGACCCGTCCAGGAGATACGCCCCGAATCTGTACTTCGCGTATTTCAGCCTGCTGGAAAGCATGGCTCGCTCAGACTCGATGGCTGTCGTTCAGCGTTGCGTTGCATTGTGTGAGTGTCTGTACGCACCCTATTGCGACGAGTTTGAAATTCGGCAGGATGTTGATGACATCACCCTCTCTTTCACTCGGACGCGTAACACCGTTGCTCAGTCCGAGGCATGTCGTCCTGATTTTTCTACTGGCGCGATAGAGCGTCAGGAGCGCACAAGTGATGAGTGCATCGCGGTCCATTCATCCGTCGCGCAGATGGCGAGACGTCACTGTGCTGCAACGAAAACCTTCATTGCGGCCCGCGATCCTGATCTTGCAGACGAACTCGACAGCATAGTGTCGGTTGTCCAGTTGATGCCTGCTTCGTTTGCGACAGAAGCCGCATCGAGCTTGGCGAGTTTCGGCATGATTCTCGTTCGACCACTGGAAAATGTCAGCGAGCAACAGCAGCAACTTTTCTATTTCGACCGGCTGGTTCATGAAGCGTCGCACCTTTATCTGAATCTGTTGATGACGTTTGATCCGCTGGTAACGAATGGCTCGACGCCGGCACCTTCGCCGGCGCGACAAACCTTGAGACCGGTCAAAGGGGTCCTGCACGCGCATTTTGTGTTCTTTCGCCTGCTGCATGCTTACCGAAGTGCATCGGATCTGGCAGGCAACGTGGACGAGCCGGACTTGTCGGCCGAGGCGGCTGCGCATCTGCCGCTTGGCGCGCTGCCGCTCTCTTTCCGCACGCGACAGGCCGTCTACGCTGCAAGGTTCATGCAGGGCGATGCGATTCTTCGATCGCATGCCCAATTCACCAAGCGTGGCCGCATGGTCCTTGATTCAATGAGGGAGGCCGTTCAACATGTGTGATTCGCGTTTAAGCGCAGGCGACCGGCGATTGATAGATCGCTTGTCACGAATGGAGCCGTTTCCCTCGTCTGTGCTGGAGATGGGATGTGGCGAAGGGCACAAACTGGTGGCGCTCAAGCGCAGCCATAACGTCGACGCATATGGGGTCGATAGCCATGAGCCTTCGGTGTCCTCGCTAAACAGCGCGGGAATAGGGGCGATGGTTGGCGACATGCGACAACTGCCATTCGACGATGGGCATTTTGACTGGGTGCTGATTGCCAATTCGCTTCATCACATTCCAAATCCGCAGGATGCCTTACGAGAAGGTGCAAGAGTGGCCCGTCACGGAGTCGTGATTTGTGAGCCATGGTGCGATCAGACCATAGAGTCACAGCGAACGACGTATGCGCTCTGCCAGTGGTCGAATGCGTTGGTGCAGAGCCAGGGCTACTTTCATCGCGAAGGTCTTTCTGCTGGTGAGATTCTGGATCTGGTCGACTTCGAAGCTGCATCCGCTGAAGTATTTTACGAGCTGGGAATTGCGCAATGGGACGTCAACGAATGGCTGAAATACTTCAGCCCTTACATGGATCAGTTAGCGGTGACGCACTTTCTTCGATGGCGTCTCAAGCATCTCCTCGGGACCTTGCCAACCGATACGGCGACCGAGCCGGGGCAGGTCGTGGTTGTAATCCGGAAGTGCGCGACTTGAGCGCAAATCCCTTACTGCATTCGATACAGATTTTGGTGAGCACATAACATGAAACAGCAAAGGCAAGCAGTTATTATCGTTGGCGCAGATTCTGACGGTTACTACATCGCCCCAACGCTGCAGGGACGCGGCTATCAATGCATCCACGTCGATGTTGGCAACCTGTCGCGCAAGAATCCCGGCACTTCCACCTGCTTTAAGACGGAGTTCAGGATTCCCTCCGACGACGACTGGGCCATCGCCGAGCTCGTCATCAAGTTGAATCGATACAGGGTGAAAGCTGTGCTCGCGGCAGGCGATACCGGCGTCGTGGCTGCGAACAAGATCGCGCAATATTTCAACGTGCCGAGAAATCCAGCGGGAAGCTGGAGATATCATCGGCACAAATATCACATGATCGAAGCCCTCAGACACGAGGGCGTTCCCTGTTCCGAACAATTCGCGTCCAGCAGGATAGATGAAATCGTCTCGTGGTATCGCAGCAGCGAGTTTGCACGCGTAGTGATGAAGCCAAGCCTTGGCGGCTATTCTGACGGTGTGGGAGTCTGCGAGAACGAGAACGAAATTGTTGGCGTCTTCGAAAAGAATATCAACAAGATCAACTGCACGGGGCAAACGAACGACGAATACGTGATCCAGGAATGCCTTGAGGGGCAACACTATGTTGCCAACACGGTCTCGGTAGAGGGAAGGCATTTCATTACGGACGTCTGGCACGACGTGAACCACCACGAGGATACCTTCCTGATTGACGAGTATTCGGATTCCGTGAGTCGCGCGTCACCGGAATTTGCCGCTGTATCGAGCTACGTTGAGAAAGTGCTCGACGCGTTGCAGATACGGAACGGTCCAGCCCATTCCGAAGTGATGTTGACCCATCGCGGCCCGCGTCTGATCGAAACGCATGCGAGACTGGCCGGTGGCATCGACTTCGCGGTTGTCGAAGAGTGCAACGGATACAGCCAGGTCTCTGTTCTTGCGGACAGTGTGATTGCCCCCCAGCTTTTTGCAAGCAGGACAGCACTCTACTCAGCCGCCCCGTCCAGATTTGCGCGCTTCGTTTACATGTCCGCTGACGTAACGGGCTCGATAAAATCCGATATAGATGTGGATGGATTCTTCGAAATTCCAAGTTTGATGAGTATCAAACTGACTATCCAAGCTGGCGGGAAACTCGAGAGGACCAAGTATTCGCTTGGTCACCCTGGGTATGCAATGTTCCTGGCGGAAGGTCGCGAGGAGCTTTGCCGGGACTACCTCAGGTTCCGCGAGTTTGAAAGACGCTTCTTTGCGGACCTGATTGAAGAGCCTGTCCGGGAAGAATCCACGATGTCAGGACGTTAGGCATTCTGATTGACTAAGGTCATCGTTACTTTCTGGAGCGCAAACATGGAAACCCTGTGGCTACGTTCTGAAACCAAGTTGAACGAACGGCGAACTCCATTGATTCCGGTTCACGCGGGGATACTCGTCAGAAATGGCTACCGTGTGTGCGTGGAGGCGTCGGAGGACCGCATTTTCAGCGACTCGGCATATCGCGAGCAAGGCTGCATTCTGCTCGAGAAGGGAAGCTGGAGATTCGCCGATCGCGACACTTTGATTCTGGGGCTAAAGGAGCTTCCGGAAGGATCCTTTCCGCTGAGACATCGGCACTTCTACTTCGCACATGCCTACGAGGGACAAGGGGGATCAGTCGAACTGCTCGAGCGATTCGAGAGAGGGGGCGGCTTTCTTTATGATCTTGAACAGATCAAGGACTCATCAGGCGCACAGCTCGTTACCGGCGGCGCCGGATACCTGGCGGGAATGTGTGCCGCAACGGCATGTCTGGACATCTGGAAGCAGAAACATTGTGAACGCACCGAGTCATATCGCATTCCGAATCAGTTCGCCAGTTGTGCAGACCTCAGCGCGTATTCGAGGTCACTTCTCGCCGCGCATGTCTCGATCCCCAGGATCCTGGTCATTGGTCATCGGGGAAAGTCGGGCAGCGGGGTGACACATCTGCTCGATGAGCTTGGGCTCGGATACGATCGATCACTGAAGATTACCCACGAAAATATCCGGCGAAGAGAGTTGCTGCACGAGTACGATATCGTGTTTAATTGCATTAAGCTATCGAAGGATACGCCGATATTTCTATCGAAGGACATGATCGATGCGCGGACTCGAATCAAGCTGATTGGAGATGTGAGCTGCGAGCCTACGCATCCCGGCAATCCGATCCCGATTTATTCGACGCCGACTGACTTTGAGAAACCGGTGTTTCGAACGCCAGATGGCATCGACATCATGGCGATAGATAACATCACCGCTATGTTGCCGGTGGAATGCAGTCAAATTCTCAGTGAGCAGATTTTTCCGTATCTCTGTTATTTTCTTCTCGCTGGGGGCGTGCATGATGCGTCGCCGTTTGAGCGGGTTGTCGATTCGTTCAATCTGGCATGCCGTGCGGCGCTGGGAAGTGTTCAATCAAGTCGCGGCCACAGTGCGTTCTGCCGGAACGGGATGGTTTGAAACATTTACACCGCTATTTGAGCGTAATCGTGATCATCATCAAAATTATGGCGGCCGTTGTGCTGCTTTTTGTCATTATTGCGCTCGAAGTCGGCGCCGCGTGGATCATCGATGCCGGCCGCCGATGGATGACGGACCGCGTGCGGACATCTCAACCCTTTTAGGGTCTGCGCAAGAACACGACCGGCTCGCTATGATGCAAGCCGCTTTTGTTTGAGCGGTAAGCCGGTTTGCAAACGAGCTGGAGAGTAGGGATCAATCTCTCCCGGCGCCGCGCCGGTGGGGGGCTGGGCCGAAACGGGCTATACATGCGACTTATACCGGCATCGTGAGACAGTATTTTTCCCATTTTTGAAAAGCGCGCACACTGCTTCAGTCGTGTCGGGACGGCCCTATATCCTGATGCGATCCGGAGTCTGCCCGCACGTAAGCGACACGATAATCGCGGGCGTGAGTTTCGGGTGATAGAAAGCTCATCCATAAATTAGGCATGCGAGTAAATAGAATGGATTTCATGACGCAATAGCATGCGTGAAGTGGAACGAGCGCTTTTCAAAGGATGGAGAGTTATGCGAGTTTTACTGGTGGAAGACGATTTACAGATCGGGAAAGGCCTGCGTCGCGCGCTGATAAACGCACATTACAGCGTCGATTGGGTGCGGGACGGCAATGCCGGCAGACTTGCCATCGACGCGGCAAGTTACACCGTCGTGCTGCTCGATCTCGGCTTACCGGGCGTCGGAGGCATCGATCTGCTAAGAGAACTGCGTGCGGCGGGCAACTGCGTGCCAGTGCTTATTCTCACTGCGCGGGACGATCTGGAGACACGAGTGTGCACGCTGGATACCGGTGCCGATGATTGCCTGCTCAAGCCCTTCGATGTTCACGAACTTCTTGCACGCTTGCGTGCAGTGTTGCGGCGCAGGGCGGGCTACGCGACCTCGCGCATAGGAGACGAGTCGCTCCAACTCGATCTTGAGCGGCGCACCTTGTGCTGCAAAGGAGTCGCTTCGGCGCTCTCCGCGCGTGAATTCGCCCTCATGCACACGTTTATGGAGAGACCGGGTGCAATTTTATCGCGAGGCCAGCTTGAAGAGCGGATATACGGCTGGGGTAGGGAAGTGGAGAGCAACGCAATCGACGTGCTGATCCATTCCATGCGCAAGAAATTCGGCCAATCCTTGATTCGCAACATACGTGGCCTCGGCTGGACGGTCATGCGCGCAGACGAAACTGGGACCACTTAGTACTACAGCTGTAGATATGTGGGAGGCACGCCGCCAAATCGTCGGTAATGACGCAGCTGGGCCCGGTACTGATGTCGGCGCCGCCACATTGACAACGACATCACATGTTCGATCGAGTGCAATGTTCGCCATATCAGACGGCACAGTGGTCTGCGGATCTCTTGTACGCTGAAGGGCAGCGAACCTTCAGCTGTTTTATCCTGTGCCCTCAGGGCAGCAAGCACCGCGTGCGCAAGCAACGCCAGCGTGATGTGGCGGTACCAGCCCTCGGGATTCGCAAACTTTTCGAACATATTGAAATTGACCATCTCGTCAATCATGTCCCACACGGCGTACAGGATGATGACCTCGTGCTCAATGCTGGTGAAAATCGGACGGTTCGTAGATGCGGATGACTTCGACATAGCGACGACACTCTGTGTCTGACTGATAAGGCCAATCTTATTGGAATATGCGGGACGAGAGTGCCAACCAAACGCTTTGGACGAGCTCGGCAGAGGGACACTCGTCGCCGGTCGTGGCAGGAAGGCTCCAACTGCCCCTCCGGCCAATCACCCGATGGGGAGTCGACGCGGCGAACGTCCGCTGTCGGCTACGGACTTGCCGTTTGACTGTCAGCCCATGCACGCTGGTGAATGGCGGGCGATTGCCAGAGGCAGACGAGGTAACTGTGCAAGGTGCCAGTGGTCAGGCGTTCTATTTAACTCGAGTGTCGGTTTTCAAGATGGATTTTCAGTTCGTCCACTGGAATTGCCGGTCTTCGTGTGTGCAACATGACGTGACAATTGGGGCAGACCGGCCTGAGATCATTGATAGGATCAATTTTGTATTCGGAACCTATCGACGAGATTTCCACGATGTGGTGGACGGTGAATAAAGCCTCGCCCAAGCTCTCGGTACTGGGGTTCGAAGTCGAAGCCACAGACATAGCACTGGCACTTCCGATGCTGGATTGCGATTGTACGGGCCTCGGGGTTGCGCTCATATTGATTGACCTGTACCTGGGAAACGGCTCGTTCGGTTAATAGGGCGGTGCCTTTGGGGACATCATCGGGATAAACAACGGTGATTGCTAGGCTGGTTACCTCGCTTGCGTGCAAGCTCCTAGCTTCATGCAGTGTGGTCGGGTGTCCGGTCCAGCGCAACACATCTCGCTCGTAGTGTTCGATGTTTGCCATGTATGCGTTGAGTGCGCATCGTTTCGCGTCGATACCGTGGTCGCTTCCAATTTGCCGAAGGAAGTATGCCATCACAGGTACGCTGAGGGTGCGATGGAACTCGGTACCTTTCATTAGTGCCTTGAAGGGGCCGCCGTCTACCTTGACCTGTTTCCAGGGCAACAGGTCGGGCTTACGCGATGCGCCGGTCAGCCTGCGCGGTGCTCACGCTGGCAGCAGTCGGGAAAGGCCACTTAGACTGTTCACTGCGCGTGTCGGGGGACGCGTCTGCATTGCGAGGCGTGTTGTTGACGTGCTCGCTGCCGTTGTCTGCATCAGGTTCGGCGTCGCCATCCTCGCTGTCTTGCGTCTCGCCTGCGCCCTTCCCGGGGTCCGCGTCGTCTTCGTCTTCATCGTCGTGGATATCCCATGAAGGTAATGCCGGGATTTCGCGATCGGTGAGGATTTCCGGGGGCCAGGCGGCCTTTGCGAGACGCAGTTCGGCGGTGGCAGCGGCGTCGGGCTTATTCATCTTGCCGAGGTCGGCGGCGACCTTTCGGGACACGGCGGCAGACACGACTTCCGCGATGCGCGCCTTGCTGACGTGATTGCAATACGTGGCACGGGTCGGCGTCCAGCACCGGGTCATGTCGAGATTCAGCGCGCCCGCGAGCGCGTTGATTGCGTGCGGCTTTTCCTCGCGGGCAATGCCGTCGAGCGGGGTGCCCGTGAGCTCGAGCGAATTCGTCACGGGTCCGCGTGTCGATCACGATGACGTCTTCTTTGGCGTCGTATAGCTCTTTCAGATCGATGCCTCGATAGGCGGTGTGCCGCGAAGATCACGCACGCTTTTCGAAAAAATGATTCCGGGAATATCGAAGGTGGGCAGACCGTTAAGACCGTCTTCGGTCCAGGCGGGAATGCCTCCCTTTAAGACGTTGAAGTCTATATAGTCAGGCTTCTCCAATTCCTCCGCGCCCTTTAGCGCAGCATCGTCACCACCGTCAACAAGAACGAGTCGAACCGATTTTCTAGGTACAAAACGCTGCGCGTCCCGCGCCAGATTTTTGGCGGGCGGATTCGTAGCAAATAAAGGATGTCCTTTCGGAAAGTCTTCGATTGACCTCAGGTCGAGCAGGGCGAGTTCGTTGCCGCTGCCAAGGCCGCTTTCGGTCAACCAGGTCTGCGGTGTCGCGCGATGAATGTGTCGGATACTCATGGAGTGAAATTCATATGTCAAGTAATCTTAAACGATGCGATGACGCTGAACCCAAATGCAATCACGTCGAATGGTCCGCAATATGGCGCAGTCCCGTTCCTGCGAGTGCCTGAGACTAGACATAGCGTACGAGCCTGAGGCCTTCAGGCTCAACGAAGCGATTGATGGATCGTTATTGCTGATCCTTCGATGAGCGGATGCGCACCGCCCTCGCAGATTGCGCCAGGAAACGCGTTCATCAAACGCGCAATCCAGCCTGCCTCATTAAAGGAAAAATCCGCTCATCCGAAATGAACGAAATCGGGCAGGAAATCGAAAAATCCGAGTTGCACGCCGTCGATTCCCGCCTGCTTTAACGCGACCAGTTGCTCCACGACCTGTTCGGGCGTGCCCACGATTTTGATGTTTCCGCCTATCCCGCGCCCCTGTTTATGCGATGCGTCCTTGCGGCCGCGCAAGGACGCATCGCTGTCGTAACTACGATCGCCGCTCGAAACTGTACTGGCGAAGATGGCGTCAGCGTATTCGTTTGGAAAAAATCCCACTGTCCGCCGCGCAGCAGTTTTACTCGCTCGTTTAATAAGCAATACATGGCAATCGAATTTCATCATCCACCGCGCCTTACTGCGACAAAACCCCTCGTCGCCAACCAGCCCCGCGGTAAAGAGATTCATGTCATTGCCGACAACCTCTCGGCGCACAAAATCAGGCAGGTCGATTGGCCACTAGAACCGATAGCTGACCTTCACTGCGCCAGCGTTCGACTGGAAGTGTTTGGCAAATTCGCCACTGTATTCCAGGCGAATGTCCAGGTTAGCGCCCGCCTTGAGGTCCAGTCCGGCCGTGCTCTTGAGACGATCCTGCGGCACGTCGCTGGTAATGTGAAACCAGCCCGCGTTCGGCGCACTGTCCGCAAACTGCATGTTCGTGCCCAGATTGCTCTGGTTGTAGAACGTGGCGCCGAGGCCACCATAGACTTGTAATGTCATGCCATTGGTGAACTCGAATTTGGTGCCTGCCTCCAGCATCGGCGACGCGCCGAATACGTTGGCGCGGGAGGATGCCGCCTTGAGATCCAGTGCCCCTGCGCCTTGTTCGGTGTAGCCGCCCGATTCGACATGCGACATGTGCAGGTCGATATACGGCTTCAGGTACCAGTCCTTGAACACGACCTGCCTGCTGATGCGCGAGTGCAATCCAAAGTGCACTTCGTCGAAGGATGCGTGTGCGATGCCGCTCAGCCCCGGGATCTGTACGTCGCGCTCGGAGTCGTACGACATCTTGCCGGCATCGAGCGCTGCCGATACCAGCCAGTCGCCCATCTGGTGCTTGGCGACTAGACCCACCGTCCAGCCGTGGCCGTCGACCGAATCCGACACCGTGTTCGTATTGATGCTGGTGTTGTCCGATGACGCCGAGCCACCCACGAACCAGTCGGGCGCGACTTCTTTTTGCCCGCCAAGCTGGAACACCTGGCCGCTCTGGTGGTAGCCCACGCTGTCGCCTGAAGCATCGCGATCGCCATCGCTGCCGATCACGCGGCTCCATACACAGTCGTGCTCGCGCGCGAATTGTGCACCTTCCTCGAAGAGCGGACAGCTATTCATGCGCTCGACGAAAGCGGCACTGGCCGTAAGGGTCGCCACGGATGCCGCCTGCGTGCTTTCGCTCGATAGATTGTTCAACGCGTTGATGTAGGCCGGGCCGTTGTTGATGGTCGCGAAGCTGGCATAGGTACTCGCCAATGAAGCGCTGACGTTGTGACCGTAGAATGCGGCATCCAGATTGCTCGCGATCGCCGAGAGGTTTGCATTGCTTGGCGCAAAGGCCTGCTGCTGCGCGGCGAACTGCGAGGTGAGAGGTACTACACCGAGGGAGTTGGACGTCGTGTGCGTCACACCATAGCCGAAGATGAAATTGCCGCCCGGATCGGTAACGCCGATGTAGTTGGGAATCGAAATGAAGTTGCTGCCGCCGGGGGATGTCATGATGGTTACGGCGTTGTTCGGCGTCAAGGTAACCGGCTGGACGAGGATCGTGGTGCCGTTTTCCAGGTTGGCGCCCTGGGTAACGTTGAGTACCGAAGCATGGTTGTTGTAGAAGTCGACAGTGGCCTCAATGAGGCCCGAGCTGGTGAGGAAACCATTCAGGTTGGTGTTCCCCATCGCGTTGTTGTTGGCACCGTAGATTTTCAACGTGCCGTAGTTGTACACATTCTCGACGGTGCTGTTGTCATTGGTGCCCCAGTAGCCATCGTTGGTGAGCATCCCGTTGTTGGCGCCGATATTGACGTTGCCATAGATCACGCCGGCAGCATCGTTGTTCACGACCGCAAAGCCGTCGGGCGCGGAAATGGCGGTGCCATTGGCCACCCGGATGGTGCCCGCGTTGGTCACAAGGCCATCGCCGTTCTTGTTGCCACCGGTAAGCATGATGGCCGGTGCGGAAATGTTGCCAGTGATCACGCCATTGTTATTGATGGTGACAAGCGACGTGTTGTTGTTGCCCTGCGAATTGACGTAGATGGCGCTTGAGCCTTGGCCCGAGGCCGTGATGGTGCCGCTGTTGCTGATCTCGATGGATCCCGCGTTGCCCTGGCCGCCCGTGGTGCCCATTAAGAGCCCGCCGGTGGTGGCGTAAAGTCCGCCACCGCCGCCGACGCTCTGCGCAAAAATGCCGTGCGCATTGGCGCCCGATGTCACAATCGTTCCGCTATTGGCGATGTCGATGTTCCCGCCATTACCCCAGCGGGTGTTGTCGTCGCCGTTGAAGAAATCGTGGGCAAAGCTTGCCGGTGTGGTCGCAAGCGCCAGGTCACCACCCAGCACGCCACCGCCGCCCACCGACTGCGCGAGCACCCCGTAAGCGCCCGCGCCACTGGTGCCGATATCGCCGCCTAACGTCAGCGCGATGTTGCCACCATCGCCGACGAGGTTCGGCTTATTGAAGGGGCTACTCGCTTCGGTAAGGCCCACAATCCACCCGCCGCCACCGCCGATGCTTTGCGCCAGAATGCCATGCGCATTACGCCCTGAAGTACCGATAGTGTTATTACCCGACGTGTTGACTGTTACAGCGCCGCCGTCGCCGCACACCGCGAACAAGTGGCCGTGTTCCGGACAGGTGAGCGTCCATTTCCCGGCGGTGGACAGATTGCCGCCGATTGTCACCGCATTCTCGCTACCGCTGCTGTCCACTAGCGGATTGGTCACGCCAGCGGCATAGCCTCCGCTCGACGCCGCAGATTGCATAATCACGGCATCGCCACCGCCCGCGCCGATGCTCTGCGCGACGATACCCACAGCATCGTTGCCGGAAGTGTTAATTGTGGCACTGCCCGACCCTTGCGTATTGTTGACGGTCACTGCGCCTCCTTCCCCATACGCACCGTATTCACTGCCCAGCATGATCGTGATGGGGACCCCGCTGGACGATGCATAGTTGGCGGCTGTCACTGTCGTCTGACCGCCGCCTGCACCGACGCTCTGGGCGAGAATGCCGAATGAGGCATCTCCTCCCGTTGCGATGTTGCCGGTGTTGGTGACCGTGACGTTGCCACCGTTACCCGAATTGTTGGCCAGGCTGCCCGACGTGATGCTGGCCGTTGAACTGAGACCTTTGGCGTCGGTCTGGTACTGCGTCACCATGGTTGCACCGTTTTCACCCCCCCCCCCACCAATACTTTGCGCGACGATGCCCGGTGATGCGGGTCCAAACGTCTGTAGCGTGAAGTTGTTGGTGGCGCTCACGATGCCGCCGTCACCCGCATTGGAATACGCCCCGGGGTTTGGACCATTGGCGCTGCTTCCCAGAAAGGTTTGCAGGCTTACCGTGCCACCCGAACCATCGGGCGCCGTATCAGCGGGATGAGCGGCCGCATAGGCCAGGTAATCCTGCGCCCAGCTTTCCATCTGTTGCAGGCTGGTTAGCGTCCAGCCTGCCGGACCAAAGGCATTGACGCCCGCATAGTTGGCCACCACGTTCTTTAATGCGCTGCTGGAAGCGAGGTAATCGGACAGTGACACGTTCGCTTCGGGCAGGCCCGCCGTGCTTCCCGTTCCCGCCTTGCCGCCGCCACCGCCCACCGATTGGACTAGCATGCCCGCCGCATCGCCGCCGTAGGTGACGACGGTAGCGTTGTTGGTGGCGGACACCGCGCCACCTGTGCCCGATCCATTACCGGATCCACTGGTCGTTACCGTCTCGGTGTTATCGCCAACCGCGCTCTTTGATGTTCCACCCGTCGCCACTCCGCCACCGCCGCCAATGCTTTGCGCGAAAATGCCGTTGGAGCTGTCGCCCATGGTGAGAATGTTGCCTTCATTGGTGACGGTGACGTTGCCACCCGTGGTGCCGACACCGCCGTTGCCACCCAGATTCACGGTCAGAGAGCCGCTCGCTGGCTTGCTACTCCCCAGGAACTCATCGGTGTTTTTCGACACGCCACCCGAACCACCACCACCGCCCACGCTTTGAGCGAAGATGCCATCGGCGCTGTCACCGAGCGTCCATATAAGTGAGTTGCTGCTGTTATCGACGGTAACGTTGCCTCCCGTACCGCCATCGCCGGCCTTTCCGCCCACGGCGATCGATACGTCTGCCTTGGTCCCATTACCGACCGCCACCGTGAACGCACTTGAGTCGCCGCCATTGCCGCCACCGCCACCAATGCTTTGGGCCATAAGTCCATGCGCGGTGGCGCCAGCCGTCATAATGACGGCGTTGTTGTACGCATAGACATTCCCGGCCGCAGACCCGTCGCCGCCGCTGCCTCCAACGGAGTAATTGACAACGAGCGTCGGAGCATCCGGCGCGCTGGGTAACTGGAACGCATCGGAGATACTTGACCCGCCATTGCCTCCACCACCGGCCACACTCTGCGCAAGCAATCCCCACGCATCGCTACCGGAGGTCAGGATCTCGCCGTTGTTGGTCGCGATGACGTCGCCCGCAGTGCCGCCCTTGCCACCGTTGCCGCCCACGGCGACACTGACATTGAGCTGGCTGCTCACGCTAAGCGACTGGGCCGAACCACCGTCACCGCCGCCACCGCCCACCGCTTGTGCCACGACACCCTTGGCGTGATTGCCCGCCGTGCTGACGATGCCCTGATTCAATACGCTGACCTGCGTGGTACCGGGCGTGCCCGCACTGCCGCCATCGCCGCCGCTGCCGCCGATGGTAAGGCTGAAGGGACCGAGGACGGTGTTGCTGGCCGAACCACCCGTACCACCGCCGCCGCCGATGCTCTGCGCCACCAGGCCGCTCGAACGTTCACCCTGCGTGGCCACGATGAAGCCCGCTTCCACTGGATTATTGATCGAAGCCAGGGCACCGTTGTTCAAGGTGACCGTGCCGGCCGCACCACCGGTTTCGCCGTTGCCGCCGATAGTGATGCCGGCTAACAGCGACCCTGTCTGCACCGAACCACCGGCACCACCACCGCCGCCAATGCTTTGCGCCACCACGCCCATGGAGTCATCGCCCGTGGTAGAGATCAGGTCGCTAGGCCAGGTAGTGGACGCATTGCCCATGGTGATGGTGACGGCACCGCTCGCTCCGCCCGGCGAACCGTTACCGCCCCCCGAAAAGAACATGCCGCCTGCACCGCCGCCATTGCCGCCCGCGCCACCAATGCTCTGCGCGAGCACGCCCGCCGCAGCGAATCCCGTGGTACTGATGTTGGCGTTGTTCAGGGCGATATTGAGGCTGTTGCCGGCGCCGGCAGCACCACCTGCGCCCCCTTTAGCGACGGTGCCATCACCTTCACCGCCCAAGCCACCCAAGCCGCCCAGACTCTGCGCTTGAATGCCTGCCGCCATGACGGCGGCTTGCACGGTGTCGCCGTTGGCGTCGATCGGCACGGAAGCTCCCGCCGCTGCGGTGGGAGCGCCGGTGGCGACGATGTTGGGCGCGCTGCTGCCGCCTTGGCCGATCACCAGCAGCATTTGTCCGGCCTCGCCCCCCTGGCCGCCGTTGCCGCCCTTGCCTTCGCCAATATCGGAATTCGCCATCGTGCCATCGCCGCCGTTGCCGCCCTGGCTGCTCACCACGATGGCGGAGCCCTTGGATATGACATCGCCCTGATAGAGAGAGTAGGCGATATCCCCACCCAAACCACCCATGCTGCCGTTGGCGCCGGTGACCTGGCCGGCGCCATCCGCGCCATCACTGCCCAACGGTTGGGCCGCGTTGCCGCCATTGGCGGTCAGCAGGATGGCCGTGGTACCCGGCGTGCTGCCATTCCAGCCATTGGTGCTGATGACCGAACCATACTGGCTGAAATTGATGCTTTGAGAATTGCCGCCAGCACCGGGCTGGCCGGGATAACCCGACGAGCTAGCCATTTTGCCGGCCGTGCCGCCGTTACCGCCGGTACTGCTGAGCCATACGGCCGCCGGACCGGCGAGTACGCTGTTGACCCCGCTACCCGCGCCGAGGATCAGTACCAACGCCCCCGCGTTGCCACCCGCGCCGCCGTTGCCGGTGGGGTCGCCGCCATCCTGGCCGGTGCCGCCCGCACCGCCCACGCTGCTGAACAGAATCGATGGAAGAATATCCGGGGCGGCAAGTCCGATACTGCCATCGCTCCCGTTGCCTCCCTGCTGACCGCTTCCATAGGGCCCCGGCGTGCCCGTACTGATCGCGATGACCGCAGGTTGGTTGGGCGCCGGCAGATTCTCGGTGACCTGCAGAGCCGCTACAGCTACATTGCCTGCCAGCGAAGCGCTTCCGCATGTCACGGCGGCACCCCACAACGCCAGGACTTGATAGAGCGGGCGGCGCTTGAGACTGCTGAGCGCGACGGGCGCCGAACGTTTAAGACGAGTGTGCCTGGTCATGAGAAGACCCTCCGGGCACAGTTCGATGATCCAGGCCTGGCCTTTTGCAACGATTCCCGTGGAAGTCCGTAGCCCAGCGCGCCGCACGCGGACACCACCCGGTAGATCAACTTCGCCATTCAATCTCTCCCGCTGCACACACCGGACAACGACATGTCGTCCTTCTGATGCCACGGACCGGAGTCTGCGCGAATTCGATCCTTAGGAAAAATACTGTCTCCCGATACCGCTATAAGTGGCGCGTATGACCCGGAAGTCAGCTCTCGATCAGTTCGGCGCCGGGGATCGGATGTTCTCGCAGATATCTTGTCTCGAAGTGAACCAGGCGTAAAAGCATGTGGATCGCCATACGGTTTTCGTTTCGTGAAAACCTTGAGAGCGCATGCTGGTCACGCGTACGAAGGCCGTCAAGATATTGAGATAGGCTGAAGAAAGTGGAGATCAATGTTTCGTAGAATGAGCGAAATGGAGATCAAATGAATCGAGGACCGAAAGGCCGCTACACGAAGGAGTTTCGCGAGCAGGCGGTGAAGCTCGTTCTTGTCGGTGGACTGTCACAGCGAGAAGTTGCGGGCCGATTATCTTTGTCGGTTAAAACACTTGGCGCTTGGGTCGTTGCCGAGCGTAAAGGGACGCTAACGAAGGTAGGCGAGACGCAAAAGCCGCAGAGCGAGTTGGAGGCGGAATTGGCGCGGGTCAAGCGCGAGCTGGCGACGGTCACGATGGAACGCGATATTTCATATGGCCTGTTTTTGCAAGCAGAACGAGTGTCCCCCTCGCTGCCGCGATCTCAAATGTCAACGTATCCGACCTGATTGGTAACGCGGTACACGGGCTGTTTGTCGACGATGGATCAAGCTCATATCCGCGGGCTGATTACCGCATTTCATCTTTCCGTCACGGGGCTGCCTCGCTCTTAAAAACGGAGATCACGCAGTTGCGTGCTCACAAAAAAATCTCGAGGATTCCCCACATCGCGCCCGGTGCCGCGTTACCGATCAGGTGGAAGATAGAGATCTTGCGATAGCAATTCCTTAAATGAAATGGCGTGTATAAAATTTCTGAAACGTTCAGGCTGGCTGCAGTCGCGTTCCGATGTCCCAGATGAATCCGCATAGTTCACGAGCGATCGCCGCACACGTTTTGTTCTGATGTAGGCCTCGTGCCCGAAGGCGACGGAATCTGTGGCAGAGCCGAAGCTGCGCCTTCCATGCGATGTCGATGATTTGCCGAGGTTGCCCTTCCAGCCTGGGCTGCAGAGATTCACCTATTCTCGCCGGCAACCGGTAATTCCATGCTGCCTCGACAAGTATCCTGCGCACGTGTGTGTTACCCGTTTTGGTCAGCCTGCCTCGTTGCTTCGAGTTTCCGCTGGAGTGTTCTGACGGCACAAGTCCCAGGTAGCTCATGAATTCGCGTGGATGCGGAAAGCGGCGCAAGTCGCCCAGTTCGGCGACGATGGTAAGTGCTGAGACGAAGTCGATACTGCGCAGGGTCATCAGGCCTTTCACCATCGGCAACCACCGCCAGGTTTCGGCATGGGTGCGCAGCGACTGCGTAAGGCGCTCAACGAGTTCTGTGGCAAACCGCACCGCCAGCCGGTACTCGGTGAAGACAATATGCTGGGCGGAATTCTCGAATTTTATCTTTGAGAGGAAGAGTTCATGCTTCGGTCCCCAGCGCGTGCCGGTATAAGCATGACCATGACGGAGGAGGAAGGATTTCAACCTCTGCCGCACTCTGCGCTGGTCGTTCACTGCATCCTCGCGAGCTCTCACCAGGTCGCGGATGGCTTCGTCCGGAGGCTCAGGAATTGCAACGGGCACCAGTTCACCGGCCCGATGGAGTCTTGCGAGCAGTAATGCGTCGCGACGATCGGTCTTGATTCTGTCGGCCGGCCGCCGGGCAACCCGCGATGGTGCGATCACATCACATCGGTAGCCTTGCTCTCGCAATGCCCGCACAAGCCCGTATCCACATGGCCCCGCTTCGTGACAGACACTGAGCTCCGATGGCTTGCCCAGTTTCGAAAGTGCTTTCGTCAGCGAAATCATGCTGTAACGGGTCGTCCCGACAAATTGGGGGTCGTCCCTCGCGTGCGCCCGGGCGAATGCAATTGCGATCGAGTCTTTATGCACATCGAGCCCGACGTAAAACTTGACCTCATCCATGACCGTCTCCGCCGTTCAGTGAAGGTCGTCCGATTATCGAACGAACGCCAACCCAGCATTTAGCGTATGGCCATCATGTCTTAAAAAAAGCGACGGTCTATTTCGCGAAGGAGTCGCGGTGAGATGTGACCCTATCGAAATGATGCGGCAAGATTACCCGATTTCCGTGCTGTGCCGGGTGTTTGAGGTAGGGTCCAGCAGTTACTACGCTTGGCGCCGACGGCTCGACTCGCCGCGTGACTCGCCGCGTGACTCGCCGCGTGCGCGAGAGAACGCGCGAGAGAACGCGCGCCTTGAAATCGAGATTGCAGCGAAGCACGAACGAACTCGGCAAACGTATGGGCGCGAGCGATTGCAGGCGGATCTGCTTGATCACGGTGTGTCCGTTGGCCTTCACCGCATTAGGCGCATTCGCACCAAGCTGGGGCTGCGTTGCAAGCAGAAGCGCAAGTTCAGAAACACGACGGATTCGAAGCACGATTTGCCACGACAACGCACCGATGGAAAGCTTCTGGGGCTCGCTTAAAACCGAACTCGTGCATCACCGCCGATTCACGACACGCGCCGAGGCCCGCCAGGTCATCACCGAATACATCGAGATCTTCTACAACCGGCAACGCAAGCAGGCGCGCCTTGACTATCTGTCGCCTGCTGCCTTCATGCAGCGATTTTATAAAACGCGACTCGCGGCTTAACCCATTGCTCTCCACTATTGACGACCGACCTCAGACACAAGAGCGCAGATTTCGCTCGACGTCCGACGGCTTTGCACGGCAGTTTATTCCTGATGAGGCTTTCCAACGCAAGTTTGTTTAGCCGACGTTGACTGACGGGATTCGCAACACGCGAATTGAGGGCCGCGGATATCGGCCACGGAGTTTGTCCGTTGATCGTTCACAGTTCTTTGTCGCGCGGCATAACGCTGCGAATGCAGACTGAACGGATAGTCGCCACGATCGAGATGACGCATGCGGCGTTCGAGATCCACGAGATCAGACGATGACGCCAGATACGCTTCGCGTTCGTCGTAGTGTGCAGGCGAGAACAACGACCCCAGTGCTTTAGAAAATGCGGCAAACATGATGCGCTCCTTGAGTGGCGCGACGCATGTCGGGCCGGCGGTCCGCATCGTCGCTTCAGTCCGGTGCGTGCCAAACGCGTTTTTCGCGTCTGACTGGCGGTTCGAACTCGAACCTGTGCATTGACGAACGAATCGTAGGCGCCGTGAATTAGGCGGAAATGAGGTGCGTGCGCGGCACTCTGCGAATGAAACACGTTGTGATTCAGCGCCTGTTTCATACAACCACAGCCGCTCATTCTTTCCTAACACTCAACGACCAGAATGCACGTCAACCGATGCAGCCAATTCGTTGCGCCGGAGGTCAAGGAGAAAAACATGAAAGGGATTCGCCAGGCGGTAGTCGCCGCCGCATTAAGCATCGGCCTCATGAGTGTTGCCCAGGCGCATGTGTTCGTCGGTGTCGGCATTGAGGTGCCGGCGATGCCGGTGACGCCGATAGTGGCCGCGGTGCCCGTCGCGCCGGTGCCGGTCTATGCCCCGCCGCCTGCGCCGGTGTATTACGCGCCGCCACCTCCCGCGTATGCCCCGACCGTGGTCGTTGGTTATTACGGGCCCCCGCGCTGGTGGTACCGGCACCACGGATATGGATACGGCTACTGGCGCTAGTGCAGGCGCCTGAGCCAACCGCTGAATCAATCGCCACGGGCAGGCGACCTGCCCGAACACGGGACGTTCATCCCCTCAATGGAGCATGCATCATGAAGCAAAGACAGTTGACGATGGTTGCTGCAACCGCCATCGCGCTTTCCCTTATCTCGGGCTGTGCAGTTGCCGACGACGGCTATTTCATGAGTCGTCATCCGAACATCGAAGCCGCCGATTTCAACGCGCAGCAAGCTATCGAACGGATGCGCGACGCGCAACGTGCGAACGAGTACGACATGGGCGGCCACGCTGGACGTGCGATCCAGTTGATGCGGGAGGCGCGCTACGAAATGCAGGCCGCAGCCGAAGCGGCGACCCGCTGACTCACGTCCAGACGGCACCTCATTCTTCGCTAATTCTTCTTCTTTATAGTGAAGTCCGTGGCGTCGTTTCGACGCCAGAAAGCGCCTGGTCGAAGGTGTAGAATCGCGTCACAAAAAAGCCTGTCTCAGCCGTCTCTCGCGTTGCCCTGGGTGTTCCGGCGTCCACGAATCACTCGTTGGACGAAACACTTTTTCTGCGTCTCTATGATCAAGTCTCTACGAAACCAGCTTGTCCTCGCGCTTTGCGTGCTGGTCAGCATCGTCGGCGTGGTGCAGGGCGTCAGTTCGTATCAGTTGTCGAAAGCGGGCATGAGCGCGCTGCTCGATCTTCGGCTCGAACAGGTCGCTGGCCGTATGCGCGGAGGTTTCGCGGATTCGCTGCCCACCATTCCCGCGCGCGGCTCGCAACCGGAACGCGACATTGTCATTACGATCTGGAAGGACGATCAGGTCACGCCTTACCGGTCGACCGAACCGTCCCTGGCGCTGCCGCGCGAGGCGCCGGCGGGTTTCGTGACGGCAGCCGTTGGCGGCGAGGAGTGGCGCATCTACACGCTGCGTGAGCCGTCGAGGGTGATTCAGGTCGCACAACGCTCGGCGGTGCGGCGCGAGCTTGCGCAAGAAAGTGCAGTCAATACGCTTTGGCCGATGATCGTACTCGTGCCGCTGGTGTGGATTGCCGTGCTGCTTGTCGTGCGCCGCTCGTTGCGCAAGTTGAATCGTTTGGGTGCGCAAGTGCAGAGGATCGACGTCAGTCATTTTCAGCAATTGTCGACGGCGGGCGTGCCGATCGAAATACGTCCTTTCATCGACTCGATCAATCTGATGATCGATCGGCTCGCACAATCGATCGAGTCGGAACGAAAGTTTATTTCCGACGCCGCGCACGAACTGCGCACGCCGCTCACCGCGCTTCAATTGCAGGCGGACAATCTGCAGCCGCTTATTGTGCCCGGCAACCGAGAGCGCTTTCGCGAACTGCGCAGCGGCATCGCACGCAGTGGCGGTCTGATCGCGCAACTGCTCAGGCTCGCGCGTGCCGATGCGGCTCTGCAAGCCGATGCGCTGACGCGCGTCGACGTGCCTGCCGTGGTCGTCAACGCAGTGGCCGAAGTGTTGCCGATCGCGATGAAGCACGGCATCGACATCGGCGCTGACGAAATGACCCGCGCGTTTGTCCACGCAGTCGAAGCCGATGTCGGCATTGCCGTGCGCAATCTGGTCGGCAACGCGATCCGCTACACGCCGGACGGCGGCAAGGTCGATCTGAGCGTACGGGTGCGCGACGACATGGTATGGATCGACGTGACCGACACCGGGCCCGGCATTGCGGAAGAACTGCTGCCACGGGTGTTCGACCGCTTCTTTCGAGCGAATACGCAGATCGAGGGTAGCGGCCTCGGACTGTCGATCGTCAAGGCGATCGCGAGCAAATATGGCGGCGCGGCGAGTCTTCGCAATCGTCGTGACGGCCCGTCGGGGATCGTCGCGTCGATCGGATTTCCGTCAGCCTCTTAGGCGTGTCAACTAACCCATTCGTTTCCAGTTCGCCGCGTTTAACCTGAAGCCGTGAAAGCACACTCCCTCAGGCTTTGACACGGCGATGTGCGCGGTGGCCGCCACAGGCGCACGTCAGTTATGATGCGATCTGACCCGTGCCCGCGTAGCGACTGCACGGGCGGGCTCCGGCTGGGAATCGCACCCCGTTTTCCGTTCCTTGCGCCGCGGCCAACGACACTATTCGTTGCTGTGGAAACGACATCATGCGAGTTCTACTGGTTGAAGACGACCTGCAGATTGGACAAAGCCTGCTGCGTGCGTTGCAGGACGCGGACTACAGCGTCGATTGGGTACGCGACGGCAACGCCGGCAGTGCGGCGATCGCGGCCGCTGAATACACGGTTGTGCTGCTGGATCTCGGCTTGCCGGGCATGAGCGGAATTGACTTGCTGAAAACCTCGCGAGCGACCGGTAACAAGGTGCCGGTGCTGATCCTGACCGCGCGCGACGATCTGGAGGCGCGAGTACAAGGGCTCGACATCGGCGCCGACGACTACGTCCTCAAACCCTTCGATGTTCCCGAACTGCTTGCCCGCATTCGCGCGGTGTTGCGCCGCAAGGCGGGCTATGCGGTTTCGCGCCTCGGCGACGATTCCCTCAATCTCGACCTCGACAAGCGCACGCTGTGCTGCAATGGCGTGACGTCGGTGCTATCAGCGCGTGAATTCGCGCTGATGCTGGCGCTTCTCGAACGCCCCGGCACGATCTTCTCGCGCGCTCAGCTGGAAGACCGCCTATACGGCTGGGGTAAGGAAGTGGAGAGCAATGCGATCGACGTGCTGATTCATTCGGTGCGCAAGAAGTTCGGGCAGTCGGTCATCCACAATGTGCGAGGCCTCGGCTGGACCGTCATGCTGGGTGGCTCCGCCAAGGCTTGAGGTCGTTTCCTCATTTCGGTTCCGTGACGATAGCCTGACGTCAGATAGCGGCGGCCATCGCAAGCATCAGGTACGGAAGTAATTCCTCGTAGGTTGCTGCCCGTTCTGCGACTTCATTGCTCTCATCGCCTGTACTTAAGGATGCGGGCTGCGTCGCAACCTGACCGGTGGAAAGCAGCTCGGTACCGTTGCCACTTGAACGTGCGCGAGGGTTGATGAGTGAGAACATAATGGACCTCCATTTCGATCAGTTGGGGCGAATCGTTGATTCGCATGACCTATATTCGCTGAAGGAAATGAGGTGAGAATTAGCATCATCGTGCCTGGATGGCCCGAGTCAATCGGTAACCGGCGATCAGTCCGATGTCATACGCGCTTTCCAACGCGCGCGCGATGCTTTCGGCGCAGACGACATATCGTGCCTCTGTTTGATCAGAAGGAAATGTCTCGACGCCGAAACAATCATGGGCAATCTCACTCAACGTGTTGAGACGTTCATCGGTAGGCGCGGACATGCTTGCGGATGTGTTCGTGGTCATGATGTGGCCAAGTGCTAGTTTTTTTTCTCACTCAATAAGACCAGTAGCCGAAGCGTTGCGGGTAACCGTAAACGACGGGGCCCGGTGCGTACGCGGCGGGAGGCGGAGCGTAGACCGGAGCCGTGGTATAGACGGCGGGTTGCGAAATACTGTTGCCCTTTGAGGCCATGCATTGCGCGTAGGCAGCGTCGTATCGCGCCTGCAGGGTGGCTGAACTGGCTTGAGCGCCGTTTGCACCGACGGCACTGCCGAGAAGCAGCCCCGCGCCCGCACCGATCGCCGCACCGATGCCGGCGTTGCCTGCTGCGGCGCCGAACAGCGCCCCAGCGGCCGCTCCTCCCACGGTTCCGATCGCACTGCTGCCTACGCCGTTCGGTATGGCGCCATCGGCTGGTGTGGCGCCTTGGTCCGAGCGGAATGCGTAGTCCCGGCATGCGTAGTCTTCCTGCTGGAACGCTGCCATCGGTTTGCCATTTGGTGGCAATGCGACGACAGACGGGCCAGTCGGAGGAATGACGGCGCAGCCGGTGAGCGCAGTGGCGATCACGCAGAAGGGCAATGCGATGCGTGTGATTTTGAAGAGCTTCATGATGTTCATGTCCTCCGATTTGATGAGGCCATCATGAACGCGAACAATTAGCGCGAAATTAGTTTGATGCTAGGAGTATTCATGGTGCGGCGACATTCGAATGGTTGCTCGTCAATACGCCCACCATCCCGGGCCCCACATGCTCCAGTTCCATGCCGAATTTTCATTCATTTCTGCGTTCATGCGTTCCTGGGTTATCAGGTTTTGCTGGAGCTGTTCCCGCTTGTAGCTATCCCACGCATTTTCGTCGCCAATATAGAGGCAGCCGCATGCATACGGGTCTGCGTATAAAAAGACAACCTTTCCGTTCTTCACCTTCTGGACGACGCGATTCGGTGGCAGCGTCTCCAGCTGCACGCGTTGCTGATCGGTCGTCGCGGGAACGATATGAAAGCCCGCGGCCGCCAGCAGGTCATTTTTCTCGTTGGCTCGTTCGACAGGCGTGGCGCATCCGGAAATCGCAATGCTGGTGCTTATTGCAATCAACACAGTAGTCCATCCAGGCTTCATAACCATCCTCTTTTTGGCAGACAGAAAATATCGGGCAATCAGGCATGGTGCGCAGAATGCCAGTCGAAAATTAGATCAGAATTACAGATACGCCACGCGTGGGTTAGGACGCGTGGTCAGAGGGTGGAGTCAGCTAGCCCGGCATACCGGCACGCATTCCGTCGATCGTGATCGCCGCGAGAACGCTTATGAATGCTCGAACAGCGAAAGTTTCTTTGTTTTGATCATGGATTTGACTTTCGACACGAACGAGGCGTGCGGGTCCAGGATGCATGCTTGCGCGACGGTCTCTCCTACGGGGGGAGCCGTATCGACTACCAGTGTGTCGGTTTCCTTGACGCCGAGCTTGTCGACGCCGGCAACCCAGTAAATCAAGGCCGGTCGATACGCTTCGTCGACTGCAACATAGTCTGCACAGGTCATTTTCGCGGGGCTTATCTTTTTCCTATGCGCTAGCTGCTTGAGCAGCGGCTAAGCAAAGCAAAACCACGAGAATTTTGGCGGATTTCATCAAACACTCCATGAAGTGAAAAGGTCGGGTTCGCCGCAATGGTTGCGACTAGAGAGGTGGAAGACTGGCGATGCACACCTAAGCCAGTAGTCCCCTGTATCGTAGAACCTGAGAATTAGGCGAGTGTTAACCGGAGAGATGCCCGACGATTCGTCTATCGACATACAACACAACGGGATGAATCCTCTCGGTCAGACCGCGTCGCTGACGGCGGCGATTTCAGATATCACCTTGTAACGCTGCGCTAATTTACTGACTCTAATATCAGCGGTGGATCAGCGATTTGCCTGCGTAACGAGGAAATTAAGAATATTACTCACTGAGCTTGCGATGGTCGGCGCGCCGGGCCAGCCGCTAGAGAACGACATACGGCCAGCGCCGGGCGATCAGGAAATTGCAGTATGGACGGTTCTGTCCTCTGGCCTTCGCTGCAACGCAAAAGCGACCTTTCTACACTGAAGTACAACCGGTCTAATGTCATATTGATGCTGAACGAATTCTCTAAATCGGTGTTGCTGATCGTCACTACGCTCTTTCCGATCATCAATCCTCCCGCGGTTGCGCTAATCGTATTAAGCATGGTCCGGGGCGCCAGCGACAAAGACCTTGGGGAACTCGCACGCCGCATTGCGATTAACGGTTTCGTGATTCTGCTCGCGTCGTTGTCCGTCGGCGCGTATGTGCTGTCGTTCTTCGGCATCTCGGAGGATGTGTTGCGTGTAGCAGGCGGATTCGTCATTGCGATGGCTGGCTGGAACTTATTGCAGGCGCCTTCCGACGATAGTTCCACGCCCGAACCAACCCCCGATCGATCCGCGTCGCTGCGTGCCAAGGCGTTCTATCCGCTGACGTTGCCCATTACAGTCGGGCCGGGATCGATCGCGGTCGCGGTCGCGTTGGGTACGGGCTCGCCGCACGCAGGATTGCAGCCAGTCCATCTGGCGGGTGTAGGCGTTGCGCTGGTGTTGCTTTGCCTGAGCATTTTCTTCTGCGTGCGCTACTCCGGGCGTCTGGAAAAGCTGCTTGGGGACGTGGGCACGCAGATCGCGATGCGCCTCTTTTCGTTCGTGCTCTTTTGTATTGGTGTCCAACTGTTGTGGCTGGGCGTGTCTCAATTGCTCGAGAGCATTCACTTGCGCTGAATGGTGCTACCTGCTCGCTTCGCGTGCCGCGCCTCACCAACTGCACGCTGGAAGTGAATGACGTGACAGGCGCGCTGGATTGCTCGAATTGATCGCCGACAATAACATCGACCTGATCGCCGCAATCGTGCTCGACTGGATGCGAGACAAGAAACTCGTCGGCTGTTTCGATTCAACCCGCAAAAATGGTCTCGGGTATCCCGCGTACACCAGGGATCTGAACGGCAAAGAGCGAGCCCGAAAGCGGGGCGCTCTTGAGCACATCTTGTGCGAGCCGTACGCGCGCGCTCGTGACATACAGGATGTCGAGGTTGGGGCCGCCGAAGCAGCAACTGGTCGGACGCGGCACCGGCATTCGGACACGCGTCATCTCCCGGCCTTCCGGGTCGAAGCGCGCGATGCACCACTCGTCCCACATGGCGACCCACAGGCAGCCTGCCGCATCGACAGTGAGACCGTCGGGCGAGCCTGCCGACGCGTCGAACGAGATCAGCGGCCGGCGATTGTCGATCGTGCCGTTGATGAAATCGAAGTCGTACTGGAATACGAGCTTACGGTGCGAATCGGTGAAATACATGCGCGTATTGTCCGGGCTCCAGCCGAGACCGTTCGCCACCGTGAAGCCGGTGTCCATCTTGATCCATGAGCCGTCGGGGTCGACCTTGAACAGGTTGCCGCGGTTCGGCGCCGCGCCCATGTCCATCGTGCCGACCCACAGGCGGCCCATGCGGTCGCATTTGCCGTCGTTGTAGCGATTGCCGGGCCGGTCAGCCTCGGGGTGGGACAGCCGCGTCAGCGTGCCGCTGTCATCTATCGTCATCAAGCCGTTGGGCGTCGCAATCAGCAGTCCGCCCGTTGCCTTCGGAATGACGAGGCTGACCATCGAGCCGAGCTTCGTTTCGGTATCTTTGCCCGTCGCCACGTCGAAGCGATGAATCGCGGGAGTCAGGATGTCGACCCAGTAGAGCGCCTCGTCACGCGGCGACCAGAGCGGACCTTCGCCAAGCAGCGACGGAATCTGGCTGACGCAGCGGACCTCGGCGTTCGACTGTGTTTCCGGTTGTCCCTTCGCCGAGATCGACATCGAGCGGCCACCTGCGTTGTGTGAAATCTTGCGTGCGGCGCCGATGACGGTCGCCGACAGACTATGCGCGCGCGTCTCGTCCAGTTCCGTCAGCGTGCCGGAGATCGCGAGCGCGCCGATGGGCCGCTCTTCGAAATCGAAGATTGGCGCCGCCAATGCCACGGTATCCGCCGAACTCTCGCAGATCGCCAACGCATAGCCACGCGCACGCGTCAGATCGAGCTCGCTCTTCAGCGCGCCGATCGACGTAATGGTGCGCGGACCGAGCGACGGCAGCCCGATCGATTCCAGCAGATGTTGTTGCTGGCTCGGGTCCAGCCAGGCCATCACCGCCTTGCCGACCGCGCTCGCGTGCAGCGGCAGACGTTCGCCGACGCCCGGCGAGAGCCGCGCCGACTGGCGCGCCTGTTCTCCGGCGATCACGACGGCGCTATGGCCTTCGAGTACGACCAGATGGACGGACTCGCCGATCTGATCGCGCAGCAGCAGGAGTTCGTCCTGGGCGGCAACCCGCAAGTCGAAGTCGCTCCATACCTCGTGCGCCAGTTCGAGAAAACGCAGGCCGAGGCGAAAGGTCTTGCCGCCGGCGTCGTGCTGGAGCAGTCCTTCCCGTTGCAACGTCGCGAGAATGCGGTGCAGCGTGGCGCGCGGCATACCGCACGCGTGCAGGAGCTGGGTGAATGTCATCGGCGCTGGCGCTTTTGACACGATGTTCAACAGCGCCATTGCCTTCTCGAGCACGCCGATTCCACTCGCGTTCTTGTCGGCGGCAACGACGTCGGATCCCGGGGCATCCGACCGCTTCGGCGCCGCTGTTGTGGCCGAGCGGGGCGCGGCCGGCAGTTTTTCTCTCACGGTGTTCAAGGTGTCGGATCTGCTTCGAATGGAATGGTCTGCGCTGGCATTGTACGCGGAAAGCCCATTATGCACAGGAGCTGTTCTACTGATTGGAACTTCTGCGCGACCAATCGACCGGAAAACTGATTGAAAACGACATCTGTTTCATTAAACGGAAGCACCGTCGGCGGTCACATTCCGGCATTTCCAGTAGTCTGATAGCATGCGCTCCCAACAAATGCCGGTGTTCTCCCGTCGCCACAACGCTCTCGACCATGCTCAACGACATGCCAGCCTCTGAAGTCTCCGGTTCCGCCGGCCTGGGTGTGCTCGACAAGGCGTTGGCGCTGCTGAACATCGTGTCGGCGAAGCGCGCGCCCATGAGCTTCACCGATCTGCAGCGCGCGTCCGCGTTGCCGAAGTCCACGTTGCATCGTCTCACCCAGACGCTCGTCCACGAGGGGCTGCTGCGCTACGACGCGTACACCAAAAAGTTTCAGCTTGGCTTGCGGCTACTCGAAATGGCCCACAAGGTATGGAGCGATTTCGACCTGCGCGTGGCCGCGCAGGATACGCTCGCCGCGCTGCGCGACTCGCTGGGCGAGACGGTGCAACTGGCGGTTCTGAATGGCGACGAAGTAGTGATCGTCGCCAGTGCCGACGCGGCGCACGACATGGCGCGCACGTCGAGCGTGGGGATGCCGTTGCCAGTCCATGCGACGGCGGCGGGCAAGGCGATCGTCGCCAATCTCGATCCGGCGCAATCGGCCAAGCTGATCGAGCGGCTCGAGATGCGGCGCTTCACCGACCGGACCTTGCTTACCACGGCCGCGCTGCGTGATGACCTCGATCTGGCGCGGGCCCGGGGCTATGCGCTCGAAGAGGGCGAATGGAGCGCGCAAAGCGTGTCGGTTGCGGCGCCGATCTTCGACTATGAAGGCCGGCCGATCGGCGCGGTCACGGTGACGGGCGACGTTTCACGCCTGAAGGCGGAGCGTCTGCATGGCCTGAGTCCGGTTCTGATTGGTGCGGCCCGCGGCATTTCTCATTCGGCTGCCGGCGCGGCAATGTCGATCGCGCCGCGCGAACAGCCGAAGCAGACGTCCACCGTGGAGGTGCGCTGTGTCACGCGAGCGCAGGCGCTGCTGGGCGAAGGCCCGATCTGGTCGCCGCGCGACAACGCGCTTTACTGGGTCGATATCCTGACGCCCTCCGTCCACACGTACCATGCCGCGGACGGTTCGAGCTCGGAAGTACGGCTGGGCTCGATGTCGAGCGTCGCGATTCCCAAGGCCACGGGCGGCCTGCTGCTCGCGACGCCGGGTGGCCTGATGAACTTCGATCCCGCCACGCGGCGCATGGCGCCGTTGTGCCATCCCGAAGCGGAGCGCCCCGCGAATCGCTTCAACGACGGCAAGTGCGACCGGCGCGGGCGCCTGTGGATCGCGTCGATGGACATGGCGACGGCGCTCAATCGCGGCAGCCTGTTTCGCGTCCAGGCGGACGGCTCGTGGCGCAAGATGGACACCGGCTTTACGGTGCCTAACGGCCTCGGCTGGAGCCCTGACGACTCGCGCATGTACTTTGTCGACACCCACCGCCGCGCGCTGTACGAATATGACTTCGACCTGATGTCGGGGTCCATCGCGAACCGGCGCACGCTGATTGAATTTGCCCCCACCGAGGGGCGCGCGGACGGCCTGACCGTCGACGACGAAGGTTGCATCTGGATCGCGATGTGGGACGCGTGGCACGTTGTCCGATACGCGCCGGACGGACGCGAAATCCAGCGCATCCGCATGCCGGTGCCGAGGCCGACCAGTTGCTGTTTCGGTGGCCCCAATCTCGACACGCTGTATGTCACGAGCGCCTCCGTGCGCCTTGGCGAGCAGGCGCTGGCCGAGGCGCCGCTGTCGGGATCGCTGTTCGCGATGGAAATTCCCGGTGTGCGCGGATTGCCCGAGGCGACGTTCGCGGGCTGAGCTTCCGTTTTCCCTTTCCCTTTCCCTCAGATTGCGCCGCTGGCCGGTGCATACGTCTTTCTGCCCTGATCGGGCATTCTCCTTCCCCCTTTGGAATTCCGCTGGTGGTTCTCGCGCGCTTTCGTCGCCAAAGTTCCACTGGTTGGGAATTTCGTCGCTAAGTCTCCCATAAGTCTGCAACATTACACTAGGGGTGAAAATCGTTGCCGTACCGGCGCAGAGCCCCGCTACGGCTGAATATGTCCCGATTTCATCGCGGGCGCTGACACGTTTTGCGCTGCGAATATACGGGACATCCCTGGCCGCCACGCCCTTCCATTCGTCCCATTCAATGGTAGACTCCGCTCCATGTTGTTCCGATGATTGGAACATATAACCAGGAGGAGACCAGCCAGAATGAAAGCAAAAAAACAGTTGCTCGTCATGGCGACGGCAGCGTTGGGGGCATCGGCCGCAATGGCCCAATCGAGCGTGACGATGTACGGAATTGTCGATCTGGAAGTAGGCAAGTACGACGGGAGTACGGCGATACGTGAAAACACGGGCGCGACGAGCCGCTGGGGTTTGAAGGGCTCGGAGGACCTCGGCGGCGGGTATCGCGCGGTCTTCTGGCTGGAGCAGCAGTTCAATCCGAATGACGGTACCTTGTACAACTCCAGCTCGTTCTTCAGTGGCCGGTCGACCGTCGGACTGGAAGGGTGGTTCGGTCATCTCGTCATGGGACGCGACGTCAACGCCAGCCACTACGTGGAAGTGAGCGCCGATCCGTTTGGCCAGGACGGCCTTGTTGCCGGTTATGGGGCGCGGGGCGGCATTTCGCAGGCAAACGGCGGGCCAGGCCAGATCGACACCGTGCGGACCAACAACTCGGCGGATTACGCCTACACCTGGGCCAACCTGACGTTCCGCGCAATGGTGGCCGCACGCGACAGCGCCATTCAGGCCGGTGAGGGCAACATTCCGTATTCGGCATCGCTCATCTACGAGGACAAGTCGTTGAAACTGGGCGTGTCGTGGCTTCGTCCGCAAAGCGACAACGCGCACTGGGCCTACACGTCGGGTCAGTACGATGTCGGTCTGGCGCGGCTCTACGCCGGCTATGGCTTCGGCCAGAACACATTCCAGCAGATCATGCACAACCAGATGGCGGGCATCTCGATCCCGACGGGTGTGTACGGCGTGGTCCGCGCCACGTTCTCACACACCACCGCTTACGGACATACGATCCAGAGCCGCAGTGTGCTGGGCTACGCGTATTTCCTTTCGAAGCGCACCTCGGTTTATGCCGATGCCACTTATGACGCCAATTGCGGTAAATACGCGTACCGCACGGGCAGCACGACGGGCGCCAATGGCTGGCAGCCGACTGGCACGACAGCGAGCGGAACCGGGTTTACAGTGGGCTTGAAGCAGGTATTTTGACCGGCGCGCGCTCGCGGCGAAGCGCGCGTCAGGGATCGTCGACGCCGAACGCCGACGTCCCACGAACCAACGTTCAGGAGGCATTTTGATATCACGGAGACAATTCATCGGTGCGGTAGCGGTCGCGTCGGGATTCTCGGCGGCGGGGGTGAAGGCGCAAACCCGCGGGATCACGTACGTCGGCTGGTCGCAAGAAGAGGCCGCCAGCAAGCCGACGCTGGCCGCGCTGTTCAACGGCTATCGCCAGAGCGCGGGCGTAACGCTCAACACGGTCGGTTATCCGTGGGCGCAGATGCAGCAGAACGTGCTGCTGCGTTTGCGCTCGGGTCAGCCCATGGACGTCGTGCAACTGAACGAACGCTGGGTGCCGCAATTCGCGGCAACGAACCGGCTCGTCGATATCGACAGCGTGTTCGGCGCGGCGCAGTTACGCAGCCGCATCAGCAAGGGCGTGCTGGAACTCGGCGATTACCACGGCAAGCAGATGGGACTGCCGTGGTCGGCTGGTTCGATCGGCATGGTCGCGAACGCGAAAGTGTTGCAGAACGCGGGCGTTCCGACGCCACCTGCAACGGTGGACGAATTTTTGAGCGCACTCAAGGCGATCAGGAAGGCGAACCCCGGCAGCGTGCCGTACGCGATGGCCACGAAGAACAACAACGCGTTGAGCCCCGACTTCCAGGTCTGGTTGTGGACGTTCGGCGGCCACCTGTTCGACAACAGCGGCAAGGTGGCGGTGAACAGCCCGGCAGGCGTGAAAGCGCTTAGCTTCATGGCGGACCTCGTCAAGGACGGACTGGCTGCGAAAGACGTCGACCGGCCGGACGCGCGCCGCATGTTCGCGCAGTACCAGACGGGCTTCTATAACGATGCGCCGCTCGCGCGTGGCTTCGCCCGCAGCAATTCGAGCATCGGCGACAAATTCGACGCGCTCGTCATTGCAATGCCGACGCCCGTGCTGCACGCGGGCGATGTGCCGCGCTCGTTCGCATGGGGGCATCTGCTCAGCATTTTCAGCGACGGCAAGCAGAAAATCGACGCGAACTCGCCGCAAGCGAAGCTGCTCGCGTATCTCGCGCTCAACGACGATTCGCAGTTGCGCATCTATAAGGACCTCGGGCTCTTTCCCGTCACGAACAGCGCGCTCGACAAGCTGGCATCCGATCCGTATGTGTCGGTCTGGTCGAAGTCGGCACGCAGCGCCACGCGCGACGAGGCGTCGTTCTGGCCGAATTCGGCTCAGCTCACCACGGTGATCGGCGAAGAAGTGCAGGCTGCGTTGCTGGCCCAGAAGTCGCCCCAGGAGGCGATCGACAGCATGAGCAAACGCTTGCAGGAACAGACAGCGGGCATTTCGAGGTTCTGATATGAGTGATTCATCCATCGCGTCCGCGGATCCGCCGCGCGAAGCGCGTCGCCATTCGACGCTCAAGCAACATGAGCGCAGGGTCGGCGTGGCGCTTGCGCTCCCCGCGCTGGCGGCGTTCGTCGTGGTCATCCTGATTCCGTTCGTGAAGTCCCTGAAGCTGTCGCTGTTCAGGTACACGATCGATACGCCGGAGCCGCTGTTCGTCGGCTTCGAGAACTTCGTCAAGCTGTTTCGCGACCCGGCCATCGTCAACGTCTGTCTGAACACGCTGGTGTTCGTGGTTAGCGCGACCTGCGTGACGATGGTGATCTCGCTCGCATGGGCGCTGATGATGAACCAGGCGTTCAAGGGGCGGGCGTTGCTACGCGCGGCGTCGCTCTTGCCGTGGGTGCTACCGTCGACGGTGACGGCGTTTCTCGCGGCCTGGATCTTCAACGGCCAATACGGCGTGCTCAATGCCATCCTGCTTTCGACGGGACTGATCAGCGAGCCGATTATCTGGCTGGCGGAACGTCAAGGCGCGATGGCCTGTGTCGTCGTCACGAAGGTATGGCTCTCCGTGCCGCTCTTCATGGCGTTTTTTCTCGCCGGTCTGCAAAGCGTCTCACAGGACCAGGTCGATGCCGCGCGCGTCGATGGATGCGAGAACTTCGGCGTCCTGCGGCACGTGGTGCTGCCGCATCTCGCGCCCACCCTCATCATCGTGATGATTCTCGGCGCGATGGGCAACCTGCAGGCGTTCGACGTGATTTACGCGTTGACGCAAGGCGGACCGGTCGGCGCGACCACGATGCTCTCCGTCGAAGTCTACAAACAGGCGTTCGAGAACTGGGACATGGGCATGGCGTGCGCGGTCGGTGTGCTGTGGTTCGTGCTGATTGCCGTGCCTACGGTGTTTTATCTGCGTGCGCTGTTCAAGCGGGAGTCATGATGCTGCTCAATCTTCGAACTGGACCGGCCAAAACGACATTCGTCGTGGCATTCGTGGCCATCGCGGCGTTTCTGTTTCTGCCGATCGTCTGGATGGTGATGACGTCGATCAAGCCGCAAGGCGAAGTCTTCGTGCAGTTTCCATCGTTCTGGCCGCATGCGCCGACTTTTGAAAATTATCGCAGCCTCTTTGCGCAAGGCGAGATGATCGGGTATCTGCGCAACAGTCTGTTGACTGCGGGCGGCGGTGCGCTGCTCACGGTCACGCTGGCCACTTACGCGGCCTACAGTTTCGCGAAGTTCCGTTATCGCGGACGCAAGGCGCTGATGGTGCTGATGCTCTCAGCGCAGATGTTTCCGTTCGCCATGCTGCTGGTCAGCCTCTATCCGATCCTGCAGGCACTCGGGCTGCTCAACACGCGGATCGGCTTGATCATCGCGTACATCGTGCTGGCGCTGCCGAGCGGTACTTACATGTTGTACAGCTACTTCGTCAACATTCCGAACGAAATCATCGAAGCCGCGCGCACCGACGGTGCGAGCGAGCTTTACATCCTGCATCGCATCGTGTTGCCGCTGGCCATGCCCGCGCTCGTCACCGTGGGGCTGTATTCGTTCATGTGGGCATGGAACGACCTGCTGTTCTCACTGACCCTGATCACGTCGCCTGAATTGCGCACGGTCGGTCCGGGGCTACTGCTCGGTTACATGGGCGAGGGCAAGAGCGACTGGGGCGGCGCGATGGCGGCATCGATCGTCAGTTCGTTGCCCGTCGTGATCGGCTTCGCGTTTCTTCAACGGTTCTTCATTCAGGGGCTCACGGCAGGAGCAGTCAAATCATGAGACTCGCAGACAAGGTTGCCATCGTTACCGGTACGGGGCAGGGCATCGGCCGCGCGGTGTTGCGGCGGTTCGTGCAGGAGGGCGCACGGGTAGTCGCCGTCGAATGGTCGCGTGAGGCGGGTGAGGCGGCGCTCGAGGGCTTGCCTGAAGAGCGCGTGCATCTGATATGTGCCGACGTCCATCTGCAAGCGACGGTGGACGATGCCGTGCAACAGGCGCTGACCCGGTTCGGCGGTTTGCACGTGCTGGTGAACAACGCCGTGCGTTACACGGAGCGCAATGTGGTCGACTGCACGGACGAGGACTGGGCCGCCACGATCGATTCGGCGCTCGGCTCGACCTTCCGCTTCTGCCGCGCGGCCATTCCGCAGATGGTTCGCCACCACGGTGGCTCGATCGTGAATCTGGCTTCGATCAACCATCTCGTCGCCAATCCTGGACTGGCGGCCTACACGGCGGCCAAAGGCGGCGTTGCCGCGCTGAGCAAGCAGATCGCGATCGAGTACGGCACGCAGGGCATTCGCTGCAATGCGGTGTCGCCCGCGTTCATTGCGACCGAGCGCACGATGGAAGGCGTCACTGAACACGACATGCGCCTGAACCGCGAGTGCTACCCAGTCGGCCGCATTGGCGAGCCCGACGACGTCGCCAATGCGGTGCTGTTCCTCGCGTCGGACGAAGCATCGTTCATCACAGGGGTCGACCTAGCCGTGGATGGCGGTCTGACCTCGCTCGCCGCAAGCGCTGTGCTGTCGACGCGAATTCGCGGCTGGTGGGGCCGTGCGCCGATCGTACTGCCGGACGCTTGACGCAGCGATGGCATCGGCGCGATCCATCGAGGACAACATTCATGAAGGAGACTACGAATGGCTCAAGTTGAGCTGAAAGGGGTGCGCAAGAGCTTTGGCGCCGCGACCGTGATTCACGGCGTCGACCTGAAAATCGACGACGGCGAATTCTGCGTATTCGTCGGGCCGTCGGGTTGCGGCAAGTCGACGCTGCTCAGACTCATTGCCGGTCTTGAGGAGTGCAGCGAAGGGACCATTTCGATTGGCGGCGTCGACGTCACGGACGCGCAACCCGCGCGTCGCGGCATTGCGATGGTGTTCCAGTCCTACGCGCTTTATCCGCACATGACCGTCGCGCAGAACATGGGCTTTGGGCTCAGGATGGCGGGCGTGCCGCAGACGCAGATCGACGCGGCCGTCGCACGCGCCGCGCAGACGCTGAAAATCGAGCACCTGATGAGCCGTCGCCCGAAAGACCTGTCGGGCGGCCAGCGCCAGCGCGTGGCGATCGGACGCGCGATCGTGCGCGATCCCAAGCTGTTTCTCTTCGATGAGCCGCTGTCGAATCTGGATGCCGCGCTGCGTGTCGAGATGCGCGTCGAGCTGTCGAAGATCAAGGCGCAACTCGGCACCACGTTTGTCTATGTGACACACGATCAGATCGAAGCGATGACACTCGCGGACAAGATTGTCGTGCTGCGCGATGGCAAGATCGAGCAGATCGGTTCACCGCTGCAGTTGTACGCGCAGCCGGCAAACCGCTTCGTCGCCGGTTTCATTGGCTCGCCGAAGATGAATTTCCTCGACGTGGGCGCGACGAGCGGACGCGGCGCTGCGCTTGATCTCGCGCTGCCCGGCGGCGGAAAGCTGTCCTTCGCCGGCGATGTGCGCCTGCCGGCCGACAGGTCAATCACGCTCGGTGTGCGACCCGAGCACCTCGAACTGGTCGATCCGCACAACGGCCATTTGAGCGGTCGCGTCGTGCTGGCTGAGCGTCTGGGCGGCGAAACCTACGTGCATGCGCAGGTGGCGTCGGCGATGGTGCTGGTCAAGACGGCGGGCGATTCGCCCGTTCGCGCCGGCGAGAATATCGGCCTGTCCATTCCCGCCCAACAGGCGCATCTCTTCAACTCGGCTGGTTTGCGCATTTCTGTCGCCGAACCGCAAGCATTGCGGGCTTGAGACGATGGCACAACATCCATTACAAATCGTCCAGGTGCGTCACTGGAAAGTGGCGATGCCGTTCAGGCAGGCGCTCGAATGGGGTTCCGGCGCACGGCCCGCGGCGACGCGGCTGGTCGTCGAATTGACGTTGGCCAATGGCGTGAAGGGCTACGGAGAAACAATCTGCCTGCTCGAATTCATCGAGCCTGTGCTGCTCAACACCGTGATTCCGATTGCGAAGCAACACCGTGCCTGCGATGTCGAACGGTTCACGCGGCACGTGTTCGGGGCGGGCTACTACCATCACAAACGCGCGGTCGTGATGGCGATGGCCGCCGTCGAGATGGCGATGTGGGACGCGCAGGGACGCAGCTTTGATTGCCCCTTGGGGGAGCTGTGGGGCGGTGTGTATCGCTCGCAAGTCGAGGTCTCCGCGTATCTGTTCGGAACGGACGCGGCGGAGTTGAAAGACAGTGCGCGGCGTTTTCTGGACGACGGCTATCGGAGCTTCAAGGTCAAGATCGGCATGACGCCTTCGAGCGATCTGTCGAATGTCGAAGCCGTGAAGTCGGTAACGGGCGATTTGCCGCTGCGCGCGGATGTCAACAGCGCGTGGACGCCAGGTACGGCAAAACGCATGCTGGAGTGTTTGCGTCCGTTCGATCTGCAATATGTCGAACAGCCGCTCGAACTCGACGACCTGCAAGGCCACGCACAACTGCGTAGCGCGCAACCCGTTCCCATTGCGCTGGACGAGTCGGCCTATACGCTCGCTGACGTCGGCAATATCGTGCGCCACGCGGCGGCCGATGTGATCCTGCTCGATCCGCACGAAATCGGTGGGCTGTGGCAGACCATCAAGGCTGCCGCAATCGCGGAAGCGCACGGTATTCCCGTCACGCTGCACAGCGGCGGCGAACTGGGCTTCTCGCAGTCTGCGTACGTGCATCTCGCGAGCAGCATCCCAAACATGTCGATCTCGATCGACTCCGAGCGCGCCTATTTCGCCGACGACGTCGTGCGTTCGGCGCCCGCAGTGAAGGACGGTGTGTTCTCACTGCCGGACGGCCCTGGCCTCGGCATGCAACCGGATTTCGACAAGCTGGACCACTACAAGGCGGATCACATTCGCGGCGCGTATCTCGATGCACGACGCCCCGGATGGTTCTCGACCAAGCCTGCATATTGAGCGTGGAGACTACTACATGAACAAGAACGAAAGCATTGCGCCCATTTCAGGCGTGTTTCCTGTTTTGCCGACGCCGTTCGACGAACACGGCAAGCCTGACGTCGACAGTTTGCGCAGACTGGTGCGCTATCTCGTCGACGCGGGTGTCGACGGCATGACGTACCCGGGTGTCGCGAGCGAGTTCAACCAGTTGACGACGGAGGAGCGACTCGCATTGACGGGAATCGTGCTCGACGAGCTCGATGGTCGTCTGCCGCTGGTTGCGGGTGTGTCGAGCACAGACATTCAGAAGACGGTTCAGCTTGCACAAGCGGCTGCCGAGCAGGGCGCGAGCGCGTTAATGATTGCCGTGCCGCCCGATCGCAAGACGGCTGAAGCGCAGATTGAGTTCTTTTTCGCAGTTGCGCGCGCCGTGCCTGGCACGCCGATCGTCTTGCAGAACGTGCCGGCGCCCGTGGGTGCGGGTCTCGATCCGGACGTGCTGGTTGCCATCCTGAACGCGGTGCCGGGCATCCATTACGTCAAGGAAGAAACCTTGCCGAGCGGCCAGCGGCTTACGTCGATCCGGAACACGGCGCCCCGCACGCTGCTCGGTGTACTGGGCGGCGCGGGCGGCCGCTATATCACCGACGAGCTGCGGCGCGGCGCGTGCGGCACGATGCCTGCGATCGAACTGGCGGAAGTTCACGTCGCCCTGTTTGCCGCACATCGCGCGGGCGAGACCGATCGCGTGCGGCAGCTGTTCACGCGCATGTTGCCGATTCTGAACGTGCAGGCGGTGTTTCGCTGGTCGTTGACGAAGTATGTGCTGCATCGCCGTGGCCTGATTTCCTGCCGTCTGCAACGCGCAGCCGGCCCGTTGCTCGATAACGAGGATGCCGCCGACGTCGATGCTTTCCTGCACGATATCGAGGATCTCCTCGCACCAGCCCGATGAGGAGCCAAGCCATGGCGACAAACGTGCCTGGAATAACCAGCGTCGAAACGTTCATCGTGTCGATTCCGCGCGACGAACCGTACCTCGGCGGACTTGGCAAAGACGAGCAGATCAATCATCGCGGCTATCTGATCCGCAAGGGCAACAAAACGATCTATCCGACCACCGACATGTCGGTGCTGATCAAGGTGACTGCCGAGGACGGAACAGTGGGTTGGGGCGAGACGTACGGTATCGTCGCGCCGGAGGCCGTGACGGCCATCATCGACGATGTACTCGGGCCCGCTGTTATCGGTCGCGATCCACGCGATGCGGTGGTGATACAGGAAGATCTGTATGACCTGATGCGCGTGCGCGGTTTCTTCGGCGGCTTCTACGTCGATGCCATCGCGGGTGTTGATATTGCGATCTGGGATCTGTTCGGCAAACTCGTCGGGCAGCCGGTCGTCAAGCTGATCGGCGGGCAGCGTCTGGATGAGATTCCCGCCTACGTGTCCGGGCTGCCCGGTCGTACGCTCGACGAACGAGTGGAGCTTGCGCGTTCGTTCGTAACCAAGGGCTTCGGCGCCTTCAAGTTTCACGCCGCAGTCTCGTTCGATGGCATCGTTGAAGAGATGCGGGCGTTGCGCGAAGGGCTCGGCGATGCAGTCAAGCTCATGGTCGATCTGCATTGGAAATTCACCGCGCAGGAAGCGATTCAGCTTGCCGACCAACTGGCGCGCTGGCGTCCCTATTTCATCGAAGCGCCGTGCGCGCCCGAAGACATGGAAGGGCAGGCGCGCGTCGGCGAACAGATTCGCATGCCGCTTGCACTCGGTGAGGAATGGCGCACGGTATACGAATATCGTCCGCGACTGGAAAAGCGCTCGATGTCGATTATCCAGCCGGAGATGGGGCATACGGGCATCAGCCAGTTCATGCAGATTGCGCGGATGGCGAACGCCTTTCACGTGAAGGTGATTCCTCACGCGACCATCGGTATCGGCATTTTTCAGGCGGCCAGCCTGCACGCGGCGGCAGCGCTGCCAAATGTGCCTATGCACGAGTACCAGCATTCCGTTTTCGATCGCAACCTGCGTTATGTGAAGACGGCGATGCAATGCGTGAATGGCGTGTTTCAATTGCCGCAGGGACCCGGGCTCGGTGTCGAGCCGAGCGACGAGGTTTGGCAGCACGTGCGAAAGCGAACCATAACCTGATATCAACAGACCGGGAATAAGGAACCGATGCCTATTCCCGGAGCGTACTTTGTGAGTTAAGGATACCTTATTATGAATCCATCTTTTATCAGCCTTGATTGGGGTACATCGAGTTTGAGGGCGACGCTGGTCTCGGCTGACGGAGAGATCATGGAAAGCCGAAGCGCCCCTGGCGGTGTCATGACCGTGAAGGACAGGGATTTTCATACACCGTTGAACGCGATCTGTGAGGACTGGATTGAGATTCACGGTTGCCCGATCGTGGCAAGCGGGATGATCGGCAGCCGCCAGGGCTGGGTCGAGGCGCCTTATCTGGCTTGTCCGGCAACGCCGGCCGCGGCCGCATTGGCGTTCACGACGCTGCCGATAGCTGACAAGGTGGACATGCACATCATTCCAGGCGTGCGCTGCGGCGGTGCGGATTCGATACACGATGTGATGCGGGGCGAAGAAACGCAGATCTGGGGCGCGGGCGTCGGCTCTGAACGTCTTTGCGTCTTGCCGGGCACGCACAGCAAGTGGGTCTCTGTCGGTGAAGACTCCATGATCACTCACTTCGCGACATACATAACGGGAGAACTGTATGGTTTGCTGACCAAGCATGGCATTCTCGGGCGCCTGATGGAATTCGGTTCGCGCGACGACGACGCGTTTCATGCGGGCGTGTCACTCGGGCTGAAATACCCGAACCAGGCGACGCATGTCGTGTTTGCCGCGCGCACGGCACGTCTGATGGATGAATTGCCCTCGACGGGGTTGCCGGACTACCTGTCGGGGATTCTGATCGGCGTGGAGGTGGCGAGCGCGATGGCGTCTTACACGCCGGATATGACACGGCCCGTGGTATTGATCGGCGACGATGACCTGTGCAGACGCTATCAACTGGCGTTAGAAACGGCTGGTTTGCGTGCGGAGCGGGCCATTGAAGGCGCTACAGTTCAGGGTCATGTGAGAATAGCGCGGGAGGCAGGGATCGTTGGACCGAAGGCGGGTTGAGCGGGCACGCCCCGGTCTCTTGTCACGCCGCTCAACTGCCGGATTTCGCACATGAACGTCGATTCCACACGCACCCTCGATCACGCCAACGGAAAGAGCCTGTTGACGCGACTGCGCCAGTTGGCGGCGCGGCACATTCGCTATGAGGTGATCGGCCTGATCTTTATCGTCATGACGATCAATCTTGCAGATCGCGCGGCGATGTCGATTGCGGGCACGCCAATGTCCGCTGAGTTGCACTTGAATCACCTCCAGTTGGGCTTGACTTTCTCGTCGTTCGCGTGGGCCTACACACTCTTCCAGTTGGCCGGCGGGTGGGCGTTAGATCGATTCGGGGCCAAACGCACTTATACAGGGGCCGTCTTCCTGTGGTCGTTTTGCACCGTGGGCGTGGGCTTCGCGCCCCTCCTTGGCCCGCACGCGGCGAGTGCACTGATCTTCGTGTTGATCTTCATGATCGGTATGGCCGCGGCGCCGTGCTATCCCGCCAACGCCAAGATCGTGTCGGCCTGGTTTCCGGCCGCCGAGCGCGGGACGGCATCGGCGATCTTCAACGCCACGCAGTATTTCGCTGCCGCGGCGTTCACGCCCGCGCTTGCTCTGCTTGCCTCCAACTTCGGATGGCGTTCGGTTTTCTTTGCCATGGGCGCCATCGGCATCGCCGCAGGCGCGCTATTCGCACTCAGGCTGAAAGGGCCGCTGGATCACCCTCGGCTCACTCCAGAGGAGCGTGAGTTCATCGAAGCGGGCGGCGGGACGCTGGATATGGACGGCATCGATGGTGGGCAAGGGAGTTCACAGGGCACGCCGTCGCGACGCGGGGCCGGGTTCGAGAAATTTCGCCGGCTGCTGCAGGACCGCTTGCTGCTGGGGATTTCCGTTGCGCAGTACTGCATCAGCACCTTGAGCTTCTTCTTCATTATGTGGGTGCCCGTCTATCTGGTGCAGGAAAGGCATATCCCCTTGCTGCGTGCCGGGATCCTTGCGTCTGTGCCCGCTATTTGCGGATTTTCGGGCGGAATTCTGGGCGGCATGTTTTCGGATCTGCTATTGCGCCAGGGGCGGACCCTGACAGTTGCGCGCAAGGTGCCCATCTACGTGGGGATGCTGATGGCTTCCACCATCATGGTCTGCAATTACGTCAGCGCGGACTGGCTCGTCGTGGCGATCATGGCACTGGCTTTCTTCGGCAAGGGCTTCGGCGCGCTCGGATGGGCGGTCATCGCCGATACCTCACCGGTGAACGCGGCAGGACTGAATGCGTCGGTGTTCAATACTTTTAGCAGCCTCTCGGGTATCACCACGCCGATTGCCATCGGCTTTCTGGTCCAAACGATGCACTCTTTCAACGGCGCACTCATATTCGTCGGTGCTCACGCGCTGCTAGCAATTGTTAGCTATGCATTCGTTGTCGGCACGATCAGGCGCATGGACCCGGTTTAGGGCGCGCGTTGGTTCGACGGTTGCTGTGATCGGCGGGAGACTAAACTATCAAGACTGACGGTATCCCCCTCGGAAGTCTCAAGAGAATGGCGATCCGCGGGCTTTTTTTGGCCTGCTCAGGCTATTGATTTTGCTATATGGGTAGGAAGATGGGTACGACATGGTTTGGAGGCGCGGGAGCCAAACCTGGCGGGGCTCTCCGCGCAACAGTTGGAATCGGCTGCCTTCCGCCGCAAGGCTTTGCGGGATTTTGGTGGTGTGAGAATGGCCGCGAGCGGTGATGCACGGTGTGTGTTTTTCTGCCCGAAACCTGCATTTGGTTTAACGCCTATTTCCGATCTTCGCAACCGCATCGGCGAGGCGCTCCGTGACTAAGTGTGCATATCGCTTGGTCGAAGCCGGCGTTTTGTGCCCGAGCACACCGCCAACGGTATACAAATCGATGCCTGCGTTAATCATCTCTGATGCAGCACTGTGCCTCAGATCGTGAAATCGTAGCTCTGGATGCCCCGCCTTGACTCTTGCCTTCTGCCATTCGTCTTTGACCCTGGCGGGCTTGATTGTGAATTTCACTCGCCGTGCGATGACGGCAATTTTGCGATGAATTGGCACTATCCTCGGTCGGCCGTTTTTGGTTGTCCCCAGAGAGAATCCGTCTCTTGTGGGGACTGCACGTAGTACCTCGCCCAGCCGCATACCAGAATAAAACGCCACGCGGATTGCGGCTCGGAGCTGTCTATCATTGGTCGCCATTGCGACCTGCAGCATCTCGCGGCGGCCCTTGTAAATGTGTCGTTCGTCGCTGGGTTTCGGGATGACCATTTTTGCAGTTTCGTCGTGCGCGATCTTGCCGATCTTGTGCGCGTATTTGATTGCTGCCCGGAGATAGCCCAAGGTGTTATGAATCGTCCCATGGGACATCGGCTTTTTAGGGCGCCCATCGCGGTCTACGCTCGCCCGCATGTATCCAGCGAAGCGCACAGACCACTCATACAGGTCTGGCGCATCCTGATTCTCATACTCTGGCGCGTACTTCTCCAGCACCTGCGTGCGAGTCTTGTAGTCCTTCCAGCCAGCACTCTTGTCATTGATGTGGGTTCGAACGCAATCCCCGATCGTCACAACAGCCTTCCGAGCGCCGGTCGCTACCGCGTAGACTTCAGCATCCCACTGGCGTCCAAGCTTGTCCGCTTCTGCCGCAGAAATTCCCGCAGGGATGAGTTTGGTTTTGCGGATGCGCTCACCCTCGATGACGCGCTCGAACGTCCAGCGGTAGCGCCGGCGGCCGGCTTTTGTAACGGTTTCGATTGGCATGATGCGAGAAATTTA
>NZ_JAQQDU010000190.1:0-5484 GCF_046027825.1 Paraburkholderia sediminicola
ATCCTTCGGGGTTTGCCGGAAGCGAAAGTATCAAGTCTCACACTAGTATTAAAGGAAGGTTTTCCTGTTGGGGTGGATTCACGCCGACGGGATGATCATTCGTCAGTACGTTGAGTGAGCGACCGGTTCGTAACTGAACCGAAAAACAGTAACAGGTTTGAACTGAAGAGTTTGATCCTGGCTCAGATTGAACGCTGGCGGCATGCCTTACACATGCAAGTCGAACGGCAGCACGGGGGCAACCCTGGTGGCGAGTGGCGAACGGGTGAGTAATACATCGGAACGTGTCCTGTAGTGGGGGATAGCCCGGCGAAAGCCGGATTAATACCGCATACGCTCTACGGAGGAAAGGGGGGGATCTTAGGACCTCTCGCTACAGGGGCGGCCGATGGCAGATTAGCTAGTTGGTGGGGTAAAGGCCTACCAAGGCGACGATCTGTAGCTGGTCTGAGAGGACGACCAGCCACACTGGGACTGAGACACGGCCCAGACTCCTACGGGAGGCAGCAGTGGGGAATTTTGGACAATGGGCGCAAGCCTGATCCAGCAATGCCGCGTGTGTGAAGAAGGCCTTCGGGTTGTAAAGCACTTTTGTCCGGAAAGAAAACCACCTGGCTAATATCCGGGTGGGATGACGGTACCGGAAGAATAAGCACCGGCTAACTACGTGCCAGCAGCCGCGGTAATACGTAGGGTGCAAGCGTTAATCGGAATTACTGGGCGTAAAGCGTGCGCAGGCGGTCTGCTAAGACAGATGTGAAATCCCCGGGCTTAACCTGGGAACTGCATTTGTGACTGGCAGGCTAGAGTATGGCAGAGGGGGGTAGAATTCCACGTGTAGCAGTGAAATGCGTAGAGATGTGGAGGAATACCGATGGCGAAGGCAGCCCCCTGGGCCAATACTGACGCTCATGCACGAAAGCGTGGGGAGCAAACAGGATTAGATACCCTGGTAGTCCACGCCCTAAACGATGTCAACTAGTTGTTGGGGATTCATTTCCTTAGTAACGTAGCTAACGCGTGAAGTTGACCGCCTGGGGAGTACGGTCGCAAGATTAAAACTCAAAGGAATTGACGGGGACCCGCACAAGCGGTGGATGATGTGGATTAATTCGATGCAACGCGAAAAACCTTACCTACCCTTGACATGTATGGAACCCTGCTGAGAGGTGGGGGTGCCCGAAAGGGAGCCATAACACAGGTGCTGCATGGCTGTCGTCAGCTCGTGTCGTGAGATGTTGGGTTAAGTCCCGCAACGAGCGCAACCCTTGTCCCTAGTTGCTACGCAAGAGCACTCTAGGGAGACTGCCGGTGACAAACCGGAGGAAGGTGGGGATGACGTCAAGTCCTCATGGCCCTTATGGGTAGGGCTTCACACGTCATACAATGGTCGGAACAGAGGGTCGCCAACCCGCGAGGGGGAGCCAATCCCAGAAAACCGATCGTAGTCCGGATCGCACTCTGCAACTCGAGTGCGTGAAGCTGGAATCGCTAGTAATCGCGGATCAGCATGCCGCGGTGAATACGTTCCCGGGTCTTGTACACACCGCCCGTCACACCATGGGAGTGGGTTTTACCAGAAGTGGCTAGTCTAACCGCAAGGAGGACGGTCACCACGGTAGGATTCATGACTGGGGTGAAGTCGTAACAAGGTAGCCGTATCGGAAGGTGCGGCTGGATCACCTCCTTTCTCGAGCTAACGTGTCGAACGTTGAGCGCTCACGCTTATCGGCTGTGAAAAAGACAGACTCAGGGGTCTGTAGCTCAGTTGGTTAGAGCACCGTCTTGATAAGGCGGGGGTCGATGGTTCGAATCCATCCAGACCCACCACTGTTTCTGCGGTGGCTGCGCTAATGACTGAAACCCCTGGGGCATCAATACGGATAGCAATATCTGTGTGTGACTGGGGGATTAGCTCAGCTGGGAGAGCACCTGCTTTGCAAGCAGGGGGTCGTCGGTTCGATCCCGTCATCCTCCACCAATCTTCAATGCTGGTTTATCTGCGGCGAACGTCGAAAGATGTTTGCGGTGCAGTGAAACAAGCATTGGCGATTGAGCCAGTCAGAGTGATACGCGGTTATAGCAACTGCGATATCGGCTGTCGTTCTTTAACAATCAGGAAGAAGTAGTAAAGAGATTCACGAAAGCATACTTAGAGATGGGTGTGCGAGTAGGTGAATCAGGGTTGTGATTGTATCAATGTATGAAAAGGTAATCGAAAGATTGCCTTGGAATACGGCGCAACACGAATACTCAACCTGTAGCGATGTGAGAAACGCGTCATCCCCAGTGGATGGTGCGCGAGACACACCCGTTATAGGGTCAAGCGAACAAGTGCATGTGGTGGATGCCTTGGCGATCACAGGCGATGAAGGACGCGGTAGCCTGCGAAAAGCGGTGGGGAGCTGGCAAACGAGCTTTGATCCACCGATATCCGAATGGGGAAACCCACTCCTTATGGAGTATCCATGACTGAATACATAGGTCATGCGAAGCGAACGCGGTGAACTGAAACATCTAAGTAACCGCAGGAAAAGAAATCAACCGAGATTCCCAGAGTAGTGGCGAGCGAAATGGGACCAGCCTGTACTCTTTATCTTCATTGTTAGTCGAAGGCTCTGGAAAGTGCCGCCATAGCAGGTGATAGCCCTGTAGACGAAAACAGCGAGGAAGAACTAGGTGTACGACAAGTAGGGCGGGACACGTGAAATCCTGTCTGAAGATGGGGGGACCATCCTCCAAGGCTAAATACTCGTGATCGACCGATAGTGAACCAGTACCGTGAGGGAAAGGCGAAAAGAACCCCGGGAGGGGAGTGAAATAGATCCTGAAACCGCATGCATACAAACAGTAGGAGCCTCGTAAGGGGTGACTGCGTACCTTTTGTATAATGGGTCAGCGACTTACATTCAGTGGCAAGCTTAACCGATTAGGGCAGGCGTAGCGAAAGCGAGTCCGAACAGGGCGTTCAGTCGCTGGGTGTAGACCCGAAACCAGGTGATCTATCCATGGCCAGGATGAAGGTGCGGTAACACGTACTGGAGGTCCGAACCCACTAACGTTGAAAAGTTAGGGGATGAGCTGTGGATAGGGGTGAAAGGCTAAACAAACCTGGAAATAGCTGGTTCTCTCCGAAAACTATTTAGGTAGTGCCTCGTGTATCACCTTCGGGGGTAGAGCACTGTCATGGTTGTGGGGTCCATTGCGGATTACTACGCCATAGCAAACTCCGAATACCGAAGAGTGCAATCACGGGAGACAGACATCGGGTGCTAACGTCCGGTGTCAAGAGGGAAACAACCCAGACCGCCAGCTAAGGTCCCCAAATATTGCTAAGTGGGAAACGAAGTGGGAAGGCTAAAACAGTCAGGAGGTTGGCTTAGAAGCAGCCATCCTTTAAAGAAAGCGTAATAGCTCACTGATCGAGTCGTCCTGCGCGGAAGATGTAACGGGGCTAAGCAATATACCGAAGCTGCGGATGCACATTAGTGTGCATGGTAGGAGAGCGTTCCGTAAGCCTGCGAAGGTGCATTGAAAAGTGCGCTGGAGGTATCGGAAGTGCGAATGCTGACATGAGTAGCGATAAAGGGGGTGAAAGGCCCCCTCGCCGTAAGCCCAAGGTTTCCTACGCAACGTTCATCGGCGTAGGGTGAGTCGGCCCCTAAGGCGAGGCAGAAATGCGTAGCTGATGGGAAGCAGGTTAATATTCCTGCACCATTGTTAAATGCGATGGGGGGACGGATCGCGGAAGGTTGTCCGGGTGTTGGAAGTCCCGGTCGCTGCGTTGGAGAAGGCACTTAGGCAAATCCGGGTGCGGAATTCAAGGGCGTGGCGCCATTCACTCAGGTGAAGAAGCAACTGGAAGTGGTTCCAAGAAAAGCCTCTAAGCTTCAGTTTAACAAGACCGTACCGCAAACCGACACAGGTGGGCGAGATGAGTATTCTAAGGCGCTTGAGAGAACTCGGGAGAAGGAACTCGGCAAATTGGTACCGTAACTTCGGGATAAGGTACGCCCCTGTAGCTTGACTGGCCTGCGCCAGGAGGGTGAAGGGGTTGCAATAAACTGGTGGCTGCGACTGTTTAATAAAAACACAGCACTCTGCAAACACGAAAGTGGACGTATAGGGTGTGACGCCTGCCCGGTGCCGGAAGATTAAATGATGGGGTGCAAGCTCTTGATTGAAGTCCCGGTAAACGGCGGCCGTAACTATAACGGTCCTAAGGTAGCGAAATTCCTTGTCGGGTAAGTTCCGACCTGCACGAATGGCGTAACGATGGCCACACTGTCTCCTCCCGAGACTCAGCGAAGTTGAAGTGTTTGTGATGATGCAATCTCCCCGCGGCTAGACGGAAAGACCCCATGAACCTTTACTGTAGCTTTGCATTGGACTTTGAACCGATCTGTGTAGGATAGGTGGGAGGCTATGAAGCGTGGACGCCAGTCTGCGTGGAGCCGTCCTTGAAATACCACCCTGGTTTGTTTGAGGTTCTAACCTTGGTCCGTTATCCGGACTGGGGACAGTGCATGGTAGGCAGTTTGACTGGGGCGGTCTCCTCCCAAAGTGTAACGGAGGAGTACGAAGGTACGCTAGGTACGGTCGGAAATCGTGCTGATAGTGCAATGGCATAAGCGTGCTTAACTGCGAGACCGACAAGTCGAGCAGGTGCGAAAGCAGGTCATAGTGATCCGGTGGTTCTGTATGGAAGGGCCATCGCTCAACGGATAAAAGGTACTCTGGGGATAACAGGCTGATACCGCCCAAGAGTTCATATCGACGGCGGTGTTTGGCACCTCGATGTCGGCTCATCTCATCCTGGGGCTGTAGCCGGTCCCAAGGGTATGGCTGTTCGCCATTTAAAGAGGTACGTGAGCTGGGTTTAAAACGTCGTGAGACAGTTTGGTCCCTATCTGCCGTGGGCGCTGGATATTTGAAGGGGGCTGCTCCTAGTACGAGAGGACCGGAGTGGACGAACCTCTGGTGTACCGGTTGTCACGCCAGTGGCATCGCCGGGTAGCTATGTTCGGAAGAGATAACCGCTGAAAGCATCTAAGCGGGAAACTCGCCTTAAGATGAGATATCCCCGGGGCTTCGAGCCCCTTGAAGGGTCGTTCAAGACCAGGACGTTGATAGGTCAGGTGTGGAAGCGCAGTAATGCGTTAAGCTAACTGATACTAATTGCCCGTAAGGCTTGATCCTATAACCGGTGTGTCTTGCACACGGACGGTTGAGATCACGTGTTGTGCCAGAAACAACACAACCCGCATCAAACGAGAGGCATCCTCTCAGCTACTTCTTCCAGATTGGTTGTATTGCTCCACGAGCAGTGCGACAACAAGTCATGCCTGATGACCATAGCGAGTCGGTCCCACCCCTTCCCATCCCGAACAGGACCGTGAAACGACTCCACGCCGATGATAGTGCGGATTCCCGTGTGAAAGTAGGTAATCGTCAGGCTCCCCAGCATGTCCAGAAACCCCGCCC
>NZ_JAQQDU010000191.1:0-5390 GCF_046027825.1 Paraburkholderia sediminicola
TCGAGCAACGGGGGCGTCACTCCGCGTAGTGGACGCAGCCACATGGGCGCCGCTCACAGCCGCAAGGACTCGTTGGACGGCGGAGATGCACGATGAACGGCTATCAACTGACGTTCTATACAGAGCAGAACAGAAAGCACGGCCACCAGACCGTATGCGAATGGCTGCTGCATGAGGTTCACCAACTCGGTATCGGCGGCGCGACCGTGATCAATTGTGCCGAAGGCATTGGCCACGCGGGCTCGCATCATGCGGCTCACATGCTCAGGCTCGACGATCAGCCGGTGCAGATCATTCTGGCCGTGACTGAAGCGGAAGCCGGGCAGATCCTGGATCTCGTACGCGCCGAAAACGTACACGTTTTCTACATGCGCTTTCCCATCGAGTTTGGTGTCATCGGTGACGACGTGCCGCACAAGTCATCGAAGCATTTTTCCCTGTTTGGCCGGTCAACGGGGTAAGCCGTACGTGTTCCAGCGCTATCGCGCGCAACGGGGCGGCCACGGCAAGGATCCGCTCCTGCTCGCATGCGCAACCCCATCGTCTGCCTATCCGATCTGAGCGCTATCAAGCGGAGAAGTCGGTCGACGCCGACAACGCTTTCCAGGTTTCGGTCTCCTGCGTGACATAGGCATTCTTCTCAGCGATGGCCTTGAGCGTGTCGGTGCCAAGCGGCAAGCGTAGCGGCGGCGTCGGTGCGTCGACCAGTTCGATCATGGCTGCCGCGAGCTTCTGCGGGTTGCCCGGCTGGTTGTGATTCAGGCTCGCGGCGACCCGGCGAACGTTCCCTGAGGTCTCGTCGTAGTCCGCGATCACGTTGCCGGCAACAACCAGCGATGACGCGTCCAGGAAGTCCGTACGGAAGTATCCTGGCTCCACAATCGTCGCGTGAATGCCGAGCGGCTTCAGTTCGCCTCGCAATGCCTCGGTCAAGCCTTCGACGGCAAACTTGGTCGAACTGTAGGCACCGAATCCGGGTGCTGCCCGATAACCGCCAATCGACGACATATTGATGACGTGGCCAGATCGCTGCGCGCGCATCACCGGCAGAACGGCGCGCGTGATATTCAGTAAACCGAATACGTTGGTGTCGTACATGCGACGCACATCGGCGTCGCTGGACTCTTCGATCGCGCCAAGCAGACCGAAGCCCGCATTGTTGACCAGAACGTCGATACGGCCGAATCGTTCAACCGCGGCCTGAACCGCGGCCTTCGCCTGAGCTTCGTTTGTCACATCCAGTGCCACGGGGAGGAGTGCCGGCGAGTGACCGAAGCGCTCGGCGATCGCTGCGACATCGCGGCCGGTGGCAACGACCGCGTTGCCGTCAGCGAGAGCCGCCCGGGCGATCAGGGCGCCGAGGCCGCGCGAGGCACCGGTGATGAACCAGACGCGCTTGAAGCCGTTGTTTGTGCTGTTGACCATGATGTTTCTCCTGCGTTTGCGGTGGAAGTGAACGAATAATATGAGGAACGATTCGCACAAACTAGGCGCGTATTGGTAGACTGATAATCAACTTTTATTTGCCAATCTGGGCGGCGATGAACGAAGTTCGCGCGATCACGATATTCGTCCGGGCGGCGGCGCTGGGAAGCCTGCGCAAGGCAGCCGTGGATCAGGGCATCTCGCCGCAGGCTGCGAGCCACGCGGTGATGCAACTGGAAAAGGAACTGGGTGTCCGGCTGTTCCATCGGACCACACGCAAGCTGAGTTTGACTGAGGAGGGGCAGGGGCTTCTGGACAGCGTGAGGCCTGCGTTGGCCATCCTGTCGTCGGCACTCGACGATGCGCGGCGATCGAAAGAGGAGATTGCGGGGCCGCTGCGGGTGAGCGCGCCACGAGCCATGGGGCACACCGTGCTGTGGCCATACTTTCTGGAATTCGCCGAATTGCATCCGAATGTGCAACTGGATGTGCAGTTCGACGATCACTTCACCGACCTCGTCAGCGATCGCGCCGACGTAGGCCTTCGTGGTGGCTCGCCGCCCTCGGGCGGCACGATCGCGCGCCGGCTCTTGCCGATTCAACTGATCGTCTGCGCATCGCCCGGCTATATCGAACGTCATGGCGCGCCGCGGACCATTGACGAACTCGACCTGCACCGTTGCACCGGTTATCGACGGGCGAATACAGGCAAGCAGGCGCCGTGGGAATTTCTGATAGGTGACGAGATCGTCTATCGTGACATCGCGACAAGCTTATGCGTCAATGACACGGATGCGGAGACCCAGGCCGTGCTGGCTGGACTCGCAATCGGTCAACTTGGGAGCTTTTCGGCGACCTTGCCTGTCAGGCGTGGCCAACTCGTTCCACTGCTTGTTAAGCACGTCACCCAGCGTGAGGCCATCTACATCTACTATCGCCATCGAACCGAGCAGCCGCTGCGCGTGAGGACGTTTATCGACTTCATGGTCGCGCGTCTCGCGGGGAACACGAATTTCTATCTTGAGCCATCGGAGCTTCGGGTCGCACGTTGAGCGCGTCTGGTTCGAACAGGGACGCTGCACGTTTTGGAGATTGCGCAATGTCACCCACACATGAATACTGGTTTCCGGCAAAACGCTATGGCTGGGGGTGGGGGTTTCCCATGCGCTGGCAAGGATGGGCGACGCTGATCGCATACTTTTTGTTGCTTGGTGTAGTCGTTCTACGTTTTCAACCTGCTCGTCATCCGCTCACGTTCGCCGTGCTGGTCATGCTGTTGAGTCTCGCCCTGGTGGCCGTGTGCTGGGTTAAGGGAGAGCCGCCTCGCTGGCGATGGGGTAAAGACTAAATGTGGCGGCATGCCCGTGTCCCCGTGTCCCCGGGTCACGCCGCCAGCAGCGATCTATCTGATCGACTGAATTTGTGCCTGGCTCAGCTCCCACGTATGCGGCGGCAGTGGAATGAAGTGCACCGTATCGAGGTACGCCTCGTTCGTCTCCGACGGCACGATGGTCCAGAGCAGGAACCTGCGCAGCGCGGCAGCAGTCGTGGCGTCGGATTGCTTCGTCGACACCACCGCATACTCGTAATTGACGAGCGGATAGGCACCCGATGCCGGCGCGAACACGAGGCTCAGACGTTCGTCAGGTGGCGTGCGTGGGCCGAGCGAGGCGGCGCCTGCTGTGATGGTGTCCTTGTTGGGCATGACAAATTCGCCCGCGCCATTCTTGAGCGCCGCGGTGCCGAGTTTCGCTGCGGCGACTTTGTCGGTAAAGCTGATGCCGACGTAACCGATCGACCAGGGCGTCGCCTGCAGCGCCTGCACCATGCCGGCATTGCCTACCGCGCTGGCACTACCCGGCACGGTCGGCCACGCGATGGTTGTGCCGTACCCCTTGTCGTTTTCCCAGGCCGGTGTCGAAAACGACAGGAACTGCGTGAAGACGAACGTATCGCCGGACCCTTCGGCCCGATGAATCGGCACAATCGCCTGATGGGGCAGCGCCACGCCCGGGTTGAGCGCCGCGATCTGCGGCGCATCCCAGTTGCGAATCGCGCCCGAGTAGATCCCCGCGAGTACCGGACCGTCCAGCTTGAGATGCGTCGCGTTGAGGCCGGGCAGGTTGTAGTTGACTGTCTGCGCAGCGATAGCGAGCGGGATATTGAGGATCTGCGGGTGCTGCCGCATATCGGCATCGGACATATAGGCGTCGGACGCACCGATCTGCACCTTGCCCATCAGCGCCTGCTGGATACCGGCTTCCGAGCCGGTCGCGCCGGTGCTAACCCGGATACCGGGGTGCGACTTGATGTACGCATCGACCCAGGTCGTGAACAGCGGGTACAGCAAGGTCGAGCCGGTCTCGTTCAGTGTGAGGTCCTGCGCATTGGCCAACGCACCTGTCATCAAGGTGAGCGCTGCGATGCACAGCGGCGCAGCGGCAAGTTGCCGCCAGCGTGACCGCAGTACCGGGTTCTTATGTTGCTCAGTCATGCATGTCTCCGTCGCGATACGGGGAATCCGTCGGTTGTGTGCAAGCGTCATGGCAGGGTGTGAACGCGTTAGCGTCCGATCTCGTCAAGGCTCACGCCGTTTGTTTCGATGCGGAAGATCCATGTCACCACGGCACCGAGAAGCGACGTGCCCACGAGAATGTAGAGGAGCGGTCCCGTGCCGATGCCTGTGAGCAGAATCGGGAACAGGAATGCGGTTGCCACCGCGCCGATCTTGCCGACGGCTGCGGCGAACCCTGCACCTGTGCCGCGAATGGCGGTCGGGAACACTTCGCCGGCCAGCAGATAGGTCTGAGCATTCGGCCCCAGGTTGGTCATGAAGTTGAACAGCATGAAGCCGGCGAAAATCACGACAGTCTTCGTGGAGCCTTCAAAACCATCGGAGAACGAAGCAAGCAGCAGACCCGCTGCGCAGCCGATAAAACCGATCACTTGCAGCCAGATCCGCCCGACTCGGTCCGCGAGGATGACCGCGAAAATAATGCCGACGATCAGCAGCATCGTGATCAGGGCCGCGCCTTTGGCGGCGAGGATGTCGTTGAGAATCAGGTCGCTGATGCTGCGCACATGGTCAGGCTTGCTGCCGAACGCTGCGGCGAGGATGGTGGGCGTGAAGATGCCGATCCCATAGGTGCCGAGATCCTGCAGGAACCACGGGATCGACGCAAGAATCGTGGCGCGCAGGTTGCGCTTCGCGAACAGCGCAAAGAAACTTTGCTTGCCGCCGTGGCCACTGGCGGCATTATCGATTTCACGCGACAGCGCGATGCTGGTTGGATACTGCGGCGTACGGACGAGCAGGCGTTTCGCCGCGGCTTCCGCGCGATCCACCGCGCCGCGAATATGCAGCCAGCTCGGGCTTTCGGTGATGAAGAAGCGGCCGATGGTCACCGCCAGTGCCGGGATGATCGCGGTGCCGTACATCCAGCGCCATGCGTCGAGGGTCGGGATCGTCGACAGAACCAGAAAGCCCACCGCCGTACCGCCCAGCGCGCCGAGCGCCTGAAAGCCGAACGCCGCCAGCACCAGTTTGCCGCGGGCGCTGCTGGGGATGCTTTCGGAGATGATCATGTGCGCGGTCGGGTAGTCGCAGCCGAGCGCCACACCGAGTCCGAACAGGCAGATCACGAGCGAAGTGAAGTTGGTGCACATGACCAGCAGCACCAGAAACGCGACGAAGATGATCATCTCGACAATGAACATCCGTTTGCGCCCGAAGTAGTCGGACATGCCGCCCAGACCCACGGCGCCGACCAGGATGCCCATCAGGCTGGCGGCGCTGATAAGGCCGTTCTGTGCCGCGCCGATGCCGAACTCGCGCGAGATCAGCGGAAGCGCGACCCCCGTCATAAAGACGACGAATCCTTCGAAGAACTTACCAGCTGCCGCGAGCGCCCAGATGCGCCATTGCATGCCTGTCATCGGCACCGTCGGAAGATGGGTTCCGTCGC
>NZ_JAQQDU010000192.1:0-5091 GCF_046027825.1 Paraburkholderia sediminicola
CTAGAAGCAATTGAATAGCGATCTGTCTGCGAGTTTGGTCGGACGGCACCGTTCCATTTTTCGAACTGTCTGAATTCTTGGTCTCGTCAAGATCGTCAGCGTGACAACGATCGCGACGGTTAATACGCTTATCAGACGAGCGCGTGCGTCCGGATCTTTGAGTGGTTGCGACGCGCCTGCTCGTCCTACTGGCGGGGGCGTTCTCCTCTCTCTGCGGTGCTGTTTAGCGCTCTCCTCGCTCCGCGGGCGGGCACAGCGGCCCCAGCTACACTCGCAAACGTAGGCTGTCCCAATCGAAGCGGTCGCCGGAAAATCGACTTTCGATGGAAGCGACCGTCCGTTCATGGCCGAGCGGAAGATCAGGCAGTCAAAAGAAGTAGCGCACTGATATCAGCACCGACGAGCAGATCGTGCTGCTCGGATCGCCCGGCCGCTCCACACCTTCTTGAGCATGCGGCGAAAAAGCTGCATCTGTCGAACGGCGCTGATAAAACACTTTCCGCCAACTAATGAGCCCTATTGCATTCACGCGGAGACGCCAAAGGCATCTGTCTCTCCTAAGAGGAATGGTCATGCGAGCTTCTGAGGCGGGTCTTGAGCAATGATCTTCACAGGAAAAGATCGGATGCTATTTGGGCACGCCAGCTCCTGCCGATTGCCGGACTCAAGCCCCGCAATCCATGTTCTAAGCAATCGATGATCTACCGCAACCTCTCCTGTCGCGGTAATTTCACCAATATTATTTTCAGCATCATTTAGCGCAACAGTGCATTTCCCCAAGGTTCCATTGGAGCGCACAACAAACGAATTAGGTTTTGATGCGTAGCAAATATAATCACTCAAATTTGAATTAACGATATTCAATCCCAAACTCTTCGCAAATTCCTGCAGAGAGTCGATGACCTCTCGATCATTCACCTCTTTAACATTCGAACCATTTGATCCCCCAAAATTCCCCACAGATCGAATCAACACCCTAAATCTTTCATCCCCGGAGAAATCTGTTGACAGCATCTTAATAAATTCACTTGCTTCCTTTACGGTGCCTGCATTGACATGTGCTCGTATTGTGACGGACAAGTCATTTTCGATTCGATTTTTTAATCGCACAAGACTACCGTAAACCTTTTCGAACGTTCCACCCCCTCCAGCAAGGCGTCTAGATTGATCATGGGTTTTTCCCACGCCATCCAAGGTTATCTGATAACTCTTTACGCCAGCCGTTATACACCAATCAAGACACTCTTCGTCGAGAAGGTATCCGTTTGTTGTTATATCGGAGATGTACTCCACGTTTAATTTGTCACATTCAGATTTTGCAAAAAATCCAATTGATTTTATTACACTAGGCGCCAAGAGCGGCTCGCCACCGAACCATGATATTATCAACTTGCGAAGCTTAGGGATCCGCATTGCTAAAAAACGAACCAATCTGTCCTGTATTTCTCTGGGCATCACTCCGTGAGAAAAATCCTCATAGCAATATGTGCACCTAAAATTGCACTTTTCAGTTGGCAGTATGATTAAGTGAAGCGAATTGAAAAAGTCAATTCGCTCCAAAATGGCCGGCTCTATAGACATGCAAACCTCTTTGAATAACGGTCACCTTCCAAAAAACCAGCCATGCCCAAAACACTGACGAGCAACGTCTCTTAAAGAGAAATGGGAACCGAGCAACACATAATGTTTATTGTTGTATCTAGTGGCTTTAAGGCTTGCTTATCAACAGCCTGCGCATTTTTTATTGCGGCCGTTAATTTATCATTTTTAATCGTCAGACTACCGTCCGCATTAACAACAATATCCTGAAGCGATATTGAGGGAAGTGATTTTTGATCCGGATTTGAAGTGATCATAAAGCTTTCTCCTTTGATTGGCGCATACATGCGTATAGACCACAATGCCTACATGAGAAGGCATAGGGCGAATATTAGGAGACGCCCCTCATCCCCATTCATTCTATTTCTGACTATTCCGCATTCCCAGAGAGTTGTGCCTACACATCAATAGATGATTATTCGAATCCTTTCTGTGCGAAACCGCACATTCTCCGCGTGGATTCTGGATTGCGAACTCGTAGCGTAGTCCGCGAAGCTACTTCACAAGACTTGGGCTTGAATCAATGTGTGATCGAAGGTTGCCTCCCATAGCCTTTCGTCCTTTCAGACCACGCCACGCTTTGTCGGGGGGCATCGGCCGCAGCGGCTCGGGGGGCTGTTGGAAGCCGCGTGACGTTTGATCGGTTTGTAGCTTTTAGCTGCCACGCCCAAGAGCGACCCACCGCGCCGGCCGATCAGTTGGCGAGCTTGACCACCGACGGAAGGTCCGTTGACTGGGCGGATCCGACGCTCGAACGTCCGTCCGATTGCGCAACCGAAAGACCGTAGATGGCCGAACTCCGCCCTTTGGCTCTATATCGGGATTGCGCAAATGATCGTTTAAGCAACGCCGGCGCGCGATAGATGCGATGGCCGTGGGAGGGTTCCCGCTCGTCGACCTGGAGGTGCGCCGGGGGCAGCAGTCCTACAACCGGGATGCCTTCCACGGTGCTGCGGGCGTGTCGCTTGCCCGGGACAAAGGCATTGCCGGAGACGATGGACTCGAGACGTATCTGAAGCACCGCATCATGGTGCTCAACGCCGGCGCGCTTGCGCAGGCGTTCGACGGCAGTACTGTCGATGATTATCGGGTGCGGGTGATCCGGAAGGACAACGCCAAGGACGATGTCGCCAAGGCGAAGGAACTGTTTGGCATTTATGTGAACTGGCGTATCGGGCGCGGGGAGGGTAGCGGCTACGAATCCGAGACTCGCTAGGAGGAACATCCCTTCTGGCGGGCCTGCGACGAAGCGGCCATCGCGAGCATCCATGAGAACTGGGCCGCGATCGGCAAGATCGTCGTCGCGGCCGAGCAGGCGTTCGCGATCAGCGATCGGTTCTGGCGTCCGGCCTCAGAGCTTGAGGCTATCGGCTGGGGCGATGGCGCAGCCGGGGGAGGGGGATTCTCCTGCTGCGTCTGAAGATAATTACACTCGGGGTCGCCTGCAACTGGCTTCGGGATGTCGCTCCCAAATTCTGAGTAAAAGCTTCAAATATCCCGCTTGGCGCCAATGTACTTGTAGCCCACGACGGCCCGTATCGTCCTATCCGTCTATCCGACCGCAACCAGCCCGGAGAAGGCCTGATGACCCGCCAGCTGATCCCGCTTGACCAACCAGAGGCGTGGCCTGTTCCACTGCTCTCGCTTCTGGACTGTTACCACGAACTGTTCCTGAACTGGGAGGTCGCCGCATGGAAGTTAGCTCCCTTGGCCTATGACGAGGCGGTCCGCGCCGTGGGCGACGCTCTCAGGCCCTATTCGGTCACCGGCTGGCACTGCACGCGTCTCACGGACGACGAAATCACGCAGATCGTCTGCTCCGGCATGCAACTGCCCGATGGCGCGACGCTGCGGCGGCGCATCCATGCACTGGTCACTGTGGGCCAGTTGACTGCCGATGCCAGCGCCCGGCTTGTAGCAGTCAACCAGGCTGACGAGAGCAACCGTGCCGGCCGACTGTGGTTTTGCTTTTTCCCGCCGCGTCGGGCAGGCGAGCACGGCATTGGGCGCTTTTTTCGCCATTGGGGCGGTGAGGCACTTTATAACTTGCATGAGAACGACCCTGTGACGTCACCGATCCTGCGCGCGATCGGGACACCGTGTGTGGTCGAGGCCGACGTGCCCGTGGCTTCACTCGCCCCCGGACACCGCCTCGCGATGAAGCTTATTCGCATCTATCTCATCAGTCACGGCTACGAGACGGATGAACCCGTGGAGCACGAAGACAGGTGCGTGCAACCCATTGCCGGCGACTGCATAAGGCGGGTTATCCGATATCCCGAACCGGATTTTCTGGCAATCACGGGATGCACTGAGTGGCGACATTTGCCCGGAACTTGATTAATAAAGGGGCATGCGGAATGGTTTGGGGCTGTGCGCGTACAAGGAACAGGTTATGCGATCAACGATCGCCATGGCTCTGGCCTGCACTTGGGCGGTGACGCAGTTATGCTGCGATCTTCGACCTCGTCGGTCCCTATGACGACCGTCGCGTTGCCTGCCCTGTAGCTTAGACGCGGCAAACGGGGCGCGCGAGTTCTCTGCGCTCGCGATCGAGCAACGTGGGTCTTGGGGAGTTCGAGGAATTGTTAGCTTCGAGGAGTATCAATGGTTGACCGGGACGAATCAACTGAGCGTTATGGCTATAGCATTCACACTGAAGCCATACGGCCTATGGGAAAGACGACACACGTCGCTAAGGTGACGAGGATGGTCGATCGGAAGCTTGGTGTTGACGTACCTTTTCCTGGAGAAGCTTGGGGCGAGAGCGCAGCCGACGCACTCAGCAAAATGAAAGAGCTCGTTGAAAAGTGGATCGCAGCGCAGGCGTAGGCTGTCACAATTCCGCGATTTAAGCACCCGCTTGCGCATGTCATCGGGAGCCGGATCCTTGTCGACGAGGCGGGTGCAAGGCCACGAATGCGCCGACGATCGAGGAAACGTTTTTGTGCGCACCTTTGCCAGCATGCCCTTGTAGTATTGGAATATCCAATCCGGTCGCTCAAAAGGCGAATGGGCGTCGCGAACAGTGGCAAAACTCGTGAAAACCTGCGAGATTCTATCGCCAAGGCATTGCTGTTCGCCTTTTGAGCGACCGAATAAGGTTATTGGGTCGCGCTGGGCTTGAACTGGTGATTCACATCGAGTCCCAACTTAGGCCGACACAAATCTGCGACGTCTGTTAGCCTAGTTTCAAAGCAAGATCGGACGCACGCGGATGATAGTACCGCTTGAGCATCTGGACCGTTTTGTGACCAGTGACAGCCGACAGTTCCAGCACATTGTCCAAGCGCTCGGCGATGCGTGACGTGGCTTCGTGCCGAAGGTCATGAAAATGCAGATTCTCGATTCCTGCGCGTTCACAAGCGCGGGTGAAGGATTTCTTTAGCGCATCGGGCGAGATCAACAGAACCCGTTCGCTGGAATGGCGCGGTTTTTTCGAGAGTTCCGTCAGAATTTGCACGGCTCGGGTCGAGAGCGGCACATCCCTAG
>NZ_JAQQDU010000193.1:0-4878 GCF_046027825.1 Paraburkholderia sediminicola
GTCAGTGCGTATTTATTCCACGAGATCTGAAATAGAAGTTTTTTCGAGAGTGTGGGTACGCGTGAGTTCTCCGCGATACAGGAATTGGATCGTGGTGTGACTTTGAAGGAGGGAGCACGGGAACTGACCAGCGTCACCTTGAATTCGGTGCTGCCGGTACTTTCTGGACAGCGCGATGGCCCCGCTATTCTGGAATCGACGATTGCAGAGGTATTGCGTGCGCTACTGCGCGCTTATACGCGTGTAATCTGACCTACGCCGGAATCGTCAAGCTTGCTCAACAGGTGACAACGCCTGAGAGCACTCAACTGTAACGAAGCACCTGAGGCTTGAGCGGCGCGGCAAACCCGTCTCGCGTTGCGCTTGTGGCCGAGTATCGAACAGCGTCAAGCATCCCTGCGACGCACCCGAACCGGAAAGTTCAGCAGTGTACAGACTCGCCGCGAGGTGCAAGGCATCGTATGCCGAAGACGTTCCGGTTCGGCGTTATGCTGCGTGCTTGCGGACGCAGTCATGCGCAGCGAACCGACTGCGCGATGCGTATGGCCGGTAACCGCATACTTGACGCGTGGGCCGGCGAGATTGCGCAGGATGGTGACGATTTCATCCGGGTGTCGACTGGAGGATGCTGAACCGTAGTTCATTTGACAAAGGAAGGCGCGATGCCATTCCTACCCGATTCCAACAACTGAACCCGCGATCGACGCGCAGAATACGGCCTGGCTGCGGAAGCGCGGGCAGAAAAGCGCAAGCAAGACCCCACACTCATCGATCCGGCGCGAGCAAGTTGCGCCACCGGGCCGCACCACGCGCAACAAAACCTGCAGCGTGAAGCCTGACAAAGAGACGCTGTCCACTGGCCTCGGCGCAGCCGTCCTGGCGAGCGCCGACGAGCCTGCTTTCCCTCGGCAGGAAGGTATCTCGATCAGTCAATACTCGCGTGCTCTCCTCGGTGCCGCGTCGCCATGGAACAACACGGAGAAAGTCCGCGAGGGACGCTTCGGCGAGGAGGTATGAGATGAAGATCAAGCTTGGAGACTTTCGGGTTGCGGAAGACGTCGAGGTCGATCTTGGGAAGTGGCCGACTGCCGTGAAATCCGTGTACCGGTCGAAGGAACACTATCACGCGCTGCTGGACAGAAGATGTGACTAAGCGCGGTTTGATCAGCTTGAACATGACTGCCGGTGCTCGAAAGTGCGTTCACTTTCGTGGGGGCTTGCTCTAGCGGACCTGATGGAGCGTCGATCTTCACCGCAAGCGCCGGATTTATATCCGTCGGTTGTCGCTGATCATACCGTCTGTTTAACAAAAAATCACTGCCCGTTACCGTACAGACATCTGCCTGTCGCGCGAGAGAGTCGTACTCAGGAAGATCGATGAGGGCGAATCCGGGTGTCGCCCTCATGAGTCTCCACTACCAATGGATATCGCGATGAACATCAATCCTCTCGCCGGCAAACCGGCACCTCATGCGATGCTGGTCAACGTCCCCCGGCTGATCACGTCGTACTACACCGAAAGGCCCGACCCCGCGATACCGGCACAGCGGGTCGCGTTCGGCACTTCCGGGCATCGCGGCTCGGCTTTCGCGCGCAGCTTCAATGAATGGCATGTGCTCGCCATCACGCAGGCGATCTGCCGTTATCGGCGGCAGGAGGGTATCGACGGCCCGCTTTTTATCGGCGTCGACACGCATGCGCTGTCTGAACCTGCCTACGCGAGTGCGCTCGAGGTGCTGGCCGCCAACGGCGTTGAGATCATGATTGCGCAAAACGGCGAATACACGCCCACGCCGGCGGTGTCGCATGCCATCGTCGCGTACAACCGCGGCCGGACTGCGGGATTGGCGGACGGCATTGTGATGACGCCGTCGCACAATCCACCGGAAAGCGGTGGTTTCAAATACAACCCACCGAGTGGGCGGTCCGGCTGACGAAATCGTGACCGGCTGGATCGAAGCGGTAGCGAACGGGTTGCTCGAAAGCAAGCTTGATGACGTGCTGCGTATGTGTTTAGCGAAAGCGCTGCGCGCCACGACGACGCACCGGCATGACTTCCTCAACGCCTACGCTGGCGATCTCGTCAGCGTCATCGATATGGATGTGGTGCGTGGCGCACCGATCCTCCTGGGCGTCGACCCGCTGGGTGGCGCGGGTGTGCACTACTGGGGGCCGATTGCCGATCGCTATGGCCTGAATCTGCGCGTGGTCAACGACGACGTCGATCCGACTTTCCGCTTCATGAGCGTCGACTGGGATGGGCGGATTCGCATGGATCCGTCGTCACCGTATGCCATGCAAACGTTGATCGACCAGAAGGATCGCTTCGATGTGGCCTTTGCGTGCGACACCGATCACGATCGTCATGGCATCGTCACGCGGCACGCCGGACTGCTGCCGCCAAATCACTATCTCACGGTCCTCGTCGATTATCTGTATTCTCATCGCCCCCTGTGGCGCGCCCACGTGGCGGTGGGCAAAACCGTTGTCAGCAGCCAGATGATCGATCGCGTGAGCGAGAGGCTGGGTCGTACGGTTTACGAAGTGCCGGTTGGATTCAAATGGTTTGTCGACGGCTTGCTCGACGGCTCGCTCGACGGCTCGCTCGGCTTCGGCGGGGAGGAGAGCGCTGGCGCCAGTTGTCTGCGGCTTGACGGCACAGCGTGGACGACCGACAAGGACGGGATCGTGGCGGCGTTGCTGTCGGCCGAGATCACGACGCGCATTGGCCGCGATCCTGCTGAAATCTACCGGGATCTGACCCAGAGGATGGGCGAGCCGGTTGAACGTCGCGTACAAGCCGTAGCAACAGCGCAGCAGCGCGTGGTGCTGGGGCGGCTCTCGCCGACGCAGTTTCCCCACACCGAACTGGCCGGCGAACAGATCGAGCTGGTGCTGGACCGTGCTCCTGGCAATCACGCCGCCATCGGCGGCATCAAGGTGATCACGAAGAGCGGTTGGTTTGCGGCACGTCCATCAGGAACCGAAGATATCTACAGGATCTACGCAGAGAGCTTCCTGGGTGAAGATCACCTGACGCGTATCGTTGAGGAAGCCCAGGCGATGGTGGATGGCACGCTTGACGAACATGCGCTCGCGTATGATTGCGCTCAGCCGTAAAGATCGGGCGCCGGTAACCTCGCTGCGCATGATCTCGCGCAGCGCAAAAGCGATGATCGCGGCACGGCTAGTAATGGTCGTGAGCCTCGTGATAGTCGCCGCCGTGGTGGTCGTCGCCGGACAGCGCGATCAGCATCCATACACCTGTTTGGTTCTTCATCTCCATTCCCCTTCTGGTGCAATTTTTTCTTGAACATCCCCAACACCGATAGCTGGCGCCGCTTACTTGGCGTCTTCGGCGGTGTTGTGGATGGCCTGGCCGCTTTTCGATATGTCCGTGCCCGCGCCCGCAACAGTGTTGCAGCCCGCGAGAAGAGCGGTACCGGCGATCAAAAATAGAACGATGAGTCGCATCATGATGTCCTCCTGCGAAAGGTTCTTGTTGCCGGCAGCGGTTGCGGGCCGGTTACGTTTCCATTGAAACTAGAGCTGCAGGAACAAGCTGATTCCCGGTGCCGCCTGCGGTGCATAGACAAGAGGCGGTTCTTCGTAGCCTTGATAGCCATAGCCCGAATGTCCATAAGCGTGGCCATAGCGGTGATGATCGTCATGCCGGTATGCCTGGCGTGAGGCGCCGTGGCCTTGAGCATGCTGCTGGCCGCCATGATGATCCTCTTGCGCTTGCAGCGGTGCTGCCGTGACGGGGCACGCGATCGCTATGTCGCGTGAGCAGTTGCTCCTCCGGTTGGAGGATTGGTGCCGTCGTCCCGAACTGAGCGGGATTGATGCCCTTGAGGAGTTTTCATTGCGCCTTCGCCGGTACGCTTGACGACGGCGAGACTACATCACTCCTTTCCCCCACCGTTGATCCCGCTTCCACTGCGCCATACCTGCTTGCCCCGCTCGGAGAGCTCGCCGCAACTATGCTCCGTATCGGCCTCCGTCCCTTCTATCGCCATCTCGCCGCCCGCCTGTTCCTGTGCCTTCTGCTTCTGCTTGTGCCGCGCTGCCACGGCTTCATCGTGCGACCTGCCTGCGTAATCCAAGGTCATTTCGTCAACTCCTCAATGAAAACGGTGTTTGCAACATGGAAGCTGCCCAGCCCGTGTCTTTCTGCGACTACGATTCCAATTGCTTGTGAAGCTTGCCCAATACAATGCCTCATTCAAACATTAAGTAGTGTCCGCGTCGTTGTCTGCACGGTACCGTACCGACCTTTCTCCCGAATCTGGCCACGCTTTCATGAGGTTCTCGCCGGAACCAGTGCAGCACAGGAGAAGACACCATGCCCCCACGACAGCGGCGGCTCCCACCAACGACCTGGCCAGCCCGCCGGGGGCACCGCCAACTGGCGGCCTGAGCAGCGCTGAAGCGCGTCTGCGGATAGGGCGTCTGGTCCGAACACCATGCCAGACACGTCGGCGCATCCCTGGCGCATGGCACTCGAAAAATTCTGGGCACCCGTGCCGGGGATGCTTGAGGCCGCCATCGTGCTGCAGTGTGCACTCGGCAAATTCCTCGCGGCGAAGATCATCGCCGAACTACTCGTGTTCAACGCTTCGCTCGCACTGCTGCAGGGAAGCCGCGCGCAGGCGACGCTCGCAGCACGTACCTGGCGCTGAGTGCGTCGGTGCAGCGGGACGGCAAATGGCCGAGCGTCCCGGCCGCGAATTTTGGTGCTGGGCGATGTGGTCAAGCTTTCTCTGGGCGGTGTCGTTGCGGCCGATATGTGCCTCAGTCGTGATAACCGCCGCGAATCCCGTGGCCGCGATACTTCGCGACTCTGAGCCTGCGTCGCTCGGCTCCGTAGTCAGGCGA
>NZ_JAQQDU010000194.1:0-4705 GCF_046027825.1 Paraburkholderia sediminicola
GTCATATAGGCCGTCCGGTGGACGGTTCGGCCGAAACCGGGTATCCTTTCGGTCTCGCTTTGGCGTCGCTCCTGTTCAGGTTGCCGCGCTTTCGTGTTGAAGCGCCCGTAGCTCAATGGATAGAGTACTGCCCTCCGAAGGCAGGGGTTGCTGGTTCGATCCCAGCCGGGCGCACCATTTCTGGTCGAGTTTCAACGCGATTTCCCCCCCGTTTTTTGCATCCCGGTCAATTCGCGCAGTTTTACCGCGAACGACAGCCGTCATCATGACCGCCTGCCGCCCGCTGGTTTTAACTCGGCCTCACACCGTCACACCCTCACCAGCAGCTTTCCGAGGTTTTTCCCCTCAAACAGGCTATTGAGCGCCTGAGGCAACGCGTCAAACCCATCGACATACGTCTCCTGGTAAACGATTTCACCGTTCTTCACCCACGGCGAGACGGTCTGCAGCATCTCATCCATCCGGTGCACGAAGTCGCGCGCCAGAATCCCCTGGATCGTCGCGCGCTGAAACAGCATGTGTTGCAGGAAGCGCGGCGCGAGGTCCGGCGTGTCGAGGCCACCATCGTATTGAGCGATCGCGCCGCAGATCACGATGCGTGCGCGGCGTTTGATGAGCGGAATCACCGCGTCGGTGACCATGCCGCCCACGTTGTCGAAATAGACATCGACGCCGCCGGTCGCCGCCTGCAGCGCTGACTGCAAGCCTTCGAGCGTGGGATGCGCCCGATAGTCGACCGCGCCGTCAAGCTTGAGCGTGTCTGTCAGAAACGCGCACTTGTCCGGGCCGCCTGCGATCCCGATGACGCGGCAGCCGGCGCGCTTGCCGAACTGCGCGACCAGCGAGCCGACCGCTCCCGCCGCACCGGACACGACCAGCGTGTCGCCCGGACGCGGCTTGCCCGCTTCCATTAAACCGAACCACGCGGTGCGTCCCGGCATGCCGAGCACGCCGAGCGCGGTCGAAACCGGCGCTGCGTCGGGATTCAGTTTGGTCAGCTCGCTGTGATGGCACTTGGCGTACAACTGCCAGCCGCTATACGCCGACACCCAATCGCCCTGCTTGAAAAGCGGACTCGCCGACGCCACCACTTCACCCACCACGCCGGCCCGCTGCACGATCCCAAGCGGATGCGGTACATCGTAGGTATTGCGTTCGTGCTGCTGGATGCGAATGTACGGATCGACGCTAATAATGCGCGCGCGGATCAACACCTCATTCGACGACAAATTCTCGTCGAGCTCGCTTTCGCGCAACGCGTAATGCTCGTCGCCAACGCGTCCTTCAGGGCGCTTGACGTAAAACCACTGGCGATTCTGATAATTCATGTGAAGACTCACTGCTGTCGTAGACGGTGAGCGATCTTACCAGTGGGGCCATCGCACGCTTGCGAGGCTGATGTCACATCACCGGACCTTCCTGGCAGATGGCAACGAGGTGGCCGCTCGACTCGCAAAGCGGGGCCCTATCTACCGACCCGGTTGTACCCAGTCTTCAACCCGTAGACCGGGGACCCGGTCGAACTCGCGAAGGTTATTCGTTATCAAGATCAGGCCCTGGGATCGGGCATGTCCGGCGATCATCTGGTCGTAGGGGCCAATCGGCTTGCCTTCTTTTGCCAGCTCGGCTCTGAGCTGGCCACTATGCGCGGCAGCCTCGTGGTTGTAACCCAAGACGTCCAGGCGGGCCGCAAAACCCTCGACGACGGCCAGATTTTTCTCCGGTGATGCGGACTTCTCAGCGCCATAGATCAATTCCATCAAGGTCACTGTGCTGATGCAGATTTGCCCGTGGTATCGGTTGAACGCCTCGCGAACCTCAAGGGGTTTGTTCTTGATTGTGAAGATGCAGATGTTCGTATCGAGCATGTACTTGAGCATCAAAACTCCTCACGTTCCTGATTGGTGGGCTGGTTGCGCGTGGACATGAAGTCCGGGCTGACCCCTTCGCCATCAAACCAGCTATCCCAGGACTCTCCGGCGGGAGTGAGAATGCGGATGCGACCAATGGCCACCACATCGACCCGCTTTACATCGTCCGGGAGCGCCACGGATTTTGGAAGTCGTACCGCCTGGCTGCGGTTGCTTTTAAAGATGGCACCTTGTTCCATGATGGGCTCCTTGGGATATGTCAAATGTATATCCAATTATAGGTAGCTGCATGGATATGTCAATGGGATATACCGACGCAGCTATCGCCCGGCAGCGCCGAAATACACACCCGATTCCAAGGTTGTTGAAAGCTGCGCATCCCGTTAGAATCCACCGGTCACTGGGGAGTAGCCTTCCTTCATCCGTTGAAGGAGAGCGCGTCAACATACTTGGCCTGCGGGTCATGGCGCGTTCGACCGGGTCGGTTTGGCGAGACCATTGGCGCACTGCTTCGTTCTGGTCGGACGGGTCGCGGTGCGTCATTGGTTCGTCACTTACGTCCGACCGCGGAGTTGTCCTGTGAAACATCGTTGTGCCCTGCCGGTCTCCCCACGTATCCGTCCGTTGTGCCGCTTCCCCTTTGCACTTGCAGGGAGCCGCGCATGACCGGTCTTCTGTTCGAACTCGCCGTCATGCTGGTCATCATTCTGGTGGCGGCCGAGCTCTTCACCAATGCGCTCGAACATCTCGGCGAGCGCCTGAAAATCTCCGAGGGTGTGACGGGTTCGCTATTTGCGGCAGTTGGTACCGCATTGCCTGAAACCCTCGTCCCGCTGCTCGCGATTGCCGGCAGCACGGCCGATAGCGCCGTCAATCAGGAGATCGGCGTTGGCGCGATTCTCGGCGCGCCGCTGATGCTCTCCACCCTCTCCACTTTCCTGATGACGCTCGCGATTCTCGGCTCGCGCGGCGTTGGCGGCTGGGTCACGCCGGAACGCACGGGTTTCACGCGCGATCTGAACTACTTCCTGTGCGCCTTCGTGCTGGCGGCCGCGGCGATGTACGTGCCGCACGAACAGATGGCCGTGCGGGCGCTGTTCAGCGCTGCGCTGGTCGGCGTGTACATCACCTATGTGGTGATGACGTTCCGTGCATCGAACAAACTGGTCGACGCCGGCCACGGCACCGAAGCGCCGGGCAAGATGCTGTTGTCGCGGCTCGGCTTACCGACCAATCTTGTGACCATCGCGCTGCAACTGGCGCTGGCGGTTGCGTTGCTGGTGTGGGGCGCGGAAGGCTTCATTCATGGTGTGCGGGGTGTGTCGCAGGCGCTTGGTGTCTCGCCGTTGCTGCTGTCGCTGCTGATCATTCCGATCGCCACGGAGTTGCCGGAGAAGGTCAACAGCATCCTGTGGATTCGCCGCGGCAAGGACACGCTGGCGTTCGGCAACATCACCGGCGCGATGGTGTTTCAGGGCACCTTACTGCCCGCGATCGGCATTCTGTTGACGCCGTGGACGCCGCGCATCGAAGTGGTGACCGGCATCGTGATCACGCTGGCTGCCGCCGCGTGGCTGCGGATCAACGTGCGCGAACGTGGTGTGCCGGTGTGGGCGTTGCTGGTGTGTGGCGTGCTGTACGCAACGTATCTGGCGATCACGCTGAGTCGCTAAGCGAGCAATGAAAGGCCGGGAAGGCCGCCTAACCGCGGCCTTCCCAACCAGCCTTACTTAATTAGACGGTGCCGCCGCCGCGCTATCCGGCTTGAACACCGTCTTCCAGTCATCCTTCATATCGACAACGAGCCAGCCCTTCGCGCCGGCTTCGTCCAGACCCTTGTCGAGCTTGCCGCTTTTCGCCGTGCGGTCGTACGCATACTCCCGTTCCGCATCGGTGTGATGCAGCAGCGCCGCGAAGCGCGGGCCGTCGCCGGCCGAGGTCCATTCGAGCATCGGCACGTCGCCGTCGGCGTTGCCGAACGCGATTACCGGACGCCTGCCGATCACGCGATCGATAGCGAGTGGTTTGGCCGCGCCGTCGACGAGCGTGTCGACTTGCGCAAGCCGGGTCAATGACACCGCGCCGTTCGTCTGGCTGTACTTGTATTTGACGGTGCTGCCGATCACCTGTTCGGGCGGAATGCCGTACATGCGCTGCGCGACGTCGCGAACGAACTCGACATCGCTGCCGGTCACCAGATAGGTTTTGAAGCCGTTGGCGCGCAGATAGGCGAGTAACTCGACCATCGGCTGATACGCGAGGTCGGTGTACGGGCGGTTAAAGTGCGGCTCGCTCGCGGAGTCGAACCATTCGTGCACAAGCGCGGCGAATTGATCACCGGTCATGCCGGCATGCGCCGCCGCCAGCAGCCTCATCGAGCCGGTGTCGCCGCTCGCCGCGATACTCTTCAGATTGCCTCTCAGAATCGAGCGGAACGGTTCCTGCCGTTTCCATTCCGGATGCCGCCCGGCCACCGTCTTCACCCGTTGCAGCGCGAACACCAGTTGCACCGAGGCGGGTTGCTCTGGCCACAACGTGCCATCGTTGTCGAACACGGCGATCCGGTCAGCGCGCGCGATGAAATCCTTCGACTCGGGCGTCGTGACCAGCGTGACGAAATCGACAATCGAGCGTTTGGTCGCGGTGTCGTTCCATGACGCGAGGGCTGCGGCGCTCGACGCGCCGGCCGGCGACTCACTCGCGTCGTGGCGCGGCGTAACGGTGCAAGCGGAAAGAACCACAACGGTCAAAGCAATGCCGTACCGGTGCATCGTGCGAATCATGAAAGCCTCATCAAATACGGTGGGTCGAATCCAAAGCGAGCGCCAGTCTAA
>NZ_JAQQDU010000195.1:0-4613 GCF_046027825.1 Paraburkholderia sediminicola
CATTCACCAGGCTAAAACAGGAAGAAGCCGCAACCTTGCCGCTCGTCGAAAAGGAGGCACGCAGTTGGGCGCTGTCGACTGATCAGGACGCAGCAGTGAAGGTCCTCGTGAACGAAGTACGTCCGAAACAGGCCGTCTGGCTGTCCACCCTCGACGAACTCCTTACGCTGGAACAAGCCCGCAGTCGGGCGGCAGCGGACGACGCCACGTCCACCTACGCGACCTTGCGGGTGATCACCGCCGTCTCGGTAGCAACCGCGCTGCTGATCGGCTTGACGGCGGCGTTTCTGATTACGCGCGGCATACTCAGGCAGCTTGGTGCGGAACCCGCCGAGGCACAGCGCATGGCACGGGAGATCGCCGCCGGCAATCTTGCGGTGACAGTGAAACTGAACAAAGGCGACTCACATAGCCTGATGGCCTCGCTCGAAACGATGCGCGTGCAACTGACATCCATCGTCACGCAAATCAAGGCTTCAGCCGAATCGATCGCGGTACGTGCCGTCGAGACGGCCGAGGGCAACGCCGATCTTTCGCAACGTACCGAGCAGCAGGCCGCCTCGCTGCAGCAGACGGCTGCCAGCATGGCGGAATTGACCTCCACTGTCAGGCAGAACAGCGAGGACGCCATGCAAGCGAGCGCGATTGCAAACATGGCTTCCGACACCGCCGTCCAGGGTGGCCATGTGGTCGAGCGCGTCGTCACAACCATGCAGGACATCTCCACGAGTTCGTCGAAAGTCGGGCAGATCATCAGTGTGATCGAAGGCATCGCGTTCCAGACGAACATCCTCGCGCTGAACGCCGCCGTCGAAGCAGCCCGCGCCGGCACCCAAGGGCGCGGATTTGCGGTGGTTGCGAGCGAGGTGCGCACGCTGGCGCAGCGTAGCGCGGGAGCGGCCAAAGAAATCAAGGCGTTGATCGAGCAATCGGCCGGACACGTCGTAGCCGGTGCCCACCTCGTTGCCGAGGCAGGCGCGACGATTGACCAGGTCATGCAATCAGTGCATAAGCTCACCGGCATCATGGGCAAGATCGCGCATGCGTCGACCACGCAAACGACGGGCATCGAGCAGGTCAACCACGCCGTCGCCGAAATGGATAAGGTCACCCAGCAGAACGCGGCACTTGTCGAGCAAGTTTCCACCGCCGCGCGATCCATGGCCAGCGGGGCAAGCGACCTGCGCGATTCAGTGGCGGTCTTCAGAATCGGCGATGCACATGAAGCGGATTATCAGGCTTCCATCCCACCTCACGCAGCGCAGACAGCAAGCGTTCAGAGCCGAGCGCCACAGCACGACCGCCACGCGCGCTCATATCCGTAGCGGCCAGCAGTGCATTGACGATGGCTTCTTCAACGGCCTCCGCGGCAACTGAAAACAAAGCAGACATGTGATCGTTGTTCACCATCTCCACGGCAGTGGTGGGCCTTCCAACACGCCCATAATTAACCGCAGGCAGTCCCGAATTGCCCACTGAAAAGGCCACAAATATATCGCCGCTAGAATCTTCAGTGCCTCCGCCCATGCGAGCGATCCCAACACTCGCACGCTGTGCGAGGCGCGTGCATTGATGCGGCAACAAAGGCGCATCAGTCGCGAGCGTCACGGCAATCGAGCCCATGCCCGCTTCCCCGGTGCGCCGTCCTTCGGTTTGTCGGAACGGTGAATACACCTCCCCGAGCACCTCGCCCACCGGATATCCCGCCACCCGCAGCGCGTCGCGCCGACCATAGTTCGCCTGCACCAGCGCCCCAACGGTCCAGCCGCCTTCGGTTGGTTTCAGCACCCGCGATGCCGTGCCGATACCGCCTTTGAACTCATGGCAGATCATCCCCGTGCCGCCGCCAACGTTCCCCTCATTCACCTCCCCCGTGCGCGCCTCGGCTCGCGCCCGATGCACATGGTCCGCGGTGACATGCTGCCCCCAGATGTCATTGAGCAGCCCGTCGTAGGTTTCGAGCACGACCGGCATGCACCAGTACACCTCACCTTTGGCTTCGTCCCGTTCCGCCGCGACCAGCGCGTCGCGCACCACGCCAACGCTGTGCGTGTTCGTGTACGCGATCGGCGTCGTTAGCAAGCCCGCCTCGCGTATCCATTCGAGACCCGTTGCGTCGCCGTTACCGTTCAGAATGTGACAGCCCGCAAAGCAGGGTTCCCTACGCGCGCTGCCGGCCCGCGGTTCAATGATGGTCACGCCGGTGTGCACCGACGTATCGCCCGCGTCCACATTCAACGTGTGATGCCCGACACGGACGCCGGCGACATCGGTGATCGCATTGAAACGCCCTGGTGTGCCGCGCCCGATACGGATGCCGAGTTCCCTTGTACGCATTGCCTGTTTTCCTTCGATTCAAAGTTCGCGAAACGTCACGCTATGACGTGCCCATGCCGCATACATCGCGAGCGCCAGCACCAACAATCCACCAATGATGTACAGATCCGTCGGTTTGGCCGCGCTCCGCATCGTCGTATACAACGTATAAGTTGCGCCGATGATCGCCACCAGCGGCGGCAGCGGCCACAACGGCATCCGGTAATGGTGCTCGACGTCGCGTCGCACGATGCGGCTGGCCAGCGCCGCCACCGCGATCACAATGTAGATCACCAACAGCAGGTCGACCGTGAACGCGGTCAGTTCATCGAGGCTCGATACAAAGAGCAGAAGCGCCGACGGAATCGCAAGCGTCAACGTGGCAAGCCACGGCGAGTCGAATCGTGGATGAATGCGTGTGAATGCATGGTTGCAACTGCGCATCCATAGTGCGTGGCGGCCGCTGCTATACAGCAGACGTCCTACCTGAATCACGATGGCGATGATCGCGTTGAACACCGACAGGAAAATCCCCGCGCTCACCACACGCATGATGACTGGGTTGCTGAGTTCGCGCACCACATAGCCGATCGGATCCGCGCTCTTCGACATATCGATCAGCGAAGGCGCGCCGAGCACGATCGCCGTCAACGGGATCAACTCGACCAGCAGAATGACCAGCAGCGAAACCATGACGGCTTTCGCGACGCTGCGGTTGCCCCCTTCGAGATCTTCCGCGAGGAACACCGCTGCACCGAAGCCGTTGTAGCAAAAGATCGCCGTGCCTACAGCAGGGATGATCGCGGCCGCCGTCACCGATATCAGCGCGCCGTTGCTCGCGACTTCGGGATGGACCAACGCACTGAAGGTGCGATGCGGCTCGGAGAATCCCAGATATGCAATGAGCAGAAGCACCAACACTTCGACCGTCAGGAACGCGCCGGTAATCCACGCGTTGGTCTTGATGTTGAGAATGCCAAGAACATAGCTGAGCACGACGATGGCGAGCGCCACCGACTGATTGCTAAAGTTGGTGCCGAGTGCATTGTTCAGATACGGCGCTGCACCGCTTGCCAGCACGGCGGGAATGAACACGCTGACAGCCAGCACCGCGATGAAGGTCAGATAGCCCGGCAGCGCGCCGAACACGCGTTTTGCCATCACGTACTCGCCCCCGGCGCTGCGATGTGCCGCGCTCAATTCCGCATAGCACAATGCGAAAGCCAGTGCGAGCACGCCGCCGAGCAGAAACGACAGCACCGCCCCGCTGCCCGCCTGCTGGATCGCAAACGGCGCGATCACGAAGATGGAACTGGCGGGCGTCACCCCCGATACGGTAATCATCACCACGTCTCGCACACTGAGCGACTGCTTCAGCTTGCCAGACGTGCCCAGCCCTTCGGAGGCGGCTTGCGCCGTAACCGACGTTTCCGTGATCGCCATGGTCCTCTCCTTTGCAATGATTTTTTCAGCGTCCATACTTGAGCACTGTCCGGCGCAGTGTAGGAAGTCAATTTACGCAACGCTATTACCGCTTAGGGTTACGCCAATTAGGTGGAGACGCATGGATCGACTGTTCACGGAAGTAGCAATGCATCAGGCGCTGGCGCGCGTGATCGACCATTTAGGGGTGCCTCGGTTCTGGCGGCATCTGATTCTTCTGCTCAACGAAATCATGCCGTTCGACAATGCGCTGGCGTTGCTCGTCGGTCAGGATGGGGTGCCTCGGGTGCTTGATGAATTCGATACGGGGGGTACGGATAAGCCGTCGCCGGTGCCGCTCTATCTGAATGGACTCTATCTGCTCGATCCGTTTTTACAGGCCGCGCATGATGGATTGGCCGATGGGCTTTATCGGCTTGAAGAGGTGGCGCCTGATCTGTTTCGGCAAAGCGAATACTTCCTGAGTTACTTTCGCGATGCGGTTGGGGTGGATGAGTTGCAGGTGATCGTCAATGTTGCACCTGCGGGTGGCGTTGTGTCGTTGTCCCTGGGTGCGAAAGCGCGGTTTGATGGGGAGGCGCTTGGACGGTTGGCGGTATGTACGCCCTGGCTAGTCGCGGCGATACGGCAGCATTTGGCGCGCCTTGCCACCGAGCCCAGCAAAAGTGTCGAGAGCGGCGATCTGTCGGGACGGGTCGAGCGTGCGTTGGCCGGGTTTGGGGCGGAGCTGCTGTCGGAGAGGGAAATGGCGATCGCGCAGTTGGTGCTGCGCGGTAACTCGTCTAAAGCGATTGCCGAGCGGCTAGCCATTTCGCCGGAGACGGTGAAGGTGCATCGGAGAAATCTTTATAACA
>NZ_JAQQDU010000196.1:0-4545 GCF_046027825.1 Paraburkholderia sediminicola
AGCCCATCCGCAGTCAGTACCAGGGGCCACATGACCCGCGCGCGGCGGGCGGCCCCGCATACCCTCATTCGTCTGTTGAGAGGGGTATCGCACATATACCGGACCTGCCGGATTCTATGATTCATACGAAACCTTGGACGACAGCGTTCTCAAGCGATATCGCATGAGAACACTGCTTCGCCCAGGCGCCGCCCGAGAATCTTTCTTGCGAAACTCTCCTGCGATACCGCAGCGCGCGACCGGGTAGCTCCGCCGCCCGGCAGTGCGCTTTCGGCATGACCGGCAGTTGCGCGCGAGCCCGTTCGGGTAAGCCGATGCGTGCGCCGGTTTAATGCCCAATGGACCGAGGCTGTGAATGCTGGATTCCTTCTTCTTCGATACTGCCGCGAGCGAGCCGGATAGTCCCGCGCTATGGGTCGATGAACGCCTCTATTGCTATGGCGAGCTTGCATCGCGGGCGCACCGGATTGCGGCCGGGTTGAGCGCCGCAATGCCGGCCGGCCGCCTTGGGCGCTGCCTGCTGTTCGCGCATCGCAGCGTAGCTGTCTACGCCGGGCTGCTAGGGATCCTCAAGGCGGGTTTCGCGTACGTGCCGCTTAATCCCAATGTGCCCGCTGCGCGCACTGCAGCCGCGATCGAACAGTCGGGCGCGCCGCTGTTGCTGGTTGATCGGCGTTGCGCGGCATCGCTCGACGAAGTGTTGTCGCTGCTTGACGACTGTCCACGGATTGTGATGCTGGATGACGTAGGCGCTGAAGACGCTCAAGGCACGAACGCCGCGCGTACTGCTTCGGCCTCTGCCGTCGATGGATCGATCGGGTTCTCTCCGGATGCACCCGTTGCAGAAGCCCCTGCACCCCGTGCACAAGACGATCTTGCCTACATTCTCTTCACGTCCGGTTCGACCGGCGCACCCAAAGGCGTACCGATCTCGCACGTCAACGCGGATGCCTACGTGGCAGGGCAACTGCAATTGCTGGGGCGGCTGCCTTGCGCACGCTACGCGCAATGGTGCGAGCTCACCTTCGATCCGTCGGTACACGACATGTTCGTGTGCTGGGCAAATGGCGGCTGCCTGTACGTGCCGAAGACCGTCGAGCCGATCTACAACGCGGCGTTCATCAAGGAACACGCGATTACGCACTGGAGCAGCGTGCCCTCGGTGGCCGGTTTCATGCAGCAGTTTCGCAAGCTGGGACCGAACGAATTCCCGAGCGTGCGCGTGACGCTGTTCGGTGGTGAGCCCCTGCCGCGCTTGCTGGTACAGGCGTGGTTGCGCGCCGCGCCAAATAGCCGCGTGCTGAATATGTACGGACCAACCGAAACCACAGTGGCCTGCGCGGCTTTCGAAGTCACAGCGGAATTTCTCGACGATCCGCAGCATGCGGTCATGCCGCTCGGCGGCGCATTGCCGGGCATGGAACTGTTGATCGTCGACGCCGCGCTCGCGACAGTCGCGCCCGGCGAAAGCGGTGAACTGCTGATCGGCGGACCCCAGTTAGCCGAGGGCTATCTGTCGCCGGACGAACCGGGCAATTGCCGCTTCGTTTCAACCACCTACCCGGGCCACGCCTCGCAGCGCTGGTATCGAAGCGCCGACGCTGCGCGCGAAGCAGCCGGGCAGGGCATCGTGTTTCAAGGGCGGATGGACACGCAGATCAAGATTCGCGGCAACCGGATCGAGCTCGAAGAAGTCGAGCATGTTGTGCAGGCATGCAGCCACGCGGCGCTCTGCGCGGTGGTCGCGTGGCCCGTCGACGATGCGGGCCGTGCCGGCGGCCTGATTGCCTTCGTGACCCGCGCGCAAGGCAGCGCGCCGCAGATTCTGCAAGCGTGCCGTCAGCGGTTGCCGGTGTACGCCGTGCCGCAACGGATCGTGATGCTCGACGCGTTGCCGCTCAATGTGAACGGCAAGATCGACAGGAAGGCGCTTGCCGAAATTTGTGCCGGCATCGATGCGGTCGCGTGACAGGCATCGGTTAATATGATCTGTATAACGAAATATTATTCTAAAGTGCCGACAAGTATCGCGCGTTAGCGTTTGTCTCAGACCAGGTTGTTGATGACAGCGCATCCGTGTGCGCGCTTGATGTATCGATGGATCGATGCAGTAGCTAAAAATCAGGTATCCGGGGTGTCAGATGAAAAATCACGTGCGTAGCATTCTTCAGGAGGCCGCCTGTCTCGACGTACCGGTCGACACGCTCGGCGATCGCGACGATCTCTATGCGGCAGGTTTGTCATCGCTCGGGTCGGTTCGCCTCATGATGGCCATCGAAGAAAACTTCGCCATCGAAATTCCGGCCGCACTGATTACCCACGATCTGTTTCAGAGCATCGACTCCCTCGCTGGCATGATTGCGCACCTCGTGCCGGAGGAATCGCTTGCGCCGCGAATCTGAAGTGGCGCTGCGGCAACTGACCATGACGAATTCGTCCACCATGACGCCGGTGACGTTCGACGGCTGTTTCGGATGGCTGCACCGACCGGCCGGCACGCAGGCGGGCATGGGCGTGGTGCTATGCAATCCGTTCGGCTATGAAGCACTGTGCACGTATCACGGCTGGCGCGAATTCGCTGAGGCGCTCGCTGCGCGCGGCATGCCCACGCTGCGCTTCGACTACCCTGGCACCGGCGATTCGAGCGGCAACGAGGAAGACCCGCAACGCCTGCGCGCATGGCTAGACAGTATCAAGGGCGCCGCAGCGTGGCTGCGCGCCGAAACCGGTGTGACGCGCCTGAGTTTATGCGGGCTGCGTCTGGGTGCCACGCTCGCGGCGTTGGCTGCCGACGAGCTGGGTGGCGTCGAGAATCTCGTGCTGCTCATGCCACCGAGTTCCGGCAAGAGCTACATCCGCGAGTTGGAGATCCAGCATCAAAGTTGGCTCAGTGCGCAACATGCGCTCGGGCTCAGCCTCGATGCAGAGGCCGCGGAAACGATCGGCGCGCATGGCTTTCGCCTTTATCCGGACTCGCTCGAGATGCTCGCGAAGGTTGATCTCGAGCGGGGCGCGCAGTGTCCCGCGCAGCGTGTGCTGCTGCAGGACCTGAACGAAAGTGCGCGTCTGAAACGGCTGGCCGCGCATTATCAGGCTCAGGGTGCTGAAACGGACCTGCAGATTTTCAGCGAGTTCAGCAGGTTTCTGCTCGATCCCAGCTACAGTGAGCCGCCGGCTCAGGCATTCGAGAGCGTGCTCGAATGGCTGGGCGCACAGGCGGTCACGGCAACCGGGACGGCGGTCGAGATACTGGGCTCCGCAGCGACCGCACGAATCGAGTTCGCGCATGGCCGCGAGACGCCCGTTGTGTTCGATGGCGGGCGTTACGCAGGGGTGTTCTGCCAGCCATCGCGAGCGCTTGAAGGGGCGCCGGCGGTGCTGTTCGTCAACACGGGCGGTGTGCACCGGATCGGCGACGGCCGCTTCGCGGTGCTGATGGCGCGGCATCTCGCGGCCCAGGGCATCGCATCGTTGCGCATGGACATCCGCGGTCTCGGCGATAGTCTTCGTCGCGACGATGGGCTGACGCTCGATAGGGTGTATGCCCAATACGCAGTCTCGGACGCCAGCTCGGGCGTCGATTGGCTGGCGGCGGCCGGCCATCCGAAAACCGTCATGTTCGGCGTTTGCACGGGCGCGTATGTCTGCATTCATACGGCACTCACCCATCCGGGGGTGGTGGGTTGCGCCGCCGTCAATCTGCCGCTGTTCGTCTGGGGTGGCGCGCGAACGCGACCCGGCGCGCAGCACGTGGCATCGAGTGTCGTTTACCGGCGCTCGATGCGCAATCCACGCAAATGGCTGCGGCTACTGACTGGCCAGGCGAACGGGCGCGCGATTGCCACCGAACTCGCGCGCCGTTTATGGGCACGCATTGCCGCGCGCGCCAGCACGGCGCTCGAGCGGCTCTTCGGGCAGTCGACGCCAGGTGGCGCCGTCCGCAGAATCGCGCTGGAACTCGAGCGCAAGGGTGTGCAGACTGCGCTGATGTACGGTCCACTTGACGAGGGGCTGGACGAGCTGGAGATTCATTTCGGACCGAACGGCAGCCAGCTTGGCAAGCTGAGGAACGTCACCGCGAACGTGGTTGGCAAGGTGGATCACGCGCTGTTTTCGCACGCTGCGCGTGATGCGGTGATGGCGCAGTTCGACCTGTTTCTGCGCGACAGAGTGCTGGGTGCACGGCGTGAAGTTGTCACGCCGAACCTCCGTTTGCGCGTCGCTCAGGCGCGGCAGCCCTGAATTAGCGGCTTCTTTTTTATTGACAAAGCCCGCCAAGTCAACGAAGATCGGCTGCATGAACTGCCTCGACATCCGTATTGCGCTGATTATTAGCACCATTCATCGAATGGTGGGTTAGCGCGCGTTTGATAGCAGTGATGCGCAGTGACAAAAACCCGCCCCACGAGGCGGGTTTTTTTATGTCCGCTTGCTGCCTGCCTCCTGGTGATCTCTCTGTTGATTTGCCTTTGCCGCTCAGGAGCTTGCCTTGCCGTTACACGAACTCAATCAGGTCGCCGACGCCGCCGATAGCGTGGCGTTGCG
>NZ_JAQQDU010000197.1:0-4453 GCF_046027825.1 Paraburkholderia sediminicola
AACAAGCGCCGCGCAGGCAAACAGATCAACGAAAGACCAAAAAACCCACATCAAGGAAAAAACCAAAAACCGGACCGCCCCCGGCGGCAACCCCCCGCCTGCTGTAGAATTTGACCCTCTCCCCGGCGTCGCGCGACGACGCCTCATCCCGAAGGTCATCGTCGATGCAAATTCAGGTTCACAAGGAAGTCGATGCGCGCGGGCTGATGTGCCCGCTGCCCATTTTGCGCGCCAAAAAGGCGCTCGCCGACATGGAAAGCGGTCAGATTCTCAAGGTGCTGGCCACCGATCCGGGCTCGCAGCGCGATTTCGCCGCGTTCGCGAAGCAAACCGGCAACGAAATCGTCGAAAGCTCGGCGCACGACAAGGTTTTCACGTTTTTGATGAAGCGCCGCTGAAAGGCAAACAAAAAAAGGCGCTGTGCCCGCGAATGCGGGGCACAGCGCCTTTTTTACGTCTGAACTGATGCTTATTGCGAGAGGCAAACAGCGCAGAGCGGTTCTGCGCGGCTGTCCCGTTGCTCAGCCTTCCAGCACCGGCGAACGGGTACGCAGATATTCTTCGAAATCGGCTGCTACTTCCGGGTGACGCAGGGCGAACTCGACCGTCGCCTTCAGATAACCCAGCTTGCTGCCGCAGTCGAAACGCGTGCCGTGGTACTTGTACGCCAGCACCTGCTCATCGGCGAGCAGCGACTGAATCGCGTCCGTCAACTGCAATTCGCCACCCGCGCCCGGCTTCAGCGCGCGCAGATGTTCGAAGATCCGCGGCTTCAGCACATAGCGGCCCACCACACCGAGATTCGACGGCGCCACGCTCGGGTCCGGCTTTTCGATGATGCCCGACATCTTGATGATCGAGTCTTCCCACTCCTTGCCGTCGACGATACCGTACGACTTCGTCTCCGCAGCCGGGATCTCTTCGACGCCGATCACTGAGCTGTGATAGTGGTCGAACACTTCGATCATCTGCGTCATCACCGGCGGCGTGCCGTACAGCAAGTCGTCCGCGAGGATGACGGCGAACGGGTTGTCGCCCACCAGTTTTTCCGCGCACATCACCGCATGGCCGAGACCGAGCGCTTCCGGTTGACGCACGTAGAAGCAGTCGACATGGCTCGGCTTGATGCTGCGCACCAGTTCCAGCAGCTTTTGCTTGCCGCGCGCCTCGAGTTCCGCTTCGATTTCGTATGACTTATCGAAATGGTCCTCGATCGCACGCTTGCTGCGGCCCGTGACGAAGATCATTTCGGTGATGCCGGCCGCCATTGCCTCTTCCACCGCGTACTGAATCAGCGGCTTGTCGACGATCGGCAGCATCTCCTTCGGACTCGCCTTCGTGGCAGGGAGGAACCGGGTGCCAAGACCTGCTACCGGAAATACCGCTTTCGTAACTTTTAGCATGTGAATACCCTGAGTCCTCTGGTTTAGCTTCAGGTCCGTGCCCGCCCTCGAGAAGCGGGCACGGAGCCTTCGATCAGGCTGGCAAACGAGCCAATTGGGCTTTCAGCTTGCCGATAGTGGTTTCGAATTCTGCCAGTCTTTTCTGCTCCTGCTCAACGACTGCCGGCGGCGCCTTTGCAACAAAGCTTTCATTCTGCAATTTGGCGTTGCACTTGATGACCTCCGCGCTCAGCCGCGCAATCTCCTTCGACAGACGCTCGCGCTCCACGGCTACGTCGATTTCCACCTTCAGCACGAGCTTGTCATTCCCTACGATAGCAATTGGCGCGCCATCTGCCTGCGCATCCAGGCTTGCCTCGTCGGCAATGATCTGCACCTCCGACAAACGGGCCAGTGCCTGAGCGTACGGAGCGAAGGTGGAGAGGCGCTCCGCGTTGCCGGTAGCGAGCAACGGCACCTTGACCGCCGGCGACAGATTCATCTCGCCGCGCAGATTCCGGCACGCATCGATCACTGCTTTCAGGTCGGCCGCCCATTGCTCCGCGTCTTCGTCGATCTTCGACGGCTCCGCGACGGGGTAGGGTTGCACCATGATGGACGCTTCGCCCTCGGCTTTGCCTTCAGGGTAACGAGCTGCCAACGGCGCAACTTTTTGCCACAACGCTTCGGTAATGAACGGAATGACCGGATGGGCGAGGCGCAACACCGTCTCGAGCACGCGCAGCAGCGTGCGGCGCGTTGCGCGCTGCTGGTTCGGCTGACCCGTCTGGATCTGAACCTTGGCGAGTTCGAGATACCAGTCACAGTATTCGTCCCACACGAACTTGTATAGGGCGTTGGCCACATTGTCAAAACGATAGTCGGCGAAGCCCTTGGCGATTTCCGCTTCCACGCGTTGCAGGCGCGAGACGATCCAGCGGTCGGCCGCCGAGAAATTCAGGTGGCCATCGGGGCCGCATTCGCCGCATTGCTCCGGCTTGCCGAAACCGCAATCGTGGCCTTCGCAATTCATCAGAACAAAGCGGGTGGCATTCCACAGCTTGTTGCAGAAGTTGCGATAGCCTTCGCAGCGTGCGAGGTCGAAGTTGACGTTGCGGCCAAGCGTGGCCATCGACGCCATCGTGAAACGCAGCGCGTCCGTGCCGAACGCCGGGATGCCGTCCGGGAATTCCTTGCGGGTTTTCTTTTCGATCGACGCAGCCTGCTTCGGGTTCATCAGGCCGGTGGTGCGCTTGGCAACCAGCGCGTCGAGGTCGATGCCGTCGACGATATCGATCGGGTCGAGCGTATTACCCTTGCTCTTCGACATCTTCTGGCCTTCGGCGTCGCGCACGAGGCCGTGCACGTAGACCGTGTCGAACGGCACCTTGCCTGTGAAGTGCGTGGTCATCATGACCATGCGCGCGACCCAGAAGAAGATGATGTCGAAGCCGGTGACCAGCACCGACGAGGGCATGAAGTGCTTCAACTCCGGCGTCTCGGCAGGCCAGCCGAGCGACGAGAACGGCACCAGCGCAGACGAGAACCACGTGTCGAGCACATCATCGTCGCGCTTGAGCGGGCCCGTGTAACCGGCCTCGGCGGCCTTCTCGCACGCGCCTTCTTCGGTGTTGGCGACGAAAATTTCACCGTTTTCGCCGTACCACGCCGGGATCTGATGGCCCCACCAGAGTTGGCGCGAGATACACCAGTCCTGGATGTTCTCGAGCCATTGATAGTACGTGGTGGACCAGTTTTCCGGTACGAACTTGATTTCGCCGCTGCGAACCACGTCCAGCGCCGTTTCGGCGATCGATTTGCCCGGATTGAAGGTGCCTTCCGGCGCCGGCTTGCTCATGGCGACGAACCATTGGTCCGTCAGCATGGGCTCGATCACGACGCCCGTGCGGTCGCCGCGCGGCACCATCAGCTTGTGCGGTTTGACCGATTCGAGCGCGCCGAGCGCTTCGAGGTCCATCACAACCTGCTTGCGGGCTTCGAAACGGTCCAGACCGCGGTAATTTTCCGGCGCGTTGTCGTTGATCTTCGCGTCGAGCGTGAGGATCTCGATCATCGGCAGCTTGTGGCGCAGGCCGACCTGATAGTCGTTGAAATCGTGCGCGGGCGTGACTTTGACCACGCCGGTGCCGAATTCGCGGTCGACGTAGTCGTCGGCGATGATCGGGACTTCGCGGCCGGAGAGCGGCAGCGTGACGGTTTTACCGATCAGGTGCGCATAGCGCTCGTCTTCCGGATGGACCATCACGGCCGTGTCGCCGAGCATGGTTTCCGGGCGCGTGGTGGCGACCGTCAGATGGCCGGAGCCGTCCGTGAGCGGGTACTGGATGTGCCAGAGGTGGCCGTTTTCTTCTTCGCTGACCACTTCGAGGTCGGAGACGGCGGTGAGCAGGACCGGATCCCAGTTCACGAGGCGCTTGCCGCGGTAGATCAGGCCTTGTTCATACAGGCGTACGAACACGTCGCGCACGGCGGCCGACATTTTGTCGTCCATCGTGAAATATTCGCGCGACCAGTCGATCGACGCACCCAGACGGCGCACCTGATTCGTGATGGTCGAGCCGGATTGCTGTTTCCATTCCCAGACGCGTTCGGTGAACTTTTCGCGGCCGAGGTCATGACGGGAGACGCCGGTGGCATCCAGTTGGCGTTCGACGACGATTTGCGTGGCGATGCCTGCGTGGTCCGTGCCCGGCACCCAGAGGGTGTTTTCACCGAGCATACGGTGATAGCGGGTGAGGCCGTCCATGATCGTCTGGTTGAACGCATGGCCCATGTGCAGGGTGCCCGTGACGTTCGGCGGCGGCAACTGGATCGAGAAGTCTTTCTTGTTCTCGTCGAAGGTGGGGGCCGCGTAGGCGCGCTTTTCCCATTCGGGGCCCCAGTGGGCTTCGATGGTGTGGGGCTCGAAGCTTTTGGCAAGCGTGGAGGTCGGGTCGCTCGGAGTCTCGCTCATTTGTCGGTCTGCTGGTGAATGCGAAGAATATTCGATTATAAGGGGCGATGCGGGTGGGGGGGCTGGTGGGGGTTTTTTGCCTGCTCGGCGCTTATTG
>NZ_JAQQDU010000198.1:0-4367 GCF_046027825.1 Paraburkholderia sediminicola
CAAACAGGAGGCCGCCATGGTCATCCAGCTCTCCCCCGAGGCCGTCCAGACGCTCAAATCGCTTGATCGAATTCCAGATTCCCTGGCAGAGATGCCACGCTCGATAGCGGAAGAACTCTTGAGCTTCGGGCTTGCATATGAGTCGCGTGCGTGTGGTGTCATCAACATGACGGCGGCAGGCCGGGTGTGGTTGAACCAGCGCGCGGCGTAGCTCGCATTTTTCTGGCTGAGCCAATCGCTCACTGTCTGTGCGTCTGCCGCCGCCAGATCACTGCCATCGCACGGATTGACTGTGCGCAGAACGCACCGTGCGGGAGGACTGGCGATATCGACTACCTGACGGAACAGCCGCAGCAGCCAGACAGACCGAGTCAAGGACATGGGTTGCCACCGTACCGACGTCCGACGCCAGACATGCGAGTGTGTGGTGTGACAGAACCACCTGCGCGACTACGATGAAAAAGTCCATTTCCAGCACATTGACCGTGCTAACGTCATTAGGCATGGGGTTCTCTCCAGTCCTGTGCCATGCCCATGCGCTCGATCCACAACTCGACTGCAAATCGAGCGCGCACGAGTTCATCGCCCCACTTCTGGACGGCCAGTCTATCGATCCAAAGCCAATGCGCGTTGAAGCGAACTCAGTCAACGCATTTCGACCAACGCACGGCAGCAACCTGACGGCATTCGGCTTTCACGTTTATGCCGTCTTCGGGTATGAGCAGGGCGATCCGATGTTCAAACCGGGCGGCGGCGAGCCGATGACGGCCTCAGCGTACGGCGTGGTAGTAACCGGCCCTGCCGAGTCAGTTGAGGCGCGCGCACGCCAGGCAGGTAGTGACGCCGTCATTCGGGAAGTGATTCCCCTTCTTCTCACCGCCATTTTCTGCAACGGGCATTGAGAGACGAGTCCTCAACTGTGCTTCGCGTGCAGTATTTTCCTGTGTGCTTCCTGGTGATCCGGTTCAAGGTTGATCTTTGTCACGCCGCCGATCGAAGGAGGATGCTGGAAAGGTTGTCCTCCACGGCTTCATCAATGCTGTGCTCGCTCTTGTCGCTGTTTGGATGTTGCTCGGAATGGTACGTGCTCGTGATGACCTCCAGTGGTGAGTACCCGGGACGGTACGTCCCAGACATGTAGGTAACACACGGTTTTTGCGGCGCAGCTACGCCCTGCGGTTGAAAACCATGGTGCGGGCTCAGCCGAGAATGTCGGTTTCTCACAGCCGTTCACAGGTGCGAAATGGTTGCGTTCGCATCGCGCCTGGCGCTGCAAAAACACAAGCAGAGCTGAGCTTTTGTCCCGACTCGTCATTGACAGTCCTATGTGGCGCGTTGCAACGAATCAACGGGGACCGGCAACCGGCGACGCGGGTTCAGCTTTTTCAACACCACGAAGGGACAGGCATGGCGCTTGCTGTAAGTGAACTGCTTTAGCGGCACTGTTCACTCTACTCATCAGCCACCGCCTCCACTCCCTTTACTTATGCCGACGCCGCTAAATGTCCTGCTGGTTGCCCCCGAGGCGACACCCCTCGCAAAAACTGGCGGACTCGGTGACATGGTCGGCGCTTATGGCGCCGCGTTACGCGACGCCGGTGTGGCCGCATTGATTCTCATGCCCGCTTACCCGGGCGCGCTGGCGGGCGTGCTGGGCGCGACCCGGGTGGCCAGACTATCCGGGCTGCCCGGGGGGGATGGCGTGATCATCCGGGCGCGCATGCCGGACACCGGACTCTCCGTGCTGCTGCTGCAGATGGATCACCTGTACAACCGCGAAGGGATCTACCGTGACAGGCATGGACGGGACTACGTAGACAATCTCGTGCGCTTTGCTTCCCTGGCAGCGGCCGCGGCGAGAATCGCAAGAGGCATCCGCGGCATCGGGCGTCCGGACATCGTCCACGCGCACGACTGGCACACCGGACTGACCCCGCTCTTCATGAAGCTCGGCGGCGTGCAGGCACGCAGCGTCTTCACCATCCATAACCTTGCGTTTCAGGGCAACTATCCGCTCACCGCAGGGGAGTGGATCGGCGTGCCGCCCGAACTACTGGTGCCTGCGCTGAGCGACGAACGCAGCATCGAGTTCTACGGTTCGCTGAGCATGATCAAGGCTGGCATCGTCCACGCCGAACGGGTGACGACGGTGAGCGAACGCTACGCCCGGGAAATCCTGACGCCCCGCTTCGGCCATCTTATGGAAGGTGTGCTGAACGCGGAGGCGCACAAGCTCTCCGGCATCACGAACGGCATCGACATGCAGACGTGGGATCCGTCCAGCGACCCACTGATCGCCAGCCATTATTCGGTTGACAACGTGGCCGGCAAGTATGCATGCAAGCGAGCGCTGCAGCAGGCCTTCGGCCTCACCCGCGAGCCTTTCGTGCCTTTGGTGGCGATTGGCAGCCGGCTCACCGAGCAGAAGCTTGCGGAGGTTGTCGCGGAGGCGATACCGGCCATGCTGTCGCGTCACGAACGGCTGCAATTTGCCATCCTCGGGCAAGGCGATGCGCAGATCGAGCGCCGCATGCGCGAGTTGGCCGCACAGTGGCAGGGGCGGGTGGGCACGTATATCGGTTACGACGAGACGCTCGCGCACATGCTGCATGCCGGCGCGGACATGCTGCTGCACGCAAGCCGCTTCGAGCCGTGCGGCCTCACGCAGCTGTATGCGATGCGCTTCGGCACGATCCCGATTGCGTCGCGCGTCGGTGGCCTCTCCGACACCATCGTCGACTACGCGCTCGAACTGGGCAAGTCGGGTGCCGCAAACGGCTTCCTGTTCGAGGGAGAAACGGTCAACGCCGTCACGGATGCGGTGCGCCGCGCGATCGATGCGTTCAAGAATCCCTCGCTGTGGCGCGCCCTCCAGCGCAATGCGATGATGCGCGAATCGGGCTGGGGCGCCCCCGTTCGGCGCTACATCGACTTGTACTGCGGACTGACGGACGCGCGCCCTGCCGTGTCCCGCCCGTTTGTAGATACGAGGACGGCGATGGCCGCGCCGCGGTCCACTGCGAGACCGGCGCCGCAACTGGCCAGCGCGGAAGCCGCCCAAGCCGCGGCTCAATAAGGCTATGTCCACTCAACGGCCGCCCGGCAAGGCTCCAAAGGTCCTGCGTCGATTGCATCAAAACCGGCGACCCAAGCGATGCCCGCAGGCGGGAAGGGGACTGCAAAAAGCATAGCTGGTGCCGGCTTGCTTCTTCCAGCCCCAAACGCCAACCGTCTGCGGTGGCGGATTTGCCGGCCGCCGAGATGGGTTGGGCCGATTTACCTCTCAGGGACTCCCCCGTTTCGCCGTGCGTTAGTGGCAGATCCGTTCCCAATGGTGGTGATGCCAAACCCGATGGCAATGATGCCAGTGATGCCGGTGGTGATCATGGTAGGAATCGGCGAATGCCGGTGCCGTGGATAGCGTTGTCATAGCAACGACGATGGCCATGGCGATCTTCTTGATAGGTTCGCTCCGTGAGAAGTGAGTTAACCGTGGATCTTGCGAGCGTTACTCTGCGTAACGTCGAAAGCCTTAGTAAGCCTGATCATTCACCTTCCATGTCCGCCGTGACCATCGTGTCCGCCGCCATAGTAGCCACCAAAACCGATCCCAACATCGATGGCCGGTGCAACGTAGTAGCCAGGCGCATATCCGTAGTAGCCTGGCCCAGATTCATATGCGGGCGCGGGGGCATAACCGTAGCCAGTAGTGTACGGCGGAGCGACGATGCAGCCGGTAAGGCCAGTAGCAAGCGCGAAAATGCAGAATAGTCGGATCATGATGGTCCTCCTGTTAGACGTTGGAGGGACCGGCGGTGGCTTGGTTCGGCCGGCGGATGACGGTGCATTGCAGCCCCGCGTGCCTCAGATCGTCGCATCGAATGAACTGTGATGTCTGTACGCTGGCGGTCCGTTGGTATCGCCTGGTTGCATCTGTTTGAGCCGCGCTCGCGGTCGCTAATTATGACGGCAGCGCCGATATCGTCCTGTCGCTCGATGACGCGCCGGTCGAAACGCAGGCGGATGTGACCGCGCTGGAAGCCACGGCCGGGAAACAGATTGCCGTGCAGATCCAGCACAACCACGCGCGTAGTTTTGTTGAAATGAACAGCAGGACGTGGGCAGCCTTGGGGGAGCGAGGAAACAGGGTTGCGCCGCAACGTCGCAAGACCGACGCGGGACCAATGGTTAGCCGGGCGTTTCGGGGGTGACTGTGAAGACTTACCGCTGCGAGCGCGCGCCATTTCGTCGGTGAAAGGATCGGACGTTGCTTCATACTAGAATTCTTTGAAGACGTGGAAGGAGACGACCATGGCACAGGACTAGCATAACGTTGCTCCTGGTACGGGTACCTTGAGGGGATGCGC
>NZ_JAQQDU010000199.1:0-3862 GCF_046027825.1 Paraburkholderia sediminicola
CTACAAGGCGCGCACGGTCATCGTGAACAAGCGTTCGATGGCGGCGGGTTACGCCGGTCTGGACAACGACCTGTTCTATATGGACAAGACGATGATGGTGTTCGGTGACGCGAAGAAGGTGATCGAGGATATGGTGAAGGCGGCTGCATGACGAGCCTCCCCCGGCGCCTCGTCGTGCGACAAAGACACGAGACGACGTCGCGATGAACGATGTGCTCGGGCGCAGCGAGGCGCTTCGCCCGAGCCGGAATCCGACACGGATGTTGCACGGTGGCAGACAGATAAAGTTTTTGGAGTGACCACAACTATGACTACGAATCTCTTCGATCTGACCGTAAAAATCGCCCTCGTCAGTGGAGCGAGCCGCGGTATCGGCGAGCAGATTGCCCGATTGCTGGCCCAGCAAGGCGCACATGTGATCGTGACGAGCCGGAAACAGGAGGACTGCCGGGCCGTTTGCACGCGCATTATCGAGAATGGCGGCAGTTCGGAAGCGCTTGCCTGCCATATTGGGCGCATGGAAGACATTGCTGAGGTCTTCGACCATATCCGCAAGCTCCACGGGCGGCTTGACATCCTCGTGAATAACGCCGCGGCGAATCCTTATTTTGGCCATATTCTCGACACCGATCTCGCGGCGTTCGAAAAAACCGTCGATGTCAATATTCGCGGCTACTTCTTCATGTCGGTGGAGGCTGGCCGACTGATGCGGGAGCAGGGTGGCGGTGCGATCGTCAATACCGCATCGATCAACGCGTTGCAACCTGGGGACATGCAGGGCATCTACTCGATCAGCAAGGCTGCCGTGGTTAACATGACCAAGGCGTTTGCGAAGGAATGCGGCCCCCATGGTATACGTGTCAACGCACTGCTCCCGGGCTTAACCAAAACAAAATTTGCTGGCGCCCTGTTCGAAACAGCGAAGATCTACGAAGAGTGGATGAGCCGCATTCCATTGCGGCGTCACGCGGAGCCGCAGGAAATGGCGGGCACTGTCCTTTATCTCGTATCAGATGCCGCGAGCTATACGAACGGAGAATGTATAGTCGTCGACGGCGGATTGACTATTTGACGGCTGGAAGAACCGACGCAGCATGCAGTTCGGCTACACGCCGACAGCCCTCAAACCATGCTGAAGACCGCAACCGCCGCATTGAGCTTGAACGCCTGATCCTGCAATGATTGCGCTGCGGCGGCAGCCTCTTCGACGAGCGCGGCGTTCTGCTGCGTGACTTCATCCATCTGCGTGACGACCTGTCCAACCTGATCGATACCCTTGCTCTGCTCGTCCGATGCTGCTGCGATCTCGCTCATGATGTCCGTCACACGAGAGACGGCGTGAATAATCTCCCGCATCGTGCGCCCGGCTTCACCGACAAGCTCAGTGCCTGCTGCCACACGGACAACCGAGGTGCCTATCAATTCCTTGATTTCCTTGGCCGCGCCGGACGAGCGCTGAGCGAGCGCACGAACTTCCTGCGCGACGACGGCGAAACCCCGCCCCTGTTCGCCTGCGCGTGCCGCTTCAACTGCGGCGTTGAGCGCGAGGATGTTGGTCTGGAAGGCAATGCCCTCGATTATTCCAATGATGTCGGCGATCCGCGCGGAGCTCTCGCTGATCTCCCCCATGGTTCCTACCACGCGCTCCACGACCTCGTTACCGCGGGCGGCAATGTCAGAGGCGCTCCCAGCCAAAACACTAGCCTGACGGGCATTGTCGGCATTGTGCCGGACGGTACCTGTCAGCTGCTCCATGCTGGCGGCCGTTTCTTCGAGTGACGCTGCCTGCTGCTCTGTACGAGAGGAGAGGTCAATGTTGCCTGCCGCGATCTGCTGCGTAGCGGACCCAATAGCCTCACTGCTTGAACGCACTCTGCCCACGATATCAACCAGACTATCGTTCATATGCTTGAGGGCCGCCAGTAACTCGCTTGTTTCGTCGCGTCCGGTCACAGAGATTGTCGATGTCAGGTCGCCGGATGCCACGGTTTCCGCAACCTTGACCGCTTCCGAAAGCGGTTGTGTAATCGAGCGTATCAGCATCCAGCAGGTCAACGCGGCGACACAGAGTGTGAGTCCTGTCACAACGACGTTCACCACCATGAACCGTTCGTACCTGTGATGCTCGGCTGCGTATTCGTGCTGAGCCTCATCGATCGGCAGATTTGCGGGTTGGCCGCGACCCACCAGGCGATCCTTATAAATAGTTTCGATCAACGCATTGGCCTGCTGAAGGCGAATGCTGCCCATGACAGAAGTCAGCAACACGAGCGCAAGCAGAACAGCAACAAGTGTGATCAATCGGGTCTTGATGCGGAATTTGTTCACGGCGATTTACGTGTGGAAATGACATAAAAATGCCGCCTCGCGAATGCAGGCGGCCATGGATGCCGGTTGCCTGACCACCGCGCGACGGCAACGCTGCGCGCCACGCGGGGTGCCGGCTTTAGAAGGAGTGGCGAATGCCGAGCATTCCAGCGGCAGTGTTCAACCCGACTGCGGTGGGCTGACCGTAGACAATCTCCTGGTTCATCGCGCCACGGTTCGAGACGTAGCCGAACTCGGCGTAGAGCATGGTGCTCTTGGACACGTTGTAGTCGGCGCCCAGCACATACTCGGTCGACTGGTTTTGCGAGTGCTTCTCGTCCTTCACGTAATAAACGCCGGACGTGATATCGAACGTCGGCGAGAAGCGATACCCGATGCCAGCCGTCAGCATGTTGAAATCGCCTGATACGGCGAAAATTTTCGGGTTACCGTTCTCGGCTGCCGGGTTGCGTCCGTTGCTGAAGGACCCAGACACGGACAGGCCACGCCACGTGTACTTGGCTCCCAGGTAGACGAAGCGGTTGTTGTTCAGGCCGGTTGCCGGGGCCGCGGTGGTGGGCGCTGCATACGTATAAGGACTGGCGTCGTGTCCGTTGTAGTAGACGGCGGCGACATTCAGGCCGTAGTTCGAATACTTGAGCACGGCCGACTCACGCGTACCGCCCTGGGGCTGCCCAGCCACGCCGCCCGGTGCGTATTCCAACGTCGCTGATGCGCCATAGAACGACGGCGAATTGTAGACCAGCGCATTGCTGTCATACAGCGCGCCAATGATGCCGTTTGTGCTGTTGCCAGGCCACCCTCCCACGGTGTTCATGGTGAGCCACGCGGTCAGGACGCTGCCAAAAAACTGCGCGTTGCGCACGTCTGTGTCCGCGAACGCGTAGGCCATCGGTGCGAGTTGTCGACCTGCGTCGAACCGGCCGAATGGCCCCGACACGCCGACCTGTGCGATCTGGTTGAACAGGGCGGGGGTACCCGCGGTATCGCTCAGTTGAAACTTGCCGGTGCCACTGTCGAACGAGCCCTGGAGCCGGAAGTTGACCTTGTAGCCACCGCCGATGTCCTCCGTACCCTTGATGCCGAAGAGGCTGGAGTAGATGCCGCCGTCCTTGAGCCGGAACACGGATCCAGTGTTCGGATTAAGTTTGCTGTTCGGGAGGAAGGGGGCTGCTCCTGAGGCTGAGGTGTTTTGCCAGAGCAGGCCCGAGTCGACTGTGCCGTACAGCGTAACGGATGATTGGGCGTGTGCGGCACTAGCAAATGCCAAAAATGCGACAAGCCCGGTGATTCTCAACTTCATGCGGTCTCCTGTGCTACGTTGTTCTAACGAGAGGCGCCGTCGCCTAGTGTCATGAAGGCCACGGTGTATCTGAGTCGAGAGCATACGTACTCGCGCCGCAGCCGCCTCCCCCTCACGGAAGCTCAGGATTGCCCACAATTCGTCTGAGCGATCTATTCGTCCTGCCTGAAGATGCGATACATCTCAGTGATTTCATGCAGGACCAGGAAGCCACGCCACATCACGGTAGGT
>NZ_JAQQDU010000002.1:0-242995 GCF_046027825.1 Paraburkholderia sediminicola
AATCCTCGCTGACAACCTGTGCACATTGCTCAGCGATCTCGATGCGCCGCACGACGACGGGCGTGCCAGTCGTCCCAACCGGGTGTACGCACTGGGCGAACTCAAGCCCATCCTCGGCACGTGCCTTCTGCGCATCCGGCGCTGTCTGGACAGCCTCGCCGGTGTGCTGGAAGTGATCCACCACACCCGATGCCGCATCCAGCCCTCACGCTCCTATCCAAGGCCACCCAGAAAAGCCAAGCCCCACTTCCATCTCGCGTACAAACTCGCTTGATGCTGTGGGGCTTAAGTTGAGAGCATTGCCCCGCACAGGGGCAACACTAATAGACCAATAAGAAAACAAGGAAAGGCCAACGCCGTAGGCACACAGACGAACAAGCGCCGCGCAGGCAAAAAAACCAAAACCAAACCCCAACACCATAGGCAAACAGACGAAACAAACCCCCTTTAGTCAGACAAATAAAAACAACGGGTTTCCCCTCCCTGCGGAGCAAAGAGAGATAGGCCGTAAACACAGTAAGCGACAAGCCAATCGCTGCAAGCGAAAAGTGAAAAGTGAAAAAGTGCAAGCCCTCTGACCGACCACCTCGCGAAAGCGAAAGCCAAAGCGAACGCAAAAGCCCCTTGCTATGACACTGAACAAAAAACTAGCCTCAATGATCGCGGTCCTCTGGATCGGCCTGATCCTGATCGGCGGCTTCGGCGCATGGCAAAACCGTGCATCGATGATCTCGGACCGCCGCGATCAACTCACCTCGCTGATCGACCAGGCCAATCACGTCGTCAACCGCTACTACACCCTCGCACAGCAGCACACAATCACCGAAGACGAAGCCAAAAAGCAGGCGCTCGATACGCTCGCCGCCATGCGCTATGGCAAAGACGGCTACATCTCCGTCAACGACTCGCAACCGGTCATGCTGATGCACCCATTCAAACCGGAAATGGTTGGCAAGAACTTCGCGCAATTCACCGACCCGGCCGGCAACCATCTGTTCGTCGATATCGTCAAAGCAGGCAGCCATGAAGGCGGCGGCTTCGTCGACTATCTGTGGGCCAAGCCAGGCAGCAACGAACCCGTGGCCAAAACCAGCTACGCAGGCCACTTCGCGCCGTGGGACTGGTACCTCGTCACCGGCATGTACATGGACGACGTACAAAGCGCGTTCTACGCCAGTCTGCTGCGCTGGCTCGCCATCACCGTGACGCTCGGCGCGATCGCCACGGTCGTCATGCTGCTGGTGTTGCGCAGCATCCGCCGCACGCTCGGCGGCGATCTCGAAGTCGCCGTGGAAGCAGCCCAATTGATGGCGCGCGGCAACCTCGCCACGCGCGTGCCGGTGGAAGGCAACGACACCGGCAGTCTGCTGCACGCCCTCCACACCATGCAGGCCGGTCTCGTCGATACGGTCTCGCGCGTGCGTCTCGGTACCGAAAACATCAATATCGGCGCGACCGAAATCGCCGCCGGCAACACGGATCTCTCGCAGCGCACCGAGGAACAGGCTGCGGCGCTCGTCGAAACGGCGTCGAGCATGGATCAGATGACGGTGAACGTTAAGCAGAACGCGGACAGCGCGCTGCAAGCGGCGCAACTCGCCGGTCAGGCCGCGGATGTGGCCACGCGCGGCAGCCGCGTCGTCGACGACGTGGTCCGCACAATGGGCGAAATCACCAGCAGCTCGCGGCAGATCGGCGACATCATCGGCGTGATCGACGGCATCGCGTTCCAGACCAATATCCTCGCGCTCAATGCAGCCGTCGAAGCGGCCCGCGCGGGCGAACAGGGACGTGGCTTCGCAGTGGTCGCCGCGGAAGTGCGCAGCCTCGCGCAACGCTCGGCCACAGCCGCGAAGGAAATCAAGGCGTTGATCGAAACATCGACCCATACCGTCGAAGCGGGCGCGTCGCTGGTCGCCAACGCCGGTTCGACCATGGGCGAAATCGTGCAGTCGGTGCGTCGCGTGAACGAAATCCTCGAGGAGATCAGCAACGCGTCGCGCGAACAGAGCGCGGGCATCGAACAGGTCAATCGCGCAGTCGGCGAAATGGATCAGGTCACGCAGCAAAATGCCGCGCTCGTCGAAGAAGCCGCCGCCGCGGCCCACTCGCTGAAAGATCAGGTGGGCGTCTTGCGTGAGGCAATCTCGAGCTTCGCTTTGCCAGCCTGAGGCAGCCCGCTCTTTTCAGGCCGCGGGACGCCGTGAGAAGAGCCGCAGAGAAAAAGAAGGCGCTCGACAGGCAGGGAGCGCCTCTTTAACTCGCCGCGTCGGAGTCGACGCATTAATCGAACGAACCAGCCGCGCGGATTCTTCAAATCCACGCGGCTTTTTTGCGGCAGCCTACTTTTGCGCTCGCGGCTATGTCTTGCGGCTACACGGCCCCTCTGCCTGTGCCTGTGCCTGTGCCTGTGCCTGTGCCTGTGCCTGTGCCTGTGCCTGTGCCTCTGCTCCTGCCTCCTGCCTCCTGCCTCCACCGACCTGCGCGAAGGCCCCCGCTGTTCAGCGAACGCTTACCACGCTGAATTCCGCAACCAGGTTAAGCCGAATTTGCCATCGCCTAATTCGTCTTAAGGCATTTTCATCAGGACCCGCCGCTTCCGATAATGGCCGCTTTCAAACGCGCGCCTCGTGGCAAGCCCCCATGCGGAGCCTTTCCTCTTGCGAGCGCCGTCCCATCAAGGCTCTCCGTCATGCTGCTCCACCTCCTCTACCTCGTTGCGATCGTCGCTGAAGCCATGTCCGGCGCATTGATGGGCATGCGCCGCGGCATGGACCGCTTCGGCCTGTGCCTCGTCGGCACCGTCACCGCGCTCGGCGGTGGCACGGTGCGCGATGTGTTGCTCGGCCACTATCCGCTTGCATGGATCTCGCATCCATATTACGTTCTGATTACAATCGAGGCAGCGTCGATTGCTGCAGCCGGCGCCAAGTGGCTGCGCAACTGGCAACAGCTGTTCATCACGGTCGACGCGATCGGCCTGATCGCGTTCACGGTCATCGGTTGCGATGTTGCCGCGACGCTGGACGTGAGCCCGGCGATCGTCGTGCTCGCCGGCGCGATCACCGGCGTGTGCGGCGGCATGCTGCGCGACCTGCTGTGCAATCAGATGCCGCTCGTGCTGCGCGAGGAGTTGTACGCCAGCATCGCGCTCGGCGCGGGCGCGCTGTACGTGGCACTACAGGCCTGCGACTTGGCGCCGGGGCCGGCCTCCGTCGTAGTGCTGGCCTGTGGCTTCGTGGTGCGCATGCTGGCCGTGCGATTCCGTTGGCAACTCAAGGTATTCACCGCCGCCGATTCGGGCGGCGCACGCTAATCCAGCTGCACGCCTCGCGCGTGCGGCTTCCACTCGAGGAGCACGCTCGACAGTCACGCGCAACAAGCTGCCGGCGCTGCCGGTTTCAGCTCGCGACGCACTGCTGTTCGTTTCCCGCACTCATGATCCAAAAGAAGAAATCGCAGTCGCACGATCCGTACGCGCCCGTCGCAAAGAACCAGTTGCTGGCCGCGCGCCTGCCGATGTGGCGCTCGAAACTTGTCATCCTGCTGGTGTTCGGCGCGTTCGCGTCGCTGGCGGCACGCGCGTTCTGGGTGCAGGTGGTCAATCAGGATTTCTACGTCGATCAGGGGCAAAAACGCTATCAGCGCACCCTCGAACTCGATGCGACACGCGGGCGCATCGTCGACCGCAATGGTTCGATGCTGGCCGTCAGCCTCGCGACCTATGAGATCTGGGCCTCGCCCAAGCTCCTCGACGAAACCGCGTTCGCGCCGCTTTCGAAGCTGCTCGATCTGCCTGAGACGGAATTACGCAGGCGTCTGAACGGTGACAAAACCTTCGTGCTGCTCAAGCGCCAGGTGGATGCCGATACCGCCGACCGCCTCAACAAACTGGGCCTCGCCGGCATCACGCAAATCGCGGATTCGAAGCGTTTTTACCCTGAAGGCGAATCGGCGGCGCACGTGGTCGGCTTCACCGATATCGAGGACAACGGCCAGGAAGGCGTCGAACTCGCCGCCAACGAGCAACTACTCGGCGTGCCGGGCCAGCGCGAAGTGATCCGCGACCGTCTTGGCCGGGTAGTGTCCGAGACCCGGCCGCTCGTGCCCGCGCAGAACGGCGACACCATCCACCTGACGATCGACCGGCGGATTCAGCAACTCGCCTACACGCAACTGAAGGACGCGATCGCTAAACATCACGCGGAAGCCGGCAGCGTCGTCGTGCTCGACGCGCGCAACGGCGAAATTCTCGCGCTCGCCAACTATCCGAGTTTCGATCCGAACGACCGCGCCCGTCTCACCGGGCGGCAACTGCGCAATCGCGCGGTAGTCGACACCTTCGAGCCGGGTTCGACGATCAAACCGGTGGTCGTCGCACTGTCGATCGACGAAGGCAAGGTGCGGCCGCAAAGCATCATCGATACCGCGCCGGGCTGGTACAAGATCGGCCCGGCGGTGATTCATGACACGTCGAATCACGGTGCGATGACCGTCGCAGAAGCGGTGCAAAAGTCGAGCAATATCGCACTTGCGAAGCTCGCGCTGAATCTGCCCGCCGAAAAAATCTGGAACAAGTATCAGGAATACGGGCTCGGGTTGAGACCCGAGCTGACCTTTCCAGGTGTCGCGTCGGGCAAGGTGCGCCCGTACAAACGCTGGCGTCCCATCGAACAGGCGACCATGGCGTATGGCTACGGTCTGTCCACTTCGCTGCTGCAGATCGCGCAGGTTTACACCGCCTATGCCGGCGACGGCACCATGCATCACGTGAGTTTGCTGCGTAATAACGGAAATGCGGACAGAAACGCTGACGGGAACGCGGGTCCAACTGCCGCGGCGCAGTCCGAGGATAAGGGCCATGCGGTCACCACGCCCGCCACCGCGCGCGCGATCCGCTCGATGCTCGAAATGGCTACCGGCCCTGGCGGCACGGGGCGCGCAGCGGCGGTGGCGGGCTACCGGATCGGCGGCAAAACCGGCACGGCGCGCAAACAGGTCGGCGCGGCTTACGCGAAAAACCGTTACCGTGCGCTGTTTGTGGGCATGGCGCCGATGAGCGACCCACGGCTGATTGTCGCTGTCATGATCGACGACCCGGCCGGCAAGGCATTTTATGGTGGGACCGTGGCCGGGCCGGTGTTCAGCGGCGTGACGGGCGGTGCACTGCAGTTATTGGGGGTGCCGCCGGATGCCTGAGCGATGTGCCGAACAAGCTTAGCCCGGCGCGTTATCGCTGCGCGCTTTTCTCCAGCGCCTCGATGCGATTGCGGCCATTACGCTTGGCCTGGTACATCGCCCGATCGGCTTCTTCCATCATCGCGTAGCCGTGCACGGCGGCATCGGCTGGCGCACCGGTGATCGTGCGCGCGGCGACGCCGATCGACACGGTCAATGCAATGCGTTCGCCGTGGTCGTCCTGCAAATCCAGCTTTTCGACGGCCAGCCGCACGCGCTCGGCAACCGTCAGCGCATCGGCCCGATCGCCTTGCAACAGCGCGGCAAACTCTTCGCCGCCGTAACGCGCCACGGTATCGCCCAGCCGCACCTGCTGCCGCACGCAGGCCGCGACCGCTGCCAGAGCACGGTCGCCGGTCTGATGTCCGTAGGTGTCGTTGATACGCTTGAAGCTGTCGATATCGATGAAAAGACAAGCAACCGGTACGCCATACCGGACAGCACGCATGATCTCCTCGCGCATCCGCTCATCGAAGTAGCGGCGATTGGCGAGTCCTGTCAGCGAATCGGTCATACCAAGTTGCTTGAGCCGCTCGCGATGCGCGACATTGTCAAGACTCGCCGTGACGATGCTCGCAAAGCGCTCCAGAATATCCGTAGCCATGCCTTCGGCAAAACGGGCCGGGTCGTCGCTGCAAAGGCATAGATAGCCGCTGACGGTGTCGCCTGCGGCAAGCGGCAGCAAGATCGCGCTCGCTGGCATGTCGACGTTGCCGAAGAATGCGCGGCGCGCTGTTTCATCCAGCCCGCTCAGCTTGCCGAGCCACGGCCGTCCCTCGTCGCATAGACCAAGCGCTGTAAGCCCCCCTTCGCGCGAGGTTCTCAGATTGGGCTGGCCGAGCGCATCCAGAGCGCCCGGCTCAAGGAGTTCGAGCAGCATCGGCGCGCGGTCGTCGAGCCACAACGTCACGCTCGCCAGCGAGAACTCTTGCGGCAGATGGCTGAACAGCGTGTCGAGAAACGACGCGAAATCCTGCGCGCCGATCAGTTTCAACTCGACGTTCTGGAAGCGGCGCAGCGTGCGCTCGTTGTGCTGCACGGTATCGACGAGCGAGCGAAGGCGGTCGGAAAGCGGCGTTTGAGCGAGATTCGTCACGTTATCAAGGATGTGGGCCCGGAGGCGAAGCGGGGTCGGCGGCCCCAACCGCCTTAATAACGGCCAATTCCGCGAGGTCTTGAGGGTTGGATCACCGCGCACGCAAAACAGCGCTTTAGCGGCGCGATCAAGTAGAGGGATCACGCGCGGGAATTTTGAGCGCGATCTTAAGTTTGGCTTAATTCTTACCTGTAACTATGGCGCACAACATCCCCTGTTGAGCCGCCAGAACATCGGCGGCGCTTTTTTTCTCCGGGGGTGTCGCCGACGCGCCGATAGATGGACAGCATGCCTGCGAAGAAGGAGTCAAACGATGGTGGAAGACACGGTATTCGAGCATTTGCGCACGATGCCCGGCAACGAATGGGTGCGCCAGATCCACTCGTGCAAGGTCTCAGACCCCTTGCAGCCCCCATGGGGACGCTCGTACAGACTCGTCGAATGGACCATGAAGCACACCCCGGAATCGAGCCGCCGCGTGGTGCCCGCGGAAAGCACACCACTCGAGATTGCCCAGGCGGTCGTGTCGCACATTCCAGGGCGCCGCTTCTGCCAGCAGAGCGACGACTAATCGCGCAGCCGGCAACCTCCCCTCAGTTTTTCGCGCGCTTCGCCATTTCTTCCTGAAACAGCGCGATTTCTTCCGCAGCGGCTTTTGCAACACTCGGCCGCTGCATCAATCGTTTGTAGTAAGCCGCAACCGCCGGCCATTCCGATAGATCGATGCCGCCATACGACGCCCAGTTCAGCACGGTGACCAGATAGGCGTCGCCCACGCTGAACGCGTCGAGCAGATACTCGTTTTGCGCCAGATGATCTTGCAAAACGCCTAGCCGCAACGTGGCTTTGTCGCGCGCATAGTGCTTCACGTCTTCCGGCGCGCGCGCATCGAGTAGCGGCACGAACACCCCCTTGTGCAACTCCGTGCTGATAAAACCGAGCCATTGCTGCAGCCGCGCGCGCTCTGCCGTACCCGCCGCGGGCGCAAGCCGCGCGGCCGGGAAATGATCGGCCACATAAGGCAGGATCGCCGTGTTTTCGGTCAACAACCAGCCCTCGTCCGTACGTAGCACCGGCACCTGCCCTAGCGGACTGATTGGATAGAAGTCCGAGCCGTCCGACAACTGTTTCGACTTCGTATCAACCTGAATGAACCCTGCCTGCGCCCCCGCCTCGTACAACGCGATTCGGGTGGCCAGTGAGCAAGCGAGCGGCGAGAAGTACAGATCCATGGGGAATCTCCTGTCGTTGGTGTTTTTGTACTATATTGCATTTAAATCCCTTTAGCCATATTTATATGCCGACCAGTACAAAAAAAGAAACCCGCCCTCGTGGGCGCCCGCGCGCCTATGATTCCGACGAGGCGCTCGCCAACGCAAGAGACGTGTTCTGGCGCGGCGGCTATGCGGGTACCTCGCTGGATCAATTGAGTGCCGCGACCGGCATGAACCGCCCGAGCCTGTACGGCGCATTCGGCGACAAACACGCGTTGTATCTGACCGTACTCGAGCGTTATATCGAGGCCGGCCGGCTTGCGATGGTTCATGCGCTCCGCGAAGACCTGCCATTGCCGCAGGCACTGATGCGTGTTTATGACGGCGCACTCGCGTGGTACTTGCCCGCAGAGGGCAATCCGCTCGGCTGCTTCATGATCGGCACCGCCGCGGTCGAAGCAGTGGATGACGCCGAGGTCCGCACAGCGCTTGCCGACGGACTGCGTCTCTACGACAAGGCCTTCGAGAAACGCCTCAAGCTGGCGCAGGCCACCGGCGAACTGGCCGCCGATGCACAACCGCTCCTCCTTGCGAAGATCGCATCGGCGATTTTGCACAGCCTCGCGTTGCGCGCCCGCGCGGGCGATTCGCGCGCGTCGCTGCGGGCAACGGCGGTGGCGGGCGTGGCGTTGATCTGCGGATAGGCGGGTAACCACGGCTTTGCAATGCTTGACAGTCATGCGGAACGGATATGCCTATGATGGCTCATCCGCCCGCCACGTTATGGTTCCGTCATGAGCTATCCGTATGACCTGATTACCGCTACGTGTCTTTTCATCATCGTGGTCTCTACCTCGATCATGCTCGCGCTCACCTGAGCGTTATAACGCCCCTTCTTACCGGGGCTGCGAGCTGATCAACACGCGCTACGCGTTTCCGTAAAAAGACGGGATATACTGTACATATATACAGTGTTTTTCGTCTGAACAATGCGCCTTCCTCCTTTCGAACCGCCCACGCTCGCCGAACTGCGCGCCTGGTGGCGCACGCGCGACGAGCAGGCCATCCAGCGGCTCATCCTCGAGATCCAACGCCAGCGGCTCACGTTGCTTGAACTGCGCAACCTGATCGACAGCGGCGTCCAGCAGGCGCGCGCAACCGACCGCACGCTGGTCGAACGCGGCGAACCCTTGATGACGCTACGCATACGGATCGCGCAGGAAGTGCTGCGCGTGGGTGATATCGACGATACACGGCAGATGAGCCGCGCCGAACAGGAAAGGCTTGCCGTGCGTACCCAGGGCCAGATGGAATACGCACGCGAAGGCCGCTTGAGGCGGCAGCGCCGCAATATCTAGCGCAATCTAGCGCAAACGCGGCAGCGTGTTTCTGCGCGCCGGTGCGAAACGGCGTGCAGAGGCGTGCAGATTCGTCAGCGCGTTTGCGTGGCGACGCGCAGGCCCAGAGAAATGAACAGCACGCCGATGATCTTGTTTTGCCAGCGGCTCAGCCAGGTCAGGCGTTTGACGAACTTGCCCAGCGGACGAATGGTCAGCACGATCGACGTTGTATAAAGCGCACTCATGCCGACGAAGATAAGTCCGAGCGTCGTGAACTGCAGGAACGAAGAACCATGCTCAGGGCGAACGAACTGCGGCAGGAACGCGAGGAAAAACAGCGCGGTCTTGGGGTTCAACACTTCGGCGGGGATCGCCTGAAAGAAAGCCCTGGAAGCGGATACCGGCGCGACTGCCGGCAAATGCGCGCTCGCCTGCTTTTCGCGCAAGGCGCGAATGCCCAGATAGACGAGATAGGCAGCGCCGACGAACTTCACGGCATTGAAGGCGAGCGCCGACGTCATCAGCAGGGCTGACAGGCCGACCGCTGCGCCCAACGTGTGGATGAAATCGCCAACAGCAATACCGAGTCCGGTGAGAATGCCGGCCTTCCGGCCACCATGCACGGTGCGTGTCAAAACCAGCAGCACAGCCGGACCGGGAATCAGAAAGAGCCCGAGTACAACGGCAACGAAGGTTCCCAGCGTGGAAAGATCAAGCATGTCGTCTCCTTGGTCGCGCGCCCGGTTCAGCGGGCAGGCGCACGTTTAGCCGACGATTGTAGACGAATGCATGGATTCTGGATTTGCGCGCGAAAAGTGCACGACAGCGACGAGAAAACGTGACGAACCGACAGACGAGGGATCTGCTTTCGCCCCAGCCGGGAGCTAGATTCGTCACGTTTATGATTATGCTGCGCGAAGCGCCCTGCGTCATCGCTTCACTTCGCAAGGGACCATTACCGGATCGGCGAGAATCGCGGCGCGCCGCCTGTGCCTGGATGATTCGCCGATTGCCCATCGGCGATCCGCTACCATGACGGGCACAGGGCCGCATGAGACTCTCATGAGGTCCGCATTTTTCATCCACCGAAGTCTTTGCCTTGCCCACCTATACCTTGCCCGCACCGCTCTCTGCGGAACTCGAGATTCGCAAGAGCCGTTTCATCGCGCACGCGATACCGGTCGCCGACCGCGACGCCGCGATGTCCGAGCTGCGCCGTCTGCGCGAAGAACATCCTGGCGCGACGCATGTGTGCTGGGCGCTGCTGGCCGGCGGCCAGTCAGGCATGTCCGACGACGGCGAGCCGTCCGGAACAGCGGGCCGGCCCATTCTCGAAGTGCTGCGGCATCATGATCTGGACGGCGTGCTGGCCGCCGTCGTACGGTATTACGGCGGCGTGAAGCTGGGCGCCGGCGGGTTGGTACGCGCGTATACCGACGCGATTGCTTCAGCGCTATTGGACGCGCCGCGCGTGGAGAGGATTGCTCAGGTCGCGCTGATCGTCGAAGTGAGCTACGCCGATGAAGCGAAAGTGCGCCGATGGATCGAGGCTGAAGGGTACGGACTCGTAGACAGTGCCTACGGGATGCTGGTGAAGATGACTGTCCGGCTGCCCGTCAATGCGGTAGAGGATGCCCGGCTAGCCCTGGTGGATATGACCCAGGGCAAGGCCGGGTTTTTCTGATCGATTTGCCCTCCCCGCAACGCGGGAAAAAACAGAAGCAAAATCAGAACGCGTATCTTATTCCGGCAAAAACGCTCCGCCCCTCTCCGGGATAAAAGATCGCCCCGCTCGCCGTGGCGGCATTGGCCACCGTGCTGATATCGCTCACGTAGCGCTTGTTTGTCAGATTCCTGGCATCGACAAACACCGACACGCCATTGCGAAAGTCCATCCCGGCCTGCAAGCCTAGCAACGTGTACCCCGGCACACGCAGCGTATTGGCATCATCGGCCCAGGCGCCGGCGGGCACCCAATCCACGGTCGCGGACACATGAAAGCCGTCAGGCTGCGCATAACTCAAAGCAGCGCGCAGCACGTTGACCGGCACCCCGGCAATCCGATTGGACCCATACTGCGGGTCATCCTTGAAACGGAAATCGCTCAGGTTCCATAGTCCCGAGAGCGTAATCCGATCTCCCGAGCCGGGCTTGAAAACATCGCGCCACACGTCGACCGACGCGCCAGCTTCAATGCCACGCAACACGGTTTTGTTGGCGTTGAACGTGGCGGCCGGAATATCCGGATTGGTCGTGTACTGCAGCAACTGATCACGCACCATCGACTGATACGCCGTGAGATCCCAACTCACCCTGTCACGCGTGCCGCGCGTCCCGATCTCCAGCGTCCACGCATGCTGCGATTGTAATGGCGTGAAGCGCGTGGTCGATGCAAACGACTGCGTGAGGTCGGTGAAATCCGGTGTGTCCTGGCTGCGCGTGATATCGACAAAAGCCTGAATCTCACGATTCGGTTGCCACAACAAACCGACCTTTGGATTAATGCCGTTGTACGTCTGGCTCGCCGACTTGTAGGTCGGGTCCGCAGCGAGACCGCCATGGTCGACATATTCACGCACATCGCGCAGCGCCTTGACGCCCGTCATCAACGCAACGGTCGGCAGGAAGAACAGGCGGTTCTCGACATAGGCCTCGTAGTTGTACGCGTTCTGCGACGAGTCGAGCGTCTGCGTGCCACGATTGCCGGCGACGTTCACGTACTGCCGCGCCTGCGTATTGCCGCCGAAAAACCGTGCGCCCGCGATCACGTCGTTGCGCATGCCGCCGAGGTTCAGCGTCGCCGTGTAGCGCGGCGCGACACCGTAGGTCCAACCATCCTGGTCGATGACCTGAAAAATCGGGTGATACAGACTCTTGTGAATCGCCCACGTGTCGATGTCGAGTTGGCCGACGTCGAGCTTCACCGTTGTGCGGTTCGCGATCCGCTCGGTGCGCGTGTTGCGCGCCTGGTCGCCGGACAACGCGCTGGCGGCAGCCTTGGTCGGGTTGTTCAGCGCGTCATTCAGGGTCAGCGTGCCGGGCAATTGCTGATCGACGATATAGGCGCCGAGATAGAAACGCGTTTCGACGGTTGGACTGAAGCGATAACCGACGTTCGCGTTGAACTGCTCATACTGGCCGCGTGAATGCTGACGGAAGCCGTCGTTATGATCGACCGTGAACGTGCCGATGAAATCGAGCGGCCCCACCACACGCGAAAACTGCGCGCTGCTACGCACCGTGCCATAACTGCCGCCTTCGAGTCGCAAGATGTTCGGCGCGACCGCGGTGTACGCGGTCGGCGTCAGAAAATCGATCGCGCCGCCAAGGGTCGACGATCCGTAGGCGAGCCCGTTGCCGCCTTTGTAGACCTGGGTCGCCTGCAAGGCGAGCGGATCGATCTGGTAATAGTCGCCGCTACCGTCGGCCTGATTGGTCGGAATGCCATCCTGAAGAATTTCCAGTCCACGCGTATGGTATGAACGCGCAATGCCCGAGCCACGGATCGACAAGCGCAACTCCTGTCCGTAGCGGTTCTGCACGAACACACCCGGCACGTCTTTCAGAACGTCACGCAAGGTGAAGGCATACGTGTTTGCATATGACTCACTATCGACAAAGCCCACGGAGCCCACCGTCTCGTCGAGCTTGCGCTTCTGTTGAGCCGGCGTGCTGGAAGTCAGTGACGCCCCCATCTGCCCTTGCACGACCACGGGTTCGAGCAGTTTCGGCTCCGACGTGTCGGAAGGCTTGCTGGTCTGCGCAAGTGCGTGAGTGGCGAAAAAAACTGCGGCGCTCGAAAGCGCGCCGCTTCTTTTGATGAATCGATACATAAGATGAGGTCCCGGCGCTGCATCGTGGCAGCGTCTTTTTGAATGTGGCATAGCGCGCGCACTCGATCAGGTCGAGTTCGCGTGCGAGTGGGCCGCGCGGCAAACGCGCGCTGTTAAACGCGTGCTTGCGCGTGCAAGCACGGCTAGCGGTGGAAAGCCGGCGGCTTAGGAACGAGGGTCTGCGCGATCAGACAGGCGTGCGCGTCGGCACAGCAGCGGCGTCCATGCGGACGCACGCCACGCCTTGCACGCAGGCAGACCGGCAGAAATCAGAGAACGGCGGCAGGTGGCGCGCGTGGCTGCGCCGAGAGAAGCGGCGTAACGGACGGCGCGCTGACGCTGGCGTGGATGACAGCGGTATGCGCGAAAGCGGCTTGCGTCGCGAAGGCGAGCGGCACCGGCGGCACGACTGGGAAATGGGCGAGCAATCCGCAGTAGCCGCATGCTTCCCAATGAAGCGTCAGCGAATGCGAGGGGCTTGTGTCTCCGCCCGCGGCCGCATCGACTTGCGCCGAACAATGATCGACCAGCGCTGCGTCGAGACGCTCTTGCGCGCTCAACGCTTGCGACACCGTCGGCGCGAGCGTCGCCATCAGGATGGCGAGCAATCCGAGGATACTGCCGATCTTCTGTAGACGACGGCGCAGCATGTGGCGAGGTGTAGGAGAAATGAAAGCCGTGCGATTATGCCACGCAGAATCTCCGAAATCACACGCTCATCGACATGTGATGACGGATATAGCGGCTTGCACGGCGTATTGCACACGTCTCATGCACATCTCTCACGCGGATCTTTTTGATGCGACCTCTTTTTATGCATCGCAGTTATTGCCGTGAGATAACCGCCGGCGCATTGACGGAATCACGCCGATTCGGCTCGGGTAGCAGCTATCCTCTAATGACGCGGTGTCTATTGAAGAAACCGCTCGTTATGATGAGCGGCGCTGTTTCAATCGTTCGAGAATTCCGGACCCTGATCCAGTTAAGAAGATGCACGGGATCGGCTCGCTGTTACCATGCTGCTCTGAACCGGGATGACTCAACCTAAAAGGCAACCCCTCTGACCTCGACCGCCGCTTTTTCCAGCACAGCGCCCGAGTCGCCGCAACAGAGTCAGTCTCTGCGGCCATCGCTCGGCCCCCTGCGTCCGGCCCTAAGATCCACAGTGATCAAGGGTTGCAGCGTCGTTGCCCTGCCGTTGATGCTGTCTGCCTGCTCCTGGTCGTGGTTCGGCCTGAATTGCCCACCGCGCGTGGCCGCGCATTCAACCGGCTGGCTCAGCGTCGCCCCCGCCCGCGATTTCGCCTACATGCCGGCCCGCACCGGCCAGGTTTCGCCGAACCGGATCGAAAACACGGCAATGACCGGCATCGTGCTCAAAACCGATATCAACGAGGCCGTGCGCAACGGCGTCGCGAGCAGCTTGCGGATTGCCGGCTTTCATCTCACCGAAGGCAGGAAGGTTCTGAGCGGCAGCATCGAGAAGTTCACGGTAGACGATTCGCGGTCGCCGGCATTCTGGACGCTGAAAATGCGCTACATCGTGACCGATGTTACGACCCAGAAGGTTGTGTTCTCAACCACCAAGACGGTCCGGCAGAAGTCGCCCAAATTCACCAGCAATACCGTCGCCATCGAAGACACGGTCAAGCTGAGCGTCGACGCGTTGATCAGCGACCCGGGTTTTGTCGAATCGGTGAACTGAGCGGGCGGCGGAATCGGCACGGTCCGCCGATTCGCTACAATCTGGAACATGTAGAATCAAGGCGTCACTGACGCCGGTCGTCTTGCGCCCCGATTCCGCAACACCGTCCCCTTCTCCGTGCGTGCCGTCATGTCCATCACCGCCTGGCTGTTCTTCCTGCCCGCCTGCTTCGCGCTCAACCTCGCGCCCGGCCCGAACAATCTTCTCTCGATCAACGTCGCCGCGCGGCACGGCTTCATGACGGCGTTCGTCGGCGGCACCGGCCGGCTGGTTGCGTTCGCGTTGATGCTGGTATTGGCTGCGACCGGCCTCGCCGTCGTGCTGCACGCATCCGAGTGGTTCTTTCTCGCGATCAAACTGGCCGGCGCCGCGTATCTGATCTGGCTTGCCATCCAGTTGTGGCGCAGCGACGCGCCGGCCATCGACACGGCCCAGCAGGACGATGCATCGCTCTGGCGGATTGCGCGGCAGGAGTGTCTCGTGGCGGCAGGCAATCCCAAGGCGATTCTGGTGTTCACCGCATTTTTGCCGCAGTTCGTCGATATCGCCAAACCGATGCTGCCGCAGTTCGCGGTGCTCGGCGCGAGCTTTCTGGTACTCGAATGGGTGGCAATCGCGCTTTATTCCTGGGCTGGCATGCACCTTGGCAAGTGGCTGGTTCGCGCCAGGGTTCGCCGGTGGTTCAATCGCTGCTGTGGGGCGTTTCTGGCGGTGATCGGCGCGAGCTTTCTACTGGTTCGGCGGACCTAAGACGTCTGATCCGAAGCACGATATCAAGCTTACCGAACGATCTATCCGGTTACGCCTCGACTGCAAGGCACCCTCTCGCCCCGTCGGAACCTGCATGATAACCGGCCCATTAGCGCATCTATAAACGATAGTTAATACACCGCCGCAGAAACTTTAACTATCAGTCATCGTCCTGCACCCTTATGCTCGCAGAATGGCCTGCCGCCGTGGCAAGGCGCTACGCGGCATCGGGCAAACGACTTCTCATAGTCACAGGGGCGGCATCATGAAGATCTGTATCTTCGGAGCAGGAGCGATTGGCGGTTTGATGGGCGTGCAACTGGCGCGTGCCGGCGCGGATGTGAGTTTCGTTGCGCGAGGCCCGCATCTTGCGGCGATGCGCGAACACGGCGCGCGTCTGATCATGGACGGCGAAACGTTCAGCGCGCCAGTGCGCTGCACGTCCGACCCGCGCGAACTCGGCGTGCAGGACTTCGTGATCGTCACGCTAAAGGCGCATTCGCTGCCTGGCGTGGTCGACACCATGCAGCCGCTCCTCGGCAAGCACACGGCCATCGTCACCGGCGTCAACGGCATCCCTTACTGGTATTTTTACCAGCACGGTGGAAAATTCGCCGGCACGCGCCTCGCCAGCATCGACCCGGACGGCAGCCAATGGACCCGGCTCGGCCCCGAACGCGCGATCGGCTGTGTGCTCTATCCCGCCGCGGAGATCGTCGAACCGGGCGTCATCAAGCACGTGTACGGCAAGAAATTCCCAATCGGCGAGCCGAGCGGTGAACGCACGCCGCGCATCCAGCAGTTGCACGAGATCATGCAGGCAGCGGGATTCGACGCGCCGATCCGCGACAATATCCGCGATGAAATCTGGCTCAAGCTGTGGGGCAACCTGTGCTTCAATCCGATCAGCGCCTTGACCCACGCCACGCTCGATGTCCTCACCAGCGACCCCGGCACGCGCGCAGTGTCGCGCACGATGATGCTGGAAGCCAAGCGCATTGCGGATCAGTTCGGCGTGCATTTTCGCGTCGACGTGGAAAAACGCATTGACGGCGCGGGTGCGGTCGGCGCACATAAGACCTCCACCCTGGTCGATCTGGAGAACCGCCGTCCGATGGAGATCGATCCGCTATTAACGGTGGTACAGGAAATGGGCCGTCTCGTTGCCGAGCCCACACCGACAATCGACGTCGTGCTCGCCCTCGTCAAACTGCGCGAACGGCTGGCATTGCAGGGCGATTGAGCGCCCGTTCGCGCATCGACCGACGTCTCACGCGCTTCACAGGAAAGGATCGAACGCCACGCGTTCGTTCCTTTCCTTTCGCACCGCTACCGCTATTGATCGATCGCCAGCCACACCGCCTTCGGCTCGGTGAAGTTTTCAATCGCCACGTCGCCGTGCTCGCGGCCAAAGCCGGAATCGCCGGAGCCACCCCAAGGCAAGCGCACATCGGTATAACCGTAGGTATTGATCCACACGGTGCCCACTTTCAGGTCACGCGCAACCCGGTGCACCCGGCCAATATCCGCGCTCCACACGCCAGCCGCGAGGCTATATAACGTGCCGTTGGCGATGCGGATCGCGTCGGCCTCGTCGTCGAAGCGGATCACGCTCGCCACAGGTCCAAAGATCTCCTCCTGCGAAATGCGCATTTCGTGCTCGACGTTGGCGAACACCGTCGGCTCGACGAAGAATCCGCGCTCGCCGACCCGCGCACCGCCGGTCACGAGTGATGCCCCTTCGGATCGCCCGGTCTCGACATAGCCGAGCACGGTCTTCATCTGCGCCGCGGAGATAAGTGGCCCCATCGACGTTTCGCGCGCCGCTGGATCGCCAACCTTGATCGACTTCGCACGCGCCGCGAGACGCTCGACAACTTCGTCGTACACATCGCGATGGGCCAGAATGCGCGAGCCTGCCGAACAGACCTGGCCGGTGTTGAAGAAAATGCCCGACGCCGCGGCTCGCACCGCATTGTCGAGATTCGCATCCGGGAAGATCAGGTTCGCCGACTTGCCGCCGAGCTCCAGCGTAACGCGCTTGAAGTTGCCGGCGGCGCCCTGCAGAATGCCGCGCCCCACGGAAGGCGAGCCCGTGAAGGTGACTTTGTCGATGCCGGGATGCGCGACGAGCGCATCGCCGACCACCCGCCCCTTGCCGGTGACGATGTTCAGTACCCCGGGCGGCAGGCCCGCTTCGAGCGCGAGTTCGCCGATGCGCAATGCGCTCAGCGGCGTAATCTCCGCAGGCTTGACGATCAGCGTGCAACCGCACGCCAGCGCGGGCGCGATCTTCCACATCCCGATCATCAGCGGAAAATTCCACGGCACGATCGCGGCGACCACACCGACCGGCTCACGCAGCGTGTAGGTCAGTGCATCGGGACGCACCGGCACCACCTGCCCGTTGATCTTGTCGCACCAGCCTGCGTAGTATTCGAGCGTATCGATCGCGGCTGGAATGTCCTGACGCATCACCGCCGAGATCGGTTTGCCGGCGTCGAGGCTTTCGAGCGCGGCGAGTTCCTCCAGATTCGCGCGCATCAGGCCGGCGAGACGCATCAGGATGCGGGCCCGGTCGGATGCCCGTATCGCGTTCCACACTTTCAACGCGGCACGCGCCGCCTGCACCGCGGTATCGACGTCGGCGGCGCTGCCTTGCGCAACCAGTGCAATGGGCTCTTCAGTCGCGGGGTTGATGTCGACGGAATATTCGCCGGTGCCGGGCGGCAAGCGCTTGCCGTCGATCAGCAGATCATGGCGCCTGAGGTCGGTTTCAGTTTCCATCATGAAGCTCCTTGCGTGGGGTGTTGCATGGGCTGGGTGTGCTGGGTGTGCTGGGTGTGCCGACGGGCAGCGGATCGGCCAGCGCGGCGAACTGCGCCCATGCCGCCGCAGCGTTGGGTCTGAGGGAGCGGTTGCGGCGATGCACGAGCAGCGTCGTCAGATTCATCTCGGGGACCAGCGGCCGGCTCACCAGTGACGCACCAGGCGCGGGCCAATGTCCATCGACGGGTAACACACCGATGCCGATGCCCAGTTCAACCATGCGCGACACCGCCGCGACGTGGCCAACTTCCTGCACTGGCCGTCGCTTCAGGCCATGCGCGTTGAACGCAAGCTCGAGCGCGGCGCGCATGCCCGCATCGGCATTCAGCGTGACGAGCGCGCATTCCTGCAACGCGCGCCATGCGACGCCGGTTTGCCGCGCCAGCGGATGCGCCGGCGGCATCACCACATGGAGCGGCGTCGTGAAAACCACTTGCGCGTGCAACTGATCGGCGACCAGGGGGCCCACCACCGAGACCACGCCGAAGTCCACTTCCCCTTGCTCGACGCTCGCAAGCACACTGCTTTGCGGTTGATCCTTGACGGACACGATCAGCTCGGGAAACGCCGACGCACAACGAGCCAGCCCCTGCGCCACCCAGCTTGACGACAACACGGGATTGCTCGCCAGCACAACCACGCCGGTGTGTCCGTCGAAAGCGGCACGCTCCTCGCGCAGCGTCAATTCGATTTCATCGAGCAGGCGGCCGATTCTGCGCTCCAGACTCGCGCCCGCATGAGTCAGTTCGACCTGGCGCGTGGTGCGGTCGAACAGTTTCAATTCGACCGCGTCCTCCAGTTCGCGCACACACCGGCTCACCGCCGACTGCGTCAGATCGAATTCGCGCGCCGCGCGCGTAAAGCTCCGTTCCCGCGCGACGGCGACAAACACCTTGAGTTGCTGTAGCGAGACATTCATGACGTCACTGCCGGGCGTGGGCCGCTCACCCTATTCCCCTGACTGCTCAGGCCAATGGCCAAGCCGCGAGGTCTTGCTGCCGGCGACGGCCAGCACGCCCTGCGGCTGGTTGTGCACTTCGATCCAGCGCGAGCGCATTGGCGCGAGGACGAACTTCGCCGAAATGCCCGCAGCAATCGTGACCACGGCGGAGACGATAAAGACAAGACTCCAGCCGCCCGTGGCGGACAACACCGAAGCGATCGGCACAAGCAGCGAGGCCGTTCCCTTCGCGGTGTATAAGGTGCCCGCATTGGCCGCCGCATATTTGCTGCCGAAGGTGTCGGCGCAAATCGCCGGAAAGATCGAGAAGATCTCGCCCCAGAACAGGAAGATCAACGCGGCGAACGTCATGAACGCGTAGGGGTTGCTGCCGTACTGCATGAGGCCAAGCAACGCGAGGCCCTCGCCGATGAAGATCACGAACATCGTATTTTCGCGGCCGAGTTTGTCGGAGATGAAGCCGCACAGCGGACGGGTTAAGCCGTTGCAGACGTTGTCGATGGAAAGCGTGGCGGTGAGCAGCGGCAAGGTCATGCCGAAGAGCGTCATCGGAATGCGCGCGAGCCCCCAGTCTTTCGCGATCGGGCCGATCTGCGCGGTCGCCATCAAGCCGCCCGCTGCTACCGCGACAAACGACACGTAGATCACCCAGAACACCGGTGTCCTGATCATCTGACCCGGCGTGTAATCGACCTGGGTGACCGCGAACTTCCTCTTCGGTGCGGCTTGCTGGCGCAAGTTCGGTTTCTTCAACAGCAACGCGAGCGCGAGTATGCAAACACCCTGCAGGATGCCGAAGAAAAAGAAGGTGTGCTCGTAACCCGAGCGCGTGATCATGCTGGCGATCGGAATCACAGTGACCGCCGCGCCGGCGCCAAAACCTGCCGCAGTCAGACCAGCAGCAAGACCACGGCGATCCGGAAACCATTTCAAGGCATTGCCGACGCACGTACCGTACACACCGCCCGCACCGATCCCGGCAATGACCGCGGATACATACAACATCGGCAAGGTCGTCGCGTACGAATTGATGACCCAGGCGAGGCCGGCGCATACCGCGCCACCGGCGACTACCGGGCGTGGTCCGAATTTGTCGACCAGCCAGCCCTCCACCGGCACAAGCCACGTTTCAGTGAGGATAAAGATAGCGAAGGCGAGCTGAATGGATGCTTCACCCCAGTGATGCCGCGCATTCATCGGCGTGACGAATAACGTCCATGCATATTGCAGATTGGCCACCAATGCCATGCACATCATGCCGATGAAGAGCTGCCACCAACGGTTCGCCCAGAATACGCGTGCCGTGGCTTGCTGAGTGATATCGTCCATGCGCCTTGTCTCCGCTTTTTATCGGGTGCAGCCGGCAGTCAAGCCGCACCGTATGCGTCTCACCTTTGGGTTATGACCCGAATAGCCTTGCCATTCGGGAATATTTGATATTTGCGCCTTTAATCCGCATCCTTTAAACCCCGCCGCACTTGAATTACCGCTTTGCGGGCAGTTCTTTATTCCGATCAATTAAGCATCGGTACTGCATAAACTTTTTGCCGCATCCCCCGCCACGTCTGTAATTCAAGCGTTAACCCGAGTGCTGCGCCGACAATTCCGCTTATACAGGCCCATGCTAGGGTCATTGCTGAATTACTAATAATTAAAGTTTGTTATTATGTTGATTCACATTTGCTTATACATTGGCCATGACGATGCGCAATGCGACTCTGCGGCAACTGAAGGTCTTTGAAACGGTGGCGCGCCACCTGAGCTTCTCGCGCGCCGCGGAAGAATTGCATCTGACGCAGCCCGCCGTCTCCACCCAGGTCCGGCAGCTCGAGGAACACGCGGGGCTGCCGCTGTTCGAGCAGCTCGGCAAAAAAATCTATCTGACGCCGGCCGGCACCGAGATGCTGCACTACAGCCGCGCGATCATTCAGCAGTTCCACGAAGTCGATGAAGCGATGAGTCAGCTCAAGGGCGTCTCCGGCGGCAAGCTGAACGTCGCGGTGATCAGCGCCGGCGACTACTTCTTTCCGCGCGTGCTGGCTGAATTCACACGGCGCTACTCGGGCGTCGTGCTCAATCTCGCCGTGCACAATCGCGAGGAACTGTTGCATCAACTCGCGACCAACCAGACCGATCTCGCGGTGATGGTGCGCCCGCCGCACGAAACCGACGCGACCAACGAGTCGTTCGCGCCGCACCCTTATGTGATCGTGGCGGCGCCCACGCATCCGCTCGCGCATAAACGCAACATCAAGATGAGCCAGTTGGCGAGCGAGGCTTTCATCGTGCGCGAACGCGGCTCTGACACATGGAATTCGATGGAAGAAGGCTTCGCCGGCCGTCTCGCCAACCTCAAGATCGCGATGGAGATCAAGAGCACCGAGACCATCAAGCAGGCCGTGATCGCCGGTATGGGCATCGCATTCCTTTCTGCGCATACGATCAGTCTCGAGTTGCAACTCGGTCATCTGGTCGTGCTCGACGTCGAGACCTTTCCAGTCATGCTCAACTGGTATGTCGTACATCGGAAAAACAAGCGTCTGCCGCCGGTTGCGGTCGCCTTCAAACGCTTCCTGATGGAGGAAGGTGCGAATCTGATCGAGAAGATCACGCGCGTGAAGGAATTGAGCGTCTATAAGCAGTAGGCGATGGAAAACCAATAAAACTCTAACTATTGCGAATTGATCAGCATCCCTATGCTGCAAGTGAGTTCCCTTATCTGTCGGCCCAGTAGGCCGATCATGAATCACGCTTGCCGCTCGACGCATTGGTCTATTCATCTTTGACGGCACATCACGCGGTGAGTGGAGCGTTGGCGCACCGACCCGCGCCTTTGCCCACCCACGTTCCCACTGCCATGCCAGCCGCGGCGGTGCCGGTATGCTGCCGCGCGCACCGTGCCTGGTGCTATCTCACGCAGCACCCAGGCTTGCTCTTCATCACCATGCCATTCGATACGTGCCAACAACCCATGCCGCTCGAGCGCAAATCCCTGGCAGTGCCCGGCAAACGCATGCGTATGTGAATCGCGATCGTTCGCGTACTCGCGGTTGATCGTCAGATGCATGCCTAGCGCAACGGCAAGCGCGCTCGTCGCAAGCAACGCAGCGAGTCCCAACGGCTGCGCATGTTCAGTGACGAAACCGTAGCCCAGCCATGCACACAGCAGCAGCGCCGACACATTGACAACGCCATGACCTGGACGCGCTGCCGCGCTCAGGTCCAACGTGCCGCGCAGTTTGCAGAATGCGATTGCGGACGTCGCGAAGACCAGCGCGCCAATGAAGACCGCCGCATAGAGTTCGATACGCTCGACATCCGCCTGCACCGCCGCCGACAGATAGCGCACAAACCCGCCAGCCATGACGGCAAGTCCCACGACGCTACCAAGCAACGCAACGAGCCCCGGACGTTGCGTCATATCGCTACCTCGCGCACAGCAGCACCCAACGTGTTGCTTAGCGTGCCAATCCCGTCGATCGTGATCGTTACCGTCGCGCCGTCCTTGATCGATCCAACGCCGACCGACGTGCCGCACGCAATCACATCACCCGGCTCGAGCGTGAGATCCTGTGAAATCAGACGCACCTGCTCGGCCGGCGAAAACACCATATCCGCGAGCGGATAGTTCTGCCGCTCCACACCGTCGAGTGTCGTCACGAGATGCGCTGCGCGCCAGTCGAAACCGGAGACGATCGAGGGGCCCATGCAGCAGAAGGTGTCGAAGCCCTTCGCGCGGCACCACTGCGGAAAGTGCGGATTCTCGTTCAGCAGATCAGCGGCGGTCACGTCGTTGATGAGCGTGTAGCCAAAGATCGCTTCCGCAGCCTGTTCTGCACTCGCATCGCGACAGCGTCGCCCGATCACAATGCCGAGCTCACCTTCGTAGACGATCTTCCCCGCGTAACTGGGTGGCCGGCGGATCGGTTCACCCGAACCGATTACCGATTCCGCCGGCTTCAGCAGAAAAAGCGGATGCGCCGGCACAGGCTTGTCGAGCTTCGCGGCGAGCGCGTGATAGTTGTTCCACAACGCGACGATCTTGCCGGGCGCACAAGGCGCGAGCGGCGTGAGCGCACGTGTCGACAACACCGCGCCGGTCGGCACCGGTTGATCGAGACTTTTGTATTCGTGCAGATAACCGCCTTCCACCCGGCCGAATACGACGCCGCCGTCGCTCGACATAAAACGCATCCACGTATCCATACATCGCTCCTTGATCTGCCACATTGAGCTGTCACATTGAGCGGTCACATCGAGCGCTCAGATCGCGCCGGCGGTCCGCAATGCGCTGATCTGCTCGGGCGAGTAGCCGAGTTCGGTCATCACCTCGTCGGTGTGTTCACCCAGAAGCGGTGAGCGTTTGACTTCGGTCGGGCTATCTGACAATTTGATAGGATTACCAACCGTCAAATACCTTCCTCGGGTCGGATGATCCACTTCGACAATCGTGCCGGTTTTGCGCAGCGACGGCTCTTCGGCGATTTCCTTCATCGACAGAATCGGTCCGCACGGGATGTCATATTTGTTGAGAATCTGCATGGCCTCGAACTTGGTCTTGGTCATGGTCCAGCGCTCGATTTCGGCAAAAATGTCCTTCAGTCGCGGCAGGCGCGCGGCAGGCGTCACGTAGTCCGGATCGGTGGCCCACTCTTCCTTGCCGATCACGTTGCAGATCTTCGCCCACACCGGCGCCTGCGTGATGAAGTAGATATACGCATTCGGATCCGTCTCCCAGCCCTTGCACTTCAGAATCCAGCCCGGCTGGCCGCCGCCCGAAGCGTTACCCGCGCGCGGCACCGCCTCACCGAACTGCCCGTTCGGATATTGCGGATACTCCTTCATCGTGCCGGTGCGTTCGAGCCGCTGCTGATCGCGCAGCTTCACGCGGCACAGGTTGAGCACCCCGTCCTGCATCGCCGCGAGCACCTTCTGTCCGCGCCCGGTTTGTGTGCGCTGATAAAGCGCCGTGACAATGCCTAGCGCCAGATGCAAACCCGTGCCGCTGTCGCCGATCTGCGCGCCGGTCACCACGGGTGGCCCATCGTCGAAACCGGTGGTCGAGGCCGCGCCGCCCGCGCATTGCGCGACGTTCTCATAGACCTTGCAGTCCTCGTAGGGGCCGGGGCCAAAGCCCTTCACCGACGCCACGATCATGCGTGGATTCAACTCCTGAATGCGCTCCCAGGTGAAGCCCATCCGGTCCAGCGCACCCGGTGCAAAGTTCTCCACCAGCACGTCGCATTTCTGGATCAGCGTTTCGAGAACCTGCTTGCCTTCCGGGTTCTTGGTATCGATCGTGATCGAGCGTTTGTTGTGATTGAGCATCGTGAAGTACAAGCTATCCACGTCGGGAATATCGCGTAGTTGCTCACGCGTGATATCGCCTGCTCCGGCCCGCTCCACCTTGATCACGTCCGCGCCGAACCACGCGAGCAACTGCGTGCAGGTCGGGCCCGATTGCACATGCGTGAAATCGAGAATGCGCACGCCATCGAGTGCTTTGCTCATGTCATGTCTCCTGATCAGTCAGTTGTGTGCGACGGTTATCGACGGACGTGCCCGCTTCGATAACGTCCGCTCGTGCGAATAGTTGGCTGGCCTCGGTACATACGGTATGTGATATATCACATTCAATCAAGCACGATCTCAACATGCGACTGTTTCGCGGTTTCTGCCCTGAATGTCTGCCTGGCCTACGTTGCAGCGAGATGATGCCGCGCCGGCTCGCTCGATTCGAGGGAAAACACCGAGTGCTGCTTGTCTCGATTGGATTTGATATATCACATACCATATTTCAACGACCGTCAAGCTGGGCGTATCCCCACCGCGAGGTAACGACTAGCAGGGGAAGAAATGGTGAACGCTCATGAACATGAGCCGAAGACGCCGGCTGAATGCGGCGTCAGGGGGATGATTCCGGTGGCGCGGTGTTGAGCCCGGGGTTCAACCATTTCCCTGCCCAACCGCCGCGCACGCATGTCGGTCGGAAAAGCAAAAAAGGCCTGCGGTGAGTCATCACCGCAAGCCTTTTTCATCCGTGGCGCCAATCAGGCACCTACCCTGCCGTCAATCCAGAAAGTCGCAATTCGCTTCGACGAACGCCGCCAGATCGAGCGAATGCTGGCGAGTCAGGCGCTCGGCCAGTTCCGTATCGCGCTGCTCGAGCGCTTCGATAATACGCAGATGGTCGACAATCGAACGCGACGCGCGGTCGCTCTGCGAAATGGTCATGCGGCGAATTGCCCGCACATGGATGAAGATGTTCTTGATCGTGTCGAGAATGATCTGCGACTTCGACAACTCGACGATCGCCTGATGAAACGCGATGTTGGCGTCGGAATACTCGGCGATGTGCTCGGCCGGCGTGGCATCGCGGAAATTGTCGAACATGTGCCGCAGGCGGGCGATTTCGTCGTCCGTGGCGTGCAATGTGGCCAGACGCGCCGCCATGCTTTCGAGCGCGGCCCACATCTGGATCATTTCGACAATCTCACGCTTGCTCTTGCGCACAATGTAGATGCCGCGCCGCGGCACCATGCGCAGAAAACCTTCCTGCTCGAGCAGCGTCATCGCCTCGCGCACCGGTGTGCGGCTCACGCCTAGCGATTCGCTCAGCACGCGCTCGTCGAGGCGGATTTCTTCGCGAGTCTGGTAGATATCCGCGTCGGCAATGGCCTGGCGGAGCATGGCATACGCCTGATCGCGCAAGCTCGCGCTCGCGCCGATCGGCTGCAATGACAACATCAAGGGTGTGGCCACTGCTTCAGTTTCAAGTTCTGACGACATTCATCGCCTCTTGTTGAACATGCGCCCGGTACGGCGCCACGGCAGCCATGCCGCTGTCCTGCTCGCCCAGGCCGACGAACCGGCCATGTTGCGCTGCAAGCTGCGCAACCGGCTGCGGGATCCAGCGGGTCAACAGAACGGTGGCGGCAGAGCCTAGACCTACGACAGCAATGGCAAGCAACGCGAGAGGAACAAACTCCATTTGTAACTCCGAATGATTGAGTGAACAGATAGCTCAATCATATGCTGCAACGCCGCAAAAATCAATATTCCGTATGTAGTATATCAGTAGATGTTGTTTTTAGAATTGCATGCTCAAGGTAGCACGTGCGGCACACGGGCGGTTCCTCTACCGATCCAAACAGGCGAAGCTCGGTGTAAACGCGCAAAACGCGCGCTATTCGCGCAGTTGCGTTCGATGATCGCGCAATTTCACCTGAATGCGGATTGTGTCAACCGCTTCGCATCATTAACCTTCGGGGAATCCTGTGATAGGCCCGCAGCGGCCACCGCCCCGTATCTGCCGCGCGCATCCAGACAGCACCCCGAGAATTGGAAGGAGACACCGTCATGAGCACCACCATCCCCAAAGCACCGAAAGCGGCCATCGCCGACAACCGCACGGCGCGCAGCCGGGCTCGCAAAGCGGCGCTCGGCAGCTTCATCGGCGCCGTGGTCGACTGGTACGACTTTCTGCTGTACGGCATTGTCGCCGCGCTCGTCTTCAACGCCGAGTTCTTCCCGAAGGTCAGCCCGGCCATGGGCACGCTCGCCGCATTCGCGACTTTCGGCGTCGGCTTTCTGTTCCGCCCACTCGGCGGCTTCGTGTTCGGCCACTACGGTGACCGGCTTGGACGCAAGCGCATGCTGGTCCTCACGGTGATGATGATGGGCCTCTCCACCGCCGCGATCGGCCTGCTGCCGGCCTTCTCCAGCATCGGCTGGTGGGCGCCGGTGCTGCTCGTCACCTTGCGCGCGATCCAGGGTTTCGCGGTCGGCGGCGAATGGGGCGGCGCGGCGTTGATGGCGGTCGAAAGCGCGCCGGAGAAGAAGAAGGCGTTCTACAGCAGCGGCGTGCAGGTCGGCTATGGCGTGGGGCTGGTGCTCTCGACCGGGCTGGTCGCCATCATCAGCCGCTCGATGGACAACGCGTCATTCCTGAACTGGGGCTGGCGCCTGCCCTTCCTGTTCAGTGTGGTGCTGGTGCTGATCGCGCTGTGGATTCGCTCGAGCATGGAAGAATCGAAGGAGTTCGTCGAGAAGGTCGGCGAGCACGGTGAACGCAGCGTGCGGCTGCCGATCGTCGAGGCGTTGCTGAAGCACCCCAAGGCTTTCCTGCTGATCATCGCGCTGCGGCTTGCCGAGTTGTTCACGATGTATATCGTGACGGCGTTCGCACTGAACTACTCGACGGCGAATCTTCACATGCCGCGCGAGTTCTTCCTCTCGATCGGCCTGCTGGTCGGCGCGGTGAGCTGCGTGACGATTCCTTGCTTTGCGGCGCTTGCGGACCGTTTCGGCCGCCGGCGCGTGTATATCATCGGCGCGCTGATCGGTATGTTCAGCGCGGTGCCGTTCTTTCTCGCGCTCGAAGCCCGCTCGACGGTGTGGATCGTGATCTTCGCCGTCATGCTCGCCAACGTCGCCCACGACATGGTCGTGAGCGTGCAGCAACCGATGTTCACCGAACTGTTCGGCACCGAGTATCGCTATAGCGGCGCGGGCGTCGGGTATCAGGTGGCGAGCGTGGTTGGCGGCGGCTTCACACCGTTTATCGCGGTGGCGCTGGTCAGCTTTGCCGGCGGCTCCTGGCATCCGGTGGCGGCCTACCTGGCGGTCGGCTGCCTGATCTCGGTGCTCGTGGCGGCGAAGATGAAGACCGGGCGCACAGTCGCCTGATTCTTACCGAAGATTGTTGCGACGGGCCGGCTTGGCAAAGGTGCCAATGCCGGCCCGTTTGTTTTCAGGCCAATGGCCTTCCCGTAGATCGTTCTGAAATTCAAGCTCCCTTCATCAGCCTGCCCGCCGCGTTCCCAGCTTTCTCACTTTCCGCCGCACCAGCTCCCTGCTTTCCGCTCAACGCCCACATTCTTGCCGGTTCCGGCGTCCAACGTTCCCCGCATTCGGTAGCCCATTCCGGGTTTTCATGGCGCGCTGCCGCATTTCTTAAAATTACAGCCTTATTTCATCCGGATAATGATTTATGCATTTACATCTCATATTGCAAAGACCCAATTCGCATTCTATCGTTCTGCGAAGCAGCTTCTACATCGAATTGGCGCACGTTATATGAAATACAAATACATATATTGACGGCACGTTGACCTGAAATTTTTACACCGCAGCACTAAAGCATTCTGTAAGAAGCGCCGATAACAAAGCATTCGTCACGGGAGACCGACCATGAGTAGCATCACCGAGCCGAGCGGGAATTCCGGCTCTGCCCCATTTCTTTCCAAACAGGCCACCGTTGCGAAGCCGGGCTTTTCGCGCTGGATGGTGCCGCCCGCGGCCCTCGCCGTTCACCTCTGTATCGGCCAGGCGTACGCCTTCTCCGTATTCAACGGTCCGCTGACCAAGGTCATCGGCATTACGCAATCCGCTGCTGACGACTGGTCGCTGACGTCGCTCGGCTGGATCTTTTCGCTGGCGATCGTGTTCCTGGGTTTGTCGGCGGCGTTTGCCGGCAAGTGGCTCGAACATGTCGGCCCGCGCCGCACGATGTTCACCGCCGCGTGCTGCTTCGGAGGCGGCTTCCTGGTCTCCGCGCTCGGCGTGTATCTGCACCAGATCGCGCTGCTCTATCTCGGCTATGGCGTGATCGGCGGGATCGGACTCGGCCTCGGTTACGTGTCGCCGGTGTCGACGTTGATCCGCTGGTTTCCGGATCGCCGCGGCATGGCGACCGGTATGGCGATCATGGGCTTCGGCGGCGGCGCAATGATTGCCGCGCCTTTGTCGGTGGCGCTGATGAACCACTTCCGCAGTGCGACCAGCATCGGCGTGGCCGAGACCTTCGTCGTGCTCGGCATTGCGTACTTCATCTCGATGTCGATCGGCGCACTCGCGATTCGCGTGCCGCCGGCAGACTGGAAGCCGGCCGGCTGGACGCCGCCCGCGACGAACCAGAAGAAAATGATTTCGCGCAATCACGTGCACATCGATCAGGCGCTGAAGACACCGCAGTTCTATCTGATCTGGCTGGTGCTGTTCCTGAACGTGACGGCCGGCATCGGCATTCTCGGCCAGGCTTCGGTCATGATCCAGGAGAGCTTCAAGGACACCGTGACGGCTGCCGCGGCGGCCGGTTTCGTCGGTCTGCTGTCGCTGTTCAACATGGGCGGCCGTTTCGTGTGGGCCTCGGCTTCGGACTGGATCGGCCGCAAGAACACCTACTTCATCTTCTTCGCGCTCGGCGCCGTGCTGTACTACCTCGTGCCTGGCTTCGCGGCCTCCGGCCAGATCGCCCTGTTCGTGCTCGCGTACTGCGTGATCCTGTCGATGTACGGCGGCGGCTTCGCGACGGTGCCGGCGTATCTCGCGGACATGTTCGGCACGGCGTTCGTCGGCGGCATTCACGGCCGCCTGCTGACCGCCTGGGCCGCGGCGGGTGTCGCGGGTCCCGTGCTGGTGAATTACATCCGTGCGTATGAAGTGGCGCACGGCGTTGCAAAGGCGGATGCCTACACGATGACGATTCACATCATGGTTGTGCTGCTGGTGATCGGCTTCGTCTGCAACCTGCTGGTTAAGCGTGTCAACGACAAGCACCACATGACTGACGCACAACTCGCCAAAGGCGCCTAAGGAGACTCGCATGTCGACCATTCAAGCCGTTCATCCGACCAACAAGGTCAAGCTCGCTGTCTTCTGGCTATATGTGACGCTGCCGCTGGCATGGGGCGTGGTCAATACGCTCTCGCAAGCGATGAAGCTGTTCAAGTAAGTGTTGAATGGCACCCCGCACAACCGAATGTGCGGGGTGCTAGAAAAGCGTGTCGACGCGCGCGAATCGCGCGCGTTCTCTCACCCTTCTTCCCCGGCTACCACGGGTACACCGCACCCTCACCGACTGTCGTCGCGGCCAAACTGATGCCCGCACCGGGCACCGCTTCAGATCTTCTCGAACAACACGTCTTGCGCGCCTTCCCACAGCACCTTGGTGCCGAGCTCGCGCAGCTTTTCCTTGCCTTCGACAATGGTCAGGAAGTGATTGCCCGCGAGTTGCCCCATCTTGCTTGCGAAGCAGCATGAACCGTACGCGAGAATGATCTCCGTTTCGCTGTAACCGCCCGGGTAGAACAGGATGTCGCCCACCGACGGATGGCTCGTGTGATTTTCGAAGCCGACTGCCGCGCCATCGTTTTCGAGTTTGAAGTCGCCAAGCGGAACCCAGCAGCCTTCGCCGCTCCAGCGCACGTGGATGATCTTCTGACGGTACGGCAGGAGCCTCAGAAAGGCGGCCACCGTTTGCGGCGCGTCAGGATGCGTTTCGGCGGTAAAGACGTGGCCGCAGGCGGTAATTCGAAGTCGGGTCATCGCTAGATCTCCGGTGTGACAGGTTGAGTGGAATGGTCGGTCAGACGCCGGCCAGAGCCAGGCTGCAGGCGCAACATTCTGTCGGCCGGTGCAAGGCTTCGACAGAGACAGTTGTCGCCCAACTGGTCAGGCCAGTTGAACCAGTGACTCCGGCGGTCACGCATAAAGCAGGCCACCGCGCCGCTATCACGAGCGCCACGCCTCTTCGTAAGGCAACAGTTGCAAGGGGTGCTGCCGATCCCCTGCTTCATCATATAGTGAGCACGTCAGCTGCAAACCGGCCGGAACACCATCCAGGCCCCAGCGTGCCAGCTCTATCGCCTGCGACGCCACGAAACTTCGTAGTTTGCAAGCGATGCAATGCGCAGCAAACTGCGAAAAGTGCTCAACGCCCGTTTCGGCAATTCAGCGGACAGCGGACAGCGCAGCCTGCGACGAAATCGGCATCACCGTGGAAGTTTCACGCGTCACCGCGAGCGATCCTTGCCCTCGATGCCCCTGCGGCCGCCTTAATATGCCATGCCACGCGCGGCCAGGCATCGCAGCGCCGCCTGGCAGAACCGTGTGTCGTAACCAGTGAACGCCCGCGCGCCGTCAAGTGTCGGCGTGCCGCTCAGGCATCGCATGCTGGCGAGCCGCCCACGCGATCCAGCCGCGCAACCTGACTCTCAGCCGCGCAGCCGGTAGGCAAGCGGCGTCACGCCGTAGGCACGCTTGAACTGCACGGAGAAATGACTGGCGTTCTCGAAACCAACCGCAATCGCGATTTGCAGCACCGGCTGATCGGTGGCACGCAACAGCCTCGCGGCTTCTTCGAGTCGCAAGCGCGCGACAAACTGGTGGGGCGTTTCACCCGTCTCGCGGTGGAACACCCGAGCAAAATGAAAGCTGCTTAACCCGGCCTGCGTGGCCAGTTCGCTGATGGCCAGATCGGCGGCAAGATTGGCGCGGATGTAATCGGTTACACGGCGGATGCGGCGTGGCACCAATCGCTCGGGCTGCGACGGCAAGCCAGCCTCGGCGTGACGGCCGCGCGAGTAATGTTGCAACAGGTGGGCGGCGAGCGCGTGAGCCAGCGCGTCAACGTACAGCCGTGAATCGGCTGGATCGCCGGCGGCGCGATGCAATGCGCCGAGCATCGCGGCGATCAGTGGATCATGAAACTGCATCGCGTCGCCAAGCGACAGTTCGCGAGAACCGCCCAGCTCCATCTGGTCGGCGACGCTGTCGATCAGGCTGCGCTCCAGGTGCAAATGGACGGTCGACAGCGGCTCATCGCTGATCGAACGCCAGCGCCACGAAATCGGCACGGGCGGCACGAACCAGACGTCGCCCATGCGCAACTCGGCGCTCTCCCAGTGCCCATTCAGGTTGCGCTCGAGGTGTTCGGCGCCGCTGGCGAGCGTCATCAACGTGACGTCCTGGAGGCCCGGGGCTTCCAGCAGCTCCTGCTCGGCCGGCTCGAGATACGAGCGCAGCACCAGGTGCCGCCACGGGCGATCCACGCTCGACACCAGTTTCTGGCCCGCCATATAGCGGTCGTAAGCAAGCGTCGTTGTCAGCCTTGGAATTTTTGCCATCACGTCTCTTCCTGGGAGGTCCCGTATGCACATGAGCAAACCCTGTCACACCCGCGTCGCCGGTCAGAGGTCAGCGCAAGATCTCAAAAATGATAGCAAGGAACCGGCTACCGTAATATTTGGAAATAGTTGATCATCCCGGTTGTCGTCTTTCACGCGTTTCGAACGCTGGAGCTACCGTTTCATGGAACACGAATGCGATACGCTGCCGCATTGGCTGACCGGTTCGCCGCAAGGCGAAGCCAGCCACGTGTCGGCGGCTTACAACTCTGCGGTTACCGCAGCACCGGCTTACCCGGCCGGCACGCGGCAACCCGAGAAATCAGCCCACGCGGCTGAAGCATCCAGGGCATCCACCCGCACCGCATCAGGCATGGCGCCCGCAGGTTTTCTTACGCTCTTCACTGAGGAGGAGATCGGCACGCCCTCGCCCGCCGCGCGGCGCGCCACACCGATAATCAGTCCGCTGGTGCGATTTGGCAGCGCGCAGGACCGCATCGAATTCGTGCGGCACCGCATCAAACAACTCGGCTTCGACTCGTTCAGCTATTCGGCCACGCGCACCACCGCGCATCATAAGTCGATGTTCGTGCTGACCAGCTACGAGTCGCAGACATGGCTCACGCGCTATTTTCGCGAGCGTTATTTCGAGCTCGATCCGCGCGTCTCGCTGGCGTCGCCGACCGGCATGCCGTTCGTCTGGAACACCGCCGACATGCGCGCCGACCTGCCGCGCGCGCAGATGCGCAGCGAGCGGCTCGGCGGGCTGATCGACATGCTCGAGGCGACCGGCCGCAAAAGTGGGATTCTGACGCAGATGCCGCTGCCCGAGCCGGAGCTGAGCGCGAGCTTGTGCTTTAACTCGGAGATCGGCAACCCGCGCTGGATGACGGAGTCGATCGTGGCCGAAACGCTGATGTTCGCGCACACGATCCACGAATTCATCTGGACGCACGCGAAGAGCGTGATCGGCATCGCACCGGCGCAGCAGCATCGCGTCTCGCTGAGCGAATTGCAGCATGCGGTGCTGAAGGCGGTCGTGCAGGGGCAGCGCGACAAGGAAATTGCTTACTTCCTTGGGCTGTCGCCGCATAACGTCGATTACCACTTGCGGCGTCTGCGGCAGTTGTTCAACGTGCGCAATCGCGTGCAGTTGATCAATGTGGCGCAGGGGTATGTAACGTAAGGAAGCAGGAAGGAACGCCGCGGCCGCGCGCATATTGCGCTAGCCGCGGCGTTCGAACTTTAGCGCCGCACTCGCGCCGCCCGATGGGCGGCGCCCAACCTCAAACGCTGCGCATGGTGCGCAGGCAATCCGCCGCGAGTTGCTGGTAAATCCGGGTTCCGGACGATTTCGCCAGGATCTCGTCTTCGCTCAGGGTGCGCACCACGCGCCCCGGCACCCCGGCCACCAGCACGCCTGCGGGCACCCGCCAGTCCTTCTTGACGAACGCGCAAGCGGCCACGATGCTCGCCGCGCCGAGCACGACGCCATCCATCACGACGGCATGCATGCCGACCATCGTGTTCGGCTCGAGGGTCGCGCCGTGAATGATCGCGCTGTGCCCGACATGACTGTCGACGCCAAGCCGGCAGGTATTCTCCACGCCTGTGTGCAGCACACAACTATCCTGCACGTTGCTGCCACGCTCCACCACCACCGCGCCGAAATCCCCACGCAGGCTCGCATGTGGTCCGATGTAACAGCAGGCGGCCACCGTCACGTCGCCGATCAGCACGGCGCTCGGATGAACGTACGCTGACGGATTGACGCGCGGCCGCTTGCCGTTGAACTCGTAGAGCGCCATCGCGCCGCCTTCCCGGTTCAGCTCGCGTCTGCGAGCACGTGATAGTCGTCCGCGCCCCAGTACGCACGCATGCGCACAATCTTGCCGGCAGCGTCGAAGTCCATCACGTCGGTCACGTCGATGTGCGCGGGCCGGCCGTGCTGCCCCGTGATATGCACGCGAAAGCTGATCGATGCGCTATTGCCGTGCGAGCCGCGCGGCGGCGCCATCAGTTCGAGCCGGGCGCCCACCGACGTCGCGTACGTATAGAACGTTTCGATCTCGCTTTTGCCCTCTTTCAAGGGCGTGCCGACCGGGTCTTCGACGCTCGCGTTATCGGCGAACAGCGCGACGACGCGTGCAGCGTCCGCCGCATTGAACGCCTCGATATAGTCGACGAGGCGGGCCTTCATGTATTCACTGGTATTCATCTGTTTTCCTAGCGTGCGGTGTAGCCACCGTCGATCACCAACTCCGTGCCGGTCACATAGCGGCCGGCCGGCGACACCAGATACAGAATGCCCGACGCGATATCCTGCGGATCGCCGATCTTCGCGAGCGGCACCAGCGTTTTCATATGCGCGAAAATCTGCTCCGGGTCACCGAGCTTGGCGAACGCCTCTTCCAGCAGCGGCGTGCGGATAAAGCCAGGATGCACGGAATTCGCGCGGATGTTTTGCGTGGCGTACAGCATCGCTTCGGTCTTCGCCATCAGCCGCACTGCGCCCTTCGACGCGTGGTACGCCGGCACGTCCGGGCCGCCGACCAACCCATACATCGACGACAGATTCACGATCGAGCCGCCGCCCGCCGCCAGCATGTGCGGAATGGCGTACTTGGTGCAGAGAAACACGCCCGTCACATTGACGTCGATGACTTTCTGCCATTGCTGGAGCGTCATTTCGTGCGTAGGCAGATTCGCGCCTTCGATACCGGCGTTGTTCACCAGTGCGTCGAGGCGTCCAAAACGCGTGGCGATTTCGCCGAACACGCGCTGCACGTTGTCTTCCTGCGTGACGTCCATCTTCCAGAACGCCGCGCGGCCGCCCGACTCATTGATCTCGGCGACCAGTTGCTCGCCCGGCTCCGTCAGCACGTCGAGCACCGCGATCGCCGAACCGGCCGCCGCCAGCGTGCGTGCCGTCTGCGCGCCGATGCCGCGTGCGCCACCCGTGATGGCGGTTACTTTGCCGCTCATGTCGAACAGTTGATGGGGAAATGTCATGCCGTCTCCGTCGTGGTGTAGTTGGGTTTTATGCGGCGTCTCAGCTTGGGCCCTTGGTACCGGTCGCACCGGACACGCCGGTCACGCCGGCAGCGCCGCATCCGAAGCATGCCTCAAGTGGCATGCTGCTCCGCGAGAAATTCCAGACATTCGCGATTGAAATACCGCCGATGCTCGACCATCACCCAGTGGCCGCAGCGATTCATCAGGACAAAGCGCGCGTCGGCGCAATGTTCGAGAAAACGCATGGCGCCGCTGGCCGGATTGAAGCGGTCGTCCGTGCCCCAGAAACCCAGCACCGGGCATTTGAGTTCGCCCAGACGCTCGGTCAGGTTAGGCACGCGCATCGTCGACAGCACTTCCGGCGGCTGTTGCTCGCATACGCTCAGGCGTTCTTCGACCAGCGCGTCCGTGACGAGGCTACGATCGAACACCAGCAGTTCGAGCAATTGCCGCATCGTCAGACGATTCATCTGGCGGTTCGTGAAGAGCGACACCATCTTCTGGATGCCCTCCATCTTGAAGTAGGTCTCGCGCTCCTCGACGCCGCCCGGCGCCATCATGATCAGGCTGTCGACGTCGTCGGGATAGTCAAGTGCGTATTGCAATGCGATCGCACCGCCAAGCGAATTGCCGAGCAAGGTCGCCCGGCCGATGCCGTTCGCAACGAGCTGCGCGCGCAATGCGTCGACGAAGAAGTCGAGCGTGTAGTTCACGTCCGCGGGTTTCGACGACGCGCCATAGCCTGGCAGATCAACCACGATCGCCCGATGACCCGCCGCCGCGAACTGCGGGTAGTTGTGCTTGAAGTTGCTGAAGCCGCTCGCACCCGGTCCGCTGCCGTGGATGAACACAACGGGTGCGCCGCTGCCGGCTTCGAAGTGGTGCAGTGTCAGGCCGCCTGGAACTTCCGTGAAAATCCCCTTCGGCGCCTGCGGGGTTGGCGGCGCGCTACGCGACTTACCGTGCGCGTCGGCGTGTTGGGACTCGGTGGGCGTTGCATTCATGCGTGCTTGTCTCCTGCCTCGCGCCGCGCTCTTCGGCGCGGCAAATTGTGTGAAGGTCGCCAGCGAAAACATCATCCCTTCGAATTCACCGCGAAACATCGTCTTTTCAGACTACGAGGCAACGCCGCATTTCTCCTACCATCGGCCCCACATGAACAGTGGGAGACAGCGGCAATGACAGGGTTTGATTTCAGCGGCAAGGTGGTGCTGGTCACGGGCGGCACCAAAGGGATCGGCGCGGGCATCGCGCAAGCTTTCAGAGAGGCGGGAGCCACGGTGTATGTGTGCAGCCGCACGCCGCCTGCGAGCGTGGAGGTGGATGCCCCGCGCTTCATCGCCGCGGACGTGCGCGACATCGACACGATCGACGCCATGCTCGCGCAGATCGAACGCGAAACCGGCCGGCTCGATGTGCTCGTCAACAATGCGGGCGGCGCGCCATTCGCGCTCGCCGCGCAGGCCTCGCCGCGCTTCACCGAAGCCGTCGTCCGCCTGAACCTGCTGGCGCCGCTGCACATCGCGCAACGTGCGAATGCGCTGATGCAACAGCAACCGGAAGGCGGCGTCCTGCTCTTCATCGGCAGCGTAAGCGGTTTGCGACCATCGCCGGGAACAGCGGCCTATGGCGCGGCGAAAGCCGGCCTGCTGAATGCGGTGCGCTCGCTCGCGGTGGAATGGGCCCCCAAGGTTCGCGTGTGCGCGGTAAGCCCGAGTCTGGTCGAAACCGAAGCCGCCACCCGCGGCCACACGGGGTCGTCCGCGGCAGACGGCGAGGCCGCGCTCGACAACATCACCGCGACGATTCCCGCCGGCCGGCTCGCGAGACCCGGCGACATTGCGTCCGCGTGTCTGTTCCTCGCCTCACCGCACGCCGCCTATGCATCGGGCAGCAACCTGATTCTCGAAGGCGGCGGCGAAGTGCCCGCTTTTCTCGCCGCCACTGACCTGCACAAAGCGTTCGCCATCAAGCCATAGACGCATTCACACGCGCACATCTCGCATCCCCTGGGGCAAGCGACTAGTCCGTTTTGACGATTCTCGCGCCGCACGTGCCCCCTAACCTCTGATCACAACAAATTTCAGAAGTGACCACAGAGGAGACGGAATGCAGATCAACGGAACACAAGAGCGCGCACCGGTGTTGCGCGCGGTGTGCGCGGCATGCAGACTCGCCGTGCTGGCAGCGGCGTCGGCAGCGACGATGACGACGTTCGCCACACCCGCATACGCGGGCGACACGATCAATCTCGGCACGGACACCACGCTCGATTACAACTTCACGCTCGGCTATGGCCTGGGGATGCGCACGCGCGCGCCGAGCGGCAATCTGCTGACGCCGGAGAACATCAACGGCGATGACGGCGACCGCAACTTCGCAAAGAACAAGCTGATCGAAAATCAGGTGAGCCTTCTTGGCGAAGTGAACCTCAAGCATGACGACTGGGGTGTCTTCGTGCGAGCCAACGTGTTCTACGACCAGGCCTACCAGCACCCGAACAGCAATGACGCGCCCTACACCGTCAACCATAGCGGCGCGTACAACCAGTTCACCAGCGATGCGAGCTACTTTGCCGGCGGATCCCCGCAGTTGCTCGCAGCCTACGCGTACGACACGATCCACTTCGGCGGCACGAGTCTGAACGTCAAGGTGGGCGAGCAGGTAGTTGCATGGGGCGAAAGCGTGTTCTTCCCGAACATCGCGGGCGCCCAGGGGCCGGCCAATGCGATCGCCAGCTATGTGGCAGGCGCGGAGGTCAAGGACATCCTGCTGCCGGTGCCGCAGATTTCGACGCAGTGGCAACTCGCGCCTAACTTCAGCCTGCTCGGCTATTACCAGTTTGCGTTCGAGCCTAACCAGCTCGTACCGCCCGGCGCGTTCTGGAGCTACTCGGACGTCGTCGGCCCCGGCTCGCAATACATCATCGGGCCCGGTGGCATCCAGATTCCGCGCGGCAACGACATCCGGCCGAACGGCGACGATCAGTGGGGCCTGGGCGCACGCTGGCGCGTCTTCGGCGACACCGAAATCGGTGCGTACTACCTGCACTACAACGACATGAACCCGAGTGTCGTGACGACGTATTTTCCTAGTCTGCAGTACCAGGAAAAGTACTTCGATCACATCAAGCTCACCGGCCTGAGCTTCTCGACCGATCTGAACGGCGTGAACGTTGCGGGTGAAACGTCGTACCGGCAAGGCGCCGCGGTGCTCGTGAACACCCCCACGGGCGCGCAGTCGACGCGCGGCGACGTATGGCAATCGAATCTCTCGGCGATCTATTCGATCGGACCGACCTTCCTTGCCGCATCGCAAACGCTGGTGGGTGAAATCTCGTATGTGCACGCCGGCAACATCACGCCGCTGATGGGCTCGACGACGCTCACCAACACGCGTAACGCCGCCGCCTTCGAGGTGGCATGGACGCTCAGCTACAAGAACGTCTTCAACGGCTGGGACCTCGACGTGCCGCTCACCTATGCCGACGACTTCACCGGCCAATCCGCGCTATCCGGCGCACTCGGCTCGCTGACCGGCGTGGGAGATCACCGCGTGACGGTCGGTGTGAACTTCACGCGCCTGAGCAACCTGAAACTCGGGCTCGTCTACGCGAAGTTCCTCGGCAATCCGAACCCGGTTAACCGGCCGCTCGCCGATCGCGATTACGTGCTCGCCACCGCGACTTACTCGTTCTGATGCTGCAAAGCGCCCTGCGTTCCGGGCGCCTTGCAGCCTGCATCACCCTTTGAATCAGCCGTCTTATTACTGCAAGAGGATTTGGTCATGAGTCGAATTTTCAATCCCGTAGTGCGCGTCTGCGTGTTCGCGGCAGGCGCCGCATTCGCCGCCGCACTAGGCGCCCCGTCGTTCGCCAAAACCAGCCCGGAAGATATCGCCAAGCTCGAAGGTCCGCTCACGCCGATGGGCGCCGAGCGCGCGGGCAATGCCGACGGCACGATCCCCGCATGGACCGGCAAATGGTTCGGGACGCCGCCGGGCGTCGACTACAAACCGGGCCAGCGCTTCCCCGATCCGTACGCGAGCGAGAAGCCGCTCTTCGTGATCACCGCGCAGAACATGCAGCAGTACGAAGCGCGTCTCACCGACGGCGAGAAAGCCCTGCTCAAGAAGTATCCGGATACCTTCAAGATTCCGGTCTATCCGAGCCACCGCGATTTCAGCTATGGCGACGCCGTGTACAAGGATATCCGTCTGTACGCGCCGACCACCACGATGACGAAGGACCAGAACGGCCTGAAGGATTTCCCGCCGGTCAGCCCGTTCCCCGTGCCGAAGAACGGGGTCGAGGCGATGTGGAATCTGCGCTTCGCATCCGCGATCGAAGGCGAAACCGCGACCTACGACCAGGCCGTGGTCTACCCCGACGGCAATATTGCATGGGGTAAGGTGCAATACGCGATTTACGGGCCGCGCAGCGCCGACCACTTCGATCCGAAAAACCCGCTGAACGCGAAGAGCTTCTTCCGTCAGACCACGATGCTGCCACTGTCCGATCGCGGCACGATCATCACCGGCTACGAGATGTGGGACCAGGAAGGCTCCGACACCCGCCGCACGTGGTCCTATAACCCGGGCACACGGCGCGTGCGCCAGGCGCCTGAGTTCGGCTTCGATCAACCCGAAGGTCCCGGCGGCTTTCGTACCGTGGACGACGACCGCCTCTTCAACGGCTCGGGCGAACGTTACGACTGGAAGATCATCGGCAAGCGCGAAGTGTATGTGCCGTACGACAACTACAAGCTGATGGACCCGTCGATCAAATACACCGATATTCTGACCAAGGGCCATGAGAACACGCAGTACATGCGCTTCGAACTGCATCGCGTGTGGGTGTTGCAAGCCACGCTCAAGTCCGGCTATCGCCATGAATACGCGAAACGGGTGCTGTATCTCGACGAAGACACGTGGAATGCAGTCGCCGCCGACAACTACGACGCCCGCGGCACACTGTGGCGCACCAACCTCGCCCCGACGCTCTACGCGTACGACGCCAAATCGTTCTACTCGACCTCCGTGTTCTATCACGACCTGATCTCCGGCGCCTATTACGCGGACCGTCTGTCGAATCAGGAACCGATGCCGGTGCTCACACGCGGCTCGCAACTGACCGAAGCGTACTTCTCGCCTGATGCGATTCGCGGCGCGGGCAATTGATTTCGCAGCGCCTCGATTGAAACCATGGCCGGGGACGGGTTCAGATTCCGCCCCGGCGCTTTTCCCTTTCTATTTGCGGTCGCCATGACTTCGACACTTCACACCACCCTCGGCGACGAGCTTTACCACGCATGGCGCGAGCGCGCGCCGATTGCACCCTTCTCGGCGCGCGCCGGCGGTTTGCCGCTCGCCGACGCTTACCGCGTGCAGCAGCACTTCGTCGCACGCCGCATCGAAGCGGGCGAAACCATCGTCGGCAAGAAGATCGGCGTGACGAGCCAGGCCGTGCAGGACATGCTCGACGTGCGCCAGCCCGATTTCGGCGTGCTGCTTTCCGGCATGCACTACGTCGCCGGCGAGGACATCCCGATCGACAAGCTGATCGCGCCGCGCGCGGAAGGCGAAATTGCGTTCTATCTGGAAGACGATTTGCGCGGCCCCGGCATCACGCGAGAGGCGGTGCTTGCCGCCACCGAAGCGGTCGGCGCGTGCTTCGAGATCGTCGATTCGCGCATCCGCGACTGGGCGATACGCATCGGCGACACAGTGGCCGACAACGCCTCATGCGGCGTCTACGTGCTCGGCGATGAACGCGTCGCCCCCCACTCACTCGATCTCGCTGCTTGCCACATGACGCTCGATAAGAACGGCACGCGTGCGGCGGAAGGGGTCGGCGCTGCCGCGCTGGGTCACCCGGCCGATGCAGTCGCATGGCTCGCGAACACGCTCGGCGAACTCGGCGTGCCGCTGCTCGCCGGCGAAGTCGTGCTGTCGGGTTCGCTGGCGGCGTTGATTCCCGTTGTTCGCGGCGACCAGTTACACATGCAGATTGAAGGCATCGGCAGTTGCTCCGTGCGCTTCATCTGACCGTTTGACCGTCTTTTCCTTGAGGATGCATTCAATGAGCAAGATCAAATGCGCGTTGATCGGGCCCGGCAATATCGGCACCGATCTGTTGTACAAACTGCGCCGCAGCGCGGTGCTCGAACCCGTGTGGATGGTCGGCGTCGACCCGGAGTCGGACGGCCTCGCGCGCGCCCGCGAAATGGGAATGAAGACGACGGCTGACGGCATCGACGGCCTGCTACCGCACTTGGCCGCCGACGATATCCGCATTGCCTTCGACGCCACTTCCGCGTACGTGCACCGCGAGCATTCCGACAAGTTGACCGCGCGCGGCGTGCGCGTGATCGACCTGACGCCCGCCGCGATCGGTCCGTTCTGCGTGCCCCCAGTCAACCTCGCCGCGCAGATCGACCAGCAGGCGATGAACGTCAACATGGTCACGTGCGGCGGCCAGGCCACCATCCCGATGGTCTACGCCGTTTCACGCGTACAGCGCGTGGCATATGGCGAGATCGTCGCGACCGTGTCGTCGCGCTCGGTCGGCCCCGGCACGCGCAAGAACATCGACGAATTCACCCGTACCACCGCGCAGGCGATCGAACAGGTCGGCGGTGCGATGGTGGGCAAGGCGATCATCGTGATCAATCCGGCCGAACCGCCGCTGATCATGCGCGACACGATCCATTGCCTGACCGAGACTGATCCTGACGTCGAGGCGATTACCGCCTCCGTGCACGCCATGATCGAAGAAGTACGCCAATACGTGCCGGGGTACACGTTAAAGAACGGCCCCGTGTTCGACGGCCGCCGCGTGTCCGTATTCATGGAAGTTGAAGGCCTCGGCGACTATTTGCCGAAATACGCCGGCAATCTCGACATCATGACTGCGGCAGCCGCCCGCACCGCCGAACTGTTTGCCCAACAGATGCTTGCCGCATCGCCTGCCACCGCTTGAGGAGCCGACTATGTCTTTAGCAGGAACCCGCATTACCGTGCACGACATGACATTGCGTGACGGCATGCATCCCAAGCGCCACCAGATTTCACTTGAGCAGATGTGTTCGATTGCGCGTGGACTCGACGCTGCCGGCGTCCCGTTGATCGAAGTGACCCACGGCGACGGCCTGGGCGGCGCTTCGGTCAACTATGGTTTTCCGGCGCATACGGACGAAGCGTATCTGAGCGCTGTGATTGCGGAAGTGAAACAGGCCAAGGTATCGGCGCTATTGCTGCCGGGCATCGGCACCGTCGATCACTTGCGGCTTGCGCACGAGCTGGGTGTGCATACGATTCGAATCGCGACGCATTGCACGGAAGCCGATGTATCCGAGCAGCACATTGGTCTTGCCCGCAAGCTGGAGATGGATACCGTCGGCTTTCTGATGATGGCGCATATGTCGCCGCCCGAGCAGCTCGTCAAGCAGGCGAAACTGATGGAATCGTACGGTGCCAACTGCATCTACATTACGGATTCAGCGGGTTACATGTTGCCTGATGACGTGACGGCACGAATTGGCCTGGTGCGTGCGGCGCTGAAGCCCGAGACGGAACTTGGCTTTCACGGGCATCACAATCTGGCGATGGGAGTGGCCAATTCGATTGCGGCTATCGCTGCGGGGGCCAACCGTATCGATGCTGCCGCGGCCGGTCTTGGGGCGGGTGCCGGCAATACGCCGATGGAAGTTTTTGTCGCGGTGTGCGAGCGGATGGGGATTCAGACGGGTGTGGATGTGTTCAAGATTTCGGACGTTGCCGAGGATCTCGTTGTGCCGATTATGGATGCGCCGATCCGGATTGATCGCGATGCGTTGACGCTTGGGTATGCGGGGGTGTATTCGTCGTTTTTGCTGTTTGCCAAGCGGGCTGAAGCGAAGTATCGGGTTCCTGCGCGGGATATTCTTGTTGAAATGGGGAGACAACGCCTGGTCGGCGGGCAGGAGGATATGATCGAGGATACGGCGATTACTCTTGCCAGAGGGCGGGGAGTACTCGTTTAGTAGTTTTTTTTGCCTGCGTGGCGCTTGGCTGTTTGCCTGCGGCGTTGGGCTTTGGTTTTGGTTTTTTTGCCTGCACGGCGCTTTTTGGTTGTGCTCTCGCGGTGTTGGCCTTTCCTTGTTTTCTTATTGGTTTATTAGCGTCGCCCCTGTGCGGGGCGGGCACTTACTTCTCTTTGCCGGCCGCAAAGAGAAGTAAGCAAGAGAAAGCGGCTCCAACCGCTAATTCTTAAGCGGGTCCCTGGCTTGGAGTGGTGCATCTGGAATCCGTGTTCTCGCACATTCGGCGCCAGTGACAAGGTAGTCATACTTCCGGCGGCGCTGCGCGCGCCGAAGAGTACTTCACAAAACCACCCACTACGTTTTAGCTCTCGCGTTTTGTCCGGTACCATAACTCGCCAGTGCAACTGCAACTGCGACTGCGACGCATCGACATTTTATTTGAGGTGGGGATTTTCCCATGCGTGCGGGGCGCTTTGCCGAGGCGAAGCCGATGACTCCCACGATGCTAAAACGAAGCCTTGGGTTTGCATGATGGCCCCTTCCGACGAGCACGTAGTGCGAGGCGGGAAGCATGACAGCCTTGTCACTGGCGCCGAATGCGCGAGAACACAGATTCCAGATGCACCACTACCGTGACTGTGCGGGGGCCTCGCTTAGCAGGGGGTTCGAGCCGCTTTCTTTTGCCTACTTTTCTTTGCGGCATGCAAAGAAAAGTAGGTGCCTGCCCCGCACAGGGGCGACGCTAATATACCGATAAGAAATCAAGGAAAGGCCAACGCCATAGGCATACAGACAACAAGCGCCGCGCAGGCAAACAGCTCATGCAAATCCCAACGCCGTAGGCAAACAGACAAACAGCCGCCCAGCAGGCAAAAACCCAAACTCAAAAACATTAAAATACAATCATGAAACTGAAAACATACAGAACCGCGGCACTCGGTGCCTTGCTAACAGCAATAACCATCACCGCGACAGCGCAGCCCGCCGTCACCGGCAAAATCAACACCGACACCTTCATCCAGATGGAAAAAATCCAGAACACCCGCGACCTAGCGGGCCTAACCACCACAGACGGCCGGCAAATCCAGCCCGGCCGCCTCTTCCGCAGTGGCAACCCAGCCTTCGCCACACCGGCCGACATCGCCAAACTCAAGGCGATGCACCTCGACGTCATCGTCGACTTCCGCGCCGAAAGCGAAAAGAAACCCGCCGAACAAGCCTTCGCCACCCAATTCCCCTGGCAAGCCGACCCGATCCTCGCCGGCAACCTCGCGCCGGAAGCCGTCATCCCCATGCTCAAGCGCTCGACACCCGCGCAAATGCATCAATTCATGGTGTCGCTCTACCAGCAGTTCCCAGGCACCTATCAAGCGCAATTCTCCCGCTTCCTCAAGCTCGCCGAAGACAACAAAACCATCCTCTATCACTGCACCGCAGGTAAAGACCGCACAGGCTTCGCGACCGTGCTGCTGCTGTCGGCTCTGGGCATCGATCGCGCAACAGTGATTGCCAACTACCTCGAATCGAACCGCTACAACGCCGCAGGCAACGCACAAGCGACCGCGCAGTTGCAGAAGATCGGCGTCGCGCCCGACGTACTGGCGCCGCTGCTCGCAGTCGACCCGGATTACATCGGTGCAGCCATGGAAGTCATCGATCAGCAGTACGGCGGGATGCAACACTATCTCGTGGATGTACTGCACGTGAATGTGGAGAAGATCCAGCAGAACTATCTGGAACCGGCGACACACGCTGCGGCGACGAACCCGTAAGCGCAACAGGCCTTGATTGACCCAATACGCGCGCTTCACACCGCGACTCACCTGGCCTGAAAAGCAAAACCCCACGCTCCGAAAAACGTGGGGTTAGTCCGCCATCTAATGGCGGTGCATCCACCGCCTTTTCAATCGCTTTATCCCTCGAACACGTGCCGCAGCGGCGGCGGTTCCCCACCCTCGCGCACCTTGATCTCGATCACCTTCCGCGCAACACTCGACGGCCTCACGTCCGCCGTGTCGACGTAAAACTGCGAGTACCAGTCGCGCATCTGATACAGCGGCCCATCACCCTCGCACAACAGCGGATTGTCGATTCGCGTCTTGCTGTCCCAGATCGCCACGTCTTCATAAAACGCAGCCTGCGCCTGCTTCGAATACGCGCGCGCAATCTCCATGTTCTGCTCGTCGGACAAGCCCGGCACCTTCTTCACCATCACGCCGTAACGCAACTCGAAACTGTTCATGTCGGTCGGCACATGGCAGTTCAACAGAATCGAATGAATCGGATGGCCGCCGCTCTGCCCCGTCATCTCGGTGATGTGATAAGCCGGACCAAAGTAGGTGGACAGCGCGATCAGCTCGTCGTCGCCCAGGCGTTCGCTACGACCCACCAGCAGTTGCGTGGCCTTGTGGTCTTCAAACAGATTCGCGAAGTAGTCGACCGGCGCGCCATGCACGGTCCCAAAGTGCGCCATGTCCGAGATGTTGTCGACCAGTTCGCGGCAGTTGGTGTCGATCTTCATCAGGTCGACCACCCAGTCCGACCATTCGTCAGAGAAACACGCGTCGATACGGGGAATGGTCACGTCTTCAGACGGCGGATTGCCCTCGGGATCGTGCCAGATGAACAGCAACTGGTTCTGTTCGCAAGTCTGCCATGTGCCGATTTTGGCCTTCGGCGGAATCCGCTTGCAGTACGGAATCGACTGGCAATTGCCCTCGCCGTCCCACTGCCAGCCGTGAAACGGACACACCAGCGTGTCGCCATCCACGCGGCCAGTGCTCAGGTCGCCGCCCATGTGCGGGCAAAAGCCGTCGACCACATTCACGCGCCCTTGCGAATCCATGAACGCAGCAAGACGCTGGCCGAAGATGTTCAGCGTGTGCGGCTTGCCGTCCTTGTATTCGCACGCGAGACCAAGACAATGCCAGCCGCGTGCATAACGCTGCACCAGCGGCTGCGATTCAATTTTGTACGGACGTGCGGACATCTCTTATCTCCTCCAATGGAAAAGGCGGCGCTTCTGAATAGCCGCCGTCTTAAGTGTTCTTGCGACACGCGCAAACCTTCGCGCTCACGCCTGACGATAAGCGCGACGCACCCCGCCTTCATCGTCCCGACGGACTAGGGACTTCATCTACCCTTCAGCGCCCTCCAGCGACCCGTTAGCGCCCCGGATTGCCATGCTCGAGCGCGCAGCCAGCTCGATCTCCCCGGGCGCCGATGCAGCGCTGCGCTCGGACGCGTCTGGCGCTGTTGGCACATTCACCGGATCCCCTCTGCATTCGCGACATTCGCGGTACTGGCAGTACTAGCGGCACTCGCTGCACTCGCGGCACCGGCGGCACCGGCGGCATTCAGCACGCTCCCTGCCGCGTTCAGCGCCCCATCACGCGCGCCGGCACGCCGCTCCGCCCGCTCGACGCCGAGCCATGCCGCCAGCGCAGGCAACAGAAACACCGCGCCGAACAGATTGACGAGGAACATGAAGGCAAGCAGCACGCCCATATCCACCTGGAACTTGAGCGCGGAAAACGCCCACGTGCCCACCCCGATGAACATCGTCACCGCGGTAAACAAGGCCGCGGTACCGCGTTGACGCATCGCCGCCGCGAACGCATCGGGCAACGTGGCGCCCGCGCGCACCTCATGCTGCATCCGTTCATACAGGTAGATGCCGTAATCGACGCCCACTCCCACGCCAAGCGTAATCACCGGCAACGTGGCGACCTTCAGGCCGATGCCGAGCCAGGCCATCACCGCATTGCACAAAATCGACACCACGGTCAGCGGCACGACGATGCACAACACGGCGCGCCACGAATGGAAGGTCACGAAGCACAGCAAAGCGATCGCACCAAAAATCGACAGCAGCATCGCCACCTCGGCGTCGCCGACCGCTTCATTGGTCGCCGCCATCACGCCGACGTTGCCGCCCGCGAGCCGGAAGGCAATATTCGGCGTGTGATCTTCCGCCGCCAGCCGTTTGATTTCATCGACGATATGCGCGATCGTTTTGCCCTCGTGATCGGTGGTATAGATCAACACCTGAATCGCCTGGCAGTTCTCGGTGTTCATGCCGTTGTCCGGATCGAACGCGCTCGCGCCCTGCGTGAGACCGTCGCTCGAACGCGGCAGCGCGCCCCAGCGCGGATTGCCTTCGTTGAAGGCGGCAATCGAAACCTTCGCGAGCGACGGCACACTCACCACCGACTGCACGCCCGCCACCCCGCGCATCTGCATCTCGAAGCGCTCGATCGCGCTCATCACCGGGTAATGCAGACAGGCATCGTCGAAACCGGTCGTCTCGACGATCACGGCGAGCGCATCGACGCCGATGTTGTACTCGCTGGTAATCCGCGCGTTGTCGAGGTTGTAGCGCGAGGTGCTGCGCAACTCGGGCGCGCCAGCGCCGATGTCGCCGATCTGCAGATTGCGCGACTCTTTCGCGCCAAACGCCAGCAACAGGAGCGCGATCACAAAGACGCCGAGCGCCGGAGCGGGCCGTGCGAACATCGCAAAGCGCGTCCACAGGCGGCTGCCGCCTTGCGCCGCACGGCTTTGCGCACGCGCGAGCGTGCCGGCCTCCAGCCGCGTGTACGACAAAAGAATCGGCAGAAACACCTTGTTGGTGACGATCATCAGCAGCACGCCGAGGCAGGCCGTGACACCCAGCTCACGCACGATATCGATCTGAATACGCATGATCACCATGAAGCCGAGCGCATTCGTCAGCAAGGCAACCGTGCCCGGCACGAACAGCTTGCGAAACGCGTCGCGTGCCGCATCGGTCGAAGACATCCCGGCGACCAGCGCCTGCTTCCACGCATTCGTCATCTGCACGGCATGCGAGACGCCGATCGAGAAAATCAGAAACGGCACAAGGATCGACATCGGATCGATGCCGAGCCCGAGGATCGGCAACGCGCCGAGCAGCCACACCACCGGCAGCAACGCGACGAACAGCGCGAGCACCGTGGTCTTGGCCGATCGCGTATAGGCAAACAGCAGCGCAGCGGTAATCAGAAACGCGAGCGCGAAAAAACCGATCACACCGCTGATCCCCGCCTCCACATCCCCCACCAGTTTCGCAAAACCGATGATGTCGACTTCGACATCCTGGTTCGAATAGCGCGCGCGGATCTGTTCGAGTTGCCGCGCCACCGCGCCGTAATCCAGATGCTTACCGGTGACCGGATCCGTTTCGCGTAACTCCGCGCGGATCAGCGCGGAATGCAGGTCGTTGCCGACCAGCCTGCCGATCTGGCCGGAGCGCGCCACGTTGCGGCGCACTTTGGCAAGGTCGTCGGGATTCGCGCTGCTGAACTGACCGGGCACGACCACGTCGCCGCGAAAGCCCGCTTCGGTGACCTCCGTGTAACGGACGTTTGGCGTGAACAGCGAGAACACACGCGAGCGGTTCACGCCGGGGATAAAGAACACGTCATCGGTCGCGTGACGCAGGTCGTCCATGAACGCCTGGTTGTAGATGTCGCCGTGGCCCTTCCAGCGCAGACTCACGAGGATCGTATTCGCACCCGGAAAGGCGCTCGCATAGCGGTTGAACACCTGCATATACGGGTGCTGCATCGGGATCATCTTGTTGAACCCGGGATCGAGCCGCAAGCGCGTTGCGGAACAACCCAGCGCGACGGTCACCGCGAGGCACAGCGTCAGCAGGATGCGCCGATGGCGCATGATGGCGTCGGCGCAACGCTCGACAAAGCGCGAAAGGCGGGACGAAGAAGGACGGGACGATGCGTTCATGATGCGTCTCACGGCAAGGCAACAGCAAAGCAACGGAAAGCGCGGCGGGCGTGGCGAATCAGTGGCCGGCGGGCGCGCTATGGAGTTTCGGCGAATGAATCCACGCGTTCAGGACGACGACGCGCTGGGGGACACAGGCGGAGGCGCCGGGGGAGACACCGGGGGAGACACAAGCGGAGCGCGGACTGCGGGCACTACCGGCAGCAACGCGATGCCTGCTTCTCCGCCCAGCGCAAGCTCGCCATGCCCGGCGTCGACTACGGCCGCGAGGCTCTGCACGCCGCCCACTTTGCGTACCGTGAAACTCTGTCCGTTATCGCGCGAGGTGACGATCGCACCGCCCTGGCCGACCAGCACCAGCTCGCCGTCGGCAAGTTGCACCGCGCCGAAGTACGAGGTGCCGATGTGGCTATCGATATGGGTCCACGTGTCGCCCTGGTCGGTGCTGCGCAGCACATTGCCGCGCATGCCGTACGCGAGCCAGTCGCCGTCAGCCAGCTTCAGCACGCCGAATAGCGAACCCTGATAGGGCACGGGACGCTTCTCCCAGCTCGCGCCGTTGTCGGTTGAGCGCAGCAGCGTGCCGGTTTCGCCGGCAATCATCAGACGGCCGCTCGAATCGCCGGCAATGGCATTCAGGTGGCGATCGTCGGCGGGTGTTTTCTGTTGGACCCAGGTGGCGCCCGCGTCGTGCGAGACGAATAACTGGCCGAAGCTGCCGCTGGCGAAGACCAATCCGTCCGCGTTGCCCCACACGGACAGCAGCGGATCCGAATGTTTGCGATCGAAGTGCACTTCGCTCCAGTGCGCACCGCCGTCGACGGTGCGCACGATCCAGCCGTCATGCCCCACCGCGATACCGATACGCGGCGAGATGAAGAACACCTGGGTCAGTGCCGAGGCTTCGTCGGACGCAACTGCAGCTTGCCGCCAGGAAGCGCCCGCGTCATCGCTCAGAAGGATCACGCCGCGCTCGCCCACTCCGACGAGCCGTGTGCCGGCTTTAGCCAGCCCGTTGATTTGCAGGTGATCGGCTTGAATGGTGGTCGGCGCAAAGGCCGGCACCGGGCGAGGCGAAAACGCAAACAGCGCCGCGCCCAGAACGGCCGCCGAGAGCAGCAAGCCGGGTAATGTAGATTTCATTTTTTGTCTCCTGTCGACAAGAGTTGGCGCTTTAGCTGTCGATCGGAGTTCGCGCTTTAGCTGTCGGCCAGAGTTCGCGCTTTAGCGCGTTACTCTGGTCCCATGCAAAGCTCGTTACTCCGATCCCATGCAAAGCTGTTGGCGCTTTAACGCCTTACTCTGGTCCCATGCAAAGCTCTGACCGCGGTCTACGCCGCGGTTTCGAAGAGTGCCGCCGCGCCCATCCCGCCGCCGACGCACATCGTCACGACGACATAGCGCACGCCGCGCCGCCTCGCTTCGAGCAAACCGTGCATCGTCATGCGGGTGCCGGACATGCCGAACGGATGGCCGACCGAGATCGCACCGCCGTTCACGTTCAGACGATCGGCAGGGATATGCAGTTGATCGCGGCAGTAAATGACCTGGCACGCGAACGCCTCATTCATCTCCCACAGGCCGATGTCGTTCACCGTCAGCCGGTGGCGCGCCAGCAGTTTCGGCACCGCGAGCGCAGGGCCAATGCCCATTTCGTCCGCCTCGCAACCCGCCACCGCCATGCCGCGATAGATGCCGAGCGGCTTCAAGCCGCGCTGCTTAGCCTCCGCAGCGCTCATCACGACGACCGCTGCCGCGCCATCGGACAGTTGCGACGCATTGCCGGCGGTGATGAACTCGCCTTGCGCGACCGCTTCGCCGCCGCTCCAGACCGGCTTCAGCGCCCCCAGACTGGCCGCGCTGGTGTCCGCGCGATTGCATTCGTCGCGCGTGGCACACACGCTTTCGCTGCCGGTCTGCTTGCCTTCCTTGTCGAACAGCGCGCGTTGCGCATCGAAGGGCACGATCTCTTCGTCGAAACGGCCCGCTGCCTGCGCCGCGGCCGTGCGCTGCTGGCTCGCCAGCGCGTATTCGTCCTGCGCCTCACGCGAGATGCCGTAACGGCGCGAGACGATTTCCGCCGTTTCGATCATCGCCATGTACGCCGCCGGCTGATGCGCGAGCACCGCGTCGGAGCGCGCCCGATACGCATTCTTGTGTTTGTTCTGCGTCAGTGTGATCGACTCGACACCGCCCGCCACCACGATCCGCGCGTCGCCGCACAGGATGTTTTGCGCGGCCGTCGCGATCGTCATCAAGCCCGACGAGCACATCCGGTCCATCGCCATGCCCGGCACCGAAGCCGGCAAACCCGCCGCAGCCGCCGAGAGCCGGCCGATGTTGTAGCCTTGGCTACCCTGCTGCGCGGCGCAGCCCATCAGCACGTCGTCGATATCGGCGGGGGCGAGTTGCGCGCGCTCGACCGCGGCCCGCACCACATGGCCGCCGAGTGCGGGCGCTTCGGTGTCGTTGAACACGCCGCGAAATGCTTTGCCGATCGGTGTACGCGCAACCGAGACGATGACCGCTTCGTTCATGAACTATTCCTCTACGGGTTCTACAGGTTTCTTCGGGTTGCTACAGGTAGTAGCGGCTGATGGTGTCGGCCACGCAACCGGGTTTGGTCTCGCCGTCGATCTCCACGGTCACGCGAATCCAGGCCTGCACGCCGCCTTCAATCGCTTCGGCGCGCAGCAACTGGCCGACCCCGCGGATCCGCGCGCCGGCTCGCACCGGTGCGGGGAAGCGGATCTTGTCGCAGCCGTAATTGACGCCGAGCCGCGCGCCGTCGATGCGCACGATCTGCGGCAGAAAGAAATTGACGAGCGAAAGCGTCAGGAAGCCATGGGCGATACAGCCGCCGAACGGGCCTTGTTGCGCGCGTTCGACATCGACATGGACCCATTGATGATCGAGCGTGGCGTCCGCGAACAGCGCGATGCGCGCCTGCTCGACCTGCATCCACGCGCTTTCGCCGAGCCGTTCGCCAACCGCGGCAACCAGTTCGTCCGGATGAGCGAACACGCGAGCCGGCTGCGGATTGCCGCACACTTCGGCCTGCACTTCAGCCCGCGTTTCAGTCATGAGGCTCTCCATCACGCGTGCTGACTGCTGACCGACAGCACTTCGCCGGTCATATACGACGCGTAGTCGCTTGCCAGAAAGACCATCACGTTCGCTACCTCCCACACTTCGGCGGCGCGTCCAAATGCTTCACGCGACGCCAGTTGATCGAGCAGATCGGCCGAAGCCGACTTCTTCAGAAAATCATGCAGTGCAATACTTGGCGCCACCGCATTGATGCGCACACCGTACGGCGCGGCTTCGAGCGCGGCGCAGCGCGTCAGCGCCATCACGCCGGCCTTCGCCGCCGCGTAATGCGCCTGTTCCGCCTGCGCCCGCCAGCCGAGCACGGACGCGTTATTCACGATCACACCACGGCCGCGCTGCTGCATATGCGGCAACATCGCCCGCGTCATGCGGAAGGTGCCAGTCAGGCTAATGTCGATCACCCGCGACCATTCGGCATCGTCCATTTCGACGATGCGACGCGCGCCGCCGAGCCCGGCGTTGTTGATCAGCACGTCGACGCCTTGCATCTTGTCTTCGGCGTCCGCCACCAGCGCACGTACGTCTTCTTCCACCGAGACGTTGCACAGACGGCCGTAAATCGCTTGTAAGCCCGTTTCCGCACGCAGGGTTTCGACTGCTTGCGCAAGGCGCCGCTCGTGGATGTCGGAGATGAACAGCGCGCGGCAACCTTCTTCCGCGCAGCGTTTGGCGGCGGCAAAGCCGATGCCCACACCGGCGGCCGCCGTAATCAGCACGGATTTACCGGCCAGCAGTTGATGACCCGGCACATAGGCAGGCGCGGTGCGCACCATTTGAGACTCGTTCATAGCGTTCCTCGGGGTTCTCTCGGCATGCCGAGCCCGCGCTCGGCCATGATGTTCAATTGGATTTCGTTGGTGCCCGCATAGATCGTGTCCGCGCGCGAGAACAGGAACACGCCCTGCAGGCGGGTGCGCTTCGCGTCGGCGCTGTCGATCAGATTGGCGTCTGGCCCAAGCACGTCCATCGCCAGTTGGCCGAGCTCGCGATGCCAGTTCGACCAGTAGTATTTGTAGATCAGCGCTTCACGGCCCAGCGCGCCGCCACCGTTTTCGCCGGCGTCGGCATCGGCATCGGCCAGCATGCGCAGCGCGTTGTAGCGCATCACGCGCAAGCCCGCCCACGCTCGCGCGATCCGTTGGCGAATCAGCGGATCATTCGCGACACCCGCTTCATGCGCCGCGTCGACCACCCATTCGAGTTCGCGGATGAACTGCATCTGCTGACCGAGCGTGGACATGCCGCGCTCGAAGCCGAGCAGCGTCATCGCAATGCGCCAGCCGTCGCCGGGGGCGCCGACCAGATCTTCAGCGGCGGCGAGCGCGCCGTCGAAGAACACTTCGTTGAATTCGGCGCCGCCGTTCAATTGTTTGATCGGACGAATCTCGATGCCGGGTTGATCGAGCGGCATCAAGAAAAACGACAGTCCGCGATTACCGCGCGATTCCGGATCGGTGCGCGCGATGACAAAGATCCAGTCGGAATCGTGTGCGAGCGATGTCCAGACTTTCTGGCCATGCACGCGCCAATTGCCGTTTTCGTCGCGGACCGCACGCGTGCGGACGTTCGCGAGATCGGAACCCGCGCCCGGTTCCGAATAGCCCTGGCACCAGAACTGCGTGCCGTTCAGGATGCCGGGCAGAAAGCGCTGACGTTGATCTTCGGTACCGCATGCGATCAGGGTCGGTCCGAGCAAGCCCTCGCCGATATGACCCATGCGCCCTGGACCACCGGCCCGTGCATATTCCTCGTGAAAGACCACCTGTTCAGCGACGGACATCGCACGGCCGCCGTGCTCTGTCGGCCAGCCCAGACCCGTCCAGCCGCCGCTTGCCAGTTCACGTTCCCACTTCTTGCGCAGCGCCGGATAGGCCTCTTCGTCGCCGGGGCCGCCACGGAATTGCAGGCAGGCGAACTCGCCGCTCAGATGCGTGTGCATCCAGTCGGCGACTTCCACGCGCAAGCGTTGCTGTTGCGTTTCGCTGTTCATCAAAGGACTCCCGCGAGGACGGCTTGTGCGTGGTCGGCATAGGCAGGCGACAGCGCTGTACTCGAAGCCTCGCCACGATCGATCACCTGCTCCGCGATAATCGACAGCATCTGCGCGCTCGTGCCGAACTGCGCGCTGCAAGCCTGCGCGCGTTTGAAATACAGTTGTGGGTCGTATTCCCAGGTGAAGCCGACGCCGCCGTGCAACTGGATCGCTTCCTGAGCGCAGAAGCGGAAGGCGTCGTTGGCGGTGGCTTTGGCTGTGGCGATATCGGCCAGCACTTCGGGTGGTAACGAAGCGCCTGCCTGATCCCGCGTTTCACAGCGCGCCTGATCCCACGCCTGCGCCGCGCCAAGCACGGCCGAACGGGCCGCCTCGATCTCGACCATCATCTGCGCACAGCGGTGTTTGATCGCCTGAAACGACGCAATCGCGCGGCCAAATTGCACGCGCTCCGCCGTATAGGCAAGCGTGAGGTCGAGGCATTGCTGCGCGCCGCCGAGCTGTTCGGCAGCCAGCGCCAGCGCTGCAAACCAAGCGGTATCCGACAGCGCGCGTTGCGCCTCGCTGCCACACGCCAGCAGCGCGTTACGCGGCACATCGACCGCATCCAGCTCGATGCGCGCCAATGGACGCGTCGCATCCAGCGTGACAAGCGGTGCGCGGGTGAGGCCCGCAAGATCAGCGCAGTTCAATTCGAACAGCGTGATGGTTTGCGCTTCGTTCGCGATCAATGCGGGCACGAGCAACAGATCGACACTCGCACCGTCGACAACTTGTGCCAACGTCCCCGACAAACGGTAGCCGTGAGCCGTCTCTTCCGCGTAAACCGCCACCGTACGTGCATCAAAGCCGGGCGCAGCGTAAGCCGATGCCCTGCGCCCATCGATGCCGGCAGCAGCGACCACAGAAGTCGCGCGTGCATCGGAGCCGGCCGCTGCGCAAGCAGAACCCGTCCTTGCGTCGAAGCTGGACCCTGTTTGCAACGCCAGCGTCGCGCTCGCATCACCGCTTGCAATCCGCGAGAGCCACGCGCGCGCCACCTCTGATTCGCACTGCGCCAACGCCGTCGCCGCCAGGCACACCGTGGCGAAGTAAGGCACGCAGGCAAGGCGCCGCCCCATCTGTTCCATCAGGAGCACCAGTTCCAGCGCGCCCAGGCCCGCACCACCCGCCGCTTCCGGCACGGTCAGCGCGCACCAGCCGAGTTCGCGGGCGACTGTCTGCCACAGACCCTCGTCGCGGCCCGCGCTGTGTTCGATCGCCTGCCGCACCGCCGCCGATGCGCTGCGCTCGCCCAGCACCTCGGCCGCCGAGTCGCGAATCATGGTTTGTTCTTCGGAGAGAGCGAGGTTCATCGCGTCAGCTTCCGTAGACCTGCTGCGCCGGTTCACGTTGCGCAACCAGGGCCGCCACCGCGCCACCCAGTGCCGTGACTTGCCAGCGTGCGCCAATGTCGATGCGCGGCCCCGTGCGCCAGCCTTCGGCGACAGCGATCATGCCGCCCGCCGCTTCGAACACCTGCCCGGTCACATCGCGCGATTCAACGCTGCCGAGCCAGACGACCAGCGGCGCGACGTTGGCCGGATCGAAATAATCGAAGCCATTGGCGGGCTTTTTCATCATGTCGGCGAACACGCCTTCGGTCATCGACGTACGCGCCGCCGGCGCCAACGCATTCACCCGCACGCCATAACGTTGCAACTCCGCGGCCTGCATCAACGTCAATGCCGCGATGGCCGCTTTGGCCGCGCCATAGTTCGCCTGGCCGATCGACCCTTGCAGACCCGCCCCCGAACTGGTGTTGACGATGCGCGCATCCACCTCGCGCCCCGCCTTCGACGCGTCACGCCACTCACGTGCCAGCAGTTGCGAAAGACAGAAATGTCCGCGCAGATGCACCCGCATGACGTCGTCCCAATCGGCTTCGGTCATGCTGGTGAACATCCGGTCGCGACAGATACCCGCGTTGTTCACCAGCACATGAATCTCGCCGAAGGCTTCGCGCGTAGCGTCGATGATGCGTTGCGCCGTCTCAATGTGCGTAATGTCGTCAATGTTGGCCAGCGCCCGGCCGCCGGCTCGCACAATCTCGTCGCAAACGGCTTGCGCGGCTTCCTGACGAATATCGTTGACCACCACCGCGGCACCTTCGGCGGCAAACGCCAGCGCGTATTCGCGGCCCAACCCTCCACCCGCGCCGGTGATGATCACGGTGCGTTCGTTGCAGATTCCCATGCTTGATCCTCGTAGACAGTGATGCGCTTACAGGCGCTCGATGATCGTGACGTTGGCAAGACCGCCGCCCTCGCACATCGTTTGCAGACCGTAGCGGCCTTGCGTGCGCTCGAGTTCGTGCAGCAGGCTTGTCATCAGCCGCGCGCCGGTGGCGCCGAGCGGATGGCCGAGCGCGATCGCGCCGCCGTTCGGATTGGTCTTCTCGTGCGGATAGCGCGTTTCGGCCAGCCATGCGAGCGCCACCGAGGCAAATGCTTCGTTCAGCTCCACCACGTCGATGTCGTCCAGCGCGAGGCCGGCCTTCTTCATTGCGTGACGTGTCGCGGGAATCGGCGCGGTGAGCATCCACAGCGGATCGTCGCCGAGTACGCTCAGGTGATGGATGCGCGCCCGCGGCGTGAGGCCGTAGCGCTTGAGCGCGTCTTCGGAAACGATCAGCAAAGCGGCAGCGGCATCGCACGTCTGGCTGGAAACGGCCGCCGTCAGCGCGCCGCCCGGCATCAGCGGCTGGAGCGAAGCCATCTTTTCGAGCGTGGTGTCCTTGCGCGGCGTCTCGTCGTGTACGACGCCGGCGATTGGCACAATTTCCCGCGCAAAGTGACCGCCTTCGATCGCCGCCAGAGCGCGCCGGTGACTCTCCAGCGCGTACAGCTCCATCGTTTCACGCGACAGATTCCAGTGATCCGCGATCCGTTGCGCTGCATGGAACTGCGAGACGGGCGCGTCGCCGAAACGCGCGCGCCAACCGATGCTGCCCGAGAACGGGTCAGTGAAACCGAGCGGCTCGGCAGCCGTCATCGCCGACGAAATCGGAATCTGCGTCATGGTCTGCACACCGCCCGCGACCACCACATCCTGCGTGCCGCTCATTACGGCCTGCGAGGCAAAATGCACGGCCTGCTGCGAGGAACCGCATTGCCGGTCCACCGTGACGCCGGGCACGGTCAGCGGCAGGCCTGCGGCGAGCCAGCAGGTGCGCGCGATATTGCCCGCCAGCGGGCCGATCGTATCGACGCAGCCGAACACCACGTCGTCGTATTCATCGGCGGGAATGCCGTTACGGGCGACCAGTTCCTTGAGTACGAAGCCGCCGAGATCCGCGGCGTGGACCTGCGCGAGTCCGCCTTTGCGGCGCCCGGTCGGCGTGCGCAACGCATCGACGATATAAGCCTGTTTCATCACGATTCCAGTTCGAAAGTACGGGCGTGGCCGATCGGGGTACATTGCTCGATCAGCGCATCGGCCACGCGGGTCTTGTGAAACGTCGTATCGCCCCAACTGCCCGAGAGCGCCCAGATGCGTTTCATGAAGATCTGCAAATCCAGCTCCCACGTGTAGCCGATCGCGCCGTGCACCTGCATCGCATGGCGAGCGGCAAGCTGCGCAGCGGCGGTAGCGGCGAGTTTCGCGTGGGAGACGTAAAGCGCGCGATTCGGGTCGTTGTCCGCGATCGCGCAGGCGGCCCGGTACACCACCGGTCGCGCGAACTCATAACGGATCGCGACGTCGGCGAGCAGATGCTTGAGCGCCTGATACGAGCCGATCGGTTTGCCAAACTGCTTGCGTTGCGCGCTGTAATCGATTGCGACGTCGAGCACGCGTTGCGTGAGGCCCAGCAATTGCGCGGCGACAGCAAACGCGCCTTGATCGAGTGCGCGCGCCAGCAAAGATTGCGCCTCGGCGGCCGTGGCCACGCGTGTACCCGGCGTCGCCTGCCAGTCGAGTTCGAACAGCCGGCGTGAAGGGTCAATGCTTTCCACGGCATTCAATTTGTACGCGTCGGGCGTGAGCCAATGCAACTCGCCCTCCCGCTCGCATAACAGAACCTTCGCGACGTGCGCATCGCTGACATACGGATTCACCGGATGCGCAATCGCCACACGCGCCGAACCCGCCGCGATATCGCGCAACAGCGCATCGCGTCGCGCGCTCTCCGGCAAACCTTCCAGCATGCCGACAGCCACCAGCGCCGTATCGAGTAACGGTTCGGGTCCCGCGAAATACCCATAGGTCTGCGCGAGCAGCGCCCACTCCACGTCGCCGAGTCCCATTCCATCGTGACTTTCCGGCACCGACACGGCCGTCAGCCCTTGCGATGCGAACATGTCCCACATGCGCTCCGAGCGGCCAGTGGGGGTGTTCCACAACTCACGGATCAACTCCGGCGTCATCTCCGTCATCAGAAAGCGTTTGACGCTGCTCGCCAATGCTTCCTGATCTTCGTTGAATACGAAATCCATAGTTCCTCGCTCAATCCTTTAAGCGTCTGAATGCGGGCTGCAGCGGGTTGCATACCGCTTGCAGCACCGGCATCACGAGCGCGGCATTCCCAGCATCCGTTCCGCGACGATGTTGCGCTGGATCTCGTTGGTGCCCGCATAGATCGGCCCGGCCTGCGCGAACAGGAAACCGTCGAGCCAATTGCCGAGCGCCGCGTGTTGCTCGTGCGTGTTCGGCACGACCTCGGCGCGCGCGCCGAGAATATCGAGCGCGGTCTGGTGCATACGCAGATCGAGTTCGGACCAGAACACCTTGTTGGTACTCGACTCCGCACCGATGTGGCCGCCCTTCTGCAAACGGCTCGCGGTGGCGTAGGTGGAGAGCGCGTAGGCCTGCGCATCCATCCACGCGCTGATCACCCGGTCGCGCAAGGTCGGATCGCGGTCCGCTTCCGAGCGGTGCGCCAGATAAAGCGCGCGCAACGCTTCGGCGGTACGTTGAAAACGTGCGGGCGAGCGCAGCATCAGGCCGCGTTCGAACCCGGCAGTTGCCATGGCGACCTGCCAGCCCATGCCTTCACCGGCGAGACGGTTCTCGACCGGTACTCGCACCTCGTCGAAGAAAATCTCGGCGAAACCGGTGTGACCGTTCAACTGACGGATCGGCCGCACCGTGATACCCGGCGTCGAAAGCGGCACCATCAGGAAGGTCAGGCCGTGATGACGGGTCGATTGCGGATCGCTGCGAAACAGGCCGAACAGCCAGTCGGCCCACACCGCGCGAGTCGACCAGATTTTCTGGCCGTTCAGGATGTATTCGCCGCCCCTGCCTTCATCGGTACGAATCGCACTCGCGCGGATCGCGGCCATGTCGGAGCCGGCGTTGGGCTCAGACCACCCTTGTGCCCATACGTGTTCGCCCGCTGCCATCGCCGGCAGAAAGCGGGCTTTTTGCTCGTCCGTACCGAAGTCCATCAAGGTCGGGCCGAGTAGGAAGATGCCGTTCTGATTCACGCGCATCGGTGCGTCGGCGCGCCAGTACTCTTCCTCGAAGATCAGCCACTCGATCAGATCGCAACCGCGTCCACCCAGTTCGCGCGGCCACGTCACCATGCTCCAGCGGCCTGAATGAAGCGTGCGTTCCCATTCCCTGTGCGCGGCAAAACCCGCTTCGGTATCGAAACTCGGCAGCGGTTCGCGCGGCACGTGGGCCGCGAGCCAGCTGCGAATCTCGGCGCGAAACGCGCGTTGCGCCGGCGTGTAGTCGAGCTTCATGCGCGCACTCCGGCTTTGTGTTCGACCTCATTGCCGCCATTGAACTGCGCGTCGCGCTTTTCGACGAAGGCCGAGCGAGCTTCCGCCGAATCGTTCGTCATATACGCCTGCAAAGTAAAGCCCTGCTCCCAGCGGTATTTGTCTTCAAGGTCGCCGTCTTCGACACCGTTCAGCGCTTCTTTCGCGAGCTGCAGCATCGCGGGGCTCTTCGCGGCGATCTTGCGGGCGATCTCGAACGCAGCCTCGCGAAGTTGTTCGCGCGGCACCACGCGCTCGACCGCGCCAAGCCGATAGGCTTCAGCGGCGTCGACCATGTCGCCCGTGAAATACATTGCGCGTACCTTCTGCACACCGAACATGCGCTGCAGATGCGCGCCGCCACCCATCGCGCCCCGGTCGATCTCGGGCACGCCGAAGCGCGCGCAATTGGACGCCACGATCACGTCCGCCGCGCCGCAGATGCCGATGCCGCCACCTAGCACAAAGCCATGCACCGCGACGATCACCGGCTTCGGATTGCGGTGCACCGCGCGAAAGGTCGCGTAATTGCCGGCATTGACCGCGACGATCCGTTCGGGATGCGCCGCCAACTCCTTGATATCGACGCCAGCGCAAAAGCCGCGGCCTGCGCCGCGCAGCACGATCACGTGCACGCTGTCGTCGCGGCCGAGCGCGTCGATTGCATCGGCCAGCGCTTGCCAGCCGCGCGCGTCGAGTGCGTTGACCGGCGGCTGGTCGATCACCAGTTCGCCGATGCCGCCTTCGCGTTCAATTTTGAACGGCAGCGAGCGAACGCTATTGATGGGTTCTGTCATGTCTCCGCCCCTGGTGAATGATGTGGGTTTGTTTTAGTGAGTCACGCGCTGGGTCACACGTGGCCTCGTGCAGTGGCGCATACGTTGGATCGTGCGTGGCGTCATGGGTCGATTCACGCGTGAACCGGCGCGCCGCGCACAGCCGCCAGTGCATCGAGCCGCACCACGGCTTCGTCGACGATGCGCGCGATCAAGGTCTCGCACGGTTCGATCGCGCCGATCACCGCGGCCACCTGGCCGCTCGGCAACACGCCCTCGTCCGGATTGCCGTCGACGATGGCACGCTGGATCAGAAACGGTGCGTTCGCGGCCATCAGCGTCTGGCTCGCGGTGTAGCTGTGATCGCGGAGTGCCTTGAAGCCGAGCGCGGCCATCTGGCTCAGGCTCATGCCACTCTGGCGGCGCCACGCTTCAGCCGTGCGCAATGCAAAGAGCGTGCGGCGCAACGGGCCGAATGCTTCGAGGCGCAGCAGATAAGGGTTGTCGATCATCCGCTGCGGCAGGCCGTCCAGCGCCGCGGACACGCGAATTTGCGAAGGATCGTTGACCGCCACGTAGCGCGAGAGTGTCGAGCGCGGCACCGGCGACTCTTCGGCCATCAGAAAGCGCGTACCCATCGCAATGCCTGCGGCGCCGTAACCGAGCGCCGCCGCGAGACCGCGTCCGTCGAAGAAACCGCCTGCGGCGATCACCGGCACGTTCACGGCGTCCAGCACTTTGGGCAGCAGCAGCGTAGTCGGCATCGAGCCGGTATGGCCGCCGCCTTCCGCGCCCTGTACGGTGACAGCATCGGCACCAAGTTCGACGGCCTTAGCCGCGTGTTTCGGCGCGCCGACCGTCGGAATGCACATCACACCCGCGTCCTTGAAACGGCGGATCGTTTTGGCATCAGGTCCACGGCCGTAGCTGACCGCACGCAACCGGTGCTTGATCGCCAGATCGACCACCTGCGCCGCGTTCGGCTGGAACATATGGAAGTTGATGCCGAACGGTTTGTCCGTCAGTTCCTTTACACGAAGGATCTCCGCTTCCACACGTTCAGCTTCGAGCGTCGCGCCTGCCAGAAAGCCGAAGCCGCCCGCATTGCAGGTCGCCGCGACGAGCTTCGCATCGGCAACCCAACCCATGGCGGTCTGCACGATCGGATAGCGACAGCCGAGCAGATCGCACAAGGGCGTATGCAGCGTCGCGCTCATGCGGCTTCTCCGTCGGCCTTTGCCTCGCTAACGGCAGTGGCGATAGCGGAACCAGGCCGCTGCGACTCGGCCATCTTCCGGGCGTCGTAGCCACCCAGCTTGTCGCCACTCACCAGTTCATTGTGTGCGTGAGCGAAGTGGTGCCATGCGAACGCCGCATCCATCGCTGCGCGCTTGCCTTGCAATTCTTCGACGTGATTCACGGCCTGCTTGGTCAGCGTCAATCCGAGGCGCGGCATGCGTGCGATCTTCGCGGCGATTTCCGTCGTGGTGTCCTGCAAGCGCTCGCGCGGCACCACCCTATTGACCATCCCCATCTGATACGCGCGCGCCGCATCCATGCGCTCGCCGAGAAACAGAAACTCCTTGGCGATGCGCGGATTCAACTCATAGGCATGCGCGAAATACTCGACGCCGGGAATGCCCATACGTACCACCGGATCGGAAAAGAACGCGTCGTCCGAGGCGACGATCAGGTCGCACACCCACGCCAGCATCAGGCCGCCCGCCACACACGCGCCCTGCACCATCGCGATGGTCGGCTTGGGCAGATCGCGCCAGCGACGGCACATACCGAGATACACCTCCTGTTCTCGGGCGTACAGGAACTCGCCGCCTTCCTTGCCGACATGGTCGTACCAGAGCGAGGTGCGCTCGAACGACTGGTCGATGTCGCGGCCCGGCGTGCCAATGTCGTGGCCCGCGGAGAAATGCTTGCCCGCGCCGGCGAGGACGATGACCTTCACCGCATCGTCGTTCGACGCACGCTTGAACGCCGCGTCGAGCGCATACGTCATCTTCGAGTTTTGCGCGTTGTGATACTCGGGGCGATTCATCGTGATCGTGGCGATGCCCTCGCTCACGCTGTATTCGACGACGCTTTCGTGGGTGGCTTGCATGATGTCCCTCACACGCGACGCGGCGCGGGGTTATTGCGCACAACGCTCGCACGCAGGTTGTGCGGATCGAGTGAACGAACGATGCGCAGATCGTCCACGCTGGGCGGCGGCGTCACGTGCATCTCAGGATGCGCACGCAATTCGAAACCGGTCGCGTCCTGCACTTCGTCAAAGCTCACGCCAGGATGCAGCGAACGCACCTGGACCGCATGATTCGCGCCGCCGAAATCCATCACGCACAAATCGGTGATCACGCTGCGCAGATCGGTGAACGCGCGCATGCCGGGGATTTCGCGCGCCGGGTTGTAGCCCACGCTGCACACCATGTCGACTTCACCGGCAACGAACGCACGTTTGCTATGGCCGGAGACAAAGAACGAGTTCGCGTGATTGATGCTGTTGCCGGGGAAACCGCGCGCGCCGAGCAATTGCGTTTTCGGACGGGCGTAGTCGTCACCCAGCCAGGAGATATTGGCCTGGCCGAAGCGGTCGATCTGGGTGGGCATCACCAACGCGTGACGCTTGCCATGCCACACACAATCGAACACGCGTTCATAGGTCATCAAGCCCGACGCCTGCACGCGGTAACCCGCTTCACGCGGTCCGAGCGGCACGGGGCTTTCGACCAGATAGGCTTCGCCATCGGTGAGCATCAGACCGGCGTTGTAAGCGAGGCGCGCAAGACCAGCGGCCAGACGCGGCCCCGTACCAATACCGGTTGCCAGCACTTCGCCGTCATCACGCCAGACGCGTGCCGCCGCGGCAATCATCAATTCGGCGAGGGAATAATCGAGAGAGTCGCTCATTTGCGCTCCATTACAGAATCGGCAACGGCAACGCCGCTACATGGGACCGGCCGCCTGCGCGTTGCAGATAGCCCGGTTCGTCGGCGCCTACTACGTCACTCAGGTAAGCGGCTGTTTGTTGCGGATCTTCCGCACTCGCGCAATACGTCTTCAGATGCGGCAAATCCCAGCCGTAAGCCGGCGCGCACGATGTGGGATGCGCGCCGCACGGTGCGTGCACCACGCCGGTCACGAGTGATCGTTCGAAGGTATTGCGGCGCGCGAGATCGAGGTCCTCGCTCGCCAGCGTTTCGACCAGCGTCTCGCTGCTGACGAAGCACCGCTTCGCAGCACGTGCGAACCATGCGTCGAAGAAAGGATCCGGACCGTCGATACGCGTGTTGCCCATCCGGTCCGCGGCATTCACGTGCAGCAGCGCGGCGTCGAGTTCGAGCGCCGGCATCGCCAGCAGCGTCTCGCCGCCATAGGGCGATTGCACGGTACGCAGATGCGGTGCGTGTTTCAGCAGATCGGTGCCGAGACCGACGCGCGTCGGCAAAAACGGCAGACGTGCCGCCGCTGCGCGCAGGCCGAGTTGCAACAGGCCTTCGTCGAGTTCCCACACGTCGAGCGCGCCCTGTTCACGTGCCCGGCGAAAATGCGGTTCGAGCGGAATCACGTCGAGCGACACGAAGCCGAATACCAGCTTGCGGACTTTGCCAGCCGCGCACAGCAGCCCGACGTCCGGGCCGCCATACGCGACCACGGTGAGGTCCTTCAGATTCGAACGGACGATCTCGCGCACGAGTGCCATCGGCTTGCGGCGCGGACCCCAGCCGCCGATGCCGATCGTCATGCCGTCGGCGAGTTGCGCGACGGCATCGCGTGCGCTGAGTGTTTTATCGAGTGGTTTCATGCGTTATTCCTGCGTGTTTCCTGCGTGTTTCTGGCAGGTTTGCTACGAGTTCTCTGCGGGCTTTCCGCGCGTTTGCTGATCAGGGTCTAGCGGAATCCGACGCTGAAGTCGTGGCCCCACAGGCTCACGCGCGTCGCCTCATAGACGCTGTGCTGCGCCCAGTCGACCGTCAGGCCGCCATAGCCGTACTCCAGGTCGAAGCCGCCCGGTGTTTTCATGTAGAACGAGATCATGTGGTCGTTGCAATGACGGCCGAGCGTGGCGGAGAGCTTCACGCCTTGCGACGCGACCCGGTCGAGCGCGCGGCCCACCTCGTCCATCGAGTCCACCTCGGCCATGACGTGGATGCAGCCGGACGGCACCGCGAGGTCCATGATCGCGAGGCTGTGATGACGCGCATTTTTGCAGTGCAGAAAATGGATGCGTTTCTCGGGCTCGGCGGGGTCGTCGGTGAAACGCACGCGGAAGATGTCGGAGAGTTCGAAGCCGAGCACGTCGCGCAGGAACGCATCGGTCGCGTCGAACTGCGGTGCTGGCAGCACGGCGTGACCGAGGCCCATTGCGCCGGTCACAAAACCGGGCACACCCAGCGGCGACGTGAAGCGCCGGAAATCGGCGCGCACGCCCCAGAAAAACTCATGCCGGTTGCCGGACGGATCGGTGCACCACACCATCGCCTGCACGCGGCGCAGCGCGGCTTCCTGTGCGCTGGCGCGGATCGGCTCTACGCCGGCTTGCTGAAGGGCGCGGATGGCGTCGTCGAACGCGGCCGCGTCAGGCAGTTCCCAACCCGATGCGAAATAGCGATCGGCGTCGCCAGGCACGATCAGGTAGCGGAAATCGCGCTCGTCCATCTTCACGTACAGCGCGCCGTCCGCTGCGTCCTGCGCCTGCATGCCCAGCACGTTTTCCGCGTAGCCGCGCCATGTGCCGACATCCGCCGACTGCACGACAACGTAGCCTAAAGCCCGTACATCGATCATCTCCGACTCCTCCAGAACCTGTTGTTGTCAGGCTTATTCTGGCGGTCCCGGGGGCGGCCAACATCGTCTGTTGGGACTAGCTTGCGGCGGTGTTTTCAGCGGTTTTTTCGTTGTTTTCGACGCCGTTCTTGACCGCTTCGCGCAAGCGGTATTTGAGCACCTTGCCGGCCGCGCTAACGGGCAACTGATCGACCAGCGTGAGGTGCCGCGGCACCTTGTAGTTGGCCATGTTCTTGCGCGCCCAGTCGGTCAAATCTTCCGGACTCGCCAGTTCGCCCGAACGCAGCACGACGTACGCATGCCCCACTTCGCCGAGCCGCTCATCGGGTACGCCGACCAGCGCCACCTGCGCCACCGCCGGATGCGCGCTGAACAACCGCTCGATTTCCGCCGGATAGCAGTTGAAACCGCCGACGATGAACATGTCCTTGATGCGGTCGGTGATGCGCAGATAGCCGCGTTCGTCGAGCGTGCCGAGGTCGCCCGTGTGCAGCCAGCCTTCGCCGTCGATCGTTTCGAAGGTGGTCTCCTGCTGGCCGAAATAGCCCTGCATCACGTTGTAGCCGCGAATCAGGACTTCCCCTGTTTCGCCAAGGGCAACTGCATCGCCGCTACTGTCGGCGATACGGATCTCCACACCAGGCATCGCACGGCCCGACGTATGAGCGATGGTCTCAGCGTCATCACCGCTGCGGCACAGTGCGGCAAACCCGCATGACTCGGTGAGGCCATAGCCGGTCAGCACGGTTTCGAAACCCAGTTGCGCGCGCATTCTCTCGATCAGACTCGGCGCGATCGCGGCAGCGCCCGTCACCGCGACCCGCAATGACGACAGATCGCGCGTGGCCAGGTCCGGCATGTCGAGTAACGCGTGATACAGCGTCGGCGGACCCGGCAATACGGAGACGCGGTCGCGCACGATGCGTTCAAGCACGCGCTCCGGGTTGAACACCAGATGCGGCAACACGGTCGCGCCGCTCGCTAACGCCGCGAGCCAGCCGGCCTTGTAGCCGAATGCATGAAAGAACGGATTGACGATCAGATAGCGATCGCTTTCGCGCAGCGTCGCAATCTGCGCCCAATCGTGAATCGCGCGCAGGTTCTGGCCGTGCGTCGTCATCACGCCCTTTGGGCGGCCGGTCGTGCCGGACGTGAACATGATGTCCATCAGCGTGTCGGGGCGCACCGCGGCCTCGCGGTCGCGAAACGCGTCCATCGAGGTGCCGGCCGCGCGCAGCAGGAATGCGTCCCAGGTCTCGTCGCGGCCGTCGCGATCGTCGCGATCGTCGCTTGCATCCGCTGCCGGGCCGTCGAACACCACCACCCGTTCAAGCGTTGCAGGACGGTGTGCTGCCAGCATGCCCGGATACGAATCGCCGAGGAAGGTGCCACAACAGAACAGCAGCCGCGCGCCGCTGTCCTCGAGAATCGCCGCGGCCTCCAGGCCCTTCATCCGGGTATTGATCGGCACCAGCGCCGCGCCCGCGCTGTGAATCGCGAACGCCGCCACGATCCATTCCGCGATGTTCGGCGCCCAGATCGCGACACGCTCGCCCGGCTGGATGCCGCAGCTCATCAACGCACGCGCCGCGTCGATCCGCGCCGCGTCCAGTTGCGCATAGCTCAGGTTGCCCTGGACTGTTTCGATCGCGATGCGCGTGCCGAAGCGCGCGGCGCCGCGCGCGATCAGCGCGGGCGTCGTCAGGATGTGGTTGAGCGTCATGATGAATTCGATGGATGGGGTTCGCGGCAAACGCAACGCGCGAGGCTCGCGCGTGCGAACCGCGAACCTAGTCGGGGAAAACCACGCGCAGCGTCGCGCTGGCGGGTGTCGCACTACAGGCAAGCGTCCAGCCGTCGGTCAGATCGGCTGCATCGAGCACGTGGTTGGCATTCAGGTTCACGCTGCCGGTCTCGACCCGGCACATGCAGGCGCCGCACAAACCGCTGCGGCACGAGTTCGGCGCCGGCACGTCGGCGCGCAGCATCGCGTCGAGCAGGGTTTCACCGGATTCGCAGGTGAAGGCGAAGGTGTCGCCGTCGAGCACGGTTTCGATTGCGGCGTTGTCGACGGAGGCCGTCTCGGGCGCTTCGGATGCCTGAGACACGTCTGCCCGTTCCGGCGCCACGGACGCGGTGCGCGCTGCGGGCACGCCGATCGCTCCGGGCGTAGCAGGCAAATCCGGCAGCGAAGCAAACCGCTCCACATGCACCTTCGCGCGTGGCAAGCCCAGCGCAAGCATCGCTGCCAACGCGCTCTCCATAAACAGCGCCGGCCCGCAGATGAAGCATTCCTGCGTGCTCCAGGGCCGCGCCAGCTCTTCCAGATGACGTTGCTGCGGAATGCCCTGCACGCTATCGAGCCAGTGGATCACGCGCAATCTTCCCGCGTGCCGCTGCCCGAGTTGCCGCAGTTCTTCACTGAAAATCACCGACTGCGCGTCCCGATTCGCGTAGATCAGGGTCAGCATGCCGCGCCCGTTCACCAGCGCGGACTTGAGGATCGACAGCACCGGCGTGATCCCGCTGCCCCCCGCGAACAGGAGCAGGTCGCCGTCGAGCGAGCGCGGCGTGAACACACCCGCGGGCGCCATCACGTCGAGTTCGTCGCCGGGCTGAATGCTGTCGCACATCCAGTTCGACACGCGCCCATCGCGCACCCGCTTAACGGTGATCTTCGGCGCGCGGTCGATACCCGGTGCGCTCGAGAGCGAATAACAGCGCTGCACGATGGCATCCGCGCACGGCACCTTGAGCGTCAGAAACTGCCCCGGGCGATAGCTGAAGGCATCGTGCAGCGCTTGCGGCAGATCGAACACGAAAGAGCGCGCGTCGGCGCTCTCCGCGATCACGTCCGCCACTTTGAGCCGGTGAAAACGCGAATCGGCCATGGCGTGCGAACTCAGGCGATGCCCATGATCATCTGCGCATTGTCGATCCGATACTCGCTGCCATTGATAAAGCGAGACTCATCGGACGCAAGGAACAGCACCAGATTCGCGATGTCTTCCGGCAGACACATACGACCGTGCGGATCGACCGATTGCGTGAGCGCGTCGCGGGTTTCTTCGGCTGTGCCGAAGAACGGCGCGGTCATCGGCGTGAGAATGCCGTCCGGGTGAATCGTGTTGCAGCGGACCTTGTAGCCCTGCTGCTTGCAGTGCGCGGCAATCGCACGCGTCATCGCCGTCACCGCACCCTTGCTGGCCGAATAGGCGCAGAACATCCCGAGTCCGCCCAACGCCGCCACCGACGACATGTTGACGATCGACCCGCCCTTCTCTTTCATCGCCTTGACTGCCGCGCGGCAACCGAGAAAATAGCCTTCGGCATTGATGCGCAGCACGCGCTGCCATTGTTCGAGCGTGGTGTCTTCAATGCTGCCGAGCAACAGCACCGCGGCGTTGTTGACCAGCACATCCGGCGTGCCGAAGGTCGTTTGCGCCGCGCCGAACACGTCGTTCCAGCCTGTTTCCGACGAGATGTCGTGACGCACGAACAGTGCGGCGTCGCCGATCTCCGCTGCCACTTCGCGGCCGGCTTCCTCGTTGACGTCGGTCAGCACGACACGCGCGCCTTCACGCGCGAACAGCAACGCGTCCTGTTTGCCGACGCCGCTCGCAGCACCCGTCACGACGGCGATCTTGCCTTTGAGTCTGTCTCCCATCTTCATTCTCTCTTCAGTGTCAGTCAGTTTCAGTCAGGGATTGGGCGGTGTTCGCGAGAACCACGCCCGCTGCGGCCCGGCCGGCCTGGCGGCCGGACCAGATACAGTCCGCGAGCGAGAGGCCGCTCACGTAATGATTCGATGCCAGGCCGCACGCGGCCCGGCCGGCGGCGAACAAGCCTTCGATCGGTGCGCCGTCCGACGACAGCACGGCGTTGCTGGTCTCGTCGACCTGCAAGCCGCCGAGCGTGATCGACGGGCACGGGAAGACGCGGCTGTCCGATGAAATATCGATCGCGTAGTAAGGTCCATACATAAGTGGCTGCAGCATGGCGGCGGATTTGCCAAACGCGCGGTCGATGCCGTTAAGCGCGCCCAGGTTGTAGGCATTGACGGTTCGCTCGAGCACCGCCGGATCGCTGCCGATGCGGGCGGCCAGACCGGCCAGCGACGAGGCACGCTTGCGGCCTGCCAGCATCAACAGCATCGCGGGCAGGCTCTGGAACGCCCACAGCTTGCCGCGCAAACATTCCTTGAGCGCCTGCTTCACGAGCCGCGCATCGAGAATCAGCCACGCGTGCCCGTCGCGCGTTTCGCACATGGCGTGGCCGAGCGCCGCGCCATAGACTTCCTCGTTGCAAAAACGCTCGCCGCGGCGATCCACCACGCAACCTTGCGCCCACGTATAAGGCGGGTTAATGAAGCGCCACGCGGACACCCGTTCAAGCCGCTGCGCCACGCCGCCTGCAGACAAGCCGAGGCGGATGCCGGAGCCGTCGCAACCGGTGGTGCCAAGACGCCAGTTCGGCAGATAACGCGGCGCATAGTGCGCCACCATCGAACGGTTGAAGATGAAGCCACCGGTGCTCAACACCACCGCATCGGCCTTGATCGTGATGAGCCGGCCCTCGCGCTGTTCAAGGCGATAGAGCGCATCGCGCAGCCGATCGGCCCACGCCGGCATGCCGTTATGCAGGCGTTCCGCCCAACGCGCGAGCCGCCGGTGGGCGCGCTGGGCCCGGCCCGGTGCCACTTGCCAGACCTGAGCGCCGATCACGCGCCCGCTGGGGTCCGTGACCAACCGGCGCACGCTTGCATGGCACATCGTGTCGACGAACAGGTGCGCATCCACCGCGCGCCGCAACGTGTCGTACAGCACGCGGCCCGACATGCCGTCGCCGACCACCCGATGCCCACGCGGTGCGGGCGCATGTTCGCGCACGCCGTCACCCACGGCTTCATTGCCTGAGTAGTACAGGTAATACTGGTTCTGCGGATACGACGTCTTGCGCGGCGGCACCGACGCGGCAAAGCGCACGCCGAGGCGTTCGAGCCAGCGCAGCATGTCGACGCTGCCTGCGCAAAAGCGTTTGAGCGTCGCAGCGGACACGGCGTCGCCCACTTCCTGCCGCAGATACGCGAACATCGCCTCAGGCGTGTCGCTGTACCCCGCTTCGGTTTGATAGCGCGTGCCGCCGCCGGCATAGACCACGCCGCCGCTTTTCGCGCTCGCGCCGCCGCCCTCGAAACGCTCGACGATCCGCACTTTCGCGCCGGCCGCCGCCGCTTCCAGCGCGGCACACGCACCCGCCGCACCGAATCCCGCCACCAGCACGTCGCATACGTCGTCCCAACGCACACAGGCGGGATCGTCGACGACGAGCGGCGCGTCAACCGGCGTGGCCGATCCCTGCTCCGCGGACGAAGGGCTTTGCATCACGCGCGTGCCCGGTCAGGCCGCTGCGCAGCGCACGGGCGCCGCGGCGGTCGTATAGACGCCGTCCACATACACCAGCGGATCGACCTCGCCGCTGATCAGTACCTGCTCGACGCGACCGATGAAGATCGCATGCGTGCCGTAATCGAAGCGGCCGTCCTGTGTGCAGATCAGACTCGCCTGCGCATCGTGCAGATACGGCACGCCGTGATCCGATGTCTGCCAGTTGCCGGTCGTGAAGCGTTCTTCGCCTTTGAGACGTCCGCTGCAATCGATCGCAATGTGCTGATGCTGAGCGGAGAGCACGTTCACGCAGAATGCCGCGCCCTTGTCGAGCGGCGAAAAAATCGACGACGTGCGATTGATGCAGATCAGCAGCGATGGCGGCTCGGTCGAGAGCGAATCGACCGCGGTGGCCGACATCGAATAGCGCCGTTCGCCGTCGTTGCAACTGATGACCGCGACCGAGCGCGCGAGACGGCGCATCGCCAGCAGCATATCGCCGCGCAATGGGTGAGAAGTGAGGTCGGTCATGGCGTGACTCCGCGAAGTTCGTTGCTGGCAGCGCGTGCTGGTTCTGAGGTACTGCTGTCGCCGTCGCGCTCATCGCCACCGTCGGCGAGATGGTTCGCGGCGATGTAGCCGAAAGTCATGGCGGGGCCAAGCGTCGACCCCGCGCCGGGATAGCTCGCCCCCATCATCGACGCGCTGGTGTTGCCGATCGCATAGAGCCCGGCAATCGGCGTGCCGTCGGCGTGCAGCACACGTGCGAGGGCATCGGTCAGGAGACCGCCTTTGGTGCCGATGTCGCCCGCGTCGATACACACGGCGTAGAACGGCCCAGTTTCAATCGGCGCGAGGCACGGATTCGGTTTGACGCTCGGGTCGCCGTAGTAGGTGTCGAAGGCGTTGCCGCCTTTGGCGAACTCTTCGTCGATACCGGTCGCGGCGTAGCGATTCATCTTCGCCACGGTATCGCGTAAGCCTTGTGCATCGACGCCGATCTTTGCAGCCAGCGCATCGAGCGAACCGGCCTTGTAGAGCAGCGAACGGAACGCCGCGGGGATGCGGGTGTCCGGCATCATCGCGCCGGGCATGATCGGCCCGCACGGATATTTCTGACGGAACTGCGCGTCGAACACCATCCACGCCGGCACACACGCGCCAGTTTCCGCATGGTCGCGATACATCGCCGGCACGAACTCGGAATACGGCGCCGCCTCGTTGACGAAGCGCTTGCCGAGTCCGTTGACGACCACGCAACCCGGCAGATTGCGTTCGACGAACAGCGCGCGCTGCTTCTCCTCGTGATCGACGTGAACGGTCGGCGCGCCCCACACGTGTTCCATCAACGCAGTCTGTGCGCCCAGTTCCAGGCCGACTGCGATTGCATCCCCCGTGTTGTTCGGCGGCGTCGCGCTCCACTGTGCCTGCGTGGGCTGCGGCAGATAGCGCTCGCGCATCGCCTGATTGCGTTCAAAACCGCCCGCCGCGAGAATCACGCCGCGTTTTGCGAGCACACGCACAGTCTCTCCGCCGCGCTCCACCACGACGCCCGTTACGCGGCCGTCTGCTTCAAGCAATTCGCTCATCGGCGCGTTGAGCCACAACGGAACATCACGATCGAGCAAAGCGCGGCGCAGGCCACCTGCCAACGCGTTGCCGAGCGTCAGGCGCCGATCGCGCCGCGAGCGGCTGCGCGCGCGCAGATCGAACCAGTAGCGGCCGAACTGCTTGAGCGCGAGTCCGATATAGCCCGGCGCTTTCGACAGCAGCATGTGGGCCTCTTTCGAGGTCACCGCCACACGCCCACCGATCAGCGTACCCGGTGAAGGCAGGCGCAAGCGCGCGAACTCTTCGCCGAGCGACGCGCCGTCCACCGGCAAGGGATCGAGCGCGCGGTAACCCGGCATCGAACCCGGCAGATCCTGAAAGTAGTCCGCGTACTTCGGCAACGACTCATAACGCACCGGCGTCTTCGCCTCAACATAGCGCAGCATTTCCGGCGCGGTGTCGAGGTAGGCGTCGATCCGCTCGGTCGCGGTCACGCCCTTGGTGCAGGCGTCGATGTAGGTTCGTGCGGCCTCGCGCGTATCCGTGGCGCCCAGTTCGGCGATATGGTGGTTGCACGGAATCCAGATGCCACCGCCCGACACCGCCGAGGTCCCGCCGTACACGTCGCTCTTTTCGAGCACGACCACGGACAGGCCGCGATCGGCTGCGCGGCAGGCGGCCAGCATGCCGCCCGCGCCGGAGCCGACCACCACGACGTCGAACACATGCGTCTGCGTTTGCTGTTCGCTCATGGCGGCATCCATCAGACGAAGAAATCGGTATTCGGACGTCCAAGCATCACGGCGCCGAGATTCTGGCCGAAACGGTCGAGGTTGTTTGCGTAGTGCGCGCGCGCCGCATGCAGATCGAGAAAGCGCCGCACCAGCGGATTGCGGTTGTAAATGCCGTTGCCGCCCGCGTAGCGCAGCAGCGCGTTAGCAGCCTGCGCGCAGCGTTCGGCCACTTGCGCGGATTGATAACGGAAATGCACGCGCTGTTCGATCGAAACCGCCGGGCCGCCATTGGCTGCCGCGAGCAGTTCGGCGAAGTTGCGCTTGAGCAGCACCTTCATTTCGTCGAGCGCAACCGCCGCGTTGGCGCAGGCGGTTTGCGCGCCGGTGTCGTCGGTAGTTTTCGCGCCGCTGTTGGCGCTCACGCGAGTCGCCGCGTAGGACGTGAAGTCATCCAGCGCGCCTTGCAATGCGCCGATGCACGCGGTGCACACCGCGCGGACGAAGATCTGCGCAAACGGCAGATGGAACAGCGGCGCATCGTTGAGTGCGAGGCCGGGGCTCGTGCCCATCATGCCGTCGATGGCTTTGTGCGTGCGATAGTCCGGCACGAATGCATCGTTCACCACGATGTCGTGGCTGCCGGTCGCGCGCAGGCCCAGCACGTCCCAATCCTGCTCGATCGTGTAATCGCTTTTCGGCAGCAGGAAGGTGCGGTATTCCGGCGGTTCGCCTTCTTTCGCGGGCGGCACCAGCGCGCCGAGAAAGATCCATTCGCACAGTTCGCTGCCGCTGGAAAACTTCCAGTGCCCGGACAGCCGGAAGCCGCCGTCAACGGGCGTCACCCGGCCCACCGGCATATAGGTCGACGCAATCAGCGTGCTTTGATCCTTGCCCCACACGTCCTGTTGCGCGCGTTCGTCGAACAGCGCCAGTTGCCAGTTGTGCACGCCGACCACGCCGTACACCCACGCGGTCGACATACAGCCGCGCGCCACGGCCATCTGAATCTCGAAGAAGGTTTGCGGATCGAGTTCGTAGCCGCCGTAACGCTTCGGCTGAAGCACCTTGAAAAAACCAGCCGCCTGAAAATCGGCCACCGTTTCAGCGGGAATCCGGCCATTCGCCTCGGCCTGCGCGGCACGCCCGGCGAGGACCGGCGCGAGCGCTTCGGCGCGGGCGATCAGTTCGGCTGCAAGGGCTTTCGAATCGTTGTCGCGATGCACGGCTGTCTCCTTGATGGCGCGTGAGAGGGGTGTCGCGCCTGTTTTGTTGGGTTCATCTTCGAGCCGCGGCTGCGGCGTCGCATCGTCTGAAGGGACTAGCGACGCCTGCCTCACCCGCTCTTATGCAGCGACCTTATGCGGCAACCTGCGCCTTCTGCTTCTCGGCCTTCAGACGATTGAAGTACGGAATCACGTGCTCGCCGATGTTGCGGATTGTTTCGAGTTGCGCTTCCTGGGAGACCGTGCCCATCTGGCAGAGGAACAGCACCTCATCCACGCCCGCTTCCATCAGGCGGCCCACATAGCCGATGCAATCGTCGACGGTGCCGTAAGCGTGATTCGGGTTCATCATCGAAAGCGCCGGATCGCTGAAATCGACCACCACCTCTTCCGACGCGAAGCGCGAACGGATCACCATTTCGCCGGTATTGCCCTTCACGAGGTCATCGCCCCAGCTATCCGGGTTCGGACGCTCGCCGCCGGTGTACCAGTAAGCCAGCGATTCCATGAAATAGCGCTGACCGCGGATACCGATCTTGCGGGCCTGCTGGCCATCGCTCATCACCACGGTCGGGCACAGGGCGGCCAGATGCTGCGTCGGACGGAAACCGACCTGGTCCTCGGCTTTGCGGGTCGCCCATGCTTCGCGGTAGATCGCGTTCTTCTTGGCCACTTCATCCGGGCCGCCGAAACCGAGCACCAGTGCGCCCAGGCCGCGTTGTCCGGCGCGCAGCAAGCCGTCGTTGTTGGTGCACGCCATGTACATCGGCGGATGCGGGTCCTGGAACGGCTTCGGGTGAATCGGCCGTTTAGGAATCTTGATGTATTTGCCGTCGTGCTCGATCTCGTCCTGCACGAACATCTTCGGCACCAGGTACATCGATTCGTCGATCATCGGTTGCAGCTCGGCGAGGTCGTAGCCGAATGCCCCCGCTTCCTGCTGGCTGCCGCCTTTGCCGACGCCGAAATGCACGCGGCCGCCCGACAGAATGTCGAGCATGGCCACACGTTCAGCCACCTTGATCGGGTGATTCATCGCGGGCGGCAGGCAGATCACGCCGTGGCCGAGGCCGATGCGGGTCGTGCGGCCGGCCAGATACGCGAGGAAGGTTTCCGGGGCGCTCATATGCGCGTAGTTCGTCAGCGACGTGTGTTCGACGCACCAGACGGTATCGAAACCCATCTGTTCGGCGAGCAACGCCTGCTCGACGGTCTCCTTGAATACCCGGTGATCGCCTTCCCGCGAAGCGTCCGTGGTTTGGGCTTCGTAAATCAGAGAAAACTTCATTGCGTGCGTCTCCATGAATTTTGGACTGTGCTGGAACGGGCGGTCCGCTCTCGACCCACCGATTCGTACGATGATCGTGACGGTCCACGGAATGAAGTTTCAGTTCGCGCGTGCAGACCGGCATCGTCTATTTGGATTAACGGTGCGCGCTTTGGCGTAGAAGCTTTGATCGGAGGCGTTTTTTGCCCGCTGTTTCGCCGTTTTTTGGCCTTCAGGTAGTCCGATTGGACCTCGTGCGGCGCTTGTGCGCGGCGCTACGATCAAACCGCTGTACAACGCGACTCAAACGATGGGAGTGCAATGCAATGAAGGCTTCGATGATGCTGTACCCGGTCGACACAATCGATGCGGCGCTGCCGCTCTTTGTCGACGGGCTGGGTTTGACGGTGAAGTTTCGTGACGGCGAACGCTATTGCGCGCTCGATGGCGCTGCGCTGACTATCGCGCTGGTGGCGGGTGAGGAAAGGATCGTCGAGCGCGCGGCGCTGGTGTTTCGCGTGGACGAAAACGATGACCTGTATGCGGCGATGGCGCGTGTTGTAGCAGCAGGTGCGTCAGTGCGAGCGCCGGTTCAGCAAGGGCCGCACGAATTGCGCGCGGTGCTGGAGGACAAGAACGGCGCGTTGCTGGTGTTGTCGCAAAAGCGCGCGGTTTAAGGCGTTGGAGCGTGTGCCGCGCTTGTAGCAAGCGCGACACACGCGGTGGTCTCATTCAGATCAGGCGAGTTCAGCCCCGCCCGAGCCGGATTTCAACCGAGCGGCACCACACTGCCCAGCAGAATGCGTACGAGCGTAGCCTGACGTGTCACGCCCGTCTTCGAGAAGATTGCCCGCAGATGGGCCCGCGCGGTGTTCTTGCTGATACCCAGATCGTCGGCCGCTTCTTCCAGCGTCAACCCATTGGTCAACAGCAACGCGAGCGAGGTCTCCGCAGGCGTGAGGTCGAACAGCTTGCGCACGATCTCCTGCGAGCCCTGCGATTTGCGATCGGGATCGCGCAAGAACAGCACGGTTGCCGGGCGGCGCTTGTTGTCCTCGGACCAGTCCGATAGCGGAATCGTACGCACCAGCACGCCGAGTTTCGGCTTGTCGCAACCGCGCGTGATCGGCATGGCTTCGACAATCGGCGCAGCTGTGCCGAAATGCCCCATCAGGGCATGGCGCACCAGACGCTGCAGATTGCGGTTCTCCTGCGCATCGGTCGCCTCGACATTGCCGTGCGCGATACGCAGGCCGTTGCCCTGCGCGAGAATCTCATCGGCCACGCTGTTGGTGCGCATGATCGCGCCGCTCTCGTCGAGCGTCACCGTGCCCACCAGCATCCGGTCGATCGCGCTCGCATACAGCGTGCGCTCCGACTCCACGATATCGAGGCGCGAATGCAGTTCGACCGCGCGCCGCAAATGCGGCAGCAGCAGCGCGCAGAACGCCTTGTCGCGTGCGGAAAAATGCTTCGACGCGTGACTGCGGCACACGCGAAACCGGCATTCGACGCCGGACTCCGTGCGCAGATCGGCGCCCATGATGTAGCGAATGTCGGCCGGCTTCAGGAACTGCTTGTAGAGTTCGCTGGTGAGCCAACCCGTGTCGCCGAATACTTCGTCGACCGTGACCACGCGCTCCGCCGGCAAACCGACGAACGGGTCGAGCGAATAGTAGTAGTTGTTGTACGACGCTTCGCCCGGCACGCCCGACCCCATTTCGGACGCGTGCACCATCAGACCGCGCCGGTCGCTCGAAGGCGAACGCAGAATCAGGGTGGCGTAGCTCGCGCCGAGCGAGGTACGAATCAACTCGAGCGCGCTCGCCCACGGCGTGCTTTCCAGCGCTCCCTGATAAATACGCGCGGTCAGTTCGCTGAACTGCGCCACGTTCACCTCGGCCAGTTCACTCATGGCCTGGCCCTCTTCAGGGGCCAATTTTGTCTCCATCAACACTCCGTCCTCCAAGCGATTTTGCATCGCGTCGCCAAGCTTAAGGGCCGATCTGTTTGCTGGCATCGGGGGAAGTACTTAGCTGACAAAAGTTTCGCTGAGCGTGCGAACGAACTCTCGTCCAATCGGACGATGCCCCCTTGAAGCCGCCGCGCTTCAATGCGTTCATTGGTGCGGCGTGCGCGCTGAACACCCTGATTTGCGGCCCGATTCTCGTTATGTGCGGCCGCATCGCTTATATCCGGTATAGCCGCTTTCAAGACAGTTTTCTCAGGAGACCCGATGCCGCTCGATCCCCAGGCGCAGGCCGTGCTCGCCGCTCTCGCCGGCATGCCCCCACTCGATTTCGCGCAACTGACCGCGCCCGCTTACCGCGCGATGCTCGCCGCGGGCGGCGGTTTTGCGCCCGGCGACCCGATCGCGGCGGAAGAAGATCTGATGATTCCCACCGCCAGCGGCCCGATTGCTGCACGCCTCTACCGGCCGCTGACGGAAGGCGCCGATGACAAGGGCCTGCTGCCCCTTACTGTTTTCTTTCACGGTGGCGGCTTCGTTTCGTGTGGGCTCGATACGCATGCCAACGTGTGCCGTTGTCTGGCGCAACGTGCACGAACGGTCGTGCTATCGGTCGATTACCGGCTCGCACCGGAAGCGCGCTTTCCGGCCGCCGCGCTCGACGCGTGCGACGCCGTGCGCTGGGCCGCGGCCAACTCCGCCGATTTACGCGTGCGGCCGGGCGCCCTTGCCGTGGCCGGCGACAGCGCAGGTGGCAATCTCGCTGCGGTAGTCGCGCAACAGTTGCGTCATAGCGGCGTGAATATCGCGCATCAGGTGCTGTTCTATCCGGTGGTGGATTGCGCCACAGAACATCCTTCATACGAATCGATGGGCGACGGCTATTTACTGACGGCGGACATGATGCGCTGGTTCAAAAGCGAGTACTTCGCAGAAGGCACCGATCGCGCCGATCCGCTCGCCAGTCCGCTTGCCGCCACCGATCTCACCGGCGTGGCCAGCGCCACCATCATCAGCGCCGAATACGACCCGTTGCGCGACGAGGCCGAGCACTACGCGGCACGTCTCGCGCAAGCAGGCGTGCTGACGACGCATCTGCGCTGGCCGGGGCAAATGCACGGCTTCGCCAGTTTGCTCGGCGCGCTCGATGCGGCCGACCAGGTACTCACGATGGCGGCGCAAACCTTGCGCCATGCACTGCACGCCCAGAACACCTGACTCCGCTGACCAGAAAAGATATGACTGCATTGATCCGCCTCGCGGCCGAAGACGGCATCGCGACGCTCACGTTCGACCGCCCCGAGGCGCTGAACGCCCTCAACGAAGCGATGGCAACCGAACTGACTGCCAAGCTCACACGCCTCGCGCACCATGACGAGATCCGCGCGATCGTGCTGACCGGCGCCGGCAACGCCTTCATGGCGGGCGGCGATCTGCAGACCATGCGTGCCGCACTCGATGCGAAGCCCGTGGTACGCGACCGTTCGATCGGCAAACTCGTACGGCTTGCGCAAACCGTGGCCGAGACCGTCACGAGTTCGCGCAAGCCGATCATCGCCAGTGTCAACGGCGCCGTGGCGGGCTTCGGCTTGAGCCTCGTCGCAGCCTGCGATCTGGCTATTGCCGCAAAGAGCGCGACGTTCACCTCGGCGTACAGCCGCATCGGCACCTCACCGGATGGCGGCGCGACCTACACGTTGCCACGTGCGCTCGGCACCAAGCAGGCCGCGCAATGGATGTATCTCGATGAACGGCATACCGCCGACGAAGCGTTGCGAGCGGGCTTCGTTAACTGGGTCGTACCGGACGATGACCTCGTCGCGCAAACACGCGCGCTGTTAAAGCGGATGGGCGCCCTCTCGCCGGACGCGTTCGCGCAAACCAAGAATCTGATCCAGCATGCCCCCGAGCGCAGCTTCGCCGAGCATCTGTACGCGGAGCAGCGCAGCTTTCTGCACTGCACGGCAGGCGACGATTTCCGCGAAGGCATCGACGCTTTCTTCGACAAACGCGCACCCGCATTCGGTTCTAGCGCACGTTAGGCGCTTGTCCTCGCTTCTTATGAACGGCGACAGCAAACAGCAACAGCAGTAGCACAGGAACAAAGCCATGAAACTGGCCACTACCGACGAAATCGTCGCCGAACTGAAAGCCGGCCGCATGATCATTCTGGTCGACGAGGAAGATCGCGAAAACGAAGGCGATCTGCTGATTGCCGCTGACCACGTCACGCCAGAAGCCATCAACTTCATGGCGCGTTTTGGCCGCGGCCTCGTTTGCCTGACACTGAGCGCCGAACACTGCGTGCGCCTCAAGCTCCCGCCGATGGCGGAACAGAACGGCACACAATACGGTACCGCGTTCACGGTCAGTATCGAGGCCGCGCAAGGCGTCACCACCGGCATCTCCGCTGCGGACCGCGCGCATACGATCCGCACCGCGATTCACGCGGATGTGCGTGCCGAACATCTGGTGCAACCAGGTCATGTGTTTCCGATTGCGGCGCGCAAAGGCGGCGTGATGGTACGTGCCGGACACACGGAAGCCGGCTGCGATCTGACCGCGCTCGCCGGACTGACGCCAGCCGCCGTGATCTGCGAAATCATGAACGACGACGGTACGATGTCGCGCCTGCCGCAACTGATTGAATTCGCGGAACTGCACGGGTTAAAGATCGGCACCATCGCCGATCTGATTCACTATCGCAGCACGCACGAGTCGCTCGTCGAACGTGTCGGCGAGAAGCCGTTGCACACGCCGTGGGGACCGTTTCGCGCCATTCAGTATCGCGACACCGTGCGCCAATCCACGCATCTCGCGCTGGTGCGCGGCACGCCTCTGCCCAACGTGCCGGTCCTCACACGCGTGCACGAATGCTTTTCGCTGCTCGATCTGCTCGACGCCGAACCGTCCGCGCATTCGTGGCCGTTGCACGCAGCGTTGCAAAAAATCGACGCGGCCGGGTGCGGCGTAGCGGTGCTGCTCGATTGCGACATGCGGGCCGATGCGATGAGCAGCACCGGCAACGGTACGTCGGCGCGTAAGGACGGCCGGCTCTCCGGGATTGGCTCGCAAATTCTGCGCGACGTCGGCGTGCGGCGCCTGAATGTGCTGTCAAGTCCGTTCAGGCTGCCGGCGCTGTCGGGTCACGAACTCGAAATCATGGCGTTCATTCCGCTTGGCGAAGCCGATCTGGATAACCCGCACGCGTTCGAGCGCGCCTCTGTTGTGCCGACGGTCGGCGCGCCGCGGATGTCCGCGCCGTTTCGGTCCCCCACAACGGCGCAGGCAAGCGCTCAGCCCGCGTCATACGAACTCGAAGCCTCCTGATGGTGAATCCCCGATGAGTCAACCTGAAAAACCCTATGTAGCGCTCGTCACGGGCGCCTCACGCGGCGCAGGCAAAGGTATCGCACTCGCGCTCGCCGCGACCGGCGCGACGGTCTACGTGACCGGGCGCACGCAGCGCGAAGGCGATGCGCCCTTGCCCGGCACCGTGCACGCGACGGCCATCGAAATCGACAAGCTCGGCGGCAAAGGTATCGCACTCACCTGCGATCACGCTGACGACCAGCAGGTGGCACAAGTGTTCGACACCATCCGGCAGAACAGCGGGCGCCTCGATATCCTCGTCAACAACGCCACCGCGCTGCACGATGAACTGATCCGCCCGGCACCGTTCTGGGAAAAGCCGCTGGACCTCGTGGATATTCTCAATGTCGGCTTGCGCTCCGCGTATGTCGCGAGCTGGCATGCCGCGCGAATCATGGCCGCACAAGGCGACGGGCTGATTGCCTTTACGTCCTCGTTCGGCGCGAGCTGCTATATGCACGGCGCGGCGTACGGCGCGCAGAAAGTGGGCGTCGACAAGTTTGCCAAGGACATGGCCGTCGATCTGAAACCGCACGGCGTTGCAGCGGTTTCCATCTGGATGGGCATGCTGCAAACCGAGCGGACCGCACGCGTGATCGCGGCGCATCCCGAACAGTACGCAGGTTTCAGCGAACTCGCGGAGACGCCGCAATTCACGGGACGTCTGATCGATGCGCTGTATCGCGACCCGCACCGTCAGCAGAAATCCGGTTTGGTGCTGGTCGGCGCGGAGCTTGCGCGCGAATACGGTATCACCGAGCTCGACGGGCGACAGCCGCCTTCGCATCGCGAGGCGTTGGGCGGGCCTGTACAGGCGCATCCCGCGATTGTGGCCTGATACTGCGCGGCGTAGGTGGGGCGGCACGGCGTTCGCTATGCCGTGCCGGGCGAGCGGGTTCGTGACCTGTCCTGCCCTATTCCGCCTTGCCGCGCAGTTTCGCATCCTGTCTTGTCCTGCCGCACGGCGCCGTGTCGTGTGCTGCCACACGGTGCCTTGTCTTGCGCTGCCAGACGGTGCCTTGCCTTGCGCTGCCAGACGGTGCCTTGCCTTGCGCTGCCATACGGTGCCTTGCCTTGCGCTGCCATACGGTGCCTTGCCTTGCGCTGCCATACGGCGCCTTGTCTGGTCCTGCGGGACCGGCAACTAGAAGCCTGTCACCACCATTGCAAACACCAGCGCTGCACCGCCCACCGCGCCAAGGAATGTGAAGCACTGTTCGTCCGCGCCGGAGTGGCGTGCCCAGACTTTTCCAATCAGCGCAGCCAGCCCGGTAATGCCCAGAAACACCGACAGCGACGAACCGGCCGTGCACACCATGCCGGGAAACTCGTCGCTCCAGGCGCACGCGTAGAGTTGCCGCACGGATACGCCGACCACGCCGATCGCCACCAGTACACCGGCAATCAGTCCGTCCCGCTGAACTCTGGATTTCATTTACAGCCCTCCCGCATCACGCTCTGCCTCCATCCCTATACGCGGCCCCAACGCCTGCCGCGCGGCTGTGCGCCTCGATACGGTGGACGGAAAGCCCTGTCGCACCGCTCTCAGTTCATACCGCCATTGACGGCGATTCGACGCGGGCGGTCATCGTCCGGATGGACTAAGGGGATTGCCGGACGGATCGCCTGGGGGATTGCCTCAGGGATTGCCTCAGGGGTTGCCTGGGGGAATGCATGACGGACTGCACGAGGCACTCCCTGAGAACATTGCCGGGGAACTGCCGGGCGACTGCTGCGGGATCAAAAAGGAATCGCAGAGGGGACTGCCTGGATATCTTCGGGGAATGACGGAGCGGACTGTCCGGGTAACTCCCAGGCGGGAAGCGGTGGACGTGACGGCGAACACCGTCACGTCAATGCGATCGCGCGATACCAGCGTCAGCGTACACGTCAGGCCGTTTGCGGCTTACCGGTAAACCACGTCCCGATGATCTCTTCAATCGCGCGTGCAGCGGACAGCAGCGCAGCCTCGCCGCGCGGCTTACCGACGATCTGGATGCCGACCGGCAACCCGCTGGCGCTCATCCCACACGGAATCGCGATAACCGGCATGCCGGTGAGCGTCAAAGCGTAGGTGATCGCGAGCCAATCGATATACGTATCGAAGTGCTGACCGACTGCGTCGCGGATATCGCGCGCTTCCACCGGAAACGGCAGCACGATCGAAGCCGGGCAAATCAACACGTCATAGCCTTGCAGCAGCGCGTTCATCTTGTGGAACAACGCGCCGCGCGTGCGCTGCGCCGCGAGCATCGCGCGGTTATCCACCTGCAGACCGAACTCGATGTTCCAGATCACGTTCGGGTTCAGCACGTCGCGATGTTGCGCGAGCACCTCTTCATAGTTCGCTGCATACGAGATACCGCGCAGCGTGTGGAACGCCTCGCGCGCCCCACTCAGATCGATATCGCTTTCATCGACACCGACGCCCGACGCCGCGAGCCGGTCCATCGCTTGGCGGCAGATCGCGAGAATTTCGGGCTCGACTGTCGCGATACCCAGCCCTTCACTGAATGCAACACGCGACGGACGCTTCGGCCTGCGCGCATGCGCCAGAAACGAAGTCGCCGGTTCGCTCAGCGACAGGGGCGCGCCATCGACGTCGCCGCACATTGCGTCGAGCAACAGCGCCGCATCCGTCACGTTGCGCGCCATCGGACCATGAATGCCCAATGTGTTGTACGGATCGGCGGCCGGGCCGTACAACACGCGCCCCGGCGTCGGACGCAGGCCGACCACGCCGCAAAACGCAGAAGGCGTACGTAACGAACCCGCCAGATCGGAGCCTTGCGCGACCCATGCCGTGCCCGACGCCAACGCGGCGGCTGCGCCGCCGGACGAACCGCCCGCCGAGCGCGACAGGTCCCACGGATTGCGCGTAATACCGAACACGCTGTTATAGGTATGCCCGCCCGAGCCGAACTCCGGCGTGTTGGATTTCGCATAGACCACGCCACCACGCGCTTCGAGCAGCGTCACGCCGGCATCGGATGCTTCCGGAATGCGATCGCGATAGACGAGCGAACCGCGGGTGGTGCGCACGCCGGCTACATCGGTCAAATCCTTGATCGGCACCGGCAGCCCGCATAGCAGGCCGCGCTCGCCGACCGGCTTCTTCAACAATGCGTCGGCATGGGCATGCGCGCGCTCGAAGCACAGCGTGGGCAGCGCGTTGACCCGCGGTTCGACGCGCTCCACCTGCGCGGCCAGCGTGTCGAGCAGATCATGCGGACTGACTGCCTCCTCGCGCAACAGATCGACGATCTCGCACGCGCTTCGCTCAATGAGACTCAAATCGACGGACATAGTGGCTATCGGCTCCGGAGTGGGGATGACCGTCAGTTTCGCATGTCGCGTGCATTTGAGTCGTCAAGCCAGCACTTTCTTCGCTGGCCTGGTTTCGCTTTTTCCTATGCAACGCACCGAACAGCGCGGAGTCTCGCTATACGACTGGGTCAAGCTCCTTCGTCCTCAGCATCGCTGTCGTGCAGCAGGCTCAGCACGCGCCGCTTGATCGCGATGAAGCCGGGGTCCATCACCATCTCGAGCGAACGTGGCCGCTCGATCGGGATTTCCAGCCGCTCCTTGATACGCCCGGGCCGCGCCGACATCACGTACACGCGGTCGCCGAGCAGGATCGCCTCGTCGATATCGTGCGTGACGAACAGCACGGTTTTGTGCGTACGCTCCCAGACGCGCAGCAACAGCTTTTGCATCTGCGCTCGGGTCTGACTGTCGAGCGCGCCGAACGGCTCGTCCATCAGCAGCACCTCGGGATCGTTGGCGAGCGCGCGCGCAATCGCCACCCGCTGCATCATTCCGCCCGACAACTGCTTCGGATAAGCATCGACAAAATGGCTCAGGCCGATCTCGTCGATGTAATGCGCGACGATTTCCGCGCGCTCTTTTGCGGGCATGCGGCGGCGTCGCAAACCGAACTCGACGTTCTGCCGCACCGTCAGCCACGGAAACAGCGTGTACGACTGAAACACCATGCCGCGGTCCGCGCCCGGTTGCGTGACCGTGCGCCCACCCACCACGATTTCGCCCGCTGTCGGCTGTGCCAGCCCCGCTGCCAGATACAGCAAGCTGGACTTGCCACAACCGGAAGGCCCGACGATCACAGCGAACTCCTTCTCCGGCACATCGAGCGACACCTTATCGAGCGCGATCGTTGTGCCGCCGTGTCCGTTCGGGTAGTGCAAGTCCACATCGATCGCCCGCAACTTCGCTTCGGGCATGGGCTTATGCAACGGTTCCACCTGCCCGAACGCCTCAGGCCGCATTGCCAATGCAGTTATTGCGCCCATGGAGCCACCTTCAGTTTGAGGATGCGAAACGCCTGATCGGTAACGAGACCGAGCAGCCCAATGATGCCGATCGCCATGAAAATCACGTCGACCTGAAAGCCACGCATCGCTTTCATGCTCAGATAACCAAGTCCACTCGAAGCAGCCACCAACTCGGCGACCACGAGGTAGGTCCATGCCCAGCCCATCGTCACGCGCAACGTGTCGAGAATCCCCGGCACGCTGGCCGGCGTCAGCACATTGAGCAGCACATCACGACGCGACGAACCGAGCGTATAAGACGCGTTGAGCAGTTCCTTCGACACACCTCGCGACACATCGGCCACCATCACCAGTTGCTGAAAGAACGTGCCGAAGATGATTACCGTCACACGCTGCTCCAGCCCAATGCCGATCCACAGGATGAACAGCGGCACGAACGACGTGACCGGCAAATAGCGCATGAAGTTGACGATCGGCTCGAGTGCGCCCTGCACAATGCGAAACGTGCCCATCAACATGCCGATCGGAATCGCGAACAGCGACGAAATCGCAAAGCCGATCAGTACGACACGGACACTGGCGAACACGTGTTCGCCGAGCGTGCCATCCTCATACAGCCGTTGTGCGGCGTCGAGCACCGCCCCCGGCGACGGCAGGAACAGCGAAGGAATCAGGTTCCCGTAGGTCAGCAGCGACCAGCCGGCCAACACCACCAGCCACACCGCGACGCCGACCGCGATCAGCACCGGTCGTGGCACGTCGGCCTTAGGCGTCAGGCAAACGTTGAGCAATGAAGGTCCGCGCCGCCTTGCCACAGGTGGCGCTTTCGTATGGTTGGGCAGCGTCGTGCTCATTGCGGCACCTTCGCGCTGGCGAACGTCGGATCGACGAGCATGCTGTAATCAACGGCAATTTTCTGTTTGCCCAGATCACTCCAGATGCTGCTGCCGAGCGTAATGACCTTCTCGACTGACCCCGGCTTGGCCGAGGTCCCGAGCAGGCCAATGTTCATCGGTTGATCATAGAAGCGCACGCCTTTGGCGGCTTCGGCGAACGCCTTCGGATCGGCCAGGTAGCCGCCCACGCCCTTCGCCATGATCGCGTAGGCCTTCTCAGGGTTGGCCCTGGTGTAAGCAACGGCCTTGTAGATGCCGTCCACCAGCGCCTGCACGTCCTTCGGGCGGTTCTTGATGATGTCGCAATTCAAGGTCACCACATCGACGATCACGCCAGGTGTGGCCGAGCTGTCGATCAGCACCTTGCCCTGCTTGTGTTCGCGCACGAAGGTCAGATGCGGTTCCCACGTCACCGCGGCCGGTACGCGTTTGGCGATAAAGGCGCTCGCGGCATCATCGGCGCTCATGTTCTGGATCGTCATATCTTTGATCGACATGCCGCGTTGCTTCAACAGATACGCAAGCCAGAATTGCGACACCGAACCTTCGCTCATTGCAATCGGCTGCTTCTTCAGGTCCGCGAAACTGTTCACCCCGTCGCCCACCAACACGCCGTCGCCGCCGAAGCTTTCGTCGAGCGCAATCACACTCTTGAAGCAAAAATTCGGCGAGCGGAATTTCATCACTTCATCCACGGTCGAGGCGGAACCGTCGATCTTGCCCGACGCCTGCGCCGCCATGTAGATCGAAGCGTCATCGATCGTCTTCAGGTCGACGTCGAGCCCTTCCTGCTTGAAATAGCCGAGATCGCGCGCGAGGTACAGCGTGCCGTAGCCGACCCAGGTGGTGTGGGCAATCGTGAGTGTTCCCGCGTTGGCGGCCGGCGAAGCGAACGCGGCGAAGGCCGCGAGCGTCGTTGAAAGCAGCGTGCCAGCAGCCGTTGCCGCGACGCGACGTGTCAGTGCGTTGAACATGAGCGGTTCCTTGAATGGAGATCGAAAACCACACGCACCGCGTGCGGATGCACCACTCAGCACCAGCCATGCACCTGAATTGTGAATCGCTCAAAATTCCTTCGTCAGCGAATCCTGAGTAATACACGGCGTGAACGATGAGTGACGCACCAAGCGTAGCGCCGCGCCATCATTGGTCAAAAATTGTTTTCCTTGCCTAAACATAGCTTTTAATTATGCAGAGGAAAACGTAATGAATTCGACGCCGCTGCGCTACGCACTGCGTCAGTTGAAGTATGTCGGAAGCGAACCGGCAACAAGCCGGGTCGTGCCAAGGCTGTCAGCTCTTGAGCCGATACCCGGTCTTGAAGATCCACGCGACGATCGCGAGAAACACCGCCAGAAACAGCGCGGTCATCCCCAGGCTGACTTCGACATCCACGTCGGCGAGACCGTAAAAGCTCCAGCGAAATCCGCTGACCAGATACACGATCGGATTGAACAGCGTCACGACCTTCCAGAACGGCGGCAGCATATTGACCGCATAGAAACTGCCGCCGAGAAACGTGAGCGGCGTGATGATCAGGAGCGGCACGAGTTGCAACTTCTCGAAGCTATCCGCCCAGATGCCAATAATGAAACCGAGCAGACTGAACGTGACCGCGGTCAGCACCAGAAACAGAATCATCCAGAACGGGTGCTGCATTTGCAGCGGCACAAACAGGCCGGCGGTAGCCAGAATGATCAACCCGAGCAGAATCGATTTGGTGGCCGCCGCGCCCACATAGCTCACGACGATCTCCAGATACGACACCGGCGCCGACAGCAACTCGTAGATCGTGCCGGTAAAACGCGGAAAGTAAATGCCGAACGACGCATTCGAAATGCTTTGCGACAGCAGCGACAGCATGATCAAACCCGGTACGATGAACGCGCCGTAACTGATGCCGTCCACTTCCTTGATACGCGAACCGATTGCCGCGCCGAACACGACGAAGTAAAGCGAAGTCGAAATCACCGGTGCGATGATGCTCTGCATCAGCGTGCGCCAGGTGCGCGCCATCTCGAACTTATAGATCGCGCGAATTGCGTAGATATTCATTGGTTACCTCGGAGCAGACTGACGAAGATGTCTTCGAGCGAACTTTGCGTCGTATGCAGGTCTTTGAAGCGGATGCCGGCGTCGTCGAGCGTTTTGAGCAGCGCAATGATGTCGGTGCGTCCGCCCTCGCCTTCATACGTATAGATCAACTCGTTGCCGCCCTTGGACACATCCAGCCCATATCCGGCCAGCGCAGGTGGCACCTGCTCGAGCGGACGCTCCAGTTGCAGCGTCAACTGCTTCTTGCCGAGTTTGCGCATCAACTCCGTCTTCTCTTCCACCAGCATGATTTCGCCCGCATTGATCACGCCGATGCGGTCGGCCATCTCTTCGGCTTCGTCGATGTAGTGCGTGGTGAGAATGATCGTCACGCCACTGGCGGTGAGCGAGCGCACCAGTTTCCACATATCGCGGCGCAACTCGACGTCGACACCTGCAGTGGGTTCGTCGAGGAACAGCACACGCGGTTCGTGCGAAAGCGCCTTGGCAATCAGCACGCGGCGCTTCATGCCGCCCGACAGCGTAATGATCTTGCTATTGCGCTTGTCCCACAACGACAGATCGCGTAACACCTTTTCCACGTAAGCGGGGTTTTTCGGCTTGCCGAACAGCCCGCGGCTGAACGAGACGGTTGCCCAGACCGTTTCGAACGAGTCGGTGGTGAGCTCCTGCGGCACGAGGCCGATCAGCGAGCGCGCGCCGCGATAGTCCGTCGCGATGTCGCGGCCGTCCACCGTCACGCTGCCCACGCTTGCGTTGACGATGCCGCAGATGATGCTGATGAGGGTAGTCTTGCCCGCCCCGTTCGGCCCAAGCAAGGCGAAGATTTCTCCGCGGTTAATCGAAAGGTTGATGTTTTTGAGTGCGTGAAAACCCGTGGCATAGGTTTTCGACAGGTTCGTGACCGAGACGATTGGCTGCATGGATTCGACGATGGCAGACACCGGGTTTAGATTGGAAGGAGGCGGTGCGAAAGCGCGACCGCACCCGCAATGTAATTGAAAGTTCGAAAGCGTGCAGCACAACCCCGAGATTTTGAAGAAACCGATAACCTGGATCAAGCTCCGCCGGCGCGGCGTGTCAGCCGTTCAACCCCGACCGTGGTCTTTACCGGTACGGTCAGATTCCGTCACGGTTCGGCGCAGGTGAAGCTGCTGGCAAGATTCACGTTACCCTTACCGCTATAGCGGGGAAACAGCGGGTAATGGCACAACGGACGCGAGCGTCCATTGGTTGCGGCCGCGATATCCGTAGCGACCAGGGTTTCGGGCGCCACACCCCGTGTAACCCAATTGTCGAGCGCACCCAGCAGATCCACGGAGGGGATGAACACCCCGCTGCCATGCTGGAACCCCGGCACCATGTACAGCCGCATGAACGCATTGACCTGGTCGATGCCGAAGCGATCAATCAGCGCTTCATAGTAGGCGATTGTCTGGTTCGGGCTGATGACTTCGTCGGCGAGTCCCTGCAGCGTAATGAGCTTGCCGCCGCGCGCGATGTAGCGTGCGAGGTCGGGGTTCATCGCGCCAATCGTCTCTGACAGCGCGACGAGCTGCCCGCGATATTTGCCGGGATGCAGCGGGTCGAACCTGAGCGAGTCGAACGCGGCGTCCCGCGTCACGAAATAGCGGATGTAGCCATCGCCCTGCGCGAACAGGTAACCGTTAGCGAAGAAGGTCGGCACCGGCAGGCGCTCGGGTTGATGCGCGAGCCCAAGCAGGCCGCTCAGATGCGTGCCCTGAAAGACGTTGTACCCACGATAGCCGGTGACGCCCCACGCCAGCTTGTACGGCAACGACAGGCCGTCGCGCATCACCAGCAAGGTAGAGAGTTGCGCGTCAGTCAGGCATTCGTCGTGCGAGGGCGCACGTCCGGCGCAGCGCAACGAGGCGATGATTTCCGCTTCGTGTTCCCGGCACCCGCCGACGTCGCTTATGATGCCGTCCGCCGCCCCATCGAGCCGGTCGCAAACCGCTAGCGTGCGTTGAACCACGTGCTCGAGCAACAGTGGTGGAATGAACCCGCCGGGCGTTGCGTATTCCGCCTGGCCAAGCCTCACGCCCATCAAACGCACGCCGGTAAAATTGAGCGCGGGCGAATTGGCGATCACACCGTCGTAGTCGTCGGGATAGCGCTGCATCACCGTGTAGCCTTCGCGCCCGCCCGTCGAGCCACCGGCGAAATACATCCGTTGCGGCGGCCGGCCGTAAGCACGCGCAATGAGTACGAGCGCGGCGTCGTGCGTTTTCTTCAGATGCGCATAGCCGAAATTCGTCACCGCTTCGTCGACCAGACCAAACACCGCGAGCGACGAATCGCCCACATGCCCGGAGTCGTCGCCGAAAGTGGCATAGCCTTGTGCAAGCGGTGCGCGATCCGGAGAGAACGGCATCACGCCCGTGCCGCTCACCACCACGCCGTTATAGCCCCCGCCGCCGATCTGCAGCGCGCGGCCGTTCCAGCGGCGCGGCAGATTCAGGTCGAAGCGGATATCGGGCGTGCTGGCTTTGAGCCCCTTGATGCGGCCGGTGATACGGCAGTATTCGCCGCCCTGCTGATTGCCCTGCGCCGTGGCGGCCACCATCGCCGCGCTTTCGATCTGCACGCCGGCAGTGGGCAACGCGATCAGTTCAGGGGGTAACACTGCGCCCGCGAATTCCGCGCAATGCATGGCGAGCGGCTCTTCCTTGGGCGCGGCCCATGCCTCTGAGGCGCCCATCAGCCATAGCACAGCGCCGGCGACCGTGATGACCGTGCGCGAACCTCGCGTATAACGCCCATGGCGCCAATAACGCCGATGGCGCGCACGCGCCCTCATCCGTAACCCGCCCCGTTGACCGCCGTGCGCGACGGCTGCCCTTTCCAGCCGTGCCAGCCGCGCGCGATCATCAGCACCGCGCCGATGGCGACCAGATCGCCGCCAAGTCCGACCAGCGTGCCGCGAAAGCCGTGGAACGTATGCGGTGTCGCCGTATCGACGATCAACGACACCAGCGTGCCGGCGACGAAGCATACGAGCCCGGTACGGCCGACGGTCACCACCGCCGGCAACCGCTGTGCGAGCCACGCAATGCGGCCCTGGCGCACGAACTGCGCAGCGAGCCAGGCAATGACGATGAAGTTGATCACACGTTCCACGGAAAGGTTCTGTTTAAGCACGCCGGGCAGCGGTTGCGTCAGCACAAAGAGTTTGACGATGGCGAATGCCAGCACCGCAACCACCGCGGCGCGTGTGAGCCAGTGCGCGGTGCGGGTAGCGTGAAAGCGCTCGCTGACGGGTTGCACCCGGCACAGAATACCAAGCACGAACATCAGTTGCCATGCAAACGGATTAAAAGCCCAGTCGGCCATATCGTCAATGCTGAATAGTCCGGCCAGCGGCCGGGCCAGCGCCCAGATCGTCACGCTCAAGCCCAGCGCCGCGAGCGACGAACGGCGCGCCAGCGGCACCACGAACGGCACGTATAACGCAAAGACGACGTACATGGGCAGCACGCTTGACAGATACGGCTGGTGCCGCAGCACGGCAATATCAAACGCCTCGCGCAGCGGCTGGATCACGAACGACTGCCAGCCGCTCAGGTCGACCATCGGCGGGTTCAGATGCCATTGCGCGAGGACGGCGCCGGACAGCAGCGTCAATACAGCCGTCAATAGATAGGCGCGATAGATCTCCCAGCAGCGCCTGACGAAGCGCATCTTCGCCGCGTTCTCGCCGCGCCCAGCGAGCACCGCCGTATACGCTGCCGCCGACGCATAGCCGCCAAGGAACACGAACACTTCGGCCGAGTCGCACAAGGCATACGTGTGCAACATCAGATGCGACAGCGTGCTGCCGGGAATATGGTCCAGCACGATAACAATCAACACGACACCGCGAAAGAAATCCACTTCGATCGAGCGTCCGCGGCGTGGGTCCATTCAGGTTCTCGCAAGATGGGGCGTGCAGGCAATGCACTGTACAAAGTGCTCAGATACCGTAGTACACAGTAGGAACTCCGTAACAATAAAACGTTCCCATCGATACCGTGCGCCCCGTCGACGCGCGCTAACAACCACCCTTTAAACGCACGCAAAGTGGCAGCAATCTGAAATTCGGATGTCGGCGAGCGGTAATGCTCGCGTCATCGCGCCGTCGATTGGCGGGAAGTTTTGCGGCTTTTAATAGGTCAAGCGTGAGCGCAATCGGTAAGGCCTGCGGAAAAAAATCGCCGGTTGTGATGCGCGATTTTTTTCGCTTTTTTTCATCGTAGGATCGATTCGTACAGGCCCGTTGCGCATCCCGCGTGTCACGCGCTGCCTTCGCACTGGAACACCACCCCATGAACAACAGGATTGCCGGCTTCGACGGATTGCGCGCGATTGCAGTCCTAATGGTATTTTTTCAGCACCGTCTATTCGGCGACATCGGCGAGATCGGCCACCTCGGCGTGTGGATCTTCTTCGCGCTGAGCGGCTTTCTGATCATCGGCATCCTGTCCGCGCAACGCACACGCATCGAAAGAAACGACAGCAGGTTCGGCGCTGAACTGAAGCGCTTCCTGTTTCGCCGCACGCTGCGCATCTTTCCGATTTACTACCTGATGCTGGCAGTGATGTGTGTGCTGATGGCGTTCGGGATGGCGAATCCCGAACTGGCCGGCGGCATGCCATTCCATTTCACTTATCTGTCGAACTTCTGGATCGGCTCGGTGCTCCATGACTGGCCGGGGCGTTACTCGCATCTCTGGAGTCTCGCGATTGAAGAGCAGTTTTATCTCGTGTTTGCGCCACTATTGCTGCTGGTTGCGGCGCGGCGGCATCGCGCGGTGTGCCTCACGATCGTCGCGGTGGGACTGGTTTCGCTGCTGGCGATGCGTGCGGCACAGTGGCAGGAAATCACGATCTATACGCACCCCCTGACCAACTTCTGGCTGCTGGCGTTGGGCGGGATAGGCGGCTTGATGATCGCAGGGAAAGAGAGCCGCTTACGCGTCATGCTCGGGCACGGCATGACGCTGTTCGTGTTGAGTGTTTGCATCGTGGGGTTGTGCGCGACTGAGCCAAGGTGGAGTCAGTTGGACAGTTCGCTTGCCTACACGACGGTCAGTGCCGTGTATGGCGTCTCTATCGCGGCGCTTGTGTGTTCGATTGCGTGCTGCCGCAACGCGGCCGTAATCGGTCTGCTTGAAACCGGCTGGCTGGTGAGCTTCGGGCGCATCAGTTACGGCTTTTATCTCTATCACAATCTGATTCCGGACCTGACCCGCAATCGTCACGCGACGGCGTTCTTCGGCGGCACCGTGCCGCTGTGGGCACACTTCGCCGGGATTGCCGCGTCGTTTGCGATTTCGCTGACGATGGCCGTGCTGTCCTGGCGACTGATCGAAGCCCCAATTCTTCGGTTGAAGACGCGGCGCGCGCCGCTGAACACCGCGATTCCCGCAGCTACGCAAACGCCGGCCACATTTGCCGCTCGCAACGAGCGTGCACTGAGAGATGAAGGCGCGGCTTCAGATGCCGTTTGAAGAAATCGGTCATTACGTTATGCTTTCATGCGGCTTGAGTAAGGGCACGGTATCATGCGGCCTCACTTAGCCGGCCGCTTCGACCCTTGCGCAACACGCGGGCATTGAACTGGCCGAACGATAAAAATAAGCCACTGCCCGCGCGAGTTCCGGTCCATCTGGTCCGCGCGGTTGGCTCGCGGACCTAAACAATGTTTCCTTTCAGTTTCGCCAGCGGCGTACTTGGCGCGAGCTTGCAGTCGCTCAGCCTTTACGCGCTGCTTGGCATCATTGCGGCGCTATTGCTGGGCGGGATGGTCAAGGGCGTGGTCAGTATCGGCGTGCCGCTGGTTGCGATGCCGATTCTCAGCCAGTTCATGCCGATCAAGGAGGCCGTTCTATTGCTGTCGATGCCGATCATTCTCGGTAATATTCCACAGGCGCTGGAAGGCGGCGATATGCTGCCGACAGTCCGGCGCATTGCCGCGCCGTTGATCGGGACGGTGATCGGCAACATCGTCGGCGTGAGCCTGTTGATCTCATTGGCGCCCCATCGCGCGCAGGCTGCCGCGGGCGTATTGCTTATCGTTGCCGCGCTGCTCCTGTTGCTTACGCCACGGCTTACACTTTCACCGGCATGGGCGAAGCCGGCGGGTTTCGTGTTGGGATTCGGTGCGGCAGTGATGGAGAGCATCGCTTCGGTGCCAGGGCCTCTGCTGGCGATGTATCTGCTCGCCACGGGCGCCACGGGGAAAGTCTTCACGAAGCAGATCGCGATTATTCTGGTGGTGTCGATTATCACGCTGGTTGCCACATTTAGTGGCGGTGCCCATGCCAGCTTGAGCGATCTGGTCATTTCGGCCTGCGCGAGTGTGCCGGTGATAATCGGAATGTTTTTAGTGCGGCCGCTACGGGACAGATTGCCGCCCGGGGCGTTTCGCGTTCTGGTTCTGGTGTTCGTTCTGGCTGCCGCCGCGCAGATGGTCTGGAAATCCGGGGTTTTATGAGGGGTAAGCGAATCAGACACTCAATTCACATACTTCGGCTACCTAACTGAATTGAGTGAGCCATTCAAAGCTGGAGTAGCATTGGGCAAGGCGCCCAACGGTATGCAGCTGAGCGGCGGGCCTCTTTGGGCCCGTCCGCATCATCGCCGCACTCTCAGGTCCTACTTTTTTATGCCGATGCCTCGTAACACCGGTCTTCTCTCCCGCACCTACCCCCGCTATTGCAACCTTTCCCTTCGACAGATTCAGACTCAGGCAGCGGTACGCCGCCTCGGTTTCATCTGCGCTTCACTCCCGAGTTGGTCGAGAAGCTTGATGACGCGTTTGCGCTGGCTGGCAATCAACTCGTGAGTCTCTTCCAGTACGCGAATGCGTTTTTCCCAATACTCATGGTCAAGCGGGACCAATACGCTGACCGCGTCCCCACGCGTCAGGTACTGAACCATGTTCTCAAGATGCTCCAGTTGGCTATCCACCAGACTGGACGGACGCCGCCCGCCGCGCTGGGCGGTCGGTTGATTGTTCGTGCCACTCATCTTTGATACCCCGTGACTTACCCGCCGGCAAAGCTTGGACCCTCGCACCCATTGCGCCGCGAATGCCGGAGCGGCGCGCTTACAACGTACAGTTGCGATTCCAGAACGGGGCCTGTTATAAGTGGATTGACTGCGCCGTCGATGAAAGCGATCTGCATCTAATCATCGGACAATACCGTAAGTTTTTTGTTTGGCTTTACCATACGTCTCAGTTTTGACGCACGCCGCATGAAATATTTAGTAACAACTGCTCCTCCGCTGGATCCGCGCCCCTCGTTCGCAGCAACCGATCCATGAACCAGCGCACCTTGCCGCATCATCTGGCCGCTGCCGCCGCAGCCGAATCGCGCTCGACCATTTCCTCGAGCCGATTCAGTACGCACGCGCTCGCACCGGAGGAGCAATTTCTGGCCTGGCGTCAGCGCGTGGGGCATGTCGTCGATGTGCCGCCGTCGAAAGAACAGATCGCCAGGGGATTGCGGGCTGAAATCGATCTCTATGCGGTCGGCGGTTTAGTGTTTTCGGACTGCAGTGCGGAATCGATGCGGCTGGAACGGTCGGTCGCGCGCGTTTCCACGGACTCGCGGCGCGATTACGCCTTTCATCTGTTCGTGGAAGGTGAAATCGGCCATGTGACGGGCATGCGCAAGAAACGCAGCGCGCCGGGTTCGGTGCAGGGCATCGTCGCGCTCGACATGAACCAGCCGTTTCGGGCCGAGCGGCCCAAAAGCCGGCTTCTGACCCTGTTTGTACCGTCCGCGATCGTAGACGAGGAACTGCGCGACGGCACGGCGATTCACGGCCGCATCGTCCAGCAGGGTTCGCCATTGACCGGCCTCGTGCTGGACCATCTGGCGGCAGTCGCCAAGGAAATCCCCACGCTCGACCCGGCCGCCGCGGCGCAGGCACTGCAGGCCGGCGCCCAACTGCTGGTTGCCGCTTTCCGCAAGGAGTCGCGTCTAACCGGCGCGAGCCGCGCGGCGATGCAGGCCGCCGTGATGGGACAGGTGCGGCGCTATGTCGACGCCAACCTGCACGAGGGCGACCTCACGCCGACCAGCGTGGTTCAGGCCCTACAACTGAAACGCGCCACCGTTTATCGCTGGTTCGAGCACGAGGGCGGGCTCGGCGCCTACATTCGCAATCGCCGGTTGCGGGAAGCGGCGGACGAACTAGTCCGTTTCCCCCATCTTCAGGTGACGGAAATCGCCTACGGACTCGGTTTCCAGAGCGCGTCCGATTTCACCCGTGCGTTTCGCCGCGCCTTCGACATGAGCCCGCTGGACATGCGGGTGCTCGCGTTGGACCTGCAGCAGCACAACGCGGGGCAGCGCTGGGCTAACGCTGAAGCAGGGTTCAAGCCGGCGGCTGCGAAGCACTGGCAAGGCGCGCATCCCTCGCTTCTGTCTCGGGAAATACCCTCAACGCGATAAGCGTGAGCAGGGTCGCGGCCATCAGATACCACGCCGGAATCATCGGATCGCCCGTCCGCTCGATCAGCCACGTCACGAGGAACGGCGAAAAACCGCCGAACAGGACGACGCCGAGGCTGTAAATCACCGCCAGTCCGGCCGCGCGCCGATGCGCCGGAAACGCCTCCATCATCAGCACGGAACTCGGGCCGGCGTTGTTGACCGCAAGCGCCACGTACGCGGTGATGATGACAAGCGCGGCGACGTCGCCCACGCCGTGGGTCAGCGCCCAGAATGCCGGCCATGCGGCCGCCAGCGACGCCACGAGTGCCGCGTACTGCAGCGTCTTGCGGCTCGCGAGACGGTCGGCTGCGCGCGCCACGAGCGGCGTCACCACGAGGATCACGAGGCCTGAGAGGCAGGCCGTCAACAGGCTGATGGCCGGCGGCCGATGCAGCGTACGAACCAGATAGGCCGGCATATAGAAGACGGTGAGGTAGATGCCCACCGAAGGCGCCGCCATCATCAGGATGCCGCAGACCACGGGACGCGGGTACTCCGCGAACAGGCGCCTCGGACTGAGCCGCGCACGCTGCAGCGGCGCGGCCGCGGGCATCCGGCGACGCAAATACCAGCCGACCGGTCCGATCAGGCCGCCCAGCACGAACGGAATGCGCCATCCCCAGTCATGCATGGCGGCGGGCGACAGCAGCGCCGTCGTGCTCGCCCCGACCAGCGCTGCGGCGAAGGCGGCCGCGCCCTGGCTCGCGCCGCGCCAGCTCACCATGAAACAACGGTGCCGGTAGGCGACGGACTCCATCAGCGAAGCCGATGCCGGCCCGATCTCCCCGCCTGCCGCGAGCCCCTGCATCAGGCGCGCGAGCACCATCAACACCGTCGCGGCGGGACCGATCGAGGCATAGCCCGGCAGGCACGCGATCAGCCATGTGCCAAGGGTCATCAGGGCGAGCGATACCGTGAGGCCGGCTTTGCGGCCACGGCTGTCGGCGATGTGGCCGATCATGATCGCGCCGAGCGGGCGCATCACGAAGCCCGCGCCGAAGGTGGCAAGCGAGAGCAGCAGCGACGACGCGGGATTGCTCGATGGAAAGAACAGATTACCGATGATGACCGCGGAAAAACTGTAGACGGTGAAGTCGTACGTCACGAAACCGTTACCGATAACAATGGCCGCAACGATACGACTGAGTTCGACGCGGGACGGTTGGGCCGCTTCGTGAGCAGCAGTTTGCATGGATTGCGTTTTACGGGGGGACGTCGATGGTTTCAAGAGATTGGCAGGATGGAGGTAAAGCTTCTTTCTTTAACGGCGCGCGGATTCGCAACTTTACACTCGCACGCAGATTTTCGCGTCGCGCACATGACCTGCGGGTGGGGTCATGGTCGGACGCGGGGACCGCATCTGAGCGCGCTGCTACACTTCTACACCGCCCACTTCCCGAAGAATCCTCACCGTCCGGCCTCGTGCTGATCGCAGTCTGCGTGAGCGTCGCGCGGTACATTCTTCGGCTGACACACTCCGCACTCCATGCTTCGATTCGAGAACCTCAGCAAGCGCTATAGCGAACGCATCATCTTTCAGGGACTGCATTACGACACGGCGGCAGGATGCGTGGCGCTCAACGATGAATCCGGCAGCGGCAAGTCGACCTTGCTTGGCATCCTCGCCGGCACGATCGAGCCCGACGCGGGCGAGGTCTGGCTTGGCGGGCATTCGCTGCGCAGTGCGCCGCACGAGGCGAAATCCGTGCTCACATATGTGCCCGAAGACTGTATGACGTATCCGGACCAGACCGGTCGTGATTATCTGGAACGTGTGGCGTCGGAGAGGAAGACAACGGTCGGCAGCCAAACGCTAGACCTTGCCAGGCGCTTCGGACTCGAACCGCATGTCGACAAACGCTTCGAGCAGATGTCGTTTGGCACACGCAAGAAATTCTTCCTGACAGGGGCCGTGCTCGGCGAGACGAACGTCGTGATCGCGGATGAACCGGTCGGCGGACTCGACGCCTCGGCGCGCGGGGTTTTAATCGATCTGTTTAAAACGCTGGCCGAAACCCGCACGGTCTTTTTCTCAAGCTACGACGCGGCCTTTACGCAAGCTTGCGAGGCGAGAACCATCGATTTTGCGGACCTGGGGATGCGCGGCTAGGCGGTTTCTGCGCGCCGCGGGCCTGCGCTACACACAATCTTTCGACTCCATGACGGCGCCCTCCCCGGGAATCGTCCACTGGCACACCGCGCGAATCTGCCCTACATTTTTCTAGTCGGTTGCCAATGATCGCAGCAGCGGTCGCTGATTGTCATTCGCCTTGGGCCCGAGCCACTGGGGCGCCAAACCGTCGAATTGTCGAATTGTTGTCGAACTTTCGAAAGCGGCGCTCACGCCGGCACGGCTGACCAGGCTTGGAGGTGACATGGCCGTCTTCGCTAACCTTTGGCGTTTGATTGTCGGTAAGCCGCTGGATCCGCTCGATCCCCGCACGCGCCACGCGATCGCTGTCACGCCACTGCTGGCCTGGGTAGGCCTCGGTGCCGACGGGTTGTCGTCGTCATGCTATGGGCCGGAAGAAGCCTTCCTGGCGCTCGGCCAACACACAGCCCTTGCCTTGTTTCTCGCCCTGGCTACCGCTGCGACGGTCTTCATCATCGCGCTCGGGTATAACCAGGTCATCCAGTTGTTTCCCACCGGTGGTGGCGGCTATCGCGTCGCGACAGCGTTACTGGGCCCGCACCCTGGGCTGGTTTCAGGCGCCGCGCTGCTGGTCGACTACGTGCTGACCATCGCCACGTCGCTCGCGAGCGGCGTGGATGCATTCTTCAGCTTGCTGCCAGTGAGCGCACAGGCATTCAAGCTCGCCACCGAGCTCACACTCATCGTCTTGATGACCGGTCTCAACTTTCGCGGCATGCGCGAGTCGATCATGGTACTGCTGCCGATCTTCCTCGGCTTCGTGGTGCTGCATCTTGGTCTCATCGTGTACGGCGTCGCGGTGCACGGCAATCATCTGGCCGGCGTCGTGCCGGGCGCCATCAGTGAGGCGCACGGCATGTCGCAGGCGGTCGGCCCCTTCGTGGTAGCGGCGTTGCTCATGCGAGCGTTCTCGCTGGGCGGCGGCACGTATACCGGCCTCGAAGCCGTGTCGAACAACGTCAACATGCTGGCCGAGCCGCGCGTGCCGAACGGCAGGACAACGATGTTCTATATGTCCACCTCGCTCGCCTTCACGGCCGGCGGCATCATCCTGCTGTACATGTTGTGGCATGCCCAGGCGGCGGAAGGTCAAACGCTCAATGCGGTGGTGTTCGGCAGCGTCATCGATCATCTCGGGCTGGGCTCGGCATTCGCGAGGCATGCGCTGCTTGCCGCGGTGCTGGCCTTCGAGGCAGGACTGCTGCTGGTGGGCGCACAAACCGGCTTTCTGGACGGGCCGGCCGTGCTGTCGAACATGGCCTCGGATTCGTGGGTGCCGCGTCATTTCCGCGATCTGTCCGCGCGCCTCGTCAGACAGAACGGCATCGTCGTGATGGGGCTCGCAAGCCTCGCCATCCTCATCTGGACGCACGGCGACGTGTCGGTCCTGGTGGTGCTGTACAGCATCAACGTCTTCCTGACCTTCAGCCTCTCACTGCTGGGTTTGTGCATTTACTGGTGGGGCCATCGCCATGACGGTGAACACTGGCTGCAGCACTTCGCGCTATCCGCGCTTGGGCTATCGGTCACCAGCGCCGTGCTGGTGATTACGCTGATCGAAAAATTTACGGAGGGGGGCTGGCTAACCGTACTGGTGACCGGCGCGGTGGTGGCGCTGTGCTTCGTCATCAAACGGCATTACAACGAAACGCGCACATTGATTGCCAAGGAAGATGCCCTCTTTGCCGGCGCACCACCCGAGCTCGACGACGCGGCTCTGCCGCTCAAACTCGATCCGTCCCAGCCGACCGCTATTCTGCTCGTCGGCAAACACCGTGGGGCCAGCATGCATGCGCTGCTATGGGTGAACCGGCTGTTTCCCGATCACTTCAAGAATGTGATATTTCTCGCCGTCGGCGAAGTGGACGCGCAAAGCTACGAAGGCACGGAGCACCTGGAGCGCTTGCGGCAAACGATTTCGGCATCGCTCGACTATTACGTTGCGTTCTGCCGCCGGCACGGCATTGCAGCCGAATACCGGATCGATTTCGGCACCGACCCAGTCGACGAGTTCATCAAACTGGCCGGGGCCACGATGGAAGAATTTCCCAACAGCGTTTGCTTCGCCAGTAAGCTGATTTTCAAACGGGTGAATATCCTGACCCGGTGGCTGCACAATCACACGCCGGTGGAAATCCAGACGCGCCTCCATCAGGAGGGCAAACAGATGGTGTTGCTGCCGATGAACATTGGGTGATTCAGTGAACCATCGTCACCGGCGTAACGGTATGCCTTGACAGCGACGCGAACATGGCTAGTCTGCGGAAGAAACCCATATGGCTGGCATCGATCACCATCACATCGGGCTGGGTGGTCGCCGCGTAGTCAGCGATCGCTTTCGTGCGGTGGCCGAATACGCGTTTCCAGTGGTACGGCACGCCGGCCTCTTCGAGAATGGTGCGGACGTCGATCAACGCCTTCAGCATGGCCTGCTTTTCATGGCGCACCAGTGCGCTTCGGCTGTGGAATGCTGCGGCGCGCCCCTGATCGACGGGCTCGAGTACTTCCAGTAATTCGACTTCGGTGACGCCGCGTTCCAGAAACATGAACGCCGCGTAGCGCGCGGCTTCTATCGCGCCGCCGTGGTCGAGAACAGGGATTAGCATTCGTATCATCGAGAACTCCGAGCGGGTACTGTGTACTTTTAGCTTAATCAATGCGGCGTTAAAGTCGCGTAAAAAATTTAACTAGATTTATTTGCGTCGTAAGAGCGAATTCCACTGCAGCGCCAGGCAGCCTCACGATGCCTGTATCGCAGCGGGGTTCAATTCGATATGCAAAATCACCAGCCACCGCTTCGGACAGTCCTCGGCAATCTGCAACTGCTTTTTGTCCCCGCCTGGCTTCACGAAGCCCTTCTCACGCGCGAAGCCGAACGCGCGCCGCGCATCGGTTTGCAGCCACAGCGTCAGCAGTCCGCATGTCACACAGCTGAAAAGCCAGATCGTTTCATGAGGCAGCGCTGCATCGAGTTGCTGCGCGGCGTACGTAAAAATAGTCGTGAGAACCTGATTGGTGACGAAGGCGATGGCAACGACCTTGCACATCCCTCTGAACATCATGGCGGGTTTTGAGGGGGCCATGGAATCTCAAACCCCGAGCGTGCGGCGAGCTTCCACCTCGGCCAACGCCAGCGCTTCGCCTGAATCACGCATCGGCCGGCCGCAGCCACGTCCGGTAACCTGCTGGATCTGCTTGTCGCGCCGGGTGGTCGTCACGCGCAGTGCGCCTTTGAACATGTTGCCCGGTGCGGGGAATACGCAAGCCTCTACGGTCACGTTGCCCTTTGTCTGTTTGAACGCCATACAACCTCCTGCAAAAACGCAGATTATTCTTGCGGCGGAACGCCAGACTCAAACTCTACGGACAACGCCATAAAGACCGGGAAACGATTGCCGCCGGCGATATAAAAATCCTGTGAAATTCAGCGCACGCCGACCAGCCGGTAGCCCACGCCCGCCTCGGTAACGATGTGTTCAGGATGCGCCGGATCGCGTTCGAGCTTGTGGCGCAGATGCCCCATGTAGATTCGCAGGTAGTGGTGGTTCCCGGTTTGCAAGGGGCCCCATACCTCGCCAAGCAATTGCTCATGCGTCAATACGCGCCCAGGATGGCGCATCATCGCGGAGAGCAGGCGATATTCGGTGGGGCTGAGATGGACGGTCCGGCTGCCGCGCACCACCCTGCGCTCGCCGAGATCGACCGTGACGAGGCCGAACTGAACCTGAGGCAGGCCCACCCTGTTGCCGTTGGCCTGCCTGCGCAAATGCGCGCGAATCCTCGCGCTAAGCTCGGGTAAGCCGAAGGGTTTGGTGAGGTAATCGTCGGCGCCGGCATCGAGCGCGGCAACCTTGTCTTCCTCGCGGCTTCGCGCCGACAGGATGATCACCGGCATCGCGGACCAGCCGCGCAACTCACGGATCACCTCGATGCCGTCCATGTCCGGCAAACTCAGGTCGGTGATGACGAGATCCGCCAGCCGCGTCGCAGCCTGTGCAAGGCCTTGTACGCCGGTCTGCGCTTCGAAGACACTCATGCCGGCCGCTTCAAGGCTGGTGCGAACGAAGCGGCGGATGGCTTTGTCAGCGTCGATCACAACGACTGTTACGGTGGGATCGCTCATGTATGTGCCACGTCGACAGCACCCCTGAGGCGCGGCCAACGTCCAGGCGGGGTCTCCATAGATTATTGGACAGGCGCGCCTGATGCGCGCCGGTCAGGCAACCGGCTCAATGCATCGGCTTGAGATCGTCCAAAGCGAGGTTGAGCTTCAACACATTCACGCGTGCCTCGCCGAAGAGGCCGAACTGCCGACCCGACGTATTACGCGCGACAAGATCGGTGACCTGATCGAGCGGCAGGCCGCGCGCCTTCGCTACACGCGCCGCCTGATAGGCGGCCGCCGCCGGGCTGATCTCGGGGTCGAGGCCGCTGCCCGACGACGTCACCAGACCCACCGGCACCGGTTGCGACATGTCGTTACCTGCCGCCTTCAGCGCATCGAGGCGGCCCTTGATTTCGTCGGCAAGCGCGGGATTGGTCGGGCCAAGGTTCGATCCACCCGAGTTCTGCGCGTTGTAGGGCTGAGGCGTGGTGGCCGACAGGCGGCCCCAGAAATAGTACGGCGCGTCGAACTGCTGGCCGATCAGCGCGGAGCCGGCCAGCTTGCCGTTCCGCACGAGCAGACTGCCGTTCGCCTGGGCGGCGAAGACGGTATGGCCGATTGCAGTGACAACGATCGGATAGATTACCCCGGTGATCACCGTCATCAGGATGAACAGGACAAGTACCGGACGAAGCAGCGTTTTCATGATGTTCACTCTATTGGGTCAGACCCAGCCGAACACGTTCAGCACCATATCGATCAGCTTGATGAACGGGAACGGCAGCAGAATGCCGCCCAGCCCGTAGACCAGCAGATTGCGGCGCAACAGCGAGGCCGCACCCAGCGGCCGGTACTTCACGCCCTTCAGCGCCAGCGGGATCAGCGCAACGATAATCAGCGCATTGAAAATCACCGCCGACAGAATGGCCGAGGCCGGCGAGCTCAGATGCATCACGTCGAGCACACGCAGTTGCGGATAGGTCGTGGCGAACGCCGCCGGGATGATCGCGAAGTATTTGGCGACGTCGTTGGCAATCGAGAACGTGGTGAGCGAGCCGCGCGTCATCAGCATCTGCTTGCCGATCTCGACGATCTCGATCAGCTTGGTCGGATTCGAATCGAGGTCGACCATGTTGCCGGCCTCCTTAGCCGCCTGCGTGCCGGTGTTCATCGCCACCGCCACGTCCGCTTGCGCGAGCGCCGGGGCGTCGTTGGTGCCGTCGCCGGTCATCGCTACGAGCCGCCCTTCTGCCTGGTGCGTGCGAATCGTGGCGAGTTTCGCCTCAGGCGTCACCTCGGCGAGGAAATCGTCCACGCCGGCTTCGGCGGCGATCGCTGCCGCGGTCAGCCGGTTATCGCCCGTCACCATGATGGTCTTGATGCCCATCTTGCGCAGTTCAGCGAAGCGCTCCTTGATGCCGCCCTTGACGATGTCCTTCAGCTCGATCACGCCCATACAGCGCGCGCCGCTCTCGCCACGAACCAGTTGCGCGACGACCAGCGGCGTGCTGCCGCGCCGTGCGATTTCCGTCACTGCAGTCGTCAGCTCCGAGGGGAAGCGGCCACCGTGCGCCTCGACATAGTGTCTGATCGCATCGGATGCACCCTTGCGAATCTCACGGTCGGGCAGATCGACACCACTCATGCGCGACTGTGCGCTAAAGGCAAGGAAGACGGCCTGCAACGCGTGCATATCGCGTTCACGGATATTGAAGCGCTGCTTCGCGAGTACGACGATGCTGCGCCCTTCCGGTGTTTCGTCCGCAAGTGAAGACAATTGCGCGGCGTCGGCGAGCAGTTCCTCGGTAACGCCCGGCGCGGGCGTAAAGGCCGATGCCTGGCGATTGCCGAGCGTGATCGTGCCGGTCTTGTCGAGCAGCAGCACGTCGACGTCGCCTGCCGCTTCCACGGCGCGACCGGAGGTGGCGATCACGTTCGCCTGCATCATCCGGCTCATGCCCGCCACGCCAATGGCCGACAGCAAGCCACCGATGGTGGTCGGGATCAGGCACACCAGCAGCGCGACCAGTGCAGTAATCGTGACAACGTGGCCGGCTTTCGCGGCTTCGACCGAGAACATCGAGAACGGCAGCAGTGTCGCGGTAGCGAACAGCAGCACGAGCGTCAGCGCGACCAGCAGGATCGTCAAGGCGATTTCATTCGGCGTCTTCTGACGCTTCGCGCCTTCCACCATCGCGATCATCCGGTCGAGAAAGGCCTCGCCCGGATTCACGCTGACCCGCACGACGATCCAGTCCGACAGCACACGCGTGCCGCCCGTCACCGAGGAAAAATCGCCACCCGACTCGCGGATCACCGGCGCGGATTCCCCCGTGATCGCTGACTCGTCGACCGAGGCGACACCTTCGATCACCTCGCCGTCGGCCGGGATCACGTCGCCTGTTTCGACCAGCACGACGTCGCCCTTGCGCAGATCGGTCGCGGTCGTGATGCGGATCGGCGACTTGGGATGCGCCTCCTGCAGTTTCTTCGCCATCACGTTGTGCTTCGCGCTGCGCAGCGAAGCCGCTTGCGCCTTCGAGCGGCCCTCGGCCAGCGCCTCCGCGAAGTTGGCGAACAACACGGTAAACCACAGCCAGAGCGCGATGGCGAGAATGAAGCCGGCTGGCGCTTCAGCCTGGCCGCCAAGCGCCGCGATCCACAGAATGGTCGTCAGAATGCTGCCGATGTATACGCAGAACATCACCGGATTACGCAACTGATGGCGTGGCGCGAGCTTCCTGAACGAATCGACGAGCGCCGGCCGCGCAATCGCCGGGTCGAACATCGAGCGCGCGGCGTTGCGTGCCTGACCGATGTTGCCAGGCTGATGAACCGGCGGTTGGAGTCCGTTAGTCATGCTGTCCTCTCAGTCAATGTCCCGCGACCATGATCAGATGTTCAACGACGGGGCCGAGCGCGAGCGCCGGCACGTAGGTCAGTGCACCGACCAGCACCACCGTGCCGAGCAACAGCACGACGAACAGTGGGCCATGCGTCGGCAGCGTGCCGGCGGTCGCGGAGATGCGTTTCTTGGCGGCGAGCGATCCGGCGATCGCCAGCACCGGCACAATCGAACCGAAGCGGCCGAACCACATGACGACGGCCAGCGTCCCGTTGTAGAACGGCGTATTGACCGAGAGGCCTGCGAAAGCGCTGCCGTTGTTATTGGCGGCCGAACTGTACGCGTAGAGAATCTCGGAGAAGCCGTGCGGGCCGGGGTTGGCGAGGCCCGCCACGCCGGCTGCCGTCAGCACGGCAATCGATGCACCGACCAGCACGAGCAGCGGCGTGAGCAGCACGGCAATCGACACCATCTTCATCTCGTACGACTCGATCTTCTTGCCGATATATTCCGGCGTTCGCCCGATCATCAGGCCGGCCACGAATACCGCGAGCAACGCGAACACGAGCATGCCGTACAGACCCGAACCCACACCGCCGAAGATCACCTCGCCGAGTTCGATCAGCAGGAGCGGAACGAAGCCACCCATCGGTGTCAGCGAATCGTGCGCGTTGACAACAGCGCCGCATGATGCGGAGGTGGTCGCCACGGTGAAGATGCCGGACTGCGCAATGCCGAAGCGGGTTTCCTTGCCTTCCATGTTGCCGCCCGCCTGGCTAGCCGATGCGGTTTGATCGACATGCAGCGACGTAAATAGCGGATTACCATTCTGCTCAGACGAAATCTCGCCCCAGCAGGCCACCACGAAGGCGATCGTCATCGCGGCGAGCACCGCATAACCCTGCCGCTGGTCGCCCACCACCCGGCCAAATACCAGGCACAACGCAGCCGGAATCACGAGCATCGCGATCATCTGCACGAAGTTGGCGAACGGTGTCGGGTTCTCATACGGATGCGCGGAATTGGCGTTGAAAAAGCCGCCGCCGTTCGTACCGAGCATCTTGATCGCTTCCTGCGACGCGACCGGCCCCATGGCGATCGTCTGCTTGTCGGCCTTGTTGTCCACCATCACCGGATTACCCTTGGCGTCCTTGACGGGATTGCCCTGGGCATCGGTCTTCGGAGTTTGATACGTCGTCACCTGCAGCGTCGGCACGTCTTCGTATGACTGGAAGTTCTGAATCACGCCCTGACTGATGAAGACGAGCGCGATAACCGTCGCGAGCGGGGCGAGGATATACAGCGTGATACGCGTCACATCGACCCAGAAATTGCCGATCGTCGCCGTCGTATGGCGCGCGAAACCGCGAATCAGCGCAACCACCACAGCGATGCCGGTGGCGGCCGATAAGAAGTTCTGCACCGTCAGTGCGGCCATCTGCGTCAGGTAACTGACGGTCGATTCCGGCGTGTAGTCCTGCCAGTTCGTGTTGGTCACGAAGCTGACTGCCGTGTTGAAGGCGGCGTCTGGCGTCATCGGTCCGAAGCTCTGTGGGTTCGCGGGCAGCCATTGCTGCAAACGCAGGAACCCATACACCGCGAGCACACCGAGCGTATTGAACGCCAGTACGGCCATCGCGTAGTGCTTCCACGACATTTCGGCGCTGGGGTCGACCCCGGCGAGCTTGTAGAACGCAGTTTCGATCGGCCGCCCGATGCGGCGAACCACGACCGACGAACCGTCCACCACGCCGGTCATGTAACGGCTGAGCGGGATGGCGAGCGCAATCAGCACGACGATGTACAGGCCGGGCTGGAACAGGTTATTGAAGTTCATTCGAGAGCCTCCGCGCGTAGCAAGGCATACACGAGGTAAGCGAACAGAATCAGCGTCGAGGCCGCCGCGAGCCACGTCATCCAGGTGGTCATGGACGGCCTCCGGGCGCGCGGTGCAGCTTGTCGCAGCCAACTACAAAGGCCGCGACGAGGCCGCCGAACGCAATGATTGCGATGAGGTAAAGCAGGTCCATGGTCTGGTCTCCCACGAGGGACTCTTGCACCGTGAAATTTAGGAAAATCCGCGTAAACACAGCGTTAATACTTCGCGGCGCTTCGTAAAAACGATGGACGTGGTGTGAGAGGTCGCCGGACCGGCGCAGCGGCAGGGTCTTGCTTGGGGGATTTTCAGGCGTTCGAACTACCGTTTGAAAACGGCTGACGCTTATGCGCCCGCTTATGCCTGGGCTTATGCCAGGACCTATGCCGGAGCTTATGCCGCTTGAACCGATTTATCCTGCGCAGCCTGTTCGAGCCAGAGCTGGCTATCGGGGAACCAGAATGCGTCCGGACGCGGAGGCGATACGAGCTTCACTGGAAGGTCGGGATTGAAGATCTTCGACCATGCGGACAGATAGGACGGCGTCTTCACAAGGAACCCGCAATTGGCCAGCAGCAAGCAGGAAACCAGCGCCTCGCGGCCGATTTCGAGTCCCGGATAGCCGCTGAAATGAACGGGCGTGCTGCCACAGGCGAGCAGTTTCGCCGGTGCGACCCTCACCGGCTTGCTGAATGGCCAGGCGACGAAAAAATCGATAAACGCCTGTTCGTCGCTCGAGATAAAAATACGGGTTAAGTGCGGGTTTTCTGCAAGCGTCGATTCCACCTGCCGGCAAAAGCTTCCCCATGAAACCGGGACGGCTTCCAGCGTCTTGTCGGTCCCTCTGAAATGCGCGCCCAGCGTCGACTTGCCGAGCCCGAGCTTCTGGCAGATCGCGTCGACTTCTTCGTAGATGTGCGTGGCTGGCCGATAGTGCGCGAAGAAGAGTTCACTTGCGCTTCTCAGTTGAAGCCGGGTTTCATAGCGCTGACGAAAGCCCAACTGGACCAGGTCACGCACTGTCGACGTTCTCACTTTATGCGTGAACGCGGGCCCCGGGGCAGTGTGCACGGATTCGAAGAGAGCCGAGAACCAGTCCAGTTTTCCTTCGGCGTCGCCATACAGCCCACCGCGTGCGCTAATGCACGGGGTAAGGCATTTCTCGTCGCAATACATCAGAATAAACAGGACCATCTGCATCACGGAGAAAAACCCGGAGTTCTCCTGAATCTCGATGGAAAAAATTCCCCTGTTTAAACGTTGTTTAGCATGAAGTGAAATCCGGCGCGGCGTTGCCACGGAATGCTTGAATCCCTCGCTGCGTCGGATCTGTTTCGCCCGATCGACCACCTTTCTCAACATGCCCGACTCCTAATTAATTAGGTATTCTATGAAATGGCACGTACCTGCTTTCTGCAAAGGAAGGGACGGCCCAGCATAACACCTCAAAAAATCTGGCCAAGTAAGTTTGGCTTGTCTTCGTGAGCTATCGCACAAAAGCCCGGTAAGGTTTTCCCTGGATGGACGGCCAGGACCAGGCATTCACCGCATTGACGAAATCGCGTTCTTACGGCTGGCGACAGCGTGAACATCGACGGAAACGCTTGACCTTCCCACCATGGGAAGGTCCACGCTTGAGTTCTGATTTCTCATCGGAGGTAAGAAATGAAACTCGAAATTCTGGATATGTCATGCGGCGGATGCGCCAATGCGATTACTCGTGCAGTGACCGGCCTCGACCCCGCAGCGAGGGTCGATGTCGATGTTCCCGTTAAAATCGTGACGGTCGCCTCGACGCTGCCGTCGGCACGCGTCATCGAGGCCATCGAGGCGGCAGGCTTTCATCCCACGCTCAAGGGCTAACCAGATCGCATCAATCTGATCTGTGGATTAAGCTGGGCGCCCTGTTCGCCTGACATGACTTTTCTCCCTAACGGAAAACCTAATATGAAAAACCTTCGCGCATTCCGTGCCCTTTGCCTTTTCAGCGGCGTTGTCTTTGCTGTCGCAACTGCACCCGTCTACGCCCAGCAGGGCGCGTCGATGCCCGGCATGGACATGTCCGGCTCAACGGACGCCGGGTCGAGCGCATCGACGCAGGCGTTCAAGGACGCCGACGAGAAAATGATGCAAGGCATGGAAGCGCCTGCTTATACGGGCGATGCCGACAAGGACTTCGTGGCCCACATGATTCCGCATCATCAAGGCGCGGTTGAAATGGCAAAGGTCGAGCTGAAATACGGCAAAGATCCCGAGTTGAAACGCCTGGCCCGAAACATCATCAAGGCACAACACGACGAGATCGCGTTCATGGAGCGCTGGCAGGCGAAGCACGGTGTGAAGTGACAAGGGGCAACCTCATCGCTTTGAGGCTTTGAGGCTTTGAGGCTTTGAGGCTTTGAGGCATTGACGCCGTGCTTGACCCTCACGCAACGTCAGGTTCTAGTCTGCATGCGGGCATGAAGAAAGGAGCGATTTCGATGCTGCTGAAAGTAGGTGAACTAGCCAGGCGATCCGGCATAACGGTACGCACGCTTCATCACTACGACGCGATCGGATTGCTCACGCCTTCTGCCCGCTCCGATGCCGGCTACCGGCTCTACAACCGCGACGACATCGCCAGGCTGCATCAGATCCAGGCGATGCGGCAGCTGGATTTGTCATTGGCCGACATCGGGGCCTTGCTGGCAAGACCGGACTCCACCCTCTCGACGGTTATCGAGCAGCAGATAGCAGCGCTGACTCAACAGATCGACCGTGCAACCGACCTGCGCGACAGACTTCATCGTTTGCGTGGCCAGTTGATGACGGGAGAAGAGCCCGATCTTGCCGACTGGCTAACCACGTTGGAGTTGATGACCATGCAAGATAAATATCTTACGCCGGACGAGCAGAGCCAGCTTCGTTCAAACAAGCTCGCCGGGGCGGCGAATTGGCCGGCATTGATTCAGGCGGTGCACGCACTGATGGATCGCGGCATTCCCGTCGAAAGCCCAGAGGCCCAGGCACTGGCAAGCCGCTGGATGTCGATGGTGGCCGATTACACCGGCGGCGATCCGCGCCTGCTTTCGAAGCTTGACACCATGCATCGCAACGAACCGGCGTTGCAGGTGCAGAGCGGCATCACGACTGAGATGCTGGCCTACATGACCCGCGCTGTCCGGCATTCGAAGTTCGCGCTCTACGCGAAATATCTGTCGCCACAGGAACTGCAGCGCATGCGTAATGGAGACGAGCGTTACGTGGCTGAATGGCCGGGGCTCGTCGCGGAAGTCCGGCGCGCCATGGACAGCGGCAAAACCGTTGACGACCCGTCGGTGCAAAAGCTCGCGCTGCGCTGGATGGATCTGTTCAATGACTATGTCGGTACGGATCCGGAGACTCACCGGAAACTCCACGCCGCTTACGAGAACGAGCCCGCGATACTGGCGGGCACGGGAATCGACCGGGAGATGCTCGCTTACCTTCGCGAGGCGCTGCAGCCGACACAGCCGCAATGATGTGGTGTAGTTGGTGATTCGCCGCGGGGGTCATACGCACGAACTTCATGTCGAGGCCCGTGCAATGGCCTCCCCGCGGCCGCATTGTTCTTCCTGCACGACAGCGACGTTCCGATGAAGAAGCGGTTCGCGTGGCTGGCGGCGCAAATCGGCATCTGCATGGCGACGCGTCGCTTCATCATGAGCGGCTGGCAGGAGAACGGTGGCGGCTTCATTGAGATTCATGGGGTGGACAACCTGTTGTTCTGGCTGAACCCTTTGTCGTACCTCGGTTTCTACAATGCCGTCGCCAACGGCGCATTTACGCCGAGCCTGCAAAACCCGTTGGCCGGCGCTCAGGCGCAACGCTCTGCCGCGTTTCGCGCAACATGCTTCCGATAGGCGAGCCCGGCAAGTGCAATGTCCTGCAAGCCTATGCCGACCGCCTTGTAGACGATGATGTCGTGTGCGTGGGCGCGCCCTGCCGCCCTGCCTTCGAGCACATCACCCAGTTCGACGACATCGTTCCAGTCGAACGTGCCTGCCGCGGCCTGCACCAGGTCTCCAGCCTCTTCCCTTGCCTGCTCGCTCAACTCGACAACAATCCGAGCCGCACGCGAGAGCGTCGCATCGTCGAGTTCGCGCGTGGTCGGCAGGCTCGAACCGATCGCCGCGATCAACGTGCCGGCCGTGAGCGCTGCGCCGTCGAACAAGGCACCGGTTGCACGGGTCGCGGTCACGATCACGTCGGCGCCGCGCACGGCATTCGCCGCCTCGGCAGGCATCGCTTCGATACCGCTCGCCCCGTAGCGGCTGTTTAACCGATCGCACAGTGTCTCGACGCCCTCGAGCCCAACAATCCTGAACGACCGCAAGCCCGTATGTTCGGCGAGCGCCTGCGCGTGAGCCTGCCCTTGCACGCCCGTCCCATAGAGGGCCACCGTTCGCGCATCGGCGCGAGCCAGCGCGCGAACCGCGATGACAGTCGTTGCCGCGGTTCTGATGCGCGTGAGCGCGTTGGCATCCAGCGTGGCGAGCAAGCTGCCGTCCTCAGTCGAGAACAGCACGATCGAAAAACTGAAACGTCCGTTGATCGTCGTGTACACCTTCGCGCCCGTCACACCGGCATCCGGCAGGACGGCGCCGAGCGTTGACAGCTTCACGCCACCCGCTTCCGTGCGCACACGGCGCTGAACTGTCGCGCGACGTTGCGCGAACGCGCGGAAGGCGTCCTCAAGCACAGGAATGGCCTCGTCGAAATGGACCAGTTCGTCGATCTGTGCGTCGCTCAAATGAATCATGAATAGGGTCTCGTTGATGCCGGCGCGGCGCGCTTCATGCTGCTATTCCACGGTCGCCGGCGTGTGCTGGAAAGTAAAACTATCCGCGTACAGATGATCGATGCTCGCACCCTTCGCGACGAAGGCCTGCTTCGCATCGGCGATCATGGCCGGCGAGCCGCACAGATACACCGCATGCTCCGACAGATCGGCGTGATCGTCACACACTGCGTGTTGCACATAGCCGCGCCGGCCCGCCCAGCGCTCGTCCGCCCGCGACAGCACCGGCACATAGCGGAACTCGTAGAGGCGCCTGGCCCACTGGGCGATCTCATCATGAAGATAGAGATCAGCCGCCGTGCGCGCCCCCCAATACAAACTCACAGGCGGGCAATCGGGATCGTCCATCAACGATTCGAGCATGGCTTTGATCGGCGCAAGACCGGTGCCGGTCGCCACCATCAGCAGCGGCCGATAGTCTTCCGCATGAAAGCGGAACGCGCCCAGCGGCAGTTCCACCTCGAGACTGTCGCCAGGTTTGAGCTCGGCGATCATGTGATCGGTGAAGTGGCCGCCGGGAATCTTGCGCACGTGAAAATCGACCTGACCGCCATATGCCGCCGACGCCATCGAGAAGCTCCGGCGGTTGCCATCTTCGAGCAGTACGTTCATGTACTGGCCCGGGCGGTGCAGCAGCGTGGCCTCGGCGGGTAGCGCCAACGTGAGGTGAGTGACATCGCAACCCAGTGCGCGTATTCCGCTGACGCGAGCCGTATGCCGCGCGGGCTCCGAGGCCGGCGCCCCGCCGTGACCCGCGCCGATCACCATATCGCTGCGCGGCCTCGCCTGGCAGGCGAGCGCAAAACCTGCATCGGCTTCCTCCGGCGTGAGTCCGAGTGGAAACTCTTCGTAGTCGAGCGTGCCGCCCAACACCTTGATGCGGCACGTGCCACAACCGCCGAACTGACAATCGTGGGCAAGCGCCACATTCGCGCGCAGCGCGGCGCTCAGCAGCGACTCGTCGTGCTCCGCTGTGAAGCACGCGCCCGTTTCGAGTACCTGAATCTGATAAGACATGAACGCTACCTCATGACGAGACCATCCGGACGGCGGGCCGTCGGCTTATCCCGACGGCCGCCTCGTCACTTCTTGATGTCGGCTTCCACCAGCACACTATGGCCCTGGGCCGAAAGCAGTTCGTGCAGCGCCTGCAACGCAGCAATGCCGCACTGGGTGTCCTGCTCGCCGTTGCCGCCACTGAGGCCAATGCCGCCGATCACCTGGCCGTCGACCACGACCGGAAAACCGCCGACGAACGCGGCAAATTTGCCTTCGAAGCTCCACTGGATACCGAATGCTTCGTTGCCCGGCAATGCAGGGCCGTTGGGCGGCTGCGTGAACAGATGAGTGGAACGCTTATGACCAGCGGCCGTGAACGCCTTGTTCCAGGCGATCTGCGGCCCGGTGATGCGGGCGCAATCCATCCGCTCGAGCGCAAGTGGATAACCGCCGTCGTCGACGACGCAGATCGATTCGAGCACGTTGATCTGCTGCGCCCGCCCGATCGCGGCGCGAATCATCTCGCGCGCTTCGGCCAGCTCCAGTCGAAATACCTGTTTCATTGTGGTCTCCTCTGTATAACGAAACGGTATCGGTCAGATGCCCCGATACACCGTCTTGATCTGCGTGTAAAACTCGAGTCCGCCACGTCCCGATTCGCGAAAGGTCGACGTGCTCGAACGCTTCAGGCCGCCGAACGGCGCGTTGATAGCATTGCCCGTCGTCGTGCGGTTGATTTTCACGGTGCCCGCTTCGATGTCTTCGGCGAAACGGTGCATATAGCGCGGATTGGCTGTGGCAATGGCCGCCGACAAGCCGTACTCGGTGTCATTAGCCTTGGCAATCGCATCTTCGTAGCCGGTCACCGTCACGATCGCGATGACCGGCCCGAAGATTTCCTCGCGGCAGATCCGCATCTGCTGCGTGACGTCCGTGAAGATCGCGGGCGTCAGGTAATAGCCATGGTCATACTCCGGCCCGGTGAGGCGCTCGCCGCCGTACAGATGCGTCGCTTCTGTCTTGCCTGACGCGATGTAGTCCAGCACGGTGTCGAGCTGCTTCTGCGTCGCCAGCGGGCCGATGTCCATGCCCGGCGTGCGGCCGCTGCCGATCTTGAGTTGCTTCACCTTGCCCAGCAACTTCTCCGTGAACGCCTCGCGCACGTTCTGCATCACAAGGACGCGACTCGTGCCGGTGCACGCCTGGCCCGTCAGCGAGAAACCGCCCTTGATCGTCAGATCGACCGCGCGGTCCAGATCGGCGTCGTCCATCACGATGAGCGGGTTCTTGCCGCCCAGTTCCATCTGCGTGCGCGTGGTGAACGGCACCGCACGGTGAATCTGCTCGCCCGCTGCGGTGGAGCCGGTGAACGACACCGCCCGTACAACCGGCGCTTCGGTCAGTGCCGCGCCGATTTCCGAGGCACGCCCGGTGATGAAGTTGAGCACGCCAGCCGGAAGGCCGGCATGCACGAATGCCTCGGTGAGCCGGTAGCCAATCAACGGCGCATCGGACGAAGGCTTGAAGATCACCGTGTTGCCAGCAATCAGCGCCGGTGCGATCTTGCGTGCCGGAATCGAGATCGGGAAATTCCACGGTGTAATGACCGTAACCACACCAAGTGGCTCACGTTGCGTATGGACGGTCATGTCGGGGTCATCGCTCGGGAAGGTCTCGCCGGAAAACGACTGCCCCTCCACTGCATAGAAGCGCAGCACCTGCGCGGAGCGAAGAATCTCGTCCTTGCTCTGCGCAAGCGGCTTGCCCTCCTCGCGTGTGAGCTCTTCGGCGAACGCGTCTGCATGCTGTTCCAGCCATGCGGCTGCGCCGGTCAGGACTTTTGCGCGCTGCGCGACCGGCGTGCGCCGCCAGGCTGCAAAGGCGCCTGAAGCCGCAGCGAGCGCTGCGCTAGCATCGTCAAGCGTCGACGCCTGGAAGCGGCCGACGATGTCGCGCGTGTCGGCGGGATTGACGTTGGCGAACGTGCGGCCACTGACGCTCGCGGTCCATTCGCCCGCGATACGGTTCTTGAACTCTGGTGTTGCCGGATTGCTCATGACGGATACCTGTGCTGATGCTGCGGCGGCGATCACGCCGCGGCAGCGGGTGCCAACGAAAGGCGATCACGGGCGCATGGCGCCCATGCCGCGGCGCGCTCAGCTCGCCAGTGCGAGTTCCGGCAGCGCCACGTCCTGTTCGACATAGTCGTAATAGAGCGCGGTCGTGTAGAGCAAACGCATCTGTGCACCGATCTCGCAGATCTTCAGGCAGCGTTGCTGCAGTTCGGGCGTATCCGCCTGTTCGAGCACGATCTGGTAGCCGCGCTCGCCGTGAATCTCGTCCGACACAATGTGCAGATCGAAAAACTCCACCTCTTCGTCGGTGAACTGGTACTTCTCGCGCAGCGTGGGCGTCTGCTTGCGATAGATCGACGGCACCTGCGATTCGAGCCCGACCACCAGACCGGCCACCGCGACGATCGGGTCTTCGCGCATCGCCACGGTATAGCACCATGCCTGCAAACCGCGCGTGGTCGGCGACATGTTGTCCGGGTTGACCACGCGTTCGCGTGTCGTGCCGCACGCCTCGGCAAAGCGGATCAACAGATCGGTATGGCGGTCACCGCCAATTTCCTCTTCGTACATGTTGGCCAGCAGGAAATCCTTCGCCTCGGTGAGGTGGTCCGGCGTGCGCGCGTAGATGTAAGCCAGGTAGTCGGCGAACGGGCCAACGTAGTGATAGTGGTTTTCGGCCCATTTCGCGAGATGGGCGCGGCTCAGCTTGCCGCTCGCCCACGCGACGCTGAACGGCGCCTTGTTTGCACTCTTGCCCTTGATGGCCTCCTCGAGTGCGGTGCGGAATTCATCACGATTCATCAATTCAGCCATTTCAAGCTCCTGACAGGTAGGAAACGAAGGTGGGGACGACGGCCCGGATGCCGTCGGGCACGGGAAATCTGTAGACGCAGTGTATCGCCTCTTAAGAATACTGTATACCGTTTGTTTTGTCCAAATAACACTACCCAACTCTTTCGGGTGTCTGCCAATAGGGCAAATCCATGCTAGTCATGCCTTGCCCGCAGTTCTGATCGCCCGTCAAAGAGAAATGACCTGTCTGCCCGTATTCATCCGAAGTGCACCGCCCGACGATTTTGGTATACTGTATTCTATAAATTCAACTACAATGCAACGTACAGGCGAGGTGCTGCACGCGCGTGTTTTCGATGCGCCAACCGCATCGCCAGCCAGTGATTCATGGAGAGAGCGTCATGCCAACAGTCGTATTTCACAGAAACGGCGAGGTCCATCGGGACGAAGTCAAGGAAAACACCAACCTCGTCGTCCGCGCCGGCATCAAGCAGTTCCCTTATCCGCACCTGCGCTACGAATGCGGAATGGGCAAGTGTTCGAAGTGCGCCTGTCTCGTGCTCGGCGGCGCTGAACATCTGCCTCCACCCAACTGGAAAGAGAAGAAACAGTTGGGCGAACGGCTAGCACAGGGCTATCGCCTTGCATGCCAACTCTGGATCGAGCACGACATTGAACTCGTGCAGAGCGATCTCGAAGCAGCATGAACCAACAGGCGGTGTGATCCGATATGTACATCATCCTGACAAGCAAACCGGGGCAATACCGGACCGAAGCGGCAGAAGGCATCGTGACGCTCGACACCTATGACTATGTGTACTGCGGACGGCATATTGCGACCCATGTGATCGCGAAGCTGAGCGCGGAGACGAAGATCAAGGTGATCGACGAAGCCGAGCCGCCTGTCGTCAATCTTGTCCCAACCAAATTCCTCGAAAAATTCGCGACGTGCGATGCCGCACTCAAAGCGCTACAGCATCTCGCGGGCCACGGCAACGCTGAAGCGCAGCTGATTCGGCGGTAACAGTGGCGCCGCACCGGTTCCGTACAGCAAACGAAACACAGGTCTCCGAATGATCCAGATCACTTTCCTCAGCAACGACAACAAGTCAGTCAACGCGCCGCCCAATAGCAATCTGCTGCGCGTGTCGTTACGCGAAAAAGGCGGTATTCCGTTCAAATGCGGCGGCGGCCTGTGCGGCACGTGCAAATGCAAGATCGAAAGCGGCATCGCGCACACCGACAGCCTCAAGGACAAAGAAAAACGTCACCTCAGCGAAGCGGAAATCAAGGACGGCTACCGGATGGCCTGCCAGACGTTCGTCAATGGCGATATCAGCGTGTCATGGTGAGCCCGCCGCTTGCGGCCAGGGAGCCACCAGGCTCCCCCGAACCGCAGCGGCAAAAGCTTCCTTAAATTGATTTGCACATGGCATGGGTCATGCCAACCTCCCTAACGAATTGGCCTTCGCGTCGGCATGCCGACGCGAAGGCCTTTCCGCACTGCTACCAGATCAGGATCGCGACCAGCGTCGAGATCAACAGTCCGGCCATCACCGGCAGCAGCAGATGACGCACGGCCTGCAACACAGGCACCCGCGCAAAGCTCGCCACCGCGGCAAGCGCGGACCAGGCCGTGAGTGTCTTGCCTGTCCACACCGAACCCATCTGGCCGATCGCCGCCAGCGTCGACACATCGAAACCCACCGTACGGCCCAGCGCCCCGGCCAGCGCACCAGTCAGTGGCAAGCCCGCGAACCCCGACCCGTCGATACCCGTGACCATTCCAGCTAAGAGAATCCCGTACGAGACGAAAAATGCGTTGTGCGGAATGTAGACCTCGCCTGCCTTCACCAGATCCGCGAGCAGGCCAGGCGCCGCCGTGCCAGCCGGCAAGCCGAGAATCGGCGCGGCCGTCCCCGCTACACCGATGAAAAAGAACCCCGCGATCGGCAACACCGAACTCATCGCACGAAACGAGAAAACAAAGCCCTCAGTGATGTGTTCGGCCGTACTGCGGCAGATCGAGCGATAGTCGCGTGCAGCGGCAACGGCCACCATCAGCAACGCCGACACGCCACCGACCAGCGCCGCCGCGGCCGCTCCGCTTGCGCCCTTGAAGCCGGGTATGACATGCGGCAACACCATATAGGCCACGATCGCCAGAAAGGCGACCGGAATGACGATCGCAAAGCACTTCGACCACAGCTCCTGGGTTGGCGTGAGCAAATCGCGCGCCGCCATGCCCATGCGGGCTGTCGTCTGGATTCCTGACTGACCACCCTCGCCCACGGAGGCATGTTGTAACTTGCCGCGCCGAATGCGCGCGCGGCTCGGCGCGGTCGTTACAACCACCGAATTGGCCGTGACCTGGGTTGCTTCCCAACGCTCCAGGTGCTGCGCGTCAGGCGCCTGAATCTGTTTGCGGAGCTTGAGGTAGGCGATCAGAAACGCAACGCCGCCGGTAATCAGCGAAAGCACCAACGCCTTATCGGCGACCGCCGGTATCGCCACCGCAGCGGCCTTCGCACTGATGCCCGGAGCGACCTTGATCACATAGTCCGAAGACAGTGCCGTGCCCAGCCCCGCGATACCAATGCACAGGGCAGCGCCAAGCGGCGGCACGCCCGCGTAGATAGCCGCCGGCAGCAGGATGCCTGCGATCAGCGGCACGGCGGGCGTGGGCCAGAAGAACAGCGACAGGATATAGCTGACGAAACCCAGCACGAAGAAGCCAACGTGCCCATTGACCATCACCGCCCGGAACGGCTGAACCATTCTGATGTCGGCGTTGATCCGCTTGAGCGCATTGAGCAACGCGGTCATCAGCGAGATGACGAGAAAGATATTGAAGAGCTCCCGGGCTGCGGTCAGCGGCGCGAAGAACACCGCTTCTATTGCGGTGGATACATGCCCGGAAAAGGCGAACACCGTGGCAAAGGTGGCGAGGATGGCGGGCGCGACGACATTGGCGCGGAACACGAGGGTCGCAATGATGGCGACAACCCCGCAAAGATAGACCCAATGCGCCGAGGTCAGGACGACGTGAGATTCCATTACTTCTCCTGATAGCGCGAGCGGCTGGCGCGCGAGCAGATTATTGAAAGGTTCGAGGCGGCCGTTGGTATACTATGTACTGCATTGCCTAAGATCAACAGCGAATATAAGGGCGTTTACCCGGATGAGCCGTATCCAGTCAATACGGTTAGTACAATGTATACATAAATGTCGAGCTTTTTCTTACGTCGTCTTAGTGCACTCGGATAGGTCAATCCCCCGTGCGACAAGGCGCGCAGGATCAAGGAGGTATAAGGTCTACAGTATTCCCCGGTCGGCGCTAAGGTAGAATTTGCGGCATGAACCGCCACCAGCAAGACCGTTGGAGACCTCTATGAAGACCGAAGCGGAGATGTCCGCCCTGGCTGGCGCGCGCGAGCCTTCCAGCGCGCCCATCATGCACAAGCAGTTGTCGCAACTCGTCGTGGCACGGTTGCGCGAAGCGATCCTGTCGGGCACCTATGCGCCTGGCGAGCGTCTGGTCGAAGGACGCATCGCCGAAGAGCTCGACGTGTCGCGCGTACCCGTGCGCGAAGCGCTGCGCGCGCTGGCATCCGAAGGGCTCGTCGAGGTTCGGCCGCGGCACGGTGCGGTCGTGGCGTCGCTCAAACCGTCCGACGCGCGCGAGATGATCCAGATCCGCGCCACCCTCGAGGGACTCAATGCCCGGCTTGCGGCCGAACACCGTACGCCGGAACTGGTCCAGAAGATCGAAGAGGTGCTCGCCGAGGGCAAGGCCCGCGCGGACGCCGGTGAAACTGCCGGCCTGCTGGAATTGAACGCACGCTTTCACGACCTGCTCTACGCAGCGGGGGCGAATACGATTCTGGGCGACCTGATGCGTTCGCTGCGTGACCGCACCCGCGTCCTGTTCATCAAGCCAAGCGACGACGAGGTCCGGCTGACATGGGATGAGCATGCCGCGATCCTGCGCGCGGTTCAGTCGGGCGACGCCACACTGTCGGCGTTGCTCGCGGAACGGCATGTCATGCGCGCCGCCCAGCACTATCTCGACAAAAACGTCGACAAGAACGCGAGCTAAACACCCTCCTGACATTAGCGCGCGCGGCGACCGGCGCCGCGCACGCTTTCATTTCTAGCTGACAGGTACTTGACAGACTAAATTTGGCGATTGACGGTATACAGAATACCAATGCCAAACTTTTTGTCAGCAAGTGCCCATGACACCCATTTCATCGCCACCGGATCGTCCCATCGGCTCCGCCTCAGCCTGTTCGCTGCCGCCTGCGTCAGATTCAGCATCGCAAGGCAACACCGCCCCCTTCCGCTACGCGACGCTTTGCCAGGCGGCCGACGCGATGCGCAACGACGAGGTGGATGCAGTAACGCTGGTCGCCTCGTGTGAAGCAGCCTTCCGTGCCGACAATGCACGCCTGAACGCAATCGTCGTCTCCGACTTCAGCGCCGCCTATGCCGCGGCCCGTGCTCGTGATCAGGAACGCCGCGCCGGGCAATTGCGCGGTCCGCTGCACGGCATCCCCTTCACGATCAAGGAATCGTTCGACGTCAGCGGATGGCCCACCACGATGGGCGATCCCGCCCACAGCGACAACGTCGCCAGCGTCCATGCCGACGTGGTCAAGCGCTTGCACCACGCCGGCGCGGTGCTGCTGGGCAAAACCAACGTGCCGATTTATCTGCGCGACTGGCAAACCTATAACGACGTGTATGGAACAACGCGCAATCCGCGCGATCCTTCCAGGACGCCAGGCGGGTCATCCGGCGGCAGCGCAGCAGCCGTGTGTTCCGGCATGTCGTTCTTCGATGTCGGCTCCGACGTCGGATCGTCGATCAGGAATCCGGCCCATTTCTGCGGGATCTTCTCCCACAAAAGCACGCACGGCATCGTCTCGCTAAAAGGCCATGGCCTTGGCGGCGGCATGGCGGTGCCCGACATCAACGTGGCCGGCCCCCTTGCGCGTTCGGCGCGGGATCTCGAACTCGTGCTGAACGCGATCGCAGGTCCAGCGGGTGAAGCGGCCAGCGCCATTCGACTCGCGCTGCCCGTCTGCGAGCAGACCGACTTGCGCGCATTCCGCATTGGCGTGCTGGCCAATCACCCGCTCGCCGAAGTCGACGGGGCGGTCGAGCACTGCATCGTCGAGTTGGGTAAGCAACTGGAGAAGGCCGGCGCCGCCGTGGTCTGGGATGCGCGCCCGGCGCTCGATGCGGCCCAGTTGCTGCGGACCTATATCCTGCTTCTGCGCGCCTCGACGTCGCATTACCTGGACGACGGCGCGTTCGCCGCTGCGCTCACGGCAAGCGACACGGTCGCAGCCGACGACCCGCGTTATGCGGGGCTGCAGTATGTCGGCACCGCGCTGCGTCACCGCGAATGGTTGAGTCTGCAAACACTGCGCGAGACGTTCTGTGAAGCGTGGCGCGAGTTGTTCGCCGATATCGACGTCCTGCTTTGCCCCGTTGCCGCAACCGCCGCATTTCCTCTCGACGAGACGGGTGCGCCCTGGCAGCGCACGTTGAACGTCAACGGCCAGGCTCAGCCCATGACGACGCAACTGTTCTGGGCTGGGCATTCGGGCCTGTGCGGATTGCCGTCGACCGTCGTGCCGGCCGGGACCACCGCTAGCGGCCTGCCCATCGGCGTTCAGATCGTCGCCCCGCTCTATCACGACCTGCGTTCGCTACGCGTCGCGGCGCTGCTCGAGGAGGCAGGCTATGCATTCGTGCCTCCCGCACCGCACATCGCGCTCGCCTGACCCTCACCCAGGCTGCAATCACCGCATTCATCCGCTACGGAGTTCACCCATCATGGTCTGGTTCGAATCACTATCGAGCAACGAAAAGAAAGCTTTTGCCGGCGCGTTCATGGGCCATGCCGTCGATGTGTATGACTTCATGATCTACTCGTTCCTCATCCCGGTCCTCGTCACGACATGGCACATGAACAAGGCGATGGCAGGCGGCATCGTCACTTACACGCTGATTGCCTCGCTGGTAGGCGCCATCGGTGCGGGGCTGCTCGCCGATCGCTTTGGACGCGTGCGGATCCTGCGCTGGACCATCGCCCTTTTCGCGATTGCGTGTTTTGCGTGCGGCTTCGCCAACTCACCCGCGCAACTCACCGTATTACGCATGGTGCAAGGCTTGGGATTCGGCGGTGAGTCGTCACTCTGTATGGTATTGGTCACGGAGATGATCAGGAATCCCGCGCATCGGGGGAAATACTCTGGCTTCACGGCTAGCAGCTATTCGTTCGGATGGGCCGCTGCCGCACTCGTCTACAGCGCGGCGTTTTCGTGCTTGCCTGCTGAATGGGCATGGCGCAGTTGCTTCTTTATCGGGGTGCTGCCGGCTTTGCTGGTGATCTATCTGCGACGCAATCTGCAAGAACCGGATTCGTTTTCGCGCACCCTCGAACAGCGCGGCGCACCAGCGATGTCGGCTGGACTACGCCGTGTTTTTGCCGGTCCGCTGCTCGGGAAGACGGTTCTCTGCAGTCTGCTCTCAGGCGGCATGCTGGGCGGCTATTATGCGATCGCGACCTGGATGCCCACCTATCTGAAGTCCGAGCGTGGCCTGTCGATCTTCGGCACCGGCACCTATTTGACCGTGATGATTCTCGGCTCCTTCGTCGGCTATGTGCTGGGTGCTTACTCGTCGGACCGTATCGGCCGGCGGATAACGTACATGATCTTTGCGGCGGGCGCGTTTACGATGGGCGTCGCCTACATGGCGATACCCGCCTCCAATACGCTGATGCTGTTTCTCGGATTCCTGCTGGGCGTGCTGATGCAGGGGACTTTCTCCGGAATCGCGGCAACCATTTCGGAAACCTATCCGAACGAAATCCGCGCCACCGGCTACGGGGTGGCCTATAACGTCGGACGCGTCATCGGTTCGGTTTTCCCGTTCGCTGTGGGTTGGTTAAGTACCGGGCACCTCTCGCTGGGGTGGTCCATCCCCCTGGTAGCGGGTGTGGGTTACCTCTTCGTGATCGTCGCCGCGTGGCTATTGCCTGAAACGAACGGCATCAGGCTTGACGACGTCGCGGCTGATGTCATCGAGCCTGCGAACATGACGGCAACCTCGCTTTCGCCTCAGGGCGAAGCCGGTCGGTAATGCTACGGCTAGCCCGGCAGCCTCCGGGCCAGCTCTGGACTTCCGCCAGGCTGCCCTTGCGATCAGGATCGCTTCTTCACGTTGACCCAATAGGGTCGCTCACCGCACCTCGCTGCGTCGTCTGCCCTGACTGTTCGCCGAACTGCAACGCAGCAAGCTGGGCATAGAGCGGTGAGCTCAGCAGAAGCTCGGTGTGACGACCCTGCGCGACGATGCGGCCCTGTTCCAGCACGACGATACGGTCGGCCTGTTGCACGGTCGCGAGGCGGTGCGCGATAACCAGTGTGGTGCGGTTCTGCGCGGCATTGTCCAGTGCCTGTTGTACCAGCCGTTCGCTGGCGGCATCGAGCGCACTGGTGGCTTCGTCCAGCAGCAGAATGGGCGGATTCTTCAGGATCGCGCGCGCGATCGCAATGCGCTGGCGCTGTCCGCCAGACAGTCGCACGCCGCGCTCGCCGAGAAAGGTGTCGTAGCCTTGCGGCAGTTCTTCGATAAAACCGGCCGCCGCAGCCATGTCGGCAGCGCGCTGGACTTGCGCAAGTGTGGCTTCTGGCGCGCCGTAGCGAATGTTGTCGAGCACGCTGCCGGAAAAGATCACCGATTCCTGCAGCACCACGCCGATTTCCTTGCGCAGTTCGGCAAGTGGCACGTCACGCGTCGGGACACCGTTGATCAGAATGCTGCCGGACTGCGGATCGTAAAAGCGCAGCAGCAGTTGGAATAGCGTAGTCTTGCCCGCGCCGGAGGGGCCGACCAATGCGACGTGTTCACCCGGATGGACATCGAGCGAGAGTGCGGAGAGCGCAGCAATGCCAGGGCGCGATGGATACGAGAAACTGACGTTATCGAAGCGGATGCCCTCTCCTCGCACAGGCAGCGCGACCGTGTTCTCAGCCTGCACCACCGGCGAGCGCGCCGCCAGCAGTTGCAGCAAACGTTCGGTGGCGCCGGCCGCGCGCTGCAGATCGCCCCACACCTCGGCAACGGCTCCCACGGCGCCGGCCGTGAACACCGCGTAAAGGATGAACTGGGATAGCTGGCCCGCCGTCATGCGCCCGGCCAGCACCGCCTGTGCCCCGAGCCACAGCACGAACACGATGGCGGTGAACACCAGCACGATCACCACGGCGGTCAACCAGGCGCGCGCGCGAATACGCGTGAGCGCGGTCTCAAAGGCCGCCTCCACAGCGCCGCCAAAGCGCCGCGCCTCAAAGGGCTCCTGCGTATACGACTGCACGGTCGGCATGGCGTTGAGCACCTCGCCCGCCAGCGCGCTCGTGTTCGCGATCTTGTCCTGGCTCGCGCGCGAAAGCCGCCGTACGCGCCGGCCGAAGATCACGATGGGCGCCACCACCACGACCAGCGTGGCGATGATGTAGCCGGATAACACCGGGCTCGTCACCGCCAGCATCGTCACGCCACCGGTCAGCAGGAAGAAGTTGCGCAATCCCAGCGACAGGCTGGTGCCCACCACCGTCTGGATCAAGGTGGTGTCGGCAGTGAGTCGCGACAGCACCTCGCCGGTCTGCGTGGTTTCGAAGAACTGCGGACTCATCCCAAGCACGTGGTCGTAGACCGCACGCCGCAAGTCAGCCGTGACCCGCTCGCCGAGCCATGACACGAGGTAAAAGCGCAGCGCCGTGGCGGCGGCCAGTACCAGCGATACGACGAAGAGCGCGAGGAAATAGCGATCGATGTGCGCCCGGTCGCCCCCCGCGAAGCCACGATCGATCAGGTATTTGAACGCGACCGGCAACACCAGCGTGGCGCCCGCCGACGTCACCAGCGCGAGGAACGCGAGCGCCCAGCGGCCGGCATAGGGGCGCAGGAAGGGAAACAGGGCAAACAGCGGGCCAACTCGTGACGAAGGTGACGAAGGCGATGAGGACGGCGAAAGCGGAACAGCGTCTGGCATGAGGATTCCCAAGCGAATCGGAGGTCACCCCGATTGTGCCAGTCCTGCGGATTCGACGTCGGTTCATGTAAAAGCCTGGCGTTGATCCCGGCGTGCTTCAGTGTCCACCACGCACCGTCCTGAAGGACCGCCCACCTGTCCGGGCCGCTGGACCGCTTCCACGTGCTTGCAGCGACTGTCCATCTGTATCAAGATCGAGGCGACTCATCCGGAACAGGCCATTCCCATGACAGACGAATCCGATCCCGACAAACTGAAAGGCCCCGGTGGCTTGACGCTGCGCCAGATCCACGAACAGGTGCAGAAGAGCGTCGAGCGCGACCGCGAAGAGCAGGCATCGCGCAACGCTATCGCTCCGCAGCGAAGCAGGTGGCAACGTTGGGTACGCTACGTGTGGGGCCGCAGCGGGCGTCGCTAGGCGGCGAGCTTGCTCCCGCTTTTTTCTCGGCCTGGTCGAGGGCATCAGGCCTGTCTCGTGCTGGCATGCATGCCATGCAAATCATCGCAGCATTTCAGTGGTCAATCTCGCGTGCGAGCGGCTGTCATTCAGCCGTTACCCGGCCGTGCTAAGCTTAGCTGCACCTGCCTCGCGCCCACACACAGCGGCGCGATATCTTCCCGAAAGCCGCATTACATCGCAGCGTCATACAAAGCCCTTGTCGCTATTTCAAATGGCGGTGCTTTGCACGGCCCATTCCTGATCAGTACACGTGGATTCACCTGGAGAACCATAATGAGCAAGAAGTCCGCCTCCAACCCGGCCGGCGAGTCGAACGACACGACCGCAGCAGCGCTGACCGCGCTGGCAACGCAGATTAACGCGTTTGTACACGAAGGGACGCTCGACAGCCGGTTCGCCGCGAAACTCGTCAAGCGCCTGAAGAAAGAGGCCGAGGCAATTTCAGAAACCGGCCATGCGACCAAGTCGGACTGGAAAGAGTTGAAGAAGGCTTTCGACGCAGTCGATGCAGCGCTGCACGAACACGATGCGAAGTTGCTGGTCACGGCCAATGCGGCGCTGCGGGCGTCAGACGACCTGCCCGATGCCACGACACCGCAATAACCGCCTGACACAGCGTACACCGCATCGTCCCGACCAGAACGCCGGCAAGGAAAGGCGCCGAACCCACTTCAGCTAAGGTCACCATCATGAGCGACGCGAATCACAAACATGACTCCCTCTCTGAACCTACGGCGAACAGCGAACATCATTATCGGTTTCATGTGCCGCACGTCCATCTTAATTCGGTGTTCGGCGACGACTGGTTCGCGCTCAAGGCCGAAAGCTTTGCGCGTTTCTTCGGAACACCCACCTTCCTGATCGCGCAGACGGTGATTGTTGCAGTCTGGATTGCCGTGAACATGCTCGGTTTCACGAAATTCGACGTCTATCCTTTCATCCTCCTGAATCTCGCCTTCAGCCTTCAGGCGGCGTACGCAGCGCCACTCATTCTGCTCGCGCAAACACGCCAGGCGGATCGCGACAAGGTTCATTCCGATGCTGACGCTCGCCATCGCGAGGACCTCGCGATGGCGAGCGAACAGAGGCAGGCGCTAGCGGCGAGGCAAACCGAGCAGCTTGTTGCACTGCTGGAACAGAACACGCAGCTCACCGCCATGACAAAGCAGATGAGCGAACGTATCGAAGCGTTGACGGTGGAGTTGCACAACAAGTTAGCGCAGCCCAACGGGAGCGCTTAGGGTGCTGCGCCTCCATGCTGCTTTCTGCAGACTCATGGCTTCCGCAGACTCACGGTGATTGCGCGTGAGGGCCAGGCCGGCCCCGAAGGGCCGGCCAATGATCCCGGTAGCGGCACTCCCGCTTACGGGGCCGCGACACCCTGCGTCGTCGCCGTGTACGGCGAGTAGAAGCTAATGCCGGCCCAGGTCGGCGTCGGTGCGTTATACAGCGGTGCGCCCTGGGTATAGTTGGCGCCGTCGTGCCAGTCGCCAGTACCGGTGTACTGGGGCACCGCTGGATACGGGTACACCGGGCGCGAGGCGGTCACGACGTTCGACGCATCGGTCTGGTACGTCATGACGGCATTCGGCGCGCTGCCCTGCTCGACCCAACCGGTGATCTGCGTCACGAGGTCGATGTTGGGGAAGCCCTCGCCGCCACCGCAATGGCCGACGCCAAGCACAAGATACAGGCGCGCGAATGCGTCCACGTTCGACGCGCCCATCGTGTTTTGCATCGCCTCGTAGTAATTGATCGTGAAGAGCGGCGAGATGTGCTGGTCAGCCCAGCCGTGCCACAGGATCAGCTTGCCGCCCGCTTTCTGGAAAGCGCTCAGGTCGGGGTTAGTCGCATCCATGAGTGGGTGGTTGGCCTGCAGGAAGTTCGGATAGAAGCTTGCGGCCTGATAGCCGAAGGTGTCGATGTTCGGCATGCTCGGCGAACCCGTGAAGATCAGGTTATAGGCACCGGTCACGATCGAGTAGCTGAACAGTCCCGTAACAGGCACGGGTGCGGCCGTCGAGTTCGTGGTCGGCACTTCGACGCCGATCCAGTTGATTTCGGAACCCAGTTGCGGCGAACCGGCCAGCATGCGTTCACCAGTAGTGGCATCCAGCGGGCCGCCGTAGATCTTGCTGGCGGTGGCGACTTCGGCCGCAGTCAGGCAACTGCTGGTGTTCGTCGCACCGTTAGGGCACTGGATCGATGCCGGATCGAAATTGCACATACGCGGATCGGTCAGCAAGCCGTCAGGCACGCTGGGCTGGCCACCACAGGCAGCAACAACAGCCTTGTGCAGCACGGCAACCTTGTCGGCATAGAGCACGGCATTGCCCGTGCTCGTACCGGTGGTGCTGTTCGATTCCACGCTCCAGCCGTGGTACAGCGAGTTCTGGATCTGGAAGTGTGCGGCCGGAGCGCCTGCGACGATGCCGTTGTAGTCGGCCGGATAGCGCTGCGCGGCCATCAGGGCTTCGCGGCCACCGTCAGAACACCCCACGAAGTACGAATACTTCTGCGCCTGCCCGTAATAGGCCTGAATCAGCTTTTTCGCCGCGAGCGTCGTGATGTGCTGGCCGCGGTAGGCAAAGTCAGCCTGCTTTTGCGGATCCGTGGTCCAGGTGGCGTCCTGCCCTGAGTGGCCCATGTCGGTCGCTGCCGTCACGAAGCCGCCTTTTTGCACGAGCGGGCAGGTATAGCTGAAACTGAAGGAGCTTTGCTGCGTCGGATCGCTCAAGTTCCCGCACAGGCCACCGCAGCCGAGTGCCGCGAAACGTTGCGTATACGTGCTGACTGGTAGGGCCACCTCGAAGGTGTTCGAGGGAGCGAGCGTGCCCTTCACCGTGCAGAAGCTGACGGCCGCACCATTGATGGTGGCGCTGGTGACGGTAGCCGAAGTAATCGAACTGCCCGCACCGCCGATGTCGGTGATGTCCACCGAGGCCAGTTTGGAACAATCGACAACGGGGGCAACGACGGCTAGCGCGGCAGTCGTAGCGGTAGTGGCGGCGGAACCGACACTGCCGTCGCAAGCGGCAACAACGGCCGCGGTCACGCAGATGGCGAACACTGCCAGCAGCGAGCCGGTGTGCGCACGTGCGAGCGCAAGCAGCCCGAGGGGATGCCGAGTTTTCATACTTGCCTCCTTAACCTGTCTCTTCTGTCGGATATCAGAACCGTCCCGGTACGCCGTGAGCACACGATGCACTCGCGATGACGGTGTAATTTGTTAGAATTCCTTATTTATACGACCGATTTACGCCTCCTGTTTGGTAAGGTCCAGTTCAAAACGTGTATCGTTCGATCGGCTCCATGCCGTGCGCAAGCTTGACCGCAGACGCCTCGGGCGAGGCCAGAAACGCGATCAGTGCCTGTGCGTCGCCCACGCGCTCAGACGTCGTGCAGACCGCAGCCGAGAAAACAGTAGAAACCTGGATATCAGCCGGCAGCGGCCCGATGACGTCAATGCCCGGCAAGTGGATCAGCTCGCTCAATTGCTGGAAACCGAGCTCGACATCCCCGTTAGCGATAAGCGAGCCCACTGGAACGCCGGGCGGAGCCTGCACGATGCGCGGCGCGACAGTCCCGGCAATGCCCCAGCGCTCAAACAGGCGCGACAGATGCGAACCGCTGGGCCCCGTGGAGTAGCCAATGCTGCGCGCGGCCAGCACGGCGTCGCGAACAGCCGCTTCATTCCCGATCCACGGTTGCGTCGCCCCGGCTGCCACGGCAATCGCCACGCCCGAGCGAGCCACGTCAGCGCGACTGCCCGGAACGATCCGACCGGCCACCGCCAGCCGATCGATCGCGTCGGCCGCAAGCACTACCATATCGAATAGTTCGCCATCCTCAACACGCCGAGCCGCCTCGACTCCGCCGACCGATTCGATCAACACCCGCTGCTGCGAATGCCGCGCGTACCGCTTGACAAGATCGGCCAGCACATTGCGGGTCGCCATCGAGGAGATACCGTTGATCGCCTGGCTCATGGTTTGATCGGTGACCATGTTGACTGCCCCTTCAGTCGATGTAGCGCAGCCCGGCCTGTCGCAAAGGCTCGCGCATGTTGTACATGTCCAGGCCGAGCACGCCGGAGGCCAGCTTCGCGCGCTTTCCCGCTTCGTTGGCTTCGCGCGCAGTCGCTCTTTCAAGCACCTCGAGCGCCGACGCTGCCGGCACCACGACCACGCCATCGTCGTCGGCCACGACAACATCGCCGGGATTCACCAGCGCACCCGCGCATATCACCGGTATGTTCACGGAACCGAGCGTCGCCTTGACCGTCCCTTTGGCCGAGATCGCTTTGCTCCACACCGGAAACTTCATCTCGGCCAGCACGCGCACGTCGCGCACGCCACCATCGATGACAAGCCCCCGCGCACCGCGAGCCTGAAAGCTCGTCGCCAGCAGGTCGCCGAAAAAACCGTCAGTGCAATCCGTCGTGACTCCGGCAATGACAATATCGCCTGGCCGGATCTGCTCCGCCGCAACATGCAGCATCCAGTTGTCGCCCGGTTGCAGCAGGACCGTGACTGCCGTACCGCACGCCTGTGCGCCGACCTGAATCGGCCGCATGTAGGGCTTCATCAGCCCGGTACGTCCCATTGCCTCATGCGCCGTGGCCGTCCCAAGAACACCGAGCTTTGCCGCGACGTCACCGTCTGCCCGCTGAATGTTGCGATATACAACGCCAAGTTCCACCATGATCAATGCCCCTTCATTTTCAGTGCTGCGTCGAGGCGCGGATAGACACGTCGCGCGTTACCCTCGTAGATCTTGTACCGTTCATCTGCCTCAATGTGCGCGGCCTCGATGTAGCGCTTCGTGTCATCGAAAAAGTGGCCCGTCTCCGGATCGATGCCGCGCACAGCCCCGATCATCTCGCTCGCAAAGAGAATGTTGTCCACGGGAATCACACGCGTGAGCAGGTCGATGCCCGGCTGGTGATAGACGCAGGTGTCGAAGAAGACGTTATTGAGCAGATGTTCCGTCAGTACCGGCTTTTTCAGCTCCTGGGCAAGCCCGCGAAAGCGGCCCCAGTGGTACGGCACCGCGCCGCCGCCATGCGGAATCACAAAGCGCAGGGTTGGGAAGTCGCGAAACAGATCCGACGTCAGGCACTGCATGAAAGCGGACGTGTCCGCATTCAGATAATGCGCGCCAGTGGTGTGGAAGCACGCGTTGCAGCTCGTACTCACATGGATCATCGCGGGAATGTCGTACTCGACCATCTTCTCGTAGATCGGATACCAGTAGCGATCCGACAACGGCGCGCTGGCCCAGTGGCCGCCCGACGGATCCGGATTGAGATTGATCGCCACGTTGCCGTACTGCTCCACACACTTGACGAGTTCGGCGATGCACGTGGCCGTGTCGACACCCGGGCTTTGCGGCAACATCGCTGCCGGAATGAAATGATCGGGAAAGAGCTGACTCACGCGATAACACAGCTCGTTGCAGATCGCCGCCCACGTGCTGGAGACCTGCAAGTCTCCAATGTGATGGGCCATGAAGCTGGCGCGCGGGCTGAAAATCGTGAGATCGAGGCCGCGCTCGCGCATGAGCCGCAGTTGATTGCTTTCGATCGACTCGCGTAACTCGTCGTCGCCGATCCGCAGTTCAGAGACATGAGGCCTCTGGGACGGATCGTTGATGCCCGCAATCTGCCGGTTTCGCCACGTCTCCAGCGCCTTGGGCGCGGTGGTGTAGTGGCCGTGAATGTCGATGATCATCGTTGCTCCAAACAGCTAATTCAATTGCCGGCGCGATACCACAGCTAACGCGCGCCGGCTTTCCTAGTGTGCGGTGTTCGGTTGCGCGGTAAGCTCGCCAGTCCTCGCGCGCTGGGCCACCAGGACGGCAAGTGCTGCCAGCACAGCGGGAACCGCCAGCATCGCGAGAATCGCGCCAAACTCCCATCCGAGCCCGAGCAGCGCGCCACCTATCGCGGCCCCAAAGATGCTGCCGAACCGGCCCATGCCAAGCATCCAGCTAACCCCGGTTGCGCGCGCAACGGTCGGGTAACGGCCCGGGGCAAACGCATTCAATCCCGTTTGGGCACCACTCATGCAGAAACCCGCAGCGAACACCAGCAACGCCAGCGAGGAGGACAAGGCACCGATCCATGCCAGCGCGAGCACACACAGGCCACCTCCCAGGTAGGCCGCGCTGATAACCGGTGCCGGACGGACCTTGTCCATCACCCAGCCGACGAGAATCGCGCCGATGGTTCCACCGATCTGGAACATGGCGGTCACGTTGGCGGCCGACGTCACTGTCAGCCCAGCGTCCCGCATCAGCGTGGGCAGCCAGCCGGTCAGCAGGTAGATCACGAGCAAGCCCATGAAATAGGTGACCCAAAGCGCTGCGGTCATGAAGCCATAGCCCTGCGAGAAGAGCACGCCAATCGGTTTGCGCGTCGGCAACGGCGGTTCGTTGGAAACGAAGACCTCGTCACCAGAGAAGCGCGCACCGCATACCCGGCCGAGGACTGCACCGATACGCGCCGACGGTGCGCCGCGCACCGCCAGCAGACGGGCCGACTCAGGCAGCAGCCACATTTGAAGCGGGATCAACACCAACGGCAACGCGCCACCGAAAATCAATACCGAACGCCAGCCGTGCGCCGGAATCAGCCAACCTGCAGCAAAGCCGATCAGGGCCGATCCCAGGTTGAAGCCGGTGAACATGATCGTGATCATCAGCGAGCGCTTGCGCTGAGGCGCGTACTCCGACAGCAAGGTCGTCGAGTTGGGCATCGCGGCGCCCAGACCAATACCTGTTAACAGTCGCAGGGTGGCCATCGCCACCGGCGAGTGAGTAAAGGCCGTCGCGATAGTGAAAATGCCAAACAGGAAGACGGAGGTGATCAACACCCACTTGCGGCCGACGCGGTCCGAAGCAGGCCCTGCCGCCAGTGCACCGATGACGAGACCGAGCGGCGCTGCACTCATCACCAGACCGAACGCGGGACGCGATATCCCCCAGTCGTGGATGACGGCGGGCGCTATGAAACCCATGATCGCCACGTCCATCCCATCGGCAGTCACAACGAGAAAACACAGCGCCACCAGCAGCCACTGGTAAGGCGAGATGGGTCGCTCGTCGATAAATGCCTTGATATCAATTGCCTTTCCGCTTGTCATTGCTGCTCTCCTGTCTCCTCGCTGCACGTCTTGCGTCACGCGGCGATCGTGTGCGGGTCTGCCACCGCGTTGATTTAGAAGCGGGTGTGGATGCCCACGCGAGCAATCGCCTGGGTGGCGCTGCTGGACGCGCCGTCCGAACTGTTCAACCCGTTGATCTGCGCCTGAGCGCCGGAATTGGCCCGCTGATAAAGTCCGAGTACGTAGACGCTCGTGAGCTTGGACAAGGCGTAGTCGACGTTGGCCCCGATCTGGTGTGCGTGGTTGTTGTCGACCGTCGCGTTGCCTTTCATATACATGTAGGACGCACCGGCGCTGAGTGCCGGCGTGAAGTTGTAATGCGCGCCTACGGATCCTTCGTACACCGACGCACCGTTTGCCGAGTTATGCACCGTGGTGAAAAGCGCATTCGTGATCCAAGCGCCGAAACGATAGTGCGTGCCGACGCCCCAGTTGCACACGCTGACTTGCGGCGAGCCAGCCGTGTAGTACTTGATATTCGTGTACGCAGCATTGGCGCCGAACGTTCCGGCGGCGTAGTTCAGCGCGAAGCTCTGGGCGTTAGCTGCGCCGACGGATCCGGCTACGCCCCCAAACGCGTACATGGCCCCCGCACTGAAGCCCCCGAAAACAGGCGACAGATATTTAACCGAATTCGCGATGCGCTCACCCGCCATGCGATCCCAGTCAAAAGCGCCGGTGGGATTCTGCGGCAACGCCAGCTTCTGGAACGGACCCGCGCGGAAATCATAGAAATGCCCCGAGATTTCAGCCGGATCGTCGCCCGCGAAGTAGAGCGAATCGGTCATGAAGTCGTACTGGTTACCGAGGGTGATCTTCCCAGCCCTGTCGTTCACCAATCCAACGAGGGAGGTTCGGCTGAAAAGACTCGAGTTCGGCATGAACTGTCCGTTGTCCACCTGAAACTGGTCGACCAGCTCAAAGATAGCCTTGGTGCCGCCGCCCAGATCTTCAACGCCTCTGAAACCCCATAGATTCGGCCCGTTGACCCCATCGTCCATCTTGATGTTGTGATTGCCGGCCTGATTGCTTACGTAGGTAATGCCCATGTCTATCAACCCAAACAGCGTCATGCTGCTCTGGGCATGAGCGCCTGTTGCCGCGAATGTGGCGCTTAACAATGCCAGCGAGATTTTTTTGCTCTTCTTCACACAGTCTCCTTACACTTTAGTTAGTTTTACTAATCTCAGTTGCTATCGGCTATTTCGTATCCGAGGCATGGATCCAGACATTCACTTCGACGCGATGAAGCAGGCTCGACCGCATTCCGCAGGTTCAGGCGGGAAGCCGGGCTCGTCGAAGTCTGGTCGCCCCTGGCAGCACCGGATCTCGGCCCAGTTGCGACGTGGAGCAGTTACGCCAGGTCAATATAGTCGGCTTACCCCTCTTTCGAAACAGGTCGGTCCGGACAGAACAAGGCAAAAAGAGAGCGCTGAACAGCGTTTTTCTATGGGAGGGTTTTCACGGATTCGACGTTCCTGCCGTGACACGACACGAAACCGAACGAACTATAAGCCGTTGATAGTTATGGTTATTTTATTGAATCCAGGTGTGGAGCCCGGCGGATCAACGAGGGGTGTCGGCGAGAAGGCCACGTCCTGAAAGCGGGACAGGTCGTTCGGAACCGATAAATAAAACAGATGGCATGCTGTAGCACTTGGCAACAAAGCAAGTGGCAGCAAGCGCGGGGCGTTTGTATTCCGCCCCGCAGCGCTCATTGAGAACGGTCAATGGCGGCAGACGACGTTCAGCCTGTCCGGACAGTGCCCGGCCACGCTGAACGTCGATTACGTTGACTGCCTGGCAGCTTATTGCACTGCCATGATCGGCGCGGGGAACCATTCGCCTTGCTGGACTTCCTGCTTCGACACATACGCGCGGAAAGTCAGCGAGAATCCCTTGCCCTCAGGCGTAGGCAGCCAATTGCTTTGGGGCACGTTCTTCGGCCGTACCGGCGCCAGCCAGATACTGGTGCTGCCGTCCGCGTTGGCCTTGAGATGGGACACGTTATTCAGGTTATAGCGGTGTATCGCGTTGGGAACCACGCGGTAGTCTGGCACGCTGTACAGCGTGACTGACCAGAATCCGTTTACATGCGCGTCCGGCTTTTCGCCTTTAGCAAACCGGATCTCATAGGTCTTGCTGCCATCGAGCGGCTGCTTGTCGCTGTCGGTCAGACCTACAAAATAGATAGCCTCGCTAATGGAATTTGCCCACAGGCCGCCGTAATTGATGATGTCACGCGCCATCAGGTCATTGCCAAACTTGCCCGCCACATAAGAGACGGACCAACCGCCCTTCTGTGTGCCGAAGCCCTTGGCGCCTGCCAGGAAACCAGGAATCGCCTTGGTCCTGATCACATCGTCGACCCGCTGGCGAGCACTGTCGTTGCTCTTCATGTAGTTAGCAACGTTGATTGCCGCCGCCTGGTACTCCGGTGCCTTCGGCATGGCGTCCGGATAGGTTGCCAGTACTTCGGCTACGTGATCGAAAATCTCGGCGCGGATTGGCGCTGCAGGTGTAAAGGCCGGCACGGCAAAGGGCGGATCAATTGCGATGTCAGGAGAAGCTTGCACCGTGAACTGGTGTTGCAATCGCACTGCTGTTTTCGGGGATCCCTTCAGTTCCACCCGCGCCAGCAACTTCACCTTGGCAGAAGGCAGCTCGATCTTGACGGCATCAGCAGGCACCGGCGGATTGGTTCCTTTGATCACCAGCGCGAACTTTCCGTACGGGTGGTCAGGGTACGTTCGCTCGTTGATATTGGTGATGACTTCGCCCCACCCGTCGAGCAATTGAGCCGTGTAGTAACGACCCTTGACGCGAGGCACGTTCAGAATGACGGCATGATCATTGTCTGCGGCAAGCCATGCCTCAAGATAGGCGACGTCGAGGTTCGGATTGACAAACTGGGCCGATCCCAGCGGATTGTATTTGATCTTGTTGTAGCCGACCTTCTCGACATTGATGTCGTAGTTCTCCTGTTGCAACACCAGATAGCGTCCGTAAAGGTACGTCCAGGCTGTCACGATCGTGTCGTCCGAGGGGACCGTCGCGTTTGCTGCCGCGTTATTCGCCGGGTTTGTGCCAGACGAACTACAGGCAACGAGGCTTGCTCCGATCAAACCCGCCGCGATCCAGCGAGAAGCCCATTTCAGCGCTTTTGTGGTGTGCGTCATCCAGTCAACCCCTATTTTAAATTGGTCGGGAAAGTTTACATTGAACCCGCGAATGTTAATAGGGCGCATCGACCGCATAAAGCAAATCGAAAACAGCTATATGTCAATTGGATACGCCGGAGATCAACAGATTTCGCGTTCGCGTTGAATATAAAACAGCGCAGAGCGTTTCAGACTTTTTAAATCACTCTTCAACGCGCGCAGCCCGCTCAATCCAGGTTTGCTGTCGATTATGAACAGACGCTTCAAGTGTTCGATTGCGTGTCGGAGCGATGAGCAAGTGCAATCGCATCGAGGCCGGCCAGCACGAAGCGCACAAAGTCTTCCGCCAATGCCTCCCTGTCTTTCGCAACCGCAGGTAGAAGTTCGCCCAGCATCTGCTTTGGCGCGATCATCATGGCGATGCAGGGCAGCACACTAAACATCAAAGCCCGTTGCACCACCGGCGTTGCCGGGCTCAGTCCCAGCACGTCGCCGACGATCTTCAACAGAAGTGCAGCTTTGGGCCGCACGGCTTTCTCGATGAGCGCTGGAATAGCGGTCGATGGAGAGAGCACTTCGCGCAGCATCAGCATGAAGCCCCAAGGCGCGCCTGCGTTCGATGAAAGTCCAACGAAACGGCAGAGCACCGCGCGAAGCTGCTCCCTGGGATCGCTCAGGCCGGCGGCGAGCGCAGCCAGTTCGTCGAGGCCCACGACCTGCCGGTGCGCCTCGATCAACGCAGCTTCATAAAGCGCTTCCCTGCTGCCGAAGTGATAGTTGACCGACGCCATCGGCGTTCCGGCGCGTTCGCAAATTTCCTTGCTGGTGGCATCCGCGAAACCCCGTTCGGCGAACAACTGGCCCGCCGTGTCGAGCAAATGCTGACGTGTTGCCGCTCCGTCGGGACGTGAGGCCCTTTTGGGGCGCGCGGCGGCTGTCCTTTTCATGGGGGTCGGCATGGTCGAGAAGTGGGCTCGCGAAAACAGTTTGAATTTGAATTCAAATTCACATACTATTAATTCTACTTCATCTGGGTGCGGGCCGCGAACGGACTCCGCGGCGAACAACCACGCTGCGGAAGCCTCTGAATCACGCTCGCGGAGAGCACAGATTCTGTCCAGCCCCGCGCCAGTGCAGTTGCAAGGACGGTCCGATCGTCGCCATTCGTTGCGGAGCCAGTCATGATCCGATTTCCCAGCGCCGCGCTCCTTGTGCTGCTGGCCGCCCTGTTACCGGCCTGCTCGCACCAGGACACCGGCACCTACCAGGGTTATGTCGAGGGCGAGTTCGTCTATCTCGGTTCATCGCAATCCGGCAAGCTGAGCCAATTGTCAGTCGCACGCGGACAAACGATCAGCGCGAACGCCCCACTCTTTTCGCTCGAATCGGACGACGAAACCCATGCGCTCGTGCAGGCCGAGCAGCAACTCACAGCAGCCCGCGCACAACTCGCGGATATTCAGACCGGCAAGCGCGTACCCGAGGTCAACGTCAATCGCGCCCAACTCGCCGAAGCCATAGCCAACGCCCGCAAAGCATCGCTGCAACTCACGCGGGATGAAGCACAGTACAGCGCGGGCGGCATTGCAAAGGCACAACTCGACGATTCGCGCGCCAACGCCGACTCCACCGCGGCACAGGTGCGTGAACTGAGCAATCAGGTCGACGTGGCTCGCCTGCCCGCCCGTTCGCAACAGATTGTCCAACAGCAGGCCCAGGTGGCAGCCGCCCAGGCGGCCGTCGCGCAGACGCAATGGAAGCTGGATCAGAAACGCGTCAGCGCTCCGGCAGAAGGTCTTGTCTATGACACGCTCTATCGCCAAGGCGAGTGGGTGCCGGCGGGTAGCCCGATCGTGCAGCTTCTGCCGCCGCAGAACGTCAAGGTTCGCTTCTTCGTTCCAGAAACGATCGTCGGCCAGTTGACGCCGGATCGCCGCGTGTCCATACACTGCGACGGCTGCGCGGCCGACGTGCCCGCCAGAATCACCTACGTGTCGAGCGAGGCCGAATACACGCCGCCCGTCATCTACAGCAATGAAAGCCGCGCCAAGCTCGTTTTCATGGTCGAGGCCCACCCGTCCAGTGCGGACGCAACGAAGCTTCATCCCGGCCAACCCGTCTCAGTGGTGCTGCAATGAGCACCGAAACACAGCAATACGTCATCGACGTACATGATCTGAACAAGCACTTCGGCGATAAGCATGTCGTCAACAACGTTACGTTGCAGGTCGGACACGGCGAAATTTTCGGCTTCCTGGGACCGAACGGCAGTGGCAAAACCACGTCGATCCGGCTCATGTGCGGTTTGCTCACACCCGATTCAGGCAGCGGCACCTGCCTCGGTTACGACATCCTGCGCGAGAGCGAACAGATCAAGCGCAATGTCGGCTACATGACGCAGCGTTTTTCCTATTGGGACGACCTGAGCATTCGCGAGAATCTCGACTTCGTCGCGCGGGTCTATCAGATGCGCAACCGGCGCGAGGCCGTGGACCGCTCGCTGGAATCGCTCGGACTGCAAACGCGCGCGAACCAGTTGACGGGCTCGTTATCGGGCGGCTGGAAGCAGCGGCTGGCGCTCGCCGCGTGCATGTTGCACGAACCGAAACTGTTATTGCTGGATGAACCCACGGCCGGCGTCGACCCCACCGCGCGGCGAGACTTCTGGGAAGAATTGCACCGGCTCGCCGCACGCGGCGTTTCAGTACTCGTCAGCACCCACTACATGGACGAAGCGGAGCGCTGCCACAAGCTTGCGTATATCGCCTACGGGAAGTTGCTCGCCAATGGCACGTCGAGTGAGATCATCGAATCGCAGGGCCTCGCGACATGGTCGATCCACGGCGAGCACCTAAGCAAGTTGTCCGAACAACTCCGCGCTACGCCCGGCGTCGACCAGACTGTCGTATTCGGTTCTTCGCTGCACGCAAGCGGGCACGATCACGCCGCGCTCGAAGCGGCGATCAGACACGCAACCGCGGGCACCGCACTGCGCATCGAACCGGTCAGCACCGGCCTTGAAGACGTGTTCATCTACCTGATGAGCCGTTCGAAAGACAACTTCGGAGCACCATCGTGAAGAAGCGCAGCGCATTTTCCGTGACGCGTTGGTGGGCGATCGTCCTCAAGGAGTTTCTCCAGTTGCGGCGCGACCGCATCACGTTCGGCATGATTATCGGGGTGCCGATTATCCAGCTTTCGCTGTTCGGTTTCGCGATCAACACCGATCCGAAACATCTGCCGACAGCCGTCATCATTCACGACCAGAGCGAGTTCTCCCGCAGTTTTGTCGCGGCAATGACGAACTCGGCCTACTTCGACATCACCGAAACGTTGCCTGACGAGGAAGCGGGCCGCCGCGCACTCGCCCAGGGCCGGGTGCAATTCGTGCTCAACGTACCGGTCGATTTCTCGCGCAAACTGCTGCGCGGCGAACATCCGTCGCTGCTGCTCGAGGCCGACGCCACCGATCCGACCGCAACGAGTACCGCCGTCGGCGCGCTGCCAGGCCTCGTTCAACCAGTCGCGGACAAAGACCTCAAGGGTCCGCTCGCGTATCTGAACGGAACGCAAAACGCTTTCGGCGTGCAGGTTCATAACCTGTACAACCCTGAAGGCATTACGCAGTACAACGTGGTACCGGGACTGATGGGCGTGATCCTCACCATGACGCTCGTCATGATGACGGGTCTCGCGGTGACACGCGAACGCGAGCGCGGCACGATGGAAAACCTGCTCGCCACGCCCGCGCTGCCGATCGAAGTCATGACCGGCAAGATCGTGCCCTACGTCGCCATCGGACTGATTCAGGCGACGATCATTCTTGTCGCCACACGCTTCGTCTTTCACGTTCCGTTTTTTGGCAGCGTAGTGGCCATTTATCTGTCTGCTTTACTCTTCATTGCAGCGAATCTGACGGTGGGCATCACGCTGTCCTCGCTTGCGCAAAACCAGTTGCAGGCGATGCAACTCTCCGTCTTCTACTTTTTGCCGAACATTCTCCTGTCCGGCTTCATGTTCCCTTTCGCAGGCATGCCGCGCTGGGCGCAGTTTATCGGCGACCTGTTGCCACTCACCTACTTCAACCGCCTGATTCGCGGCATTTTGCTCAAGGGCAATGGCTGGGCGGATCTCTGGCCGTCTGTGTGGCCCATGGCGCTCTTCACGGTCATCGTCATGGCCATCGCGCTGCGTTTCTATCGCCGCACGCTGGACTAGGAGAACACGACCATGAAACAGCTCGCTTTTCTGTGTTCGCTCGCGCTGTGCGGCTGCGCGGTGGGACCGGACTTCCAGGCGCCCGCGCCGCCTGACACGCAAACCTATACGCGCAACGCCGAACCGTCGGGCACCGTGTCAGGCGATGCCACAGACGGATCGGTGCAGACCTTCACCCCCGCGAATACCGCCATGGCGATGTGGTGGCAACAGTTCCGCTCGGCGCAGCTCGATCGACTTGTCGAGCAGGCGCTGACCCGGAGCCCGACACTGGCGCAAGCGCGTGCAAAGTTGATCGAAGCGCGCGAGAACTACAACGCTCAAGCCGGCGCGACACGGTTTCCGAGTGTCGACGCCAGCATTTCCGCGACACGGCAGCAAGTCGATCTTGCCTCTTTCGGCATTCCGATTGCCGCGAACCCGGGGCCGTTTTCGTTATTCAACGCATCGGTAAGCGTGTCCTACGCGTTCGATATTTTTGGCGGCAATCGTCGCGCGCTCGAGGCCACCCTGGCACAGGTCGACTACGAGGCATTCCAACTCGACGCGGCGCGCCTTTCGATCGCCGGCAACGTGGTGTCGACGGCTGTGCTGCGCGCCTCGTTGCAGCAACAGATCCTGCTGACGCAGCGTCTCGCCGATGCGCAGGCGCAGCAGCTATCGATTCTCGAAGCCAGGTTTGCCGCCGGTGGCGTCTCCCGATTCGACGTGAACAGCCAGCGCACGCTGGTCGCGCAAACCCTCGCTTCACTGCCGCCTCTCGCGACCCAGCTCGCCCAGGCGGATCATCAACTCGCGATTCTGGTTGGCGTCGCGCCGTCAAAAGTAGATTTCAGCGAACTCACGCTCGACTCCCTTCATCTGCCCGACGACATCCCGATCACGCTTCCATCCACGCTCGCGCGCCAGCGTCCTGACATTCGCGCCTCTGAAGCGTTACTGCATCAGGCAAGCGCGAATGTGGGCGTCGCGACCGCGAATCTCTATCCGCAGTTTTCGTTGTCGGCGGGCATCGGTTCGGAGCGGACCAGTATTCAGGACATTGTGAGCGGCCTGAACATCTGGAATGTCGCCCTGAATCTGACGCAGCCGATTTTCCACGGCGGCGAACTACACGCGAAAAAGCGTGCAGCGCAAGCCGCTTATGACGCAGCGTTCGCAAGCTATCAGCAAACCGTCCTGCAGGCGTTGCAACAGGTCGCCGATGCACTCACGGCGCTGCGCAACGACGCCCACGAACTTCGTGCCCGCGACGACGCCGCCCAGCAGGCACAGGCCAACCTCGCTATCGCGCATGCGCAATATGCAGCAGGGGGCGTCAGCCAGTCGAGCCTGCTCGACACGCAACGTCAGGCGCTGCAGACCGCACTGGACCAGACGCGCGCCCAGGCCGCCCGTTTGAGTGATACAGCGGCACTGTTCCAGTCGTTGGGTAGCAGCCAGGACTTGACGCCGGTAGGCACCCCGTAACGATGTTGTCGAACAGACTTGAATTCAAGAACGATCAGTCTTAATATTGTTTCATCATGAAACAACGCTCGCCCTCTACCCGTCCTTCCCCCCCGCCGCCCGAGCGCGGGCGCCCGCGTGAATTCGATCTTGACGAAGTCACCGGGATTGCCGGCAAAGTCTTCTGGGAGCAGGGCTACCATGCAACGTCGATTGAATCGTTATGTCAGTCGACCGGCCTTTTCCGTGCCAGCCTCTACAGCACGTTTGGCGACAAACATGGGTTGCTTGTCGCCGCATTCGACCGTTACGCAGAGGGGGCGATTGCTCGCCTGAAAGAGCGGCTCGCCGTCGATCTGCCGCCGCGCGAGGCACTTCGTGAGGCTCTGCTGCATTACACCCAGGTCGCCAGCAATCTGTCGGGACGACACGGATGCCTCATCACGAACGCAGCCATCGAGATGTTGCCGACTGACGAGGCTTTACGCCCTCACATCGAGACCACCTTGCGACGGATTGCCTCGCATCTCGTCGCCGCCGTGGTCCGCGGCCAGCAAGCGGGGGAATTCAACGCTGAGCTCGACGAACAGTCTGTCGGCACCTTCCTGCTCTGCATGATTCAGGGCCTGCGCGTGCTAGGAAAAGTGAATGTCAGCAAGAACGAACTGGTGTCGATCGTCGACATGACGATGCGAGCGCTGGTCTAAAAATTTTTGCCTATTTCTGGAACGATCATTCATGAATAAGCTCATCGAATTTTCTGCCACGCCAGGGTCCGGTCGTGGCAACCCGTCTATCGGTCTGGTTGCGCAGTCGCTCCGCGGTAGCTACGGGAAGGGCGTTGTCCTTTGCGTGATGGCAACGATATTGATGGGCATCATGTTTCCGGTGATGACGAGCGCCCTCGTGCATGTCGACCCGTTCACCTTTACGTCGCTGAGGTACCTGATCGCCGGCACGGCGTTTCTTGCCTTACTGCTGATCAAGGAAGGCAAGGGCGCGCTGAAGCCGAATGGGGAATCGTTTGCCTTGGCGTGGCTGCTCGGGTCGATTGGCTTTTGCGGATTCGGATCGTTCGTCTTTCTGGGGCAACAACTGGCGGGACGCGAGGGCGCGCTGACTGCATCGATCATGATGGCAACGCAGCCCATGATGGGCCTGCTCGTGAACTCGATTGTTCGCAAACGCCGCCCGCCGCTCTATTCGTTTCTGTTCATCCTGATGTCATTCGCCGGCGTCTCGCTCGTGGTGACAAAAGGGGATATCGCTGGCGTTCTGCGCGAACCGCAGCACTATTCGGCGAACGCCTTAATCGTCCTCGGCGCACTGTGCTGGGTGATATACACCTTTAGCGCGTCCCACTTCAAGAACTGGTCCGCGCTCAAATACACGACGATGACCACCTGGCTCGGACTCACCACGATCATCGGCCTCAACCTGTTGCTGTTCGCGCTTCACGTTGTACCGGTGCCGTCGGCGAGTGCGTTGCGCGCCATCGTCCCCCACCTTCTTTATATGGGCCCGGTCGCCGGCTTCATCGCGATCCTGTTCTGGAACATGGGTAACAAGATTCTCACTCCGCTCAACGGCGTGCTGTTCATGGACGTGTTACCCGTCACGACGTTCGTCGTATCTTCGTTGACCGGCGTGGTTCCGGAACGCTGGCAAATCGCAGGGGCGTGCACGACAGGCGCCGCGCTGATCTTCAACAATATCTATTTGCGACGCCAGGCTCGACGACCCGTGTTGCAAAAGTAATTCACCGAGCGTGTCCGACACGGCCACGGCGAGCAAGTGCGCGCCGTGGCCCTGAACCGGCTTACTGCTTCGACAGTTGACCGTAGGCGATTTCCGAGTTATCGGCGGCCTTGATCAGATAGACGATCGTCCGCTGGTACAAGGTGGTGCTGCCGGAAACGGGCAGGAACTTGATCGCTGCGCTGCCGCTGTAGGTCACGCCTGAACGCAACGAGCAGGTGCTTGTCGTACCGCTCAAGGTCAACGTATAAAGGTTCTTGTTCGAACCCGGCGTGGTCAACGCCAGCGTGCCCGCGACACCGCAGCCGAGTATCGCGCCGGTGACGCCGCCCGCATTGTCGACCGTCAGCGTCGTCGAAGTTTGTGCCCACGTGCCTGCCACGCTCGACTGAGTGACTGCGAGCGCATTCGCCGGGTCATACTTCAGCGTGAGGTTCACGGTGCTGCCGTTGGCCAGGTAGCTGCCAGTCAAGGTCTGGTTCGCGGTGTACGTCCCGGTTCCCGCTGTTGCCGTGAAGCGAATGCCACCAAAAGTCTCGAAACCGGTGGTCAAGGCCCAGTTCGGCAGAGCGGTAGAGATCGTCCCGAAGAATGTCGACGTGACGACGGTGAACAAACCACTCACGTAAGAGAGATTGCCGACCGGGTCCACGAAAGCCGTCATGTTGGACGTACCCGATTGCGTCCACATGCCTTCAGAGCCGTTGCCCGCGAGAGCGGTCGAACCCGTCTGCGGGGCCGACAGGCTCGGCAGTGGTTCACCGGTCAAAGCGGGCGCTGGCGCCGACGCAGCCGCGGGTGCACTGGCCGTGGCCGGTGCGCTCGCGGTTGCTGGTGCGCTGGCCGATTGGGCGGTCGGCGTGCTGTTATCGCCACCTCCGCCTCCGCCGCACGCGGCGAGGGCCAATGAACCCAACATTGAAACGAGTAGAGTTGATTTTGTTTTCATTTTCATTTTATTAGTTCTGGGTGCGGACTCTCAATGCCGCAAAGTGATTGATTGGATCTCGATATACCCCGCGCAAAATCGCGCAACCCTGTAAACGGCAGTAACAGAAAAGTCTTTAACGTTTACTGAAGAATCATTTTTCTGTCATGCAGTCTTGACAGACGGCATTTTTGACTATGTAAAGGAGCGCAGGTACGATGCTTAATATTCACAACGCATAGCACGCGCCTCTTTCAAATACCCATATCCGTATTGATATCAATGAACTGGAATAGATAAGCAGGCGCCAAGCGGAAAACGTCGAAACGAAACTGCCGCACTGGTAAAGTGCCCGTGATTCCGTTGCTCCCATAACGTATTCATCCACCTCGCCACGCCGCAATGCCGCTCAAGCCCAATCATGGAAGTGCCTGCGCCCCGATCGTGCACCGCACGCCGACTCTTCCGGTCGCGCTTGCCCTGAGCCTGTCCTTACAGGGATGTACGCTGCGCGGTGCGCCGTCGTATGAAATCTTCGGCGCCTACTTTCCGCTCTGGCTGTTGAGCGCGATCGTCGGCTTCGTCGGCGCGCTCATTGCCCATCGGATCTTCGTTTCCACGGGGTGGGCGCAGATCGTCCCGTTTCAGCTCTCCGTCTGCGTGGCTATCGGCCTGACGGTCGGCGTGCTCTTCTGGCTTTCGGGAACAGGACAGCTCTTATGAAAATCGCCGGCATGCGCAAAGGCTCTGCCAAAGGCCGCGTGATCGCGGGCGTGATCGTCATACTTGGCGTCGCGGCAGCCTGGTACGGCTATGACCGGACAACCCGGTTTCCGTCAACGGACGACGCAACGATCGATGCCGACGTCGTGCACGTCGCATCGCAGGTCGGCGGCCGGATCATCCGGCTGCCCGTGGAAGAGAACCAGCGGGTCGCAAAAGGCGACGTGCTCTTCGAGATCGATCCTGTGCCTTATCGGCTCGCGGTCGCGCAGACCCAGGCCGACCTCGAACTGGCCCGCGCGGCACTCGAAACGCGGCGCCGGACGATTGTCGGCGAGCGCGCCAATGCGACTATCGCCGGTGACCAGACGGGCAAAGCCGCACACAACTACGAACTGGCGTCGCGCACGGTGCAGCGACTCACGCCGCTCGTGGCGAAGGGCTACGTGCCGGTCCAGCAACTGGATCAGGCGCAAGTCGCGCAGCACGACGCCGCGTTGTCGCTGAAGCAGGCACAGGAGCAGAAACAGGCGACCGCGCAGACCATCGGCGACGACGCGGACGCCATCGCCGTCGTGCATGCGCGCGAGGCGGCGCTCGCGCTCGCGCAGCACAGCCTCGACGACACCGTCGTGCGCGCGTCGCAGAATGGCTTCGTCACGGGGCTGTCGGTACTGGCGGGCGAGACGGTCGCGCCGCATCAATCGATCTTCACGCTCGTCCATGAGGATGAATGGTTCGCCGTCGCCAACTTCCGGGAAGGGGCGCTCGCGCGGATCCAGCCGGGTGATTGTGCTACCGTCTATTCCATGATCGACCGCAGCCAGGCGATTCACGGCAAAGTGGTCGGCATCGGCGCGGGCGTGGCCGATTCCGATCGCATCAATCTGCCGCGTACCCTGCCGATCGTCCAGCAGTCCGTGAACTGGGTGCGGGTCGCCCAGCGCTTCCCCGTGCGCGTGCGGCTCGACGAGCCGGCTGCCCGGCTGGTGCGGATCGGTGCGAGTGCGATAGTCGAGGTCCGGCATGGCGCAGCCTGCCGGTGATCTTGCCCGACCGGGCCCCGCCGACATCCTGAAGCTGCTTGCGCCCTATCCCGGGCGCGCGGCGATGGCGACCCGCATCGCGCTGATCTGCGCGCTGACGGCGTTCGTGACAAGCGCGTACGGCACGCCGGAAGCCGCGATCTCCGCCTATGTCGTGTTCTTCCTGAACCGGCCCGACCGGGTGTTGAGCGTCGTGCTGGGTTCGGCATTGATGGTGCTGGTCACCCTGCTCATCGGGGTCGTCACGGTAGTGGCCATGTTCGCGCTCGACGATCCCATGTGGCGGGTGGCGTGCATCGCGGGGCTGTCGTTCGGCTTGCTGTTCGTGACGTCGGCGAGCAAGCTGCGGCCGGTGGGCGCGATCATCGCGATGATCGTCGGCTTTGCGCTCGACGAACTCGGCATGGTGCCATTCGGCGAAGTGGCGACACGCGCCCTGCTCTACGTATGGCTGATGGTCGCGATTCCAGTCGGTATCTCGATCGGCGTCAACCTGTTGATGGCGCCGTCGCCACGAAAGCTCGCCGGCCGCGAACTGGCGAAGCGCCTGCGGCTCGCGGCCCGCAGCCTGGTCGCGCCCGAGGCAACGGCTGAGGCGCTCAGCGCATGTCTGCACGAAGGCGACGCGGAACTCGGCACGTGGCTCAAGCTCTCGGTGGTCGACGGGTCGTCGGTGCGTGACGATATCGGGCCGCTGCGGCAAGCCGTGTCGTCGACGCTGGCGATTCTGGTCGCCGTAGACCTGGCGGCCAGCGAACCATCGGGGCGACTGCCCGCATCGTTCGCCGCGCCGATTGCCGACACGCTGGAGAACATGGCCCGAATGTTCGAGGCAGGCGGCTATCCGGTCGACATCGAACTCAAGCTGCCCAACGTGGCCGAACTGACACCGCTCGCACGAGTCGTCGTCGAGAATCTGCATGATGTGATCACGCGCTTCGCCGTAGTCGAGGCGCAAACCGATATCAAAGGCGAAAGCCAGGTCGAAACCGACGCGCAAGCCGAAGCACGCGCCCAGGCTCAAGTCGAAACCCAAGCCGCGCCGCCGCCCGCGAGCAAGCGCGGTGGATTCTTCCTGCCGGATGCATTCACGAATCCCGAGCACGTCCGCTACGCACTGAAAACCACCGTGGCGGCGATGTTCTGTTATCTGCTTTATTCGCAGATCAACTGGCCCGGTATCCATACCTGCTTCATCACGGTCTATATGGTGTCGCTCGGCACCACGGCCGAGACCGTCGAGAAGATGACGCTGCGGATCACCGGGTGTCTGGTGGGCGCACTCCTCGGCACCGCCGCAATCATGTTCGTGGTGCCGGTACTGTCGTCCGTCGTCGGGCTGATGGTGCTCGTGCTGATCGGCGCATGGCTGTCGGCGTGGGTCGCTTTCGGTTCGCCGCGGATTGCTTATGCCGGCTTCCAGATCGCCCTGGTGTTTTTCATGTGCGTGTTGCAGGGCGCGGCGCCGGGCTACGATCTGACGCTCGCGCGGGATCGCACCATCGGGATCCTGATCGGCAATGCGGTCGTCTATCTGGTGTTCACGCGCGTGTGGCCGGTCACCGTCGCGGCGCGCGTCGACGCCGGGCTCGCCGCGTTGCGGCAGCAGTGGGAGCGGCTGGCGGCGCTGCCCGATGCCGTCACGCGTCGCGCGCAGGCTGCGAGCGCCATGGCTCAGTGCGGTGCGCTGGAGCAGGATATCGCGCTGATGCATTACGAGCCGTCGTGGGTTCGCCCCGACGCGCAGTGGATCGCAGAACGCCGCAGCGCGCTGGCCAGGCTCGACGCCCTGGAAGGACCGATGTTCCTGCTCGCCGAACGACGGCCGCGCGATGCTGCGATCGACGGCTGGCTTAAGCGGGCCATGGGTGGGCTGGGGTTATCGGCGGGCGGAGGCGGTTCTGCGGGTTCTGCAAGTGCGGTGAGCGCTACGAGTACTGTGAGTGCCGTGGACATAAAGAGCGCAGGTGGCGCAGCGGCTGCGGCTTTGCCCGCCACGCAGGATCCGGCTTTGCCAGCTGGTCCAGACCCAGCTTTGCCGCTCGCGCAGGACACGGCCTTACCGCTCGCACCCAATGCGGCAGTACCGGATGCAGCAGCCAACGACGACACACGCACCGCCTTGCTGCGTCTTGGCGATGCACGCCTCACTCAACTCGAACACGCTGCGTCGAACGACGCAGCGAAGGAACTCGCGACTCATGCGCCGGCTTAACCCTTCATTCGCCATGGCGATCCTGGCTGCGGCGGGTTTGGCCGGATGCGCCACGTCGTCCCTGGACATGGCCCCGGACAGCCCCGACCGTCCGTGGAATCCGCAGACGGACGCGGCCGGCGCCATCGTGCCTGGGCCGGCGGCGTTGGCTGGGTCAGCGAATTCAGCGAGCCTGGCTAACCCAGCAGCTTCGGCTGCTGCGGCCAACCCGGCTACAACGGCTAACTCCGTTGCGGCGGCTCACCCCGCTGCATCGGCTAACCCGTCCGCCTCCGCACGCAGTTACCAATTACCCGCAAACCCCGCGCTCGCCGCCGTACCGCCTCCGCCCGCGCTGGAACAGGCGCATGCATACGACCTGCCCGAACTGATCGATCTGGCGGAATCGGCGAACCCGCTGACCCGTATCGCCTGGAACGACGCGCGCAATGTGGCGCTCGCAGCCGGCGTCGCGAAGAGCGCCTATCTTCCGCAACTGTCTGTCGCGGCGATGGGGCAGTACCTCGGCCTCCACGATTCGAGCACGTCCGTGCTCGGCGATTCGTCGGCCAGCGTAACGGGACATGGCACGACTGAGGTGGTTGCGCTGCAATGGCTGCTGTTCGATTTCGGCGGACGTGCCGCGCGCGTCGAGGCCGCGTCGCAGGCATCGGTGATGGCGAACATCGCCTTCACCGCGGTCCACCAGCAGGTCATTTTCGACGTCAGCGTCGCGTTCTACGCGTACCAGGCCGCGCGCGCCCGCATCGTCACAACGCAACAAGGCCTCGGCAACGCCGATGCGATCCTGACCGCGGCGCAGTCGCGCTACAAGCATGGCATCGGCACCGTCATCGAAGTGGCGCAAGCCAACCAGAATCGCGCGCAGGCCAGGCTCGCGCTTGTCCAGGCGCAGGGTGCCGAAAGCAACAGCTATCTCGCGCTGATCTCCGCGATGGGGATTTCTCCGCTGTCGAAACCCAGAATCGCGGAGATGCCGGCGCACACACTGCCGGCGCCGACGAGCGACTCGATCGACCGGATCGTCTCGTCCGCGATCGCCCGCCGCCCGGACGTGTTGAGCGCCTATGCAGCCGAGCGGGTCAATCTGGCTAAAGTGAAGGCGGCCGAGTCGGACTTCATGCCGAAGGTATTCGTCTCGGCGACGGGGGCGTACAACACCGGCAGCTCGTCGATTTCGGCGGTGCCGGCCATCGGTCAGCAATTGCCGACGGTGAACCTGAGCGGCGGCCGTTACGGCGGCAGCGTGATTGTCGGCGTGACGATTCCGCTGTATGACGGCGGCTTGCGCTCGGCGGTGCTCGCGCAGGCGCGCAACGATGCCGACAGCGCGTCGACCCGTCTTACTCGAAGCCGTGAAGAAGCGGTTCGGCAAATCGTTACTGCGCAGAATACGCTGCAGACGAGTCTTGCCGCGCAGGCTGCTGCCAAAGACTTGCTTGCCGCGGCGCAGACGACGTACGACGCCGCGTTCGACGCGTATCGGCAAGGTGTCGGCTCGGTCACCGACGCGCTGCTAGCGCAGAATCAATTGTTGGCGGCGAAGAATGCGGACGCGGATAGTTACAGCAGCGCACTGTCGGCCGCCGCGGCGCTTGCCTTGGCGACTGGATCAGTTGAGTCGATTCCAATGCGGGACAACTGGTGAGGGCATGGTCGAAGGCGCGAGTTGACTCGCCCTCTTCCAGCGCGAAGTTCATGCGAAACTTTCAGAAGGCGCGATCCCGTGACAGAGTTCTCCCTCCAGGATTTTTATCTCTTTGTACGACTGGCCGAGTCTCTGTCCGTCGCCGCAGTGGCGAGGGAACGCAACGAACATCCCAGTCAGGTATCACGCGCGTTGTCGAGAATGGAGACAGAATGCAGTCTGCGATTGTTTCACCGCAGCACCCATGGCTTGTCACTCACGGATGACGGATGCATCTTTCTTGAACACGCCCAAAGGATTTCGCAAAACGCGAGCATCCTCGCCGACGATCTGGCATCGCGCAGCAATCGGGTCTCCGGATTGGTCAGGATTAGCGTTCCTTGCATTCTTGCGGAATACGTTCTGATTCCAAATCTGCGCGACCTGGTTGATCGCCACGCTGACCTCAATGTGAGCTTACATATCTCCGACAGACAGGTGGATATGTCGACCGAAGGCATCGACATCGCGATCAGAGCAGGCATCCCGCCACGAGACACGCATGTGGCGCGTAAGCTTGGATCACATCGAAGGGCCTTGTATGCTTCGCCCGCATACTTGGCCGCACGCGGAATTCCCCGATCGCCACGCGACCTTGTGCATCATGATCTGATCGCCAATGCGGCGGTTACCGCCCACAACCAATGGCCCTTTGACGGCGACAACGAATTATCCACGTTGCCCGTTGCGGGGAGGATTCTTGCAGACAATACGTCCGCGATCGTATCGCTCACGCAAGCGAATCTGGGAATTGGCCGCATCAATAAGGTCATCGGCAAGGAACTCGTGGCGCTCGGGATGTTGACGCAAGTGCTTGAAGAATACGAAGACACGAACGAGTTCGACATTTCGGCCGTGACGCTCGCGCCAAGAAATCGCGTTCCAAAAATCTCGGTCTGCCTGGACTTTCTATCTGAATGCTTCCGAAAATTCAGAGAGGACACGTAGGCTAAATTGCATCTGGTATTCGCCGAGTCGAGCAGCTTTAGTTCTGAGTGCTGTCTACCAGACGACTCTTTATCTTATCGACGCCGGCCTGCGCGCAAACCTCATCATCGGCACTTTTCGGCGCGCCACTCACTCCGATAGAGGCAATAGCTTGCCCGTTCTGCTTCACCAGAACGGAGCCGGGCAGGAAAAGAAGATTCGACGTTCCACTACTTGCGGTTGCCGGCAGTCCGGAAGAAAAGCCGGATATCGTTTTGATCAGCGCGCTATTCGTGTCCGCGCCGATCATGGGCCCCATGCTCATGATGGTGTAAGCCTTGCGAAACGAAAATCCCTGCGAATGAATGGGGCTTCCATCACCGCGCGCCTGCAACTTGATCACACCGTCCGGGTCCACGATAGCGACAGCTACCCTAAACCCCTTAGCCTCACAAACGCGGATCGTTTCTGTCGCTGCATCCATTGCCAACGACAGTGGCAGCGCACCCGCAGTCAATGGAATTTGTCCGCTCGCGGACATCGATAACACAACACCCGAACCGAATAACACCAGGCTTGCCACTATTTTGTATTGGAGACTGCGTCTCGTCGCGCCATCGTGTTCAATTGTCATCAGTTGTACTCTCACATTAATGTCCGCAAAAAATGCCGAGGTCTCCGCGTCTCCTGAACCGGGTGCTCGGGAGATGGCCGGACTATCGCAGGTTCCGCTTCCTGCAGAAAGAGAACGACGTGCAATTCGGTATTGCAGAACGAGCACGAGCCGTACAACCCATATGGCGAGTCCTGGCACCTGCTTTGCGCACGTTATTTTCCGTTCCTGAAACGTCATCCACGGATGCACTGGCGCGAGCGTTATTGTCGAAACGACAAGATCGGCGACAAGCCGTCATACTCTGTCTGTTCTTGCGGTGGACGGTCCGGCGACGCAATCGGAAAACCTGGCCAGGTACCAGAGCGATGCGTGACCGTTCGTCCCGTGTTTTTGACGGCAATTTCCGCGTAGCGCCACGCGCGGTTCATGTGGAGCGTATTTCGTAATGAGTTACACCCCTGTCGCTCCATTCGCCCACGACAAGGCTGATTCCGGTGCCTTCGTGGGCGGCGCACCCGCATTTCGCCAACTGGTCCGCATGATCGATCGGGTCGCCCCCACCGATCATCCGTTGCTCATTTTCGGGCCGACCGGTTCGGGCAAGGAACTGGTCGCTCGCCGCGTGCACGCGCACAGCCTGCGCCAGGATCAACCGTTCGTCGACGTCAACTGCGGCGCGATCCCAGAGAACCTCGTGGAAGCCGAACTGTTTGGGCACGTTAAAGGCGCGTTCACCGGCGCGGGCGAAAACCGCCAGGGACTTTTGCAGCAGGTCGGCAAGGGCACGCTGCTGCTCGATGAAATCGGCGAACTGCCGCTCGCGCTGCAACCGAAACTGCTGCGCGTACTCGAAACGCGAACCTTCCGTCCGATTGGTTCGTCAACCAGTCTGCAGTTCGCCGGGCGCGTGGTCGCCTCGACCCACCGCGACCTGCGCGAACTCGCGCGCGAAGGGTTATTCCGCGAGGACCTCTTCTACCGGCTCGCGGTCTTCGTGCTGGCCGTGCCCGGACTTGAGCAGCGCATCGAGGACATTCCCGCCCTCGTTACCCATTTCGCATCGCAGCACGTGCGTCGTCTTGAGTTTTCGCCGGCCGCCATCCGCCGGCTTGGGCAGCACGCGTGGCCCGGCCACATCCGCCAATTGCGCAACCTGATCAGCCAGTTGAGCGTGCTCGCCGAAAACACGCTTATCGACGTCGATTCGCTCGAACCGTTTCTCGCCAACGAGAGCGGCGGACCGGTGTCGCGCGCCAACCTCGCAGACATGCTGTTGCAACTCGAAGGACGCGACAAACTCGCCGCCGCCGAGGACCTCCTGATCGACCGCGCACTCGAACGAACCGCGGGCAACAAGAGTGCGGCCTCCACATTACTGGGGGTGGGCCGCAAGACCATCGAGCGGCGTCTGAAGTCGCGCGAAGAACATCACCGGGAAGCGCGCAAGTGTCTCGAGCATGCGAGCGCGCTAATCGAGGAATCGAAGTTCGCCGAAGCCATTCCGCCGTTGCGCCGCTGCCTTGACCTGCTGCAAATGTCTCACGAACAGGAAGCCGCGCGCCGCCTTCAGTTCGACGCCTACCGCTTGCTCGGCATGAGCTTGCGCAGCGTGCACGGCTGGCTGTACGCGGAGGCCACCGCCTGCTACGCCGCCGCGCTGGCCATCGGCGAAGGCGTCTGTACCCCCGCTGAAATCGCCGCGATTCAGTTCGGCGTCTGGACCACGCAACTGACGACGCTTCAACTCAAGCAGGCGCGCGCGACCGCGCAGAACATGCTGGAGCGCGCGCAGAATAGCGGCGACCGGGTGTCACTCGACGAAGCCCACGTCGCGATGACCAATACCCTCTTCTGGCTTGGCGACAGCGAGGAGGCCGTTGCCTGTCTCGCGCGCGGCAACCTGCTTGGCGTGGGGCGCGACGACTCCCGTACGGGCTCTCAAGGGATCGATCTCGCCAGTCTCGCGTTGACTTTCGAAGGACTCGCGGCCTACCAGATCGGCGCATTCGGACAGGCACGGCGCGCCATGGAGATGTTGATCCTGCGCGCGTCCGAGCCAGGCTCGCACGCGTTCGCTCATGCCGTCAACCTGCAGGGCGCCGCCTGGCTCGCCAGCCTGTTCGATGACATGGACCGGCTGGGGCATCTCGCGAGTGAACTCGAATCGGTGTCGATCGCGAACGGCTTCGCGTTCTATCGGGGCATCGGTCAGATACTCCGCGCGTGCCACCTCAGTTCGCTCGGTCATTCCGACGAAGCGGAAACCGTCATGCTCGACGGCTACGACAACCACGTCGTCTGCAATGGCGGTGCACTGTTCTATTCCTTCAAGGCGTGGCAGCAGGGCGAGCTGCTGCTGCGCGCCGGCCGCGCGAAGACGTGCGAGGCGATGCTCGCCGCCGCGATCGACGAAACCCTCGCGCGTCAGGAACGTGTCTACCTGGGCGAACTCCTGGTCACCCGGGCACGTGCCCAGTGGGCATTCGGTGAGGTGAACGCCGCGGAACTGGGTCTGCGTACCGCGCTGTCCACGGCACTCGCGTTCGGTTCGGTGCCTGCGCGCGTGGATGCCGCGCGTTACCTCGCCGACCTGCTGCGCGCCACCGGCCGCATCGCCGAAGGCATCGACATACTTGAACGCGGTTTGCGCTCGCTATCGACAGACCCGACCCCTCGCGTCACCAGCGCCATGCGTTTGCTCGCCGAGCTTCAGCGCGAAGTTTCTCTCGACCTTTACGGCAAAGGAATCGCAAACGGCATGTGAATTGCGTAGGGAAGATCAGGAACCGCTGCCACCCGCTTTCATCCCTATGTGGACGAAATGGTCCGTCAACGCGCCGGAAATGGCCAATTGGACGAAATCGTCCAATTTCATGGAAATGCATGGACGAGACCGTCCAATGTCGCAACTGAAATGTTCAGATATTTCCGCAGTTATGCGGCTTCACGGTTCGGCACATTTATTGCCTATACAAATTGGATGTTCGCCACTGCCTGAAAAATAACCCTCACAGGCGGTAGCCGTGCCCAGAACGTCCAACGAATCTGCCTGACAAGCTGGGGAATCCGGGAGACCAAAAAAGATCGCGCGCTGCCATGTGTACGACGCGCTGATCGACGCCAACGATATTGAGTCGCTGGCGATAGATTGAGAGGGCTGTGCTGTTGTTGTAGATGTGACTGTCGTGTGTCCACGCGTAGCGACTGAATGCTTCCGTAGAGAAGATCGTTGCAATGCGTGACGCCGGAATGGCGGAATCCGCCTGGCTATGCACCAGGCGGGCCGCTGCGGGGCTCAGCCGTCGTTGCTCTCCCTCAGGGGAACCGGCAGCGGCGGCTTGTCCTTTTTTAACCAGCTTGCGCCAACCGCGACAAACCCACCGATCCTCAGCCAGGCGTTCAGAGTGTGAGTGACGTCGCAAGCGGACCACACTGGCCATCCCCGGGGGATTCGAACAATGCATCACCACATTTTCGAAAGCGAACTCGTTCATCTTGAACGCGTCATCGCATGCACACCGCAAAAACCCTTTCCGCCGACATATTGGCGCGATCGCGTCGAACAGCTGAAAAGTTCTCCGCAAGCAACGATGTACCGCTACCGCATTGCCCGTCTCGTCCGCCTTGCCGCCGAACTGAGCGGATGAGCCGGCGTTACTCGTCCCCACGAATCAGGGTTGGCGTTTGCCGCGGCCACCAGCGGGTTTGTCAGCCGGCTTACGTGAACTCGCAGCCGGCTTGCTGGCGGGTTTGCTGCGTGGCTTTTGCACGCTGAATGGGCTACCGCTGGAGAAGCTTGTGCCTTTGCCCTCAGCCACAGTGCGCTGCGCCGCAGGCTTGCGTTTGTTTTCGCCACTTTGCGGGCGCGGTTTATTGCCGAGCACCTGCGTGGCGCGCGGCGCAGCTTGCGGCACTTTCGGCTTCTTGGGCTTTTTGGGTTTCTTGATGATCTCGCCTGTCGCGCTAGTTTGCGGCACGCGGTGTTCGGCTTCAAAACCCGGCTCCTCTTCACGGGGCAGCGTTTGCCGGATCAGCGCTTCAATCGCGGCCAGTTGCGGTGCTTCATCGGCACACACAAGGGACACCGCCACGCCGCTGGCGCCCGCGCGGCCGGTACGGCCAATACGGTGCACATAGTCTTGCGCCACGATCGGCAGATCAACGTTGATCACCAGCGGCAGGTCGTCGATATCCAGCCCGCGCGCAGCCACATCGGTGGCGACCAGCATTTGTACTTCGCCCGTCTTGAAGCGCTCCAGCGCACGCATGCGCGCGGGTTGCGGTTTGTCGCCGTGGATGGTGTCGACCGCATAGCCCGCTTCATCCAGCATGGCCGCCAGGTAATCCACGCCAATGCGGGTTTTGACGAACACCAGCGCGTGCTCCCAGTTGTTCTCAGCCACAAGGTGCATGAAGAGGTCAGGCTTGTTCTTTTTATCCACCGGCACCACCCACTGCTTGATCTTGCTGGCCGTGGCATTGGGCGGGCTGACGCTGATATTGACCGGGCCGCGCAGAATGCCCGCCGCCATGGCGCGGATATCATCGGTAAACGTGGCAGAGAACAGCAGGGTCTGGCGCTGAACTGGCAAGGCAGCAAAAACGGCGTTGAGTTCGCGCGCAAAGCCCAGATCCAGCATGCGGTCAGCTTCATCCAGCACCAGCGTTTGCACTTGATCAAACTGCACTGCGTTCTGGCGATGGAGATCCAGCAAACGGCCCGGCGTGGCAACGAGCACATCCACGCCTTTGCGCAACTTCATCATCTGCGGGTTGATACTCACCCCGCCGTAGGCTGCCAGAAATCGTAAGTCGAGGCCTTTGCCGTAATCGATAAAGCTTTGCAGCACCTGTTCGGCCAGTTCACGCGTGGGCACCAGCACCAGGACACGCGCGCGGTTGCTGGACACCGCCGGGCCGTGTTGCACTAGCCGTTGCAACAGCGGCAGCGCAAAACCGGCCGTTTTGCCAGTACCGGTCTGTGCCGCAGCCATGACGTCCTTGCCGCTGAGCACAGCAGGAATCGCCTTGGCCTGCACCGGCGTAGGTGTCTGGTAATTGAGGTCCTGCAAATTACGCAGCAAGGGATCGATCAGGCCAAGCGAGGCAAAAGACATCGGCGTATTCCGGGCTAAAACCGCAATTCTAGCGGTTGCCGCCTGATTGCGCCGCGCAGATCAATGGTCACAAAGATCGCCGTTGATCGCCACTGAAAAACGTAGCGGTGCCGGACGCCGCTCGCTCGACCTGCAACGGCTTGCGCACAATCTCAAAACACTTTATATACGTACTGCGGCCCGATATATCGCTCCGGAAGAAAACTAATTAACAACTTTGGGCGGGGGAAATCACGATGACGAATACATTCGATTTACTTAGAAACAAACGGGAGAAGTGCTATCAATGGATCATGATCGTGATTGGCGTCCTTCTGTGGATCGCCATTGCGCAGGCAATCTACAAACATTGGAATGATCCCAAGGCGGGCCACTTCATCCACCTCTACGTGGGATATGGCGTCGCGGTCGCGATCTTCTACTGGCTGGCGTCCGCGGCCTATCGCGCGTCCGCATTCGGCAACATGGTGCTGGTGAGCCGCGACCAGTTCCCGGAGTTCCACGCGATGGTCGTCGAAGCGTCGCAGGAGATCGGCCTGTCCGAACCGCCGAAGACCTTCATCTACAACTCAAACGGCATTTTTAACGCCTTTGCGCGGCGCCTGCTCGGCGGCCGCTATGTCTTCCTGACCGGCGCACTCGTCGAAGCGAGTAGCGATGCCCAAGTGCGCTTCGTGATTGGTCACGAGCTGGGCCATCATGCGGCGGGGCACTTGAATCCGTGGATCAACGGGCTCAAGCTGCCGGCGCACGTCGTCCCATTTCTCGGCAAGGCTTACTCGCGTTCGCGGGAATACACATGCGACAGCATTGGCGCCTATCTATCCAAGGACGCCCACGCATCACGCGGTGCATTGCAGATGCTGGGTTGCGGCTGCCGACGCCTGAATGCATCCTTGGATCCCAACGCGTTTATGGCTCAGGAAAAGATGGTGCCACCCATCTTCGGTTTCCTCACTGAAATCTTCCGGACCCACCCGCGGCTCACGCGGCGGGTCGCTGCAATCAATAACAGCGTGGCAAACCACACACACGGTGCCTTCGAACACGCATCACGGGAACCGCAATTCAACGTCGGCAGCCACACGCTTGACTCGAAATGAAGAAACTGACCGATTTTTCGCCATCGGGCTTCGAACGTGGCGAGATTGAGGTCAGGCAACGGAGCCCTTGAAGCGCTTCCGAAGCCATAGGGCGACACCGATTGCGATGCAAGCAGCGGCCAGTGCCGCAGCCTACCCTGCGGCATGTTGGTCCAGCTTGATTTGGGCGTCGAAGCGAGCGATTCCCGACGGTAACCCGATGACACAATCAGTATTCCCCCGGTTCACAACTTAGGTATCCGTATCTCAATGGAAGACGACCAGAGCGAGAAAAGGAGGAGCACATCAGAGCCACCATGAAAAGCTGACAGGAGTGAAAGGTTTAAGCGCAATCTGGTCTCACTCAACGCCCCCCGGCGCCCTCCGCCTCGCCATTTCACGCGGCTCTTCTGAATCCCGCTCCTTCCTGGGAATCGTCATAAATAGCCACAACAAGATCGGCAATTTATTCAATGTGGATAGATTCAATCACTTTCTTGCAGTCACAGTTTTCTACGCATAGGATTACGAAAAGTCGATCCAGATCTCAAATAATGAAAACGTGGAAACAGACCATGATGAGAGACAGAGACATCCAATCCGGGGTTGCCAGAAGCAGTCTGCTGCCGGTGAAATGACCGGTCCTGCCGGCCCCGACGCAAGAGCGGGCTGATAGCCCGACTGTGTGCCGATACGGCAAAAGCCGCATCGGCGGACACATGCGCCAATCAACTACGAGCCACTCAACCCTGAGGCAGGTACACGACGACCTGTGTGCACAGGCATAGCTAGCCCATAAGGCGAATGCGTAGCTATTTCGCATAAGGAATGGAATAACCATCAATCCGGGGAGCCCTCAATGGCTTTCGATATACCTGTTACACGCCGCACTTTCCTGAAAGTCATGGGGAGCGGCGCGGTCGTCGCAATTTCAATCAGCAATCTGCCCGCGGCGGTCCTCAATTCGTCGATGCAGACGGATCCGGACAATGGGCCCGCCTGGGCACCGGAGCCGGGCAAGGCACGCTGGCGAATAGACGGGATCCCCAAGGTAACGGGCCAGAAAATCTACGCACGTGACTTCAAGGCGCGCGATTTTATCGGCTGGCCGCAGCAGGAAAACTGGCTGTATGCGCTGCGCTGCAATCGTGTCGACCGGGTGTATGAAGGCTACGACCTGAGCATGCTGCCACCCGATTTACAGCCTGTCGCCATTGTCGATAACGACGCCCTGCTCTCGCGCCAAATCGCGCTCGCGCCGGAGTCCGACCCGGTCGCGAGTCAGGACATCTACTGGCTTGCCCGCAAAGGCTATCCCCCGGACTGTTTCGGCCAGCCCGCGGCGATGCTGATCTTTGCGAATTTCGACGTGTACCGTCGTGCGCGCAAACTGCTCGAATTCAATGACCGCACGATCCGCTATGGTGCGATCACGGATCCGAGCAGCCGCTCCAAGCCCGTCGCTTTTACGCCAACAACGACGTATGTGCGCGACGACGACACGAACTTCAACTACGTCAAGGACTACCAGACCGGCAGCAACGGCAAACCCACGCCCGAATATCTGGAGGCGCTCGAAAAAGCCAGCGTGAATATCGACGCCACCATCGAGCACAACGCAGAACAAGGCACATGGTTCAAGGCAGGCGCATCGAACAGCCGGGACTTCCTGACGCCGGCTATTGATCCGATGTTCATGGAACCGGAAGCCGGACTCGCGTGGTACGACGCCGCCTCGGGCGAACTGCGTCTTGTGCTGGGCACGCAATCCGCCAGCGAGGACGCAGGCAGCGCGGCGTCCCTGTTCGCGAACAGCAAGGTGACCATCAACGGTGTGCACATCGTCGCGTGCTACCCGGGCGGTGGCTTTGGTGGCCGCGATCGCTCGTACTTTCCGCTTTATCTCGCACTCGCCGCGCCGTTCGCGAAAGGCGCGCTGCGCTGGCAGCAATCGCGCTACGAGCAGTTTCAGGTCGGCCTCAAGCGCTGCGAGACACAGTTCACCGAATCGTTGTGGTTCGACCGCCAGGGCAAGATCCAGGCGCTCAAATGCGATTTCACGATGAACGGTGGTGGCAAGAAAAATCTCTCGCCCTATGTCGCGCAGCTTGCGGCGCTCAGCGCGATGAGTTGCTACGAGATCACGCGTGCGAATGCAACGGCTGAATCGCTCTATACGCCCGAAGTATTCGGGGGCTCACAGCGGGGCTTTGGCGGCCCGCAGGCTTTCATCGCGATCGAAACGCTGATGGATGAGGCGGCCGTCGAACTCGGCATGTCGCCATTCGCGATTCGCCGAACCAATCTGCTTGGCAATGCCCCCTCGGTTGGCAGAGGCCGTGCCATTACCGGTGCGCCGATCCTGTTCGACCTGCAATTGAGCAATGTGCTCGATCGTCTCGAAGCACATCCGCTGTGGCAGGAGCGGGACAAAACGCGCGCGCAACGTGAGGCGCAGGGCTTGAAGTACGGTATTGGCCTCGCGATGGCGAACGAAGCGTTCGGCACGTCGGGCGACGGCATGTACGGCATGGTGCAAATCCTGCCGGGCGGCAGTCTTAGCGTGATCACGACTTACACCGATATGGGCAACGGCGCAGCCACGACGCTCGGCCTCGCCCCTTCCGAATACCTGGGACAGAACGCACAGACTATTGCAATGAGCGTCTTCGAGCCTTTCCAGGCATTGGGCTTGAATGGCACGTCGAATCCGCAGAAACCAGCTGACGTGCGTTACACGTCGGGCTCGTCGAGCGCCTGCCTCGGCGCGTTTCATCAATACCACGCGGTGAAGGGCGCGGCGCAGGCGTTGCTGTTGCAAAGCGTGCTGCCCGCGGCATGGACGCTCTGGCATGCGAACGTGAAACCGGCTGACGTCAAATGGGTGGATGGCGCGCTAACCGCACGCGGCATCAGCAAGCCGCTTCTCTGGGGCGATCTGGTCGAGCGCATGCGCAGCATGAATCTGCCCACCGTCGCGGCCGTGCATGCCAGTTACGCGGGTTCCTTCTGGACGGGTACCTATCCCTTCACGTCCGGTTCGGCGGATATCGAGTACGACTACGTCGCCGTGGGCATGAATCCCAACAGTCTGACGCCATTGCACCGAGACCTGCATCCGCCCGTGATCGACGGCGCAAAATTCCAGCGCACCACGTACGCTCCGTCGGCTGCGCTCATCGCGCTGGCGATCGATCCGGCGAACGGCCGTGTCAAGGTCGAGCATGTCGTGTCGTCGGTAAGCGTCGGGCGGCAGTTGTGTCCGGCACTGGTGGAAGGACAGTCGCAGGGCGCCGTTGCCATGGGTATCGGCAACGTGCTGACCGAAACCTGCCCGCTCGGCAATGAGGGTCCGGGGGGCGGCCGGTGGAACCTGGACCGCTATCAGGTCTCACGGTTGACCGATATTCCCGTGCAGACCCTGATCGCCCTGCCGCCGCCCAACGACGATCCCGGCAACGCCCGCGGCATAGCCGAGGCCGTGATGTGCCCCATCGCGCCGGCACTGCTCAATGCGCTCGCGATGGCGACAGGCCATCGCTTCAGGGAAACACCGGTGACGCCGGAACAGATTCGAGGGGTTTTGCAATGAGCGCCACTATTCGCATGGTCATCAACGGACACGCTGTCGAAGCGCAACCCGCCGACAGCGACATGAACCTGATCGACTTTCTGCATGAGCGGCGCGATCTCACCGGCACCAAGCTGTGCTGTGGAATCGGCGTGTGCCGTGCGTGCACCGTCGGAACACGCAATCTGCCTGACGCGCCGATGGAAAAGACACTCGCCTGCTCGACGCCGGTGAGCGCCATGCAGGGCATGCATGTTTATACCGTTGAAGGGCTCATGCAGGACGGCAAGCTCTCACCGCTTCAGCAGAGCTTCCTCGAATCGTTCGCATTCCAGTGCGGTTACTGCGCGCCGGGTTTTCTGATGGCAGCCACCGCGATGCTCGATCACCTGCAGACGAATCCCGTCGATGCCACGCAACTCGACGAAACGATCGAGACCTGGGTTGGCGGCAACCTGTGCCGCTGCACGGGCTACGTCAAATACATCGAAGCGATCCGCAAAATCGCGGCGCCTTATACACGCAACGGAGCATGACAATGACAACCTGTTTGCGCGTACTGGTGTTGCTGTTGATGTTCGCAGCACGCTCCACCTTCGCCGCCAGCGCGGCGGATCAGACGCTCCTTCAATATGGCCAGCAGTGCGCTGATGAAGTCGGAGAGATTCCCGCCTTCGACTGCAACGCCGGCACCACGGTACCGATCACGGTGAACAACCACGTGCCCGAGCGTTACTTCGCGAACATGACCTGCGACCGCCCCGCGTTGCTGCCCTATGAATCGCCCACTTCCGGCCCCTGCACGCCCTACTCGAAGATCGTCAACCTGTCGCGCGGCACGACGGAGGTCTCCGCGTTCTGCCGCCGCAAGATGATTCGCGCGGACCAAAGCCCTTACTACGACGAAGTCGACATCGTGTTGCACAACACGGCCAATGGCAAAACGTGCTGGTTTCATGCGGAGCATCCGGGCAGTGCCGCAGGGTTCAACGCGTCGCGCGTGCCGCCGCCCAACGAAAAAACCCCGCCACCAGGTCACGTGTCCGCCGAGACTTTCTGGTGGCCGCCCGCCGCGACCGCGACCAAGAAGTGCGTGTCGTGCCACGATGCGAGCCCGGTGATGTACAGCCCGTGGCTCGGCCAGGTATGGGACAAGGTGCCGACCGACCCGTGGGGCAGATACATCAATATCGGCGACGCCTTCGCATCGTGGACGTCGCTTGCGATCAGCACACCCGGCAACACCTGTATCGGCTGCCATCGCATCGGCAATCAACATAGCTGCGACATTTACGTCCCGCTCGCGGCGGGCATGCTGCCGCCGCCGAAGGGCAGCGACAAACTCGCCAGCAGCTATCCGCTGAACCATTGGATGCCCGTCGACAACAACAAAAGCAAGCCGGAGTGGGACGCAGCGAGCGTGGAATCGGTCAGAAATCTGCTGACCTGTTGTTCCGAGCAAGGGAAGAACGATCCGAAATGCCAATTCTCGCCCAATGCGCAAGGCAGTGCAAAAGGCGGCTGACGGAGAATGCAGACAAACGACCCTGAGAAACGAAACGCCTATGCCTTGAAATCGGCAAGCATTACGCCCTCGCGAATACGCGCGAGGGCGTCTACCACATAGTCGACGATGGGCGTGGGCGGATTGTCCGGTTGCGCCCATACAAAACCGGAGCATTTATGTGGCTCCATGTTGGTCAGGACGCCTTCCCATGAACGGCATGACAGAAAAAAACTGACGCGGTTCTGGTCCGAATCGCGACGCATGACGAGCCTGAAGTCCAGCGCCCCTGGTGCAATCGTCACGCCGGCCTCCTCCTTCGACTCGCGAATCGCGCACTCCTCTATCGATTCATGAGGCTCAAGATGGCCGGCAACCAACGCGTACTGACCGTCCCTGAATCCGGTGTTAGCTCTCTGGAGGAAAAGGCATTCGCCCTTGTCGTTAAGGAACAGCACATTCACGTCGACAACGCTTTGCATTCGGGTCATTTTTTGCACCTTGGGTAACATCGTCACGGAGACTTCGCGGCGCATTTCCACTTGCCGGCTTGTGAAATGGATGGCCAAAAAACACCGTGCATGACGGATGTTAAATGAGGATTTCACTCCCCCCAAAAACTATGCACCTGGGAATGACGGCTCTCGATCGCCTCACAGGAAAAAGACCGTTCCCCCTATCAGGCCGGATCAAGCGTTTCCGTCTCCCCGCGTTTAACCTCTCCACCAGGGACCGCGAGCATGCTCTTACTGATTCGCAGGGTGGCATTGTCCAGTCTGGCGAAGATATTTTTCTCGGTGATGATCTGCTGCATAGCGAGCACGATCAGGCCGACTACGACTAGCAGGTCACCCGCGAACACGACGAAATAGAACCCCGTGGCAATCGGTGGAGTGCCGATCAGCATCGGCGAAGCGCCACCATCTAGCAGAACGAGCACGAGTGGTGCCACCGCGTTGAGTGCCAGGATAAAACTCCCAGGTGCAACCAGTGCGCGTCCAAGCCCAAGATGCTGCCGTTGCCTTTTACATACCTCATAGACCGTCAAGGCACGGAAGGGAACAAAGAACAGCGCCACGAGCCCAGCCAGGTAGATTTTCGGCAACCTGAGTGCAAACGCTATGGAATAAAGCAGGCAGAACCCAACGCAGACGGCGAATCCGGTACGAAGTCGCGCCGATGCGCCAAACAAGACTCGCACCCCGGACCACGTCAGTATCCGATATTGCAAATTGAGCGTAGCGGCAACGACGAGGAGCCAGTCCCTATGCAACTCGGCATGCGTCGCGTAGCTCATCACCGAACCACACATCAGGATAAACCCGGCAGTCCAAAATCGAAGTGGCTTGACGTGTGGAAATATGCGGGACAGCGTGATCGTGACGATGGCCCCACAGGCAAAGACCATCAAGGAGATCGAATTGAACGTCGGGACATCGAATTTCATCTGCACTCCAGTACGCTAGCCCGTGTTCCGCGCCGTACGAGACGCAAGAAGTTACTGATGTTCAACGTTACCGCCGCTGGCAAGCAACCGTGCCGTCTGACGACGGCACAAACTCGCCGCACACGCTCACGAGTTGACAGTCCGTTCCGTTAGCAGCGCACCAAACGCCTCGGCGGTGAGTGGTTTCCCGAGCAGGAAGCCCTGCATCTCGTCACACATCATCGACTTCAGTTTTGCGAGTTGCGAAGCGGTTTCGACGCCTTCGGCCACCACGTCCATTTCGAGGGAGTGCGCAAGGGCGATAATCGCCGAGACGATGGCGCCCCCTTCATGACCGTGTTCATCCAGACCGTTGGTGAAGAAGCGGTCGATCTTCAACTGCTTGACACGAAAGCGTTGCAGATAGGCAAGACTCGAATAACCGGTGCCAAAATCGTCGATGGCGATCTCAAAGCCATTCCGCTGGAACTCGTGGATCATCTCGATGGTTTTGGGCGCATCCTGCATCGCCACAGTCTCGGTAATTTCGAACATGATCTGTTCGCTGGAAACCTGCTCGGCACGCACGATCTCGAGTATCGTCGCGACGAGGTCCTGCTGCACCAATTGGCGCGGCGACAGGTTGATGGCCACTTTCATCGACGGCAGGCCTGCTGTCTCCCAACGGCGGATCTGTCGGCATGTTTCACGCACGACCCAGTGACCGATCTGGACGATCTGACCGGAGCGTTCCGCGATCGGGATGAATTCCAGTGGGGGAAGCATCCCCAGTTCAGGATGATTGAGGCGGAGCAGTGCCTCGGCACCCGCCAGTTCGCCATCGTCACCACGGAATTTCGGCTGGAAATGCAGTGCGAAATAGCCGGCGTCCATGGCTTCGTGAAGCGCATTCTGTATCTGCAACGTGCGGGTCGCCGCCTCATTCATGCCGGCTTCAAAAAACCGATAGGTCCCGCGGCCGCCCCGCTTTGCCTCGTACATCGCTGCGTCAGCGTGTTTCAGCAGTGTGTCGACGCTGTCGCCATCCTGCGGAAAGAGGGAAATGCCGATACTGGGCGTCACCTGCAAAGGCTGACCATCGGTCCATGCGCCTTTGCGCATCCGATCGAGCACGCTTTCCGCCATTTTTTCCGCCTCGGCGGGCGACGCGAGGTTCTCCAGCAGCACGACAAACTCGTCGCCCCCCAACCGGGCGACCGTGTCGCCGCCGCGCACGCAATGGAGCAAGCGCTGCGCGAATGCTTTCAAGACTTCATCGCCGACCGAGTGTCCGAGCGAATCGTTGATCGTCTTGAAACCGTCCAGATCCATGAACAGGATGGCAAACGCATTCCCACTGCGCCCGGATGCTTGAATAGCGCCTTCGATCCGTTCTGTCAGCGTTCTTCGATTCGGCAGATCGGTCAAGGTATCGAAGGTCGCCATGCGAACGATCTGACCGTTGAGTTGCGATACGGAGCCGACAAGAAACGTTGTCCTCGCATCGAAGCGCGACATCATGAGCACCACAATCAGAATGGCGAACGTAAACAGGGTGACTGACGTGGCAAGCCATTGCGAATTGACGCCCCTCGCTGCGCCACAAATCGATCCGGGCGGAAAGTCGGCGGCGGCCATGCCCGTGTAGTGCATGCCGGTGATCGCGAGCCCCATGACGAAAGCGGCGCCAATGCGCTTTTGAATAACGTAACCCTGACCGGTGTCGCTGAGCGTGCGGGCGATCCATAGTGCCGCGTTGGACGCGGCAATGGCGATAAGAATCGATGCGGCGAAAAGCGTTGGGTCGTAGTGAATACCCGGTTCCATCTGCATGGCGGCCATGCCGGTGTAATGCATGCCGGCAATACCGAAGCCCATTAGAACGCCGCCCGTGATGAGGCGAAGCAGACTTAGCTTCGCGCGTGTGACGATATAGAGCGCGAACCAGGAGACCAGTATGGCAATGGCCAACGAGTAGCTGGTAATGGCCAGATCGTAGCCAAGCGGGATCGGCAACGAGACGGCCAGCATGCCGATAAAGTGCATTGACCAGATGCCCACGCCCATCGCAGCGGCCCCGCCGGCGAGCCATGCGTGTCGGGCGCTCGATTGCGTCAACCGGGAAATGCGTCCGGCAAGGTCGAGTGCCGTATACGAAGCCAGGGTTGCAACGACAAGAGAGAGGGCAACTAGCCAAAAGCTATATGTGCTGTGCATGTAAAATTGAAACACCAAGGAATGACTGCTCAACGGGTTATCGGCCGGTTTTTAGTAAATTGTAGGGGTGACGGCACAATTGTTGGCGTTGGCGATAAGGCTTGGCCATGCCCCAGGATGTGCGCGCACGCCGTTCGACGAATGCCCGGATAATATCGCTCCGGCACGCCAATCAAGGGCAACTCAAGATGAAGAAACCTTCAGTCGCGAAACGCCATGGCCGTGTGTTCAGAACATTGGCCGCCCTACTGGCGTCAAGTGCGGTCTTGTCCGGGTCCGTTTCGACGCCCGCGTTCGCGCAAACGGACGGGACGAGCGCGTCGATGGCGAGGGTGTTCGCGCCGAGCGGCACGCTGCGTGCATCGATCAATCTCGGCAATCCGGTCCTGGCCAGTCTTGATCCGGCGACGGGCAAACCGGTTGGCGTGTCTGTCGATCTCGCCACCGAATTCGCCAGACGACTTGGCGTGCCGCTGCAACTGGTCGCGGTCAAGTCGGCGGGTGCCTCGGTTGAAAACGTCAATCAGGACAAGGCGGACATCGGTTTCTTCGCCGTCGATCCGAAGCGCGGGCAGGACATCGCTTTTACCAGGCCGTATGTGCTGATAGAAGGTTTTTATCTCGTGCGCGATACGTCGCCGATCGCCACCAACGAGAATGTCGATCAACCCGGCGTGACAATCGCGGTCGGCAAGGGCAGCGCCTACGATCTATTTCTGACGCGCGAACTGCATCACGCAACTATCGTCCGCATTCCAACTTCGCCGGCGGTTGTGCAGGCCTTTCTGGATCAGCACCTGGACGTGGCTGCAGGCGTCAAGCAACAGCTCGAAAAGGACGCCGCTAAAGTGGGCGGATTGCGGATACTGGACCAGCGCTTCATGGTGATCCGTCAGGCGATGGGCGTGCCGAAGGCCAGGGGCGATGAAGCGGCCGCGTATCTGTCGAGTTTCGTTGAGGATATGAAGGCATCGGGCTTCGTTAAGGCGTCGCTGGAGCGCCATCACATCGCCGGTGCGGCAGTCGCAGGCAATGACGAGTAGTACGCCACGCGTACGTGCCCTGACAAGATCACGGCTGCTTGCGTGACTTTCCCCTGCCCGTCGTTTTCACGGCGGGTGTGCCCCCCTCGTCACGTTCCCGGCTCCATTGTTCAAGGAGTATGTGCGTCTGTTCGCGTATGGTCGATTTGAGCTGTTCGGCTTTCTCTGCATCGATGCTTTTCCAGCCGAGCGCCGTCAGCGTCGAGCGATGTGCGACGTGAAAAATCACCAACTGCCCAAGCAGGCTAAAGGTGCGGATCAGTGTGACCGGATCATCGGCGGCACGCCCGGAAATTCGCGCCACGAGCGCCGCGCTCGCATCGTTTAGCGGCTCGCGGAGTCTGGCGGAAAGAATCTGTGTCGCACTTTCGGGTTCGTGCCCAGCCTGCTCGCGCGCGAAGAAAAGCCGCCGGCCGGAATTGTTCGTTTTCGCGAAGGCGCTGTCCGCAATCGCTTCCTGAATACGGATGAAGGCATCGATCAACGCTGCGGTGCCGGCGTTGTCACGCAGCACCTTCTGCGCATGCTCGACGACTGGCCCGAAGGTCTTCCATGCATCGTCGGCAAGTGCTTCGACGCACGCGCGATACACCCCTTCCTTATTCTCGAAGTAGTACTGCAGCGCGGGCGCGTTCACGCCGGCGCGAGCCGCGATATCGCGCGTCGACGCGCCCTCAAAACCGTGTTCGCCGAATAGTTCGACCGCCGCCTCGATGATCCGGTGACGCGTTTCGTCGCCGCGAGCATAGCCGCCTTCCGGTGAACGGCGCAGCTTCTTTGCGGTGTTCATGCATTGCTCTCCGCGTTTCTCTTTAATACACCCCGAAGGAAGTCCTGCTGGGGGCGCCCCGCCGGAATTCCCCGTAGCAAACATCTTCCGAAATATATCACTTGACACAATTGTAGCGACTGGAATAATTATGCCAACCGGAAATAATTGGACCACTGAGATGTCAACGACCGCAGGCTCTCCCTCCCACCCGATACCCGCCGAAGACGCGCCTGCATCGAGCACCCGGCGTCCGAGCCGGCGAACGGTCCTGATCGCGCTCGGCATAGTCGCGCTGATTGTCGGCGCGGTCTGGCTCGCCCGCTGGTGGACGGTTGGGCGCTTCATCGAAAGCACCGACGACGCCTATCTGCAGGCTGACAGCGTCACGGTCGCGCCCAAGATCGCCGGTTACGTCACGGAGGTTTACGTGGCAGACAATCAGGTCGTGAAGCCTGGCGACCCGCTTGTGCATCTCGACGCTCGCCAGTATCAGGTCGCGCTCAACCAGGCGCTGGCCACGATCGATGCGCGCAAGGCCGACATCGAACGGGCGCAGGCCGACATCAAACAACAGCAGTCCAATATCGCGCAGGCCCAGGCGCAGCAGCAGGTCGCGCAAGTGAACGCGCACCATGCGAGCGACGAAGTGCGGCGCTACGCGCCGCTCGTCGCAACCGGCGCCGAAACCAGCGAACGGCTGGCGGAGCTGACCAGCAGCCGTGATCAGGCAAATGCCACGCTCACCGCGAACGCCGCGGCAGTCGACGCAGCACGCTCGCAGATCGGTTCAGCCACCGCGCAGCTCGCGCAGGCGCGTGCACAACTCGAAGCGGCTCAGGCCAGCGCACAGCAATCGCAACTCGATCTCGACAACACCGTGGTGCGCAGCGTCCTCGGCGGCCAGGTCGGCGATCGCACCGTGCGTGTTGGTCAGTACGTGCAACCGGGCACGCGGATGCTGACGGTCGTGCCCGTGCAAAGCACCTATCTGCTGGCCAATTTCAAGGAAACGCAGGTGGGCCGGATGCGCGTCGGTCAGCCGGTGGAAATGCACGTCGACGCGTTGCCCGGTCATATGCTGCACGGCGTGATCGACAGTTTCTCGCCCGGTACGGGCTCGCAATTCGCGCTGCTGCCGCCGGAAAACGCCACCGGCAACTTCACCAAGATCGTGCAGCGGGTGCCCGTGCGGATTCGTATCGACACGGGCGCGGAGACGCGTAGCGTGCTCTTGCCGGGGCTGTCGGTGACCGTGGATGTCGACACGCGTTCCGCCCGCGATCGCGACGCGCGCATCGATGCCGAGAACCATCGTGGCTGAACCGGGAACCACGACTCCCGCTGCGACGCCAGCCGCACCGCACGCTGAGGAGCGTGCCAGCGTCGGCGACTGGATCGCGGTCGCCGCAGGCGCGCTCGGCGCCTTGATGGCGACACTCGACATCTCCATCACGAACTCCGCGTTGCCGCAGATCCAGGGCGAAATCGGCGCCACCGGTACCGAAGGCACCTGGATTTCGACCGGCTATCTGATGTCGGAAATCGTGATGATTCCGCTCGCGGCATGGCTCACGCGCGTGTTCGGCCTGCGCAATTTCCTGCTGGCGAATTCTGCGCTGTTCATCGCGTTCTCGATGATGTGCGGCTGGTCGCACACCTTACCCATGATGATCGCCGGCCGCATCGGGCAGGGCTTCACGGGCGGCGCGCTGATCCCGACGGCGCAGACCATCATCCGCACGCGCCTGCCGCTCTCGCAACTGCCGGTCGGCATGACCATGTTCGGCCTGATCGTGTTACTCGGGCCGCTGCTTGGACCGGTGGTCGGTGGCTGGCTCGCGGAGAACATCAGTTGGAGTTGGTGCTTCTTCATGAATCTGCCGATCTGCCTTGCGCTGATGACCCTGCTGATCGTCGGCCTGCCGTCAGACCGGCCGCACTGGGAGGCGTTTCTCAAGGCGGACTGGCTCGGCATCGTAGGACTCGCGATTGGTCTCAGTTCGCTCACGATAGTGCTCGAGGAAGGTCAGCGCGAGCGCTGGTTCGAATCGTCGATGATCGTGACGCTCACCTGCGTGTCGCTCCTCGGCATGCTCATGATCGCCGCCTCGCAATTGACCGCCAAGAAGCCGATCATGCGTCTGAGTCTGATGCGCAATCCGAATTACGCGAGTGTGATCGTGATTGTGTCCGCGGTCGGCGCGGCGCTTTACGGCGTGTCGTATCTGGTGCCGCAGTTTCTCGGGGTGGTCGCGGGCTATAACGCGGAACAGTCCGGCGCAATCATGCTGCTTTCCGGGTTGCCCGCTTTCATGATCATGCCGATCCTGCCGAGGCTGCTTGGCAAAGTCGACTTCCGCGTGCTGGTGATCACCGGGCTGGTGCTGTACACCATCAGTTGCATGATCGATATCAGCCTGACGGCGCAGAGCGTCGGGCACGATTTCGTCTGGTCGCAACTGATACGCGGCACCGCACAGATGCTCGCGATGATGCCGCTCAATCAGGCCTCGATGGCGGCCGTGTCGCGCGAAGATTCTGGCGACGCCGCCGGTCTCTACAACATGGCGCGCAACCTCGGCGGATCGATCGGCCTTGCGATCATCGGCACCGTGATCGACCGGCGCACGACGTTTCATACCGCGATGATCCGCGAGTCTGTCAGCGCCAATTCACTGATCGGCCAGGAGAGCCTTACGGCGAACGCGGCGAACTGGTTCGCCCGTACCGGGGACATGGCCTACTCGCAGATGCGCGCGCTTGGACAGCTCGGGGTGCAAATCCAGCAACAGGCCATTGTGATGACCTATTCGGAAACCTTCTATCTGCTCGGCATCGCGCTGCTCGCCTGCATTCCGCTTGCGCTGCTTCTGAAAACGCCGAGCAGGAATGCGCCGCCGCCTCAGTCCGCCGGACACTAATGCCTTCTCATCCCACCATGATGTCCAACCGTCCTTCGTGTTTCGCACTGTCCGCTGCCGCGCTTCTGTTCGCCTTGTCGGGTTGCACGGTCGGCCCGGATTATCACGGCGCACCGCCGGTTGCACAGAACGCCCGCAGCAGCGCGGCCTTCGTGCGTACGCCGGCCGCCGGCACGATCGCGACGCCCGCGCCGAACCAGTGGTGGCTCGCATTCAACGACCCGCAACTGAACGACCTCATCGCCGCCGCCTTTGCACACAGTCCCGATGTGCATATCGCGCAGGCGCGGCTGCGGGAATCGCGTTCGCAATTGCAGCAGCAACGTGCGAACGAACTACCGAAAATCTCGGGCGATGCTGCCGCGCTGCGCATGCGATCACCTGATCTGAGTTCGCTCAGTTCGGGAAGCTCGTCTGGCTCCTCAGGCAGCAGTGCAGCATCGTCGGGTCGCGGCCCGCTGCAGCTCTATACAGCAGGCTTCGACGCCACGTGGGAAATCGACCTGTTTGGCGGCACGCGGCGCGCCATCGAAGCGGCGTCCGCGGATGCCGAAGCCGTCGACGCGGATCTCGCGGACACCCAGGTCTCGCTCGCGGCCGAGGTGGCGCAGGCCTACATCGAACTGCGTGACCAGCAGACGCGGCTTGAACTCGCGCAGCATCAGGCGGAAACCGAACAGAAAATGTTGACGCTCACGCAGCAGCGCCAGGCGCACGGTACGGCAGCGGACCTCGATGTCGAACGCTTGACCACGCAGGTTGAGAACACGCGCGCGACGCTGATTCCGCTCGACGCGCAACTGACCGATTCGCTCGACCGCCTCGCCGTGCTGACCGGTCGTGAGCCGGGCGCGCTGGACGAACAACTCGCCGGCACGCGGCCGCTGCCGGCGCTGCCGGCGACAGTCGCCATTGGCGATCCGTCGGCGATGTTGCAGCAGCGTCCCGACATTCGTGCAGCGGAGCGGCGGCTCGCATCGAGCAATGCGCAGATCGGCGAACACATTGCGGATTTTTTCCCGAAGGTGACGCTGCTCGGTGATATCGGCTTCAGCGCAAGCGATCCGGGCCACCTCGTGCGCAAGAGCAACTTCAGCTGGATCGGCGCGCCGTATCTGCAATGGAATGCGCTTGATTTCGGGCGCACGCTGGGCAGCGTACACGCGGCCGAAGCATCGCGTGACGAAGCCGAGGCCCGTTATACGAAAGCCGTGCTCGGCGCGCTGCAGGACGCGAACTCGTCACTCTCGCGCTATGGGCATCAGCGCGAGCATGTCGTCACGTTGCAAAAGGTGGCAGCATCCGCCAGCCACTCGGCCACGCTGATGCGGCAGCGCTATTCCGCAGGCGTCGCCACGCTGATCGATCTGCTCGACACGCAGCGCCAGGAGTTCACCGCGCAGCAGAATGTCGTCGCGGGGCAGGCGGAGTTGCTCAAGGACTTCGTGTCGATACAGAAAAGCCTCGGCATCGGCTGGCAAACGCAGCAAGGTTAGCGCACGGAGGCCGCCTACCCAGCAGCCGGATCGCTGATGAGATCGCTCCCGTTCTCGATCCGTCCGGCAAAACGCCGCAAGAATGCGCTCTGCACGTCGACCGTGACGCTGAAGTCGTACCAGTTGCCACTCGATGCAACCGGCCAGTTCGTCTCCGCCGTCCCGCCCGCCGCGACCGTGAAGCTCCAGGGGCCGTCGGCACGATACGCGTTCGACACCACCGTGAACGTACACGGCCCCGCGCCGCTATTCATCAGCGTCAGATAGATGGCGCTGTTAGTGAGGTCGTAGCAGACACGAACCTCCGGATTAGCGGCCGTTGCACCCACCGTGGCCGCCACATCGCCCGCAAACAGCCGCAAGAACCCATTTGCGCCGCGCAGTGCGAGACCATAGCGCGTGCCGGTCAACGCCGAACCGCTCCACGAGTCCGTCACTTGCATGCCGGCATCGACCGCATAGCGACGTGGCGGATTCGCCGGCGACGCGACGTCGTACGCCGAGAATGCCGCGCCCTGCGCGCCGCCGTTCGCGACGATCAGCCACAGCGCCGCTGTCGACGGATCGACGCGCGCGCTCGCATGAAACTCGTACGGCAACGCCTTCGAGGGACGTGTGCCCGGTTCCTGTTTCGGCATCGACTGGGTAGTCGGGATCTGCGGCGCGGGCAACGTACTGCATTGCAGGTTCGCCGCGGCGACATAGCCGCTGGTATCCGGCAACGACGGCCAGGTGGCGTCAGGGTTTACAAAGTTGAGCGTCGCAGTCAGGTCGCCGCATATCGCGCGACGCCATGCGCTGATATTCGGGCAGTGCACGCCAAAACGCTTCTCGATGAATTGAATCACCGACGTGTGATCGAACACCTGTGAACACACGTAACCGCCCTTGCTCCACGGCGAAATCACCGTCATCGGCACGCGAAAGCCGAGACCGATCGGCTGGCCGCCGTAGACCTCGCCGGTGGTCGTCATCGTGGTCTTGCCTTCGCTTGCGGAACCGGGCGGCGTCGGCGGCGGATCGTGATCGAAGAAGCCACCCTGCTCGTCGTAGTTCAGCAGGAACACCGTTTTCGACCAGACGTCCGGCGTCGCGACGAGTCCCGCCAGCAGACGCGCGGTCAGATCTTCGCCGTACGAGGGACGATAGTTCGCATGCTCCGACAGCGCCGCCGGCGCAATGATCCACGACACCTGCGGCAACGTGCCCGCGGCGACATCGGCAGCGAATGCCTGCGCGATGTCGGGGACAGTCGCGAGGCCTTTCTTGTAGAGATTGCTGCCAACCGGCGCGGTCTTGAAACTCTGAAACCACGCGAGCGCGTTGTCGTCGAAGTTGTCGGTCTGTTGATAGACCTTCCAGCTAATGTTCGCGGCTTCGAGCGTCTCGGCAAAAGTCGGCCAGCTGAAGCCTGGCGTCGGCTCGGTGTTGTCGAGCGTGGGTGACTGCCCCACTGACAAGCCATTGCTGCCGCTGAACAGATGCAACCGGTTCGGATTGGTCTGCGTGAACACGGAGCAATGGTATTGGTCGCAGATCGTGAAAGCGTCGGCAAGCGAATAGTAGAAGTTCAGATCGGTCCGCGTGAAGTAGCTCATGCCGAGCCCCGGCGCACGCGCCGTATTCCACGCGTTATAGAGACCGTGATTCCACATCGCGATGTCGACCGGATAACTCATCGCCGGCGCGTCGGCGCACATGGCGCTGGTGGTCGTCGAGTCCATGTGGAACGGCAGAATATAGCCGTCCGGATTGCCCGGATACGGCTGCTTCCACACCGCATTGCCGTTAGGCAATGTGATCGCCATCCGGTCGTTGAAACCACGCACGCCGCGCAGCGTGCCGTAGTAGTGATCGAACGCGCGGTTTTCCTGCATGAATACGACAATGTGCTGAATGTCGTTGATCGTGCCGGTGGTGTTGCTGGCGGGCGTCGCCAGCGCATCGCGGATCAGCGCGGGCATCATCGACGCAGCCGCCGATGCGCCGACCGAACCGGCCGCGAGACGTAAAAATTGACGTCTTTGATTCGAAATTGTCATCGGATCACCTTGGAGAAATCAGAGCGCGCGCAACGGCCAACGGGCAGGCGTTGCGCGCGGGGTGTTCATCGGGTGCTTCTGGTTATCGTTCAGTGCAGTTCATGGTGCGCAATGCAGCGTCGACTTCGACACTGCGGGCGTCGACGCGCCCGCGCCGGGCTGACTCGCCGCGGGCGGTGTCGATGCGTCGCTCTTCGGGCCGTCACTACTGCCGCCACCGCACGCGCCCAACAGCAGCACGATCGCGGCTGCGCCGCAGCACTTGATAAGGGCGGAGAGATCCACCTGTGATTGAAATCGGCTCATTGGATCTCCTCGTTCAAGGCAGCAGGGACGACAGCGAGCGCTTCGACGCAAACAGCGAGAGCACCTGCTGCTGCGTGATCACCTTGTTCCACATCGCCAGGTCGTTGTAGACCATCGTGCCGAGCACGCCATTGCCGCGCGAGTAGTAGTTGCCTCGGGCGTCTTCGTTCAGGCCAATGGTTGAATAGATGCCCGCGATTTTCGCCACATTCATCCCGGCGAGACTCAGCGTGCCGCTCTGCAAGCCGTAGGTCGGATCGTCGACGTAGGCCGTCGCAGTGAGCGCAGTCGTGTCAAAAGTCATCGCGACATACACCCACGCATTCTTCGTGAATGCGATCGACAGATCCGCACGCTTGGCTCCGTCGCCGACGTTGAACTTGAACGTGCCATTACTTTCCTGCGCGATGACGAAGCCCGGATTCAGGCCTGAGTTCCAGTCCTTGTTGCCGAGCGCGGGAGAATCGTTCTGCAGGTCGTTCGAGTTGAACCAGAAGCCAATCGAAAATTGCGCGTGAGTGCTGACGTCGTCGGCGAGCTTCATGCCGTTCAGGGCGTTGGCCGCGCTGTTCAGCGAAGCGACCTGCATCGCCTTGCCGCTGAAGTTGTCGGGTACCAGCGATTCGGTCGTGGTCGACGCCGGATCGAACTGCTGCAGCGAAACGCCCGACGTGATCGCGTCAGCGAGACCTGTGTCGAACGAGAAGAAATGAATCAGGCCGCTGGCGAGCGTGCTATCGAGCAGCACCGGCTGCACGTAACTGATCTGCGCGAGCGACGAGACCGGAATGCCGCTGGCGACGAGTGTGTAGTTAAACGTATAGATGCCGTTGGCCGTCTTGCCGAGCTGGCTATCGACGTAAGAAGTCGTGTTGCCGGGCAAGGTCGCGATCAGCGCGCCGTCACGATACAACTGGTATTGCGCGGGCGCGGTGGCCGGAGCGGTCCAGGACAGCGCGAGGCTCGCCTGATCGGCGCCGGGCGTCGAGCTCAGCGCGCGCGGCGCGCTACCGCTGAGCAAGGTCGCTCCGTCGATGGCGTACGTGGTCGGGTCCGGCTGGACCGTGAACCAGCCGAGTACGGTCGGTGTCACGTCGGCCTGGGTCGCGCCGGTCGCGAGTTGCGCGAGCGTCGGCGCGGCCGCGATAGTGCCGGGGGCGGTGGTCGTGCCGGCCACGGTCAGCGGCTGATTCGAAGCAATGAAAGCGGTCTCGTTCGAGAGCAGCGGCAGGCCACTTTCCGTGCCGGTCGCGTCGAGACCCTCATCGGTCGTGACAATCACCAGCCAGTTTTCCTTGACGCCTGACTGGGTTTGCCGCGCCGCTATGGCTGCGAGTAACTGGCCGACTTTCTGGTCGGCGGTTGCAAGGGCGTTCGGATAGTCAGCTTGCAGGCCGGAACTGGCGGCGACCGTAGCCGGCCCGCTCAGGTTCGCGAACACGAAGTCGGCACTGCCGGCGCCGATCGATTTGGTGGCGGCGTCGACCACGCAGCTATCGACCCCCGCGCAATCCACCGCCGCGTCCACGTACCCCGCGGAAACCGCCGGCGACAGCAGCGCGTTCAGCGTGCTCCAGCTATCGAATGCGGCCGTCTTCCAATTGCCCGCCTGCTTGATGCGTTTGAACAGCGTGTCCGTCTGAATCGCCTGGCCAGCGTAATCGTTGCGCACGCCGTGACGGTTGGTCCACGTGCCGGTCAGCACGGTAGCCCAACCGGGACCGGCGAGCGTGGCCTGCTGGGTGGTGGTGCCGCTCACGCCGCCCGCCAGCGCGGGCACGATGGCGAGCTTCGCGAGATTCGGCGCTTTCTGCTGGACGATCGCCTGCTGCAACGCCGTGTACTGCACGCCTGAAATGCCGATTACCAGGGCCTTCTGGCTGGGCGCGCCGGCCGGTGTGCTCGGGACGGCTGGTTGCGAGACGGCCGGCGTGGATGAACCCCCAACACCGCCGCCACATCCTGCCAACCCGATGAAACACGCCAATGCTGTCAGAACGGCAAGCGCACCGCCCCACCTTCGTTGTTTTATGTTTAACATCCGTCGCTCCCAGACAGAGCTGACGAGGCACGATGTTATGCCGGACGTCAGCGGGTGATTGAGGAGCCACGAACTTTACGGAAAGATTATTGCAACACAACACCACATTACACAACAAAACAACAACTCTCTTACAAGTCGTTATCTGACATATTGCTGTCAAGTCGAAGTGAGAAACGCGCGCGCCCGTTCAAGGTGTGGAACAGGCGCGGCTTAGGGCTTTTGAACGCCTCGGATACGCGACTTCGTAACACGGCGTACCCGTCCATTAAATGGGTAGCAATTCCCAGAATACCGGGCGACGGGCTCAAGAACGTACACTCGTCGCCTGTTCCCTGCGCTGAGAGAAACCGTGCCTGTCATCACCTGCATCGAAGATTTACGCGTGCTTGCTCAACGGCGTGTGCCGCGCATGTTCTACGACTACGCCGATAGTGGCTCGTGGACCGAAAGTACCTACCGCGCGAATGAAAGCGACTTCCAGCGCCTGAAACTGCGCCAGCGCGTGGCGGTCAACATGGCGGGCCGCAGCACGCGCACGGAAATGGTCGGTCAGGAGGCCGCCATGCCCGTGGCGCTGGCGCCGACGGGGTTGACCGGCATGCAACATGCCGACGGCGAAATCCTCGCCGCGCGCGCGGCGGAGAAGTTCGGCGTGCCGTTCACCTTGTCCACGATGAGCATCTGCTCGATCGAGGACGTGGCCGCCCAGACCAGCAAGCCGTTCTGGTTCCAGCTTTATATGATGCGCGACCGCGATTTCATCGTGCGTTTGATCGAGCGCGCTCGCGCGGCAGGGTGCAGTGCCTTGATGCTCACGCTGGACCTGCAGATCCTCGGCCAGCGACACAAGGACATCAAGAACGGGCTGTCGGCGCCGCCCAAATTGACCCCGGCGAACCTCATCAACCTCGCGACCAAGCCACGCTGGTGCCTCGGCATGCTCGGCACCCGGCGGCGCACCTTCGGCAACATCGTCGGTCATGCGAAGGGCGTGGGCGATCTGTCGTCCCTGAGCGCGTGGACCGCCGAGCAGTTCGATCCGGCGCTGAGCTGGGCAGACGTCGAGTGGGTCAAGAAGCAATGGGGCGGCAAACTCATTCTGAAGGGCATCATGGATGTCGACGATGCGCGCCTCGCCGCCGACAGCGGCGCTGACGCGTTGATCGTCTCCAACCATGGCGGCCGTCAACTCGACGGCGCGCCCTCTTCGATCTCGGCGCTCCCCGAGATCGCACGCGAGGTCGGCTCGCGTATCGAGGTGTGGATGGATGGCGGCATCCGTAGCGGACAGGACGTGCTGAAAGCCGTTGCGCTCGGCGCGAAAGGTACGCTGATCGGGCGCAGCTTCCTCTATGGCCTGGGCGCAATGGGAGAGGCGGGCGTCACGCAGTGCCTGCAGATCATCCAGAAGGAACTGGACATCACCATGGCCTTTTGCGGCCACACCGACATCCGTCAGGTGGACGAGCGGATCCTGCTGCCTGACAGGCGCTGAAGGCAGGCGTTAGAGCCAAACGCCTGGCGGCAGGAGATTGCCAGTGCGTTTGTCGTGAGCACATGCTTACGCCTGCGCTTCGCCTGCACACTTCATCTGCGGAAATAGCACGCCGCTACGGATGCGGGGTAAGCGATGTCAGCTCTTTCTTGATGTCTTGGCGACAAAGGGCGTCGGCACATGCTGACACGCCTCGCTTCCGCACTTCGGACAACTCGGATGGGCGCTCTGATGTTCAGCGAGGTGTTCAGCGTGTTCGAACAACTCGCCACACTTCTCGCAACGATATTGGTACGTCGGCATGGCTCTCCTCCAACACGAATCCCACCTGCGCTGGCCAGATACGACTCGCCAGCACGATCCACTACAGTGACAATCCATTCTAGTGCAGCAAATGCGCAGTCATGCGCCTTATCTCAGCCGGTGCCGACGGGTTACAACGACGCCACCCGCGACTCGCGCTTCCGCTGACGGCGGGTTCGTACTAGGCTTGATTGTGGAAGGCCATCGCCGGCTTGCGAAACGTGACGAACCGGCATCCGCTGACGAAAGCAGCCTCCCCCCGGTGTTCCCGGCGCCATAGCGCGAGGTCCGATATGCAACTGCTTACGGTAACAATCTCCAAACCCGAAGCGACGAACTTCATCCTGGGGCAAACCCACTTCATCAAGTCAGTCGAAGACCTGCACGAAGCCATGGTCGGTACCGTTCCGGGTATCAAGTTCGGTGTGGCCTTTTGTGAAGCATCGGGTAAGCGTCTCGTGCGCCGGTCCGGCACCGACGCCGATCTGATCGAGTTGGCGTGCCAGAACGCCATGGCCATCGCTGCAGGCCACTGCTTCGTGATCTTTCTGGGCGATGGTTTTTTCCCGGTCAATGTTCTGAATGCGATAAAGGCGGTGCCGGAGGTTTGCCGGATCTTCTGCGCGACGGCGAATCCCACGCAGATTCTGGTTGCCGAGACAGACCAGGGGCGCGGCATCCTGGGTGTGGTTGACGGGTTCCCGCCGCTCGGCGTGGAAAACGAGGAGGACGTTCAATGGCGAAAGGACCTGCTACGTGCTATCGGCTACAAAGCTTAGGCACGGTTACGCTCATTCCGCGACATGCGCGTGTGCGACATGCGCGTGTGCGACGTGCGTGTTCGCGACGTGCGCGCCGGCCTGCCTGAACCATGGAACATCTGCCTCTCCAGCCCGGCACCCTGTGGCCGGCCATCCTGCGCCAGACTGAGCATGCGCTGCGCTGTGGCGCACTGCGACCGATCGAGACAACCCAGGCGGTGATTGAAGAAGGTGGCATACGCTTCCTTGTCCGCCAGGTCTCAAGCCTCGCCCGCAAGGAGGAAGCGCGGCAAGCGCCTAACGTTACGGCCAGGACGAGCAGCGCGGTCAATCCGTTCCTTCCTTATGATCCGAACCTCTTTGTGGCCGATATCTTGGACACTCACGTCGCCTTGCTCAACAAGTTCAACGTCATCGACCATCATCTTCTGATCGTGACCCGTTGTTTCGAATCGCAGGAAGCGCTGCTCAATCTCGCGGACTTTGCTGCATGGTTCGCCTGCATGGCGGAGTTCGATGGTCTTGGTTTCTACAACGGCGGCGCGGACGCCGGTGCGAGTCAACCTCACAAGCATCTGCAGATCGTGCCGCTGCCGCTCGGAGAATCAGGTCCGGCAGTTCCCATTGAGTCTGTTCTTGAGACCGCGTGCATGGAGGGCCCGATTGGCAAACTACCCGGTCTGCCTTTCAGGCACGCATTCGCCTATCTGGAACAGGCTCCTGCCGCCGCAAGGCACGCCGCCAACGCCGCGTTCGATTGCTACCTCGCGTTGCTCGAAGCGGCTGGCTTGCGAGCGATCGAAGTGAATGGCGAGTTGCACCAGTCAGCACCGTACAACCTGCTTGTTACCTCGCGATGGATGTTGCTCGTGCCAAGGTCGTCGGAACGTGTCGAGGGAATGTCGGTGAATGCGTTGGGGTTTGCGGGATCGCTCTTCGTGCGAGATGCGGCACAGATGCAAGTCATCGAGCGGCTCGGTCCAATGACCGTGCTGCAACGCGTCGCAGTCCCTATCGTCATGGGGCAATCGGGCTAAGCAGGTTCAATCGATACTCGTAGCAGCGGGTCATAAAGCATGGCACGGGCTACGACAAGAAAGAGGCCCGTGCGAAACAGGTACAGGTGAATCAGAACGATCGTCGCTATTTCTCTGGTCACCTAAAATATAGGCATGGCTCTGACCTCAAGGGAGGTTGCCATGACCGAGTCGATGATCAGTTTTGTAGTAGGAATCGTGGTGGTGCTATGCATCGTAGTATTTACAGCCACCCGCTACAGGCGGGAACATAAGGACCAACCGGTTGCGCGCTGGCTGGACGCACATCCGATCAAGAACTGGCTGCACCATAAGCACTGAATGGCGCAAACTGATTTCTGAAGGGGCGCAGCGCCTGAAAATGGCGCCAGGCCATTTTCGGCCCGCGCCGCCTCTTCAGCTCTCACACATCCACGATGACCTCGAAGCCACCGTAAATCAGCCGCTTGCCGTCGAAAGGCATCGGATTCACATCAGACTGCAACCGCGGATCCTCCATCACGGCTTTCATGCCTTTATCCCGCACCTGACGCGACGGCCAGACCACCCACGAGAACACCACCGTTTCGTCATCCTTGCGTTTGACGGCCATCGGAAACGAAGTCAGCTTTCCGTCCGGCACGTCGTCTCCCCAGCACTCGACCACCTGTAACGCACCGTTCTCCTTAAAAACGCCCGCGGCCATTTCGGCCTGCTTTATGTATTTCTCGCGGTCGACCGTGGCTACAGGCACGACAAATCCATCGATGTAAGTCATGAACGCGCTCCTTTCTGACTAAAAGTCCAATAGGGGCAGAAAGCGACGATGCCCGGACCGGCGCCGCCGCCCTCCTCCTATGAGCACGACGAACGACACGCCATGAAATCGACAACGATCGTGTTGTCGTCACCCGATCCCAGGGAAAAAACCAGTGGACGGGCAATTCGCATGGTGTAGCATCCAATCGTTACATCAAACAATGTAACAATAATCGATGTCATCATGACAGGCGGCCGTGCGACCGTCGGACAGCATATTCGGGAGGCATGTATGGGTGACAAGACCATTCCACACGTCAACGTGGACGAACTGGCGCAGTTCCGCGAAGTCCAGCAACTGGCCTATCGGTGCGTCGAGCGCGTCGGCGAGATGCTCCAGCCGGGCATGACGGAAAAAGACGCCGCCCGGCTGCTGACCGAATGGTTGCAGGATCACGGCGTGCATGACTGGCTGCACAAACCCTTCGCCTGGTTCGGCGATCGTACCGCCTTCGAGGGATTTTCCGGGCTGTCGCACATGGCCGGCTTCAATCTGGCTTTCTTTCCGAGCTCGCGCCGGCTGGAAGAAAACATGCCGGTCATTCTCGACGTGGCGCCGGTGCTGAACGGTGTGATCGCCGATGTCGGCTACGCCACCTGCTTCGGTACGAATCCCATTCTCGAACAACTGAAGGACGACCTGGCCGAACACCGCGAGCTGATCGTCAGCATGGTGAAGCAACGGCGCACGCTTGCGGACGTCGCACGCGCGGTCGACCAGTTGTGCAGAAAACAGGGCGTGGAGCCGCGCCACAAGGCCTATCCGTTCAAGGTGCTTGCACATCGTGTGGCGAAGCTGAACAACCCCACCAAGCCGCGCTTCGTGGCGCGTTTCGGCCTGAACGCCACGCGCAATCTCGTCCTCGACCAGGTGAGCGCAGGCAAGAAGGAAGGCTGGTCGCCGTTATGGTCGATCGATCGTCGCTCGGATCATGCGCCGACGCCTGGCCTGTGGGCCGTCGAGCCGCATCTCGGTTTTCAGGGCGTAGGGGCCAAGTTCGAAGAACTGCTGGTCATCACCGATGACGACGCCTACTGGCTCGACGACGATCTGCCGCATGTGCGCCGCTGGGCGCAGCGCAGGCAGACGCAATTCGCTGCATGACGGAGGCAAACATGCAGCTCTTGACCGAACCCGTACCGCCCACGCTCTATGAGGCGCCGCCCACCATGCACCGTGTCGATTTCACAGTGCGCTCGGGCGACGTGACGCTTGCCGCCAAGGCGTGGGGCCACCCCACCCGGCCAACCGTGATGCTGGTGCACGGTTACCCGGACACCAGCGAAGTCTGGGACTCGCTGGCCGCGCTGCTGGCAAACGACTTCCACGTCGTTGCCTACGATGTTCGCGGCGCGGGCCAATCCACTGCGCCAAAACGCACGTCGGCATACCGGCTGGACAAACTCACTGACGACTTTATCGCCGTCATCGACGCCGTAAGTCCCCAACGCGCCGTCCATCTGGTCGCGCACGACTGGGGCTCGATCCAGGGCTGGGAATTCGTCACGGAAGAGCGCTTGCGCGGACGCATTGCCTCGTACACCTCATGCTCCGGCCCGTGTCTCGACCACGTCGCTTACTGGATGCGAGCACGGCTGCTGCGCCCCACGCCGCGCTCGATCGGCAAGCTCCTGGGTCAACTGGTGCGGTCCTGGTACGTGTTGATGTTTCACTTGCCGGTGCTCCCCGGCCTGACCTGGCGCGTGTGGCTCGGCCGCGCGTGGCCGCGGGTGTTACGTCGAGTGGAGAAGACAACGATCGCGCCTCGTCCGACACAAACGCAGGACGGCGTACGCGGCGTATCGCTGTATCGCGCCAACTTCATCCGCTGCCTGTTCACGCCGCGCAAGCGCTACGCGCACGCGCCGGTTCAGGTGATCGTGCCGACGCTGGACAAATACGTCAGCCCGGCGCTGTCCGAAGATCTGTCGCGCTGGGTGCCGACCTACTGGCGCCGCGAACTGGTCGCGCGGCATTGGGTGCCCGTCACCCATGCCGAACAGATGGCACGGATGGTGCGTGAACTCGTCAATCACACTGAAGGCGGCACCGAACCGGATGCCCTGCAACGCGTGCGTATGGACGCCTCGCGTACGAGCACCCCGCGCAAACCACTTAGCGGCAAGCTCGCGGTCGTGACCGGCGCGGGCAGTGGCATTGGACGATGCATTGCACTGGAGTTCGCGAAGCAAGGCGCGTCCGTGATGGCGGTCGATATCGACGCGGCAAGCGCGGACCGCACGGCTACGCTGGTCAAACTGTTAGGCCAACAGGCCTACGCGCGCAAGGTCGACGTGGGCAGCGCGGATCAAATGGAAGCGCTGGCAAACTGGATCGGGATGGAACTGGGTGGCGCCGATATCGTGGTCAACAACGCCGGCATCGGCATGGCAGGCGGTGTGCTCGACACCTCGGCGCAGGACTGGGAGCGGATTCTCCACGTCAACCTATGGGGCGTGATTCACGGTGCGCGTCTGTTCGCCCGGCAGATGGTGAAGCGCGGCAATGGCGGCCACATCGTCAACACGGCCTCAGCCGCGGCCTTCGCGCCCTCGCGCGACCTGCCCGCCTACGCGACCACCAAGGCCGCCGTGCTGATGTTGAGCGAATGCATGCGCGGAGAACTCGCGGAACACGGTATCGGCGTCAGCGCGATCTGCCCGGGCTTCGCCGAGACCGGCATCATGGCCTCGACCCAGTATGTCGGCACCAGCGCCCAGGACCAGGAACGCATGCGCCAGAAAGCCACCAGGCTTTACCAGATGCGCGGCCTGCAACCCGAAACAGTCGCGAAAGCAGCACTCCACGCGGTCTTGCACAACAAGCCTGTGGTCGCCATCGGCATCGAGGCGCATTCCATGCGTTTCATCTCGCGCCATCTGCCCTGGCTAGCCCGGGCGCTCGCCCGCCTCAGCATGGTGCCGCGTTGACATCAGCACATCAGCGTTGACATCACCCACCGGACGCCGGAGACCGTCATGACCGAAGAACACACCCAATACAAGATCAAGGCACGCCATGTGAAGTTCGACTGGAGCCAGACGCCTATCCAGTGGATTCCCGGTGACCCGTCGAGCACACACATCATCAATGTGCTGAACCTGCTGTTCCCCGCCGGCGAACTATGGTTCTGCCGCGTCTACAACAAGGCGCTACCGCTCATCACCGACCCGGCGTTGCATGATGACGCACAGGGGTTCCTCAGGCAGGAAGCGGTGCATTCGCGCTCGCACGGCGGGGTTCTTACGCACTACTACAAGGCCCACGGCATCGACACGCAACCCTTCACCAAAAAACTCGACTGGCTGTTCGGCAAACTGCTCGGCGAGGAACCGCTTGGGCTGAAGATCGGTAAAACGCGCTTCTGGCTGCGCCAGCAGCTTGGCGTCATCGCCGCGCTGGAGCACTTCTTCGGATACCTCGGCAATTGGGTGCTCAATGCCGACGGGCTCGATGCCGCGCATGCCGACCCAATGATGCTCGACCTGCTGCGCTGGCACGGCGCCGAAGAAGTCGAGCATCGCACCGTCGCCTTCGACATCTTCCGGCATATGGGCGGCACCTACTTCGAACGCTGCTTCCACATGCTGTCGACCGTCATCCTTCTGCTGTACTTTCTCACGCGCGGCGCGCGCTTCATGCATCAGCGCGATCCCGGCGCCGGCACGTACCGAGGCTTTATCCTCGGCTGGCGCGCTGGAGCGCGCCGCCGCTGCCTGCCGTCGTTCTGGAAAATGATCGCGGCAGCGCTACGCTATTTCAATCCGCGCTATACGCCGCATCACGAAGGTTCTACCGAACAGGCGCTGGCTTATCTTGCCACTTCGCCTGCTGCGCAGGCCGCGGCGCATGGGGGCAACTGGGTGCGTGATGCGAATTGATGCGACGGCGTTACTGACATCGAAGAGAGGCGATCAGGGGACGGCTGGGTCAGCGTCATTACCGCGCGTTGCCGGCGCGGAACAGCCGTCACCAGGGTAAGGCTACTGCGCCCCGCCGTCCTGGCTCATCACCAGTGCGAGCGACTCGGACAGAATCGATTTCGCCAGTTTGTCGTCGTCCACTGCGCGCGCAAGCGTAATGGCCCCCACGATGGTCGCGACAATACCCAGCGCCGGAATTTTGCTGTCGCTGGATGCGGCCTGCGCGATGCGTGACGCCAGTTTGTGCACGTATTTTGTGAGCTGTTCCCTGACGTCCGGATTCGCATGGCGTGCTTCCCCGGCGAGTGCGCACAGCGCACATCCATTGCCGGGATTCTTCACGTGACGCTCGCTGAGGAAACCCTCGGCGATGGACTGCAGAGGCGTTTCCCCATGCTTTCCTGCCCCCGTTGCGAGAGACGCGATGCGCTTCTCGCCCTGGATGACTGCGTGGTCGAGCGCTTCCAGGATCAACGCATCACGCGACGAAAAATGGCCGTAGAACGCGCCATGCGTGAGCCCCGCACTGCGCATGCAGTCGGCGACGCCAAGCGCCTCGATGCCGTGTTCACGAATCTGCCGTGACGCGGTCTCCAGAACGCGCTGCCTGCTCTCAGCCTTCTGTGCCTGCGAATAACCCATTTTTCGCCTCCCTACCCTTGACAATCTGCATGATGACTATAATACTGAATTTCTGCATGATGCTCAACATACACAATGAGATGTTGACGGCACACATGCTGATTCGGATGCAGCGGCCATCTGGCACTGCTAACAGGCTTTAACACCAGGTTTTCGCGCCGTCAGCCCGCATGGCTCTCGACGTGATCTCACGGCGTAATACACAGGAGAAGGACATGCGTTTTACTGGAAAGACAGCGCTCGTAACCGGCGGCAACAGCGGCATTGGCTTTGCCGCGGCGAAGCTTTTGATCGCTGAAGGCGCCCGTGTTGCGATCACTGGCCGCGATCGCGCAAAACTGGATCAGGCAGTATCCGAGCTCGGCGAAAACGCGTTAGGCATCCAGGCAGATCTCGACGATGAAACCGCGATCGCGTCGATGTTCAAGCAGATCCAGCAAGCATTCGGGTCGCTCGACATCGTGTTCGCCAACGCCGGGATCTCCGGGCCGACACCGCTTGGCGGCACGACCGCCGCTACGTTCGAGGCGATTCTTCGCACCAATCTCACCGGCGTCTTTCTCACGGTTCAATCGGCCCTCCCGCTGATGAGCGCGGGCGGCTCGATCGTATTGAACGGGTCCGTGATGCGCGAACTGGGCTCGCCTGGGTCAGCCGCCTATTCCGCCACGAAGGCTGGCGTCACTGCGATGGCAAAGGTGTTTGCGTCCGAACTCGTGCAGCGTGGCATTCGCGTCAACACCGTGATCCCAGGCGGCACACGCACGCCGATCTGGACGCGTGGCGCACGGGCCGGCGCGACGCTCGACGCGACCGAAGAGGCGCTCGCACCGCGTGTTCCGCTGGCTCGCCTCGCCACGCCCGAGGAAGTTGCCAGGGCCGCGCTTTTCCTCGCGTCCGACGATGCTTCGGGAATCACAGCGGCGGAAATCGTCGTCGACGGTGGCACGACGGGTGCGCCATGGGGCGCACCCTTGTTCCGCAAAGGGTGAGTGGGCACGACTTTCCGGTCACCGCCGGATCAGCTCAGGGCTGCGACGCGCAGCCTTGAGCTACCGGCGTTTAGCTGCGAAACGCCAGACAAGCCGACGGTAGCAAACTAAGCAGGCAGTGAGGACCGTTCCCTCGCCACGATCTCCTCGATAGAGGAGACGGCCCGGGCCAGACCGTTTTCGGCCTGCATCTGTATGCCGAGCGCTCGAGCGCGGGAACGCACCTCTGCTCGCTCCGCGAATTCAATTGCGCGTGAAAGCGAGGATGCCCGCAGGTTCTTTCCGTCCACAGGGCCGGGAGCAACACCAGCGCGCCGGAGCCGGTCCGCCCAAAAGAACTGATCCCCGGCAAAAGGAACCACAACGGAGGGAACGCCAGCCCGCGCCGCCGAGTGACTGGTACCCGAACCGCCGTGATGGATGACCATGGACGTTCTCGGGAAAAGCCATTCGTGAGGCATATCGCCGATCACATGAAAGTTTGCGGGCAGCATTGAAGTATCGGCCCCGCTCCATCCGGGATGGAACAACACCCTCCGACCGCCCGCCGCAGTGATCACTTCCTGTAGCGCCTTCTGCGTATCGAAAGACGTCATGCTGCCAAAGCCAACGCAGATCGGTGCCTCACCCTCCGCAAGAAAGTCCGTCAGATGCTGCGGCGGGGACCAGCCGGCCGATGGCGCGATCCATTGCCCACACATGTGCGCGTTAGAAGGCCAGTCCTCAGGACGAGGCAGAAGGCTCGGAGAGATGCCATAGAGCATCGGATGATCGGTCCAGAGATCGCGCCGCGGAGAAAGGCCGCAAACAGTGTCCCGCGCCGCATTGATGCGCTTGCGAAACGCGCGCCAAAGAAATCCGTTGACGAATTCATGACTGACGCGATTCAGGAATGATGGGACGCGCGAGGGCGGGAAGAACGGCGAGGCAAACGCCGCCGTCGGTGTGATGGGGATGAGTCCTGTGCCGACGGCCGTTACGCCAAGGTATTCAGCCGCCGATAATCCAACGAACGCCGCGAGACCCGAGACGATAACGGCATCGCATCCCTCCCCCGCCCTGACTGTTTCGCGGAGCCAGTGCTCAGCGTTGCGGTTCGCAATACCCGCAAGCGCATTCGCGGTGCCTTTGAAGCGGCTCCTTCCTGCGACGGCACCGGCGCTCGTCAGCGCGGGCTGCAGCGTCGCCTTGATATCGCCGGCAAGGGCAGTCACGGGAACACCCAATGTTTTCGCGGAACCAAGCGTTGCAGGGTCGGCGAGCAACCGGGCTTCATGACCGGCACTGATCAAGGCCGCGCACAAAGCGGCCAGCGGACGGGTATCACCTTCGGTACCGTAAGTGACGACGACGAATCTCATGGTTTGCGACGGCTCCTGATGGACGGAGGAACAGTACTGCGAGCGCCATTCACGAACAGCTCGATGACTACCGCGAACTCCTGTTTCAACCTGAGCCCCGGCACGGTCAGCCACCGCATGAGCGCCCCGAGGTAAAGATGATGAAAAAGCGTCGCCAGATGGGTTGCGGCGAGGTCGTCACGCAACTCGCCAGAGGCCTGCCCTTTGGCAATCAGCAGCGCAAAGCCGTCCGCCATATCGCGCTTCGGAGCATCTTCATCGCGCTCCGACACCTCGAGACTCAGAAAGCGAAACCGGATGTACGGCACGAGCAGGGCGCGATGTTTTTCGCACCAGGCCGCCGACGCGCCCAGCAGCATGGAGAGCGCCGGGACGAAGCCGGTCTGACGTGCGACACGCGGTTGCAGACGGATCAGATCCGCCTCAAGCTGCGCGTGAATCCAGTGCGCCAGCACCGCTTCTTTGGTGGCGAAATGGTTGTAAAGCGTTCCCTTCGCGACATCTGCGTTTGCCGCGATCTGCTCCATCGTCACCGCGTCGTAGCCGTGAGTTTCAAACAGACGTATCGCCGTTTCGGCAAGCAGACCCTGTGTCTGCGAGTGCTTTCGCGCGCGACGGCCGGAGGAATCGGGAACGGGCATGACATTCGCTTTTTAAACTTCGTTCAAAATTGAACGCCGTATAAAAATATGATGTCACGTTGTCGATAGCCGTGTCAACGGACACGACGGTCAACCTGGCTGGACACCCGCCGTCATCCGCGCCCACCGGTGTGGAAGCCAGCCCGCTGCGCAGCCATCTGGATACCGTAAACCGCGCAACCGGTGACGACACCCGTGGTCAACAGACCGAGCATCCCAAGCAATACCGCGACGATTCGCCCAAGCGCCGTGATCGGGACCACGTCGCCGTAACCGATGGTCAGCGCGGTGATCGCACAAAAGTAGAAAGTTTCGCCAAACGATGAGTGCGCCCGTGTGGTTGCATTGACGGCACCACCGACGTAATACATCGTGACCGAAAGAATTAGGAAAAGAATCAGCAGGCTAGCCAGAATGCTTCGCAGATGCCAGAGAATCCTGGAAAACTCGGCAATCGCATGGCGCGGCCGGATCTGGGCACGAACATCGTGCTTGGGTGCATCGTCCATCTCATGAACCTCGTATATTTTCTGGCCGCTCGTGGTCCGAAGCCAAAAATGCATAGTATGACGGAGTCAATCCAGACTACTCGTCCAGGTCCGAACAGACGCATGGAGTAGGTTTGCTGTCCACCCTGCCCTGTATTGTCGCGTACGCAAATGCACCACACTGCACACTCACGAATTCGAGTCGCCAAGACTAGCCGCGCGCAGCCGGTCGAAATCCAGAATGACGATTTCCCCGAATTTCAGACTCAAGATGCGTTGGCTTTCGAGATTCTTGAGCAACTGATTCGTGGTCTGCCGCGACAAGGACACCATGGAAGCGAGACTGTCTTGTGAAAGCATGATCCTGGTCTGCGCGGCGTTAAGGCCGCCATACCCCCCGGCGATCACCAGCAAGCGACTCGCCAGGCGCTGCGCCGCGGGCAACAGCGCCATCGCTTCGGTGTTCTCGAACGAAACCCGAAGTCTTTGTGCCATCAACAACGCAAAATCGCGCCAATAGCGAGGGGTGGAATCGAGCAGGCTTTGCAGCGCAGGCGCGGGTACGTGCAGCAAAAGCGTCCTGCTGATTGCAGTGGCGTCGTTCGGACGGGGCAGCCCGTCGAACAGCGAGATTTCCCCCAACCATGCAGTCGGTCCGAGCACCGCGAGCAACGCCTCTTTCCCATCCACCCCGACTGTGCCGATAGCCAGTGCGCCGCCCAGTATGGCGTACAGTCCATACGACGGGTCGCCACGCCGATACAGGGGTTGCCCCTTTTCCAGCGTGAGCAGATTGGCATGGCTGATCAGATAGTCCTGCAACTCGACAGGCAGGCCTTTAAACCACGGAGTCGTTTCGAGTTGTGACCGGTAGCGGTGCAGGCTGGATTCCATTGGCGCGTCGACCTGTCGGGTATCGGACAGATTTTAGGCGGGTTTGCGAACATCATGTGGACTCGCACCTGACGACGCAATGACTTTGGCCCGTTGCGCACCCGCTGCGCCGCCGGGACCGAATGCGCGATTCGCAGGGCGTTGCCCCAGGTTATTCCATTGCTTGAATCATCGAATAAGGAGTGTCGACGTGGCCTCATCTGATGTCAGTCTGAAGAACGACGTATCGCCTGCCGAATGGGACGCACGAGTCAATCTCGCGGCGGCCTACCGCCTCACCGCGCTGTTTGGGTGGGATGACCTGGTGTTTACCCACATCTCGGCACGCGTGCCCGGTCCGGAGCACCATTTCCTGATCAACCCGTACGGCATGATGTTCGACGAGATCACCGCGTCGTCGCTGGTCAAGATCGATCTCGACGGCCGCAAGGTTTCCGACTCGCCCTATGACGTCAATCCGGCCGGCTTCACGATCCATAGCGCCGTGCATGCGGCACGCGAAGACGCCCATTGCGTGATGCACACTCATTCGGTCAACGGCGTGGCCGTGTCCGCGCAGGAAGAAGGCCTGCTGCCGCTCTCGCAGCAGTCACTCGGCGTGCTGGCCTCGCTCGGTTATCACGACTACGAGGGCATCGCACTCAATGAAGCCGAGAAACCTCGCCTCGTGCAAGACCTCGGCAGCAACACTTACCTGATGCTGCGCAACCATGGCCTCCTGACGGTCGGCGCTGCGCCGGCGGACGCATTCGTCGCGATGTACTTCTTCGAAGTGTCCTGCATGATTCAGGTGCGTGCCCAGGCCGGCGGCGGAAAACTGACGCCCATCGGGCAGCCGATTCTCGGCGGCATCAAGGAGCAGATCCGGATGGCGACGAGGGGGATGTCTCCTGGGGCGTTGGTATGGCCCGGGCTGCTCCGTCGACTCGACCGCCGCAACCCCGGCTACGCTGACTAACACTGCCCGTTCGCACCGGGCACCGCGCACGACACGCACGGTCGCATGTGCTGGGCGAACGGCGTGAGCGTCATGGGCCGCGTTTGCTGATTCAACGCAGCGCGGGTGCGTATTGGGTAGGTCACATGAGAACCTGTATGGCAAAAATCTTTATCTACGGCGCCGGCTCAATTGGTTGCTATGTCGGCGGACGACTTCTTGCCGGGGGCAGCGACGTCAGTTTCATTGGGCGCGCGCGCGTGGCCGACCAGTTGCGCAACCATGGCATCACGCTGTCGCGGCACGACGATAGCCGCTGGCATGCGCCGTCGGAACGGATCGACGTATCGACGGACGCGGCCAGTGCCGCCGCAGCCGATCTCGTACTCGTCACCGTCAAGTCTGCCGCGACCGCCACGGCCGCCGCCGAACTGGCGAACGTGCTGCGCCCCGGTACGATCGTCGTGAGCTTGCAGAATGGCATTGGCAATGCGGACGTTCTGCGCGCCGCCCTTCCACAGCACACGGTGCTGGAGGGGATGGTGCCATTCAATGTCGTCGAACGCGGTCCTGGCGCATTTCATCAAGGCTCAGGCGGCGAGTTGGAGATCAGGCACGCGCCGGCCATGCAGCCGTTCGTCGACGAGTTCAGAAAAGCAGGGCTGCCGCTCATCCAGCACGCCGACCTGTTGCCGGTGCAATGGGCGAAGCTGCTGCTCAATCTCAACAATGCAATCAACGCGCTAGCGAACCGCCCTTTGAAGGAGGAACTCTCGCAACGTGCCTATCGCCTGTGCCTCGCCATGGCGCAGAAGGAAGCGCTCGCGCTTCTGAAGCAGGCCAATATACGGCCGGCCAAAGTGACGCCGCTTCCGGCCACCTGGGTACCGCGCGTTCTCGGCGTACCTGATGCGATCTTCGAGCGGCTGGGCCGCACGATGCTGACGATCGATCCACTCGCGCGCTCGTCGATGTCCGACGATCTGGCTGCCGGACGCGCGACGGAAATCAACTGGATCAACGGCGAAGTCGTGCGCCTCGCACAAGGTCTCGGTCGAACCGCGCCGGTGAACGAACGGCTATGCGAGCTTGTGCGGGAAGCCGAGCGGAGCGACGTGCGGCCCTCGTGGACGGGCGAAGCCCTGCTGGCTCAGATTCGGGCTGCAGCGCGTGCTTCTTCGGCACGGCACGACAGGCGCTGAAGCTTGGCGCGCGCGCATCCTCTGTTCAAGATCCCTCCTCCGTCTGCATAGCGGTCACACGCGGCGGAAGACCTCTCGAGCAATACGCGTTGATAGACTGACGACCTGCGATAATCATCGCAGACGTATTTCATCCTTCACGGGTCTTACACTTGGGATCCTATACGGATCATTTGTTTGTCGCCCCCCCTTCAAACCGGAGTGTCTGAATGGATTCGGAAACATTAGCGGCCTACAACACGCAGGCCGGATCCTATGCCCGTGAATGGCTCGAACAGGATGCGCCCAGCGACATGTACGCGTTATTGGGTCGATACTTTGCACCAGGACTTACCGCGGACATTGGATGCGGTGCAGGCCGTGATACCGCGTGGCTGGCTGAAAACGGCTTCCAGGCTATCGGCGTTGACGCTTCCGAGGGATTGCTGGATGAGGCGCGAGCGGCTTATCCAGCCATCAGTTTTCAGCAGGGAACCCTGCCAGAACTTGATGGGCCTGAGCGAGGTGCCTACCAGAACGTGCTGTGTGAGACCGTGATCATGCATCTTGAACCGGCAAGGATCAGCGAGGCGATGGCCTCGCTGATCGCATTGCTGCGTCCGGGAGGGACACTCTACGTCAGTTGGCGAGTCACGGAGCATGAGTCGCTACGCGATAAGGCTGGGCGACTCTACTCCTCATTTGATCGACAGCTTGTCATCCTGCCTGCGAGCGAACAGTGCGATGTGCTCTTCGAGCAGGACGTCATCAGCGCATCCTCGATGAAGCGGATAGCGCGTCTGATCGTTCGGAAGAGGAAGGCATAGGCTCCGGGTCAACCGCGCCGGCCGCCGCTTTGGGTCGAACATCGGTTTCTGCTGGTTGCGCGACTGGTGATCGTGACGCGTGCTTCGGATTGCAAATCAACTACCCTAATTGACTGACGCACCCGAAGGAAACGACATCACGCGATTGCGACACGTCACGGCACGCCGTTCACCGGTCCATGGCATGGGACTGTTCGCACTGCAGCCGATCTCCGCGGGCGAGCTGGTCATGAGTGCAAGGGGGGAAGTAACCAGTTGGCCGAGCGCTGCCGAGCGCCGTTTTATGGTGGCGATTGCCGAGTGAAAGAAAAGAGAAAGCAAAGAGAAGGGTTGACAAAGGACCGCATCCTCAAGCGCGAAAGGCTGGATGACACAATCAGGTTCAACGAAGCATGCGCTGCGAATTGTTAGGGAGAATCGCAACCTGATTAGCCCCCTACAGGAATAAAGCGCCAGACATGAGAACCAACTCACCGCTGGTGCTTGGAGCTCGAAACGTGTGCTCCCCTGCCAGGCCGACCGCGCGGGTTGCGCCGTTCGTCAGCAGCGCGCGCCGGACTGTGGCGCGGCAGTCTCGATGAGAGATCTCATATTGGTCGACGCGCGGCACCCGGCCATTGCGCGTGACGGAGAACGTGCAGAAACTGGGGGGCGATTAATTTAGTATTGGTGCCAGTGCCACAAGTCGTTGCACCTTCGCTTTGTCTAATGCGCCAAGTTTCGGGCGTTGGCACGCGTGTCATCTGCATCCGCCAACGTGGCGGGAGCTAGCCAATGGAAGGCTGCAAGCGACTTGCCGTCGAACCGGCATTCCACTTTTGCAGGTACGACAGTATTTAAGCGCTGGTCTTCGACCACGCCTGTTACGAGCACGGTGCGGCCGTCTGGCGACGGCTGCTTTTCGCTCACCGAAACGAGCGCGGGTTCTGCTTTGCTTTGCATCATATGTTCGCACTGGTCCGCGTTTTTTTCCGCCACGCTCGCGCAACCAGCTAAGGACGCCGCGACGACGGTGAAAGCGATTGTAATAAACCTACCTTTCTCCATACCATATTCCCCACTACTTCCCAGTTCAGCATTGGTTCCAGACTCCTACCATGGGTCTGGCGAACCGCGATTCTAGCGTTTACATCCGCCGCCAAACAAAAGCCGCCTCGTGTGAATACGATTTCCGTCCGGGTCATTCCCGGTTGTTCAGTTCGTGCTTTAGCTGGCAGCGGCCGCACGAAGGAGTGCTTGCGATGCCGCGTTGGTAAGCGCCAAAATTAATCGGGTCGGCGCTTTCGGCAGCGGCAGCGGCCAATGGCATGGGATTGTTCGCACTACAGCCGATCGCCGCAGGCGAGCGGGTCAACATTCCTGCGCTCGCCCCTATCGCAGCCAGCGATGAGATTTTTAGCGAGTCGTGCGGTCGCACCCTCAAGGGGCTGCTAACTGGACGTAACGGTCAGCGACGTTAAATCCAGCCCGGCATCACACGCTTCGCTCACGGTGAACTGATTGATCAGAAGCGCGATCGCACGGCTTCGAGCGCCGCAGTTGTTGCCGCCGCTTCGCTACCATGTTATAAAACCGCGTCGGAAAAGGCAGACTTGGTTTGGTAAGCCCAAGTCCTTTCGGTAACGAAAGCTCTGGTCTTTGGCCTCGCGCACGAGATCCCCACGACGAATATTTGGCGCTGTTCAAGCGTCTAAACGTTCGTCTGTGTGGTTCTCTCGATTGAGGAACGCTCCGGTCGAACATCGACAAGGAGTAGTTCATGCACGAGCATCATCAAGATATTTACGACGTCGTCATTGCTGGAGCCGGTCCGGTCGGCCTGTTTCTCGCCTGCGAGCTGCGCCTGTTTGACCTCTCGGTCCTGGTGCTTGAACAAGCCAGAGACCCACACTCTCCGCTGAAGCGCCTTCCATTTGGGATGCGCGGCCTGTCGGCGCCCACACTTGAAGCCTTTTATCGTCGCGGATTGCTAGACGAAGTTATCGCGGCGCAGCGTGCGAACGATGCCGCCGGCAAGACTGCTACGGCCGCGCACTGGATGCAACAGCCGCGTCGGCCTGCCGGCCACTTCGCAGGCATTCAGTTCTATCACGACGACATCGAAAGCTCGAAGTGGCCATTTCGCCTGCCAGGCCCAGCCGACACCAGCATGGCAGTCGCACTCGAGACACTCGAAACCGTGCTGGCGCGCCGAGCGTGTGCGATGGGAGCCAAAATCCGGCGTGGCGTCAGTACCGGCGAATTTCAGACATCAAACGAGGGTGTGACCGTTCACGCCAGCGCGGAGACTTTTCGCGGACGCTGGCTTGTCGGCTGCGATGGGGGCCGCAGTGCAATTCGGAAAGCAGGCGCCTTTGATTTCGTTGGCACCGATCCCGAGTTCACGGGCTATTCGGTCGCAGTCGAAATGGCCGACCCGGAGGCGCTCCTCCCCGGCCGGCATTACACGCCCACTGGCATGTACACCTATGCGCGGCCCGGCACAATCGCGATGGTTGATTTCGACGGCGGTGCCTTTCATCGAATCCAGCCAGTTACGCTAGAGCATGTGCAAGCGGTCCTGCGTCGCGTGTCTGGCAAAGATATTACGCTGACGAAACTTGTGCTCGCTACGACCTGGACGGATCGAGCTTTTCAGGCGACAACCTATCGCAAAGGACGCGTGCTACTCGCGGGCGATGCCGCACACATCCACTCTCCCCTGGGCGGTCAAGGGCTTAATCTGGGTCTGGGAGACGCGATGAACCTGGGTTGGAAGCTCGCATCCACGATTCGTGGCGACGCACCGGCCGATTTGCTCGACAGCTATCAGCGGGAACGGCATCCGGTAGGAGAAGAGGTTCTCGACTGGTCGCGCGCACAGGTAGCACTCATGCGCCCCACCCAAAGCACGCGCGCGCTTGCAGCCGTCATCCGTGATCTCATCGAGACTCGCGATGGCGCGACCTACTTTGCGGAGCGCGTGTGGGGGGTTTCGCTCCGCTACACCCTTGGCACCACTCACCCTCTGATAGGCCGCAGTACGCCTGATTTCGAACTGGTCAACGGAACGAAGGTGGGCAGCCTTCTGCGCGAAGGAAAAGGCCTACTGTTGGAGTTCGACCCGAGCGCATCGCTTCGGGCACTTGTGAGCCGTTGGCGAGAACAGGTCACCTATGTGGCGAGCGACGTCAAGGAAGGGCTGGGATTGCGCGCTGTACTACTGCGTCCCGATGGGTTCGTCGCATGGGCAACTGAAGCCGCCCCTCACGAAGAAGAGATTGCCGAGGCCTTAGCGCGCTGGTTCGGCAAGCCCAGGAATGCGGGTGGATCCGCCTAGTTGATAGCATCATTGGAAAGGCCGGTTTGTTGGGTACAGAAGCCGTTTGGACATGGCCTGGATCGTCCAAACTTTCGTAACGGCCGCTCACGCGCCAATAGCGGCCAAAGAAATAAATAAACCGTAAGCCAGCATTGATCGACGCTCGCCAGCGCTGAGCCCTGGAGAGCGCTGCGGGTTGCCCGCCTTGAGCGCAGCATCGTCCGGCGACTTTCATCGGCTGTCGAACTTCCTGGTCTAGGGATGAATCGTTTCGCCGCGATTCAGCATGCCGATGAACTCCTCGATCTTGCGCACCCGTGTTTCAGGCTTTTTGGCATTCTGTATCCGAAACAGGATGGCGTAGCGGTTTCGGCCATTCAGCGTCGCAAAGAACGCGCTGGCCTTGGGATTGGCAGCCAGTGCGGCCTGCAGGTCGTCCGGCACGACCGAGTTGCTGGCCGACGTATAGGCAGCCTCCCAGCGGCCGTCCCCTTTGGCTTTCTCGACTTCTCGCATGCCCGAAGGAAGCATTCTGCCTGCGGCGATCAGCGCTTCGGCCCGGTCTTTGTTGAGCCTGGACCAGATACTTTTTGCGGAGCGTCGAGTGAAGCGTTGCAACCAGTATTCTTCACTTTCAGTCTGTTTTTGACCGTCGATCCAGCCATGACAAAGGGCACTTTCCAGCGCCTGTTCGTAAGTCAAGGTTGGCTGCCCCGCGCCCTTTTTGGCAAGGCGCAGCCATATCCCGGTCGAGGTACCGCCGTTTTGCGTCAACCAGTTTTCCCATTCATTCTGGTCAAGGAATGTCAGACGAGGCTCAGTCATGGAGGATCCGAATGGTTGCATTCAGGCAGCGAGGCTCTTTCGTTCACTGAAACCTCGCAGATTACCGAATTGCGCGGATTTGGGAATACCTGATTTATCGACAATTCGGCGTGTATCCATCGGAGCGAAGCATGCGCCAAGCGTGAGCACGAGTGCGCATCGTTTCAGATCCAACTCTCCCCCTTCATGTCATTTGACTTTCTTTTCGGTGATGTCGGGCGTCGGCATCTGCGGATAGATGTGTTCGACTGAGATGCGGTCACCGCGGACCGTTATACCTTGAAAGAGGCCACGCATCGACAGCCATGCCACGTGAACTCAGCGCAGACTTCTAACCTGGCTCGGCGTGACATCTCCGGCAAATCGATTGCCGAAATGGGTTCTCGTGTAGTTGACGACAGCAGCGACCTGATCGTCATTCATCTCGTCGCCAAAGGATGGCATCCCCTTTCGGCCGTGCAGTACGTTGACGATGACGTAGGGTGCTGCTTCGACTGCCGGGTTGTCAGCGAGCGCCGGATAGTGACCCGCGCCCTGTGCACCTTTTCCATCCGGCATATGGCATCCCGCGCAGGTAGCGTTGTAAAGCGCTTCGCCGCCTGTTTCGGTGAAGCGGTAGCCCGGCGAAATCGTGAAGGTGCGTGATTCGTCCTGTGCCACGGCCTGAGCCGATACCACCGTCGCGGCTCCCAACAGCCAGGCCATCAGCATCATGCTGAGGATCAGCGGCGGCCTATCCATTGACGATTCTCCGATGCAACCGGGTGATCGCATCCAGCGACGACAGCACAGCGCCTTCCTGCCATGCCGGGATATGGGAAGCGTGCTCTCCGGCAAGGATGATCCGTCCGTCGATCTGACAGAGATTCTCGTAATGCGCTTTTCTCAACGCATCCGTCCAGGCCGCGAAGCAGCCATTCGTGAACGGCGACCGGCTCCAGCTCATCGCGAAGCCGTTCTGGTACTCGCTCGCGTATTGAGGATGAATCTGGCTGCCCTGGCTCAGTGCCACCGCGATCCGTTCCGCAGGGGGCAGCGCACCCATCTCATAGCTGGCGGGCCCCCACATGTAGGCGCCGAGCAGCACCGCAGGACCGGTCGATCCGTACCCTGTTGCCGGATAGCCGATCGTCGAGATCGGCAGGTCAGTATGCGTGATGCCGCCGTAGATCTGCTCATCTTCTTCCCAGAATCGCCGGCCGAATTGCAAGCCGATTTTCACCGATGTCTCGTAGGGCACCGCATCGATCGCGGCACGCATGGCCGGGCCAACCGCAATGTCGATCTCACTCAGAATCGAGAGCGGGATGGTGCACACCAGCCAATCCGCGTGTGCGTTCCGTTCGGTTCGGGTGGTCGTATCGGTGTAGCGCACTGTGACGCCCTGCTCGTCCTGCAAGATGGCCGTGACTCTGGCGTTGAACACCACGGCGCTCGCGATCTGCGAATAAAGCGCATGGGCAATCCTGTCCATTCCGCCGACGGGCTGAAAAATGGTGCTCTGGAAGTCCTGCTCGTTTCCAGACGAGAGCCATTGCCACAAACGCGATGCAAGCAAGGGGTCGCGCGGGAGCAGATCCGACGGTACGGCGGCGGGCATCAGCCCACCGCCATGCGCGGTCGCGAATCCGCGGCGTTCACTGCTTCGCCCGCCCGCCTGGTAGTGACCATCCCGACCGAGCGCACCCCATTGGCGCAGGGATTCGAGTAGCAGATGCGCATCGTCGACTGACAACGCATCATTGAGTGCGTCCTTGCGGATTGCCTTGGAAAGCAGTTCGGCGATATAGCCTTGATAGTCGGTCTGCACCGCCCGGAATCGTTGCGGCTTGCCATCGAAAGCCTCCGTCGAATGCAGGTAGGCGTTGTAATTGACCTGGATGAACGGCTCGAGCGGCACCCTCAGGCGCTTGGCATAGTCGAGTACGCCCTGGTGGTGATACGGAATGCGCCACGGCCCTGGGTTCAGATAAAGCCCGTCAGCGAAATCGCAGTACTGGGTGGCACCGCCGAGTTCTGTATAACGATCGCCGCCCCTGACAGTCCAGGCCCGGCCACCCGCGCGGTCGTTGTACTCGAGCACCTGCACGTGGTAGCCCGCGTTCCTCAACTCAAGGGCCGCGACGAGGCCGGCCATGCCCGCGCCGAGCACGAGAATTCGCGTTCCTTTGGGCGCGCCATCGAGTCTGATCGGTCCGGCATAGGTCGAGGCAGCAGCGAACCCCAACGTGCTCATACCTTGCATCATGGCGGCCGCGCCGAGGTTCTTGCCGATCAGCGTCAGCAGGTGCCGACGGCTCATCGCATGGGTGGTCATTCTCGACATAAGGACGTGGGGCCCCGACTGGAGAGAAACGATGGCGAACGAAATCAGATGGCACCCCGGATTGCAAAGGCCCGGGTCATCTGGATGCGCATGCCTGGGGATTGCGTTTGGGCGTAGTACCCAATGCTAACTCGCGTCGTGCTGCAAATATTTGTGAGCAAACGCGATCGCCATACTGCCTTCGCCGACCGCTGAAGCGACGCGCTTCACCGGGCTCAATCTCACATCTCCACAGGCAAACACGCCAGGAACGCTCGATTCGAGGAGGTAGGGATCCCGGCTATGGGACCAGCGTCCCGCCTTGACGACGTCGTCGCCGGTGAGAACATATCCGCGCACATCGCGTGCGATTTCCTCCGGCAACCACTCCGTCTCTGCATCGGCGCCAATGAACACGAACAATGCACCACAGTCGTGTCGACGCACCTCTGCGCTCAACCCATCACGTACGTCGATCGCTGTCAGATGGGGATCGCCGTGCGCACCGACTACTTCCGATCGCAGTTGCACTTCTACGTTTGACTTCCCACGAAGCTGCTCGACGAGATAGCGAGACATACTCTTCTCCAGCGAATCGCCCCGCAGGACAAGCGTAACCATGCGCGCATGATTGGCAAAGTACAACGCTGCCTGGCCGGCCGAGTTTCCACCACCGATCAGATAGACGTCGAGGCCGTGAGTAGCGTTCGCTTCGCTGCGTGACGCGCCGTAGTAAATGCCTTTACCGATAAACCGGTCGAAGCCGTCGATCGCGAGGCGGCGCCACGTGACACCCGTCGCGAGAATGATCGTTCGCGCCCGGATGACCTCACCTCCGTCGAGGTGAACGCTACGGCCGGCGACATCGATTCGATCGACAGACCGTGTCACCAGAATCTCTGCACCTAGCCGCCTCGCCTGCTGCAGTGCACGGCTCGCCAGTTCGTCGCCCGACACGCCGTTGGGAAAGCCGAGGTAATTCTCAATGCGCGAGGAGGTCCCGGCCTGCCCGCCTGGCGCTTCGCGCTCCAGCACCACAGTACGCAAGCCTTCCGACGCACCGTACACTGCCGCAGCGAGACCGGCCGGCCCGCCACCAATGATCATCGTGTCGTATTCGGCAAGGCGAGGCTGTGTCTGCAGACCCAGCAACTCCGCAAGCTCTCGTGTCGTGGGTCGGCTCAGCACCGTCCCGTCGACCAGTCGCAAGGCCGGGCAATCCTGCTCCGGCGGACAAGTCCCAGGCCAGCGCGCCGTCACTTCGGGCGCATCCGGTGTCATCCAGTCGTAGCTGATCTGGTTGCGGGCGAGGAACTGGCGCAACGCGGTACACGCGGTGTCCCAGCGACTTCCAATCATGGTCACGCGGGTCTTGGGCGGCTCGGCGGAGAGGCCCTGCAGTCCGCCAATACGCTCGCGCGCAAGGGCGCCCATCCTGAACGCAATGTCTGGCGATGCCGCAGCAAGTACGTAGTAACGCTGGGCGTCCACGCGCATGACACGCGACGGTTCCGCGGCCCGATAGGCGCCAGGAAACGGCGAACTCAGCGCGAGCGGCACTTCGCCAAAGATGGTTCCGGGCAGACGCCAGCCCAGCGTGCGCTCGACACCGTCGAACGTCTTGATGACTTCCATCTTGCCGGACACAACGGCGTACAGTGCGCGCTCGCCACCTTCATGGACCGCGAACTCACCCGCGCACAGATGCAGGTCTGCACACGTGTTCGCGAGATGTTCCAGTTCGTCGTCCGGGAGTGTTGAAAACAGTGGAATCGCCCGGATGTCGTCGATCGTCAGCATGGCTTTGTCCAAACAGACAATTGAAGTGAAGCTCGGTCCACTTGATTTCACGTCGCCCGCCTGGCCAGAAGAACGTGCGCAAGCAGACGGCTCAGCCGCTGGCGTTCGATCCGAGGCGGGCACAACGCCGTTAGTCTTCCCGCACTGAGTGCACTAATACCGTTCGAATAGTTATGCGAACGCATACCATAGCTGTGCGATAGACAGCAGGCAGACCAAGCCAGTATATGACTTTCGGATACGAATGTTTATTCGCTGGAGCCCGTTCCCCGGTCTAAGCGCGGCGAATCGGCGCCTACGGGTTTTTCCTGATCTCAACCGATGTCGATATCGGCATCGCCGAATCGTCGTAGGGGTATGTTCAACTTCTCCAGTGAAAAGCGAGCACACCATGGCTACCGGAACCGTCCATCTCCAACGCGTCTTGCGCGCTACCTCCGAACGTATCTATCGAGCCTTCCTCGAACCCGATGCGATAGCGAAGTGGCTTCCCCCCTACGGGTTCACCTGTCAGGTCCACCACATGGATGCCCGCGTGGGTGGCACTTATAAGATGTCCTTCCGTAACTTCGGCACGGGCAATATCCACTCGTTCGGTGGTGAGTACATCGAACTGGTGCCGTTCGAGAAGATCCGCTACTCGGACCGATTCGATAACCCGAATCTGCCCGGCCAGATGCACGCGACCATTTCATTGCGGCAGGTGTCGTGCGGTACAGAACTCACCATTGTGCAAGAGGGCATCCCCGAGGTCATTCCCGTGGAGATGTGCTACCTCGGCTGGCAGGAGTCGCTGTTTCAGTTGGCAAAGTTGGTCGAGCCTGAGATCCCTGACTGACGACACCGGCGTGAGTAGCAGGCCGTGATACCAGCCAGCCGGGCAGGCAGGCTGGCCAACCGCTCACTGCAGCGGACCTCGCATACGATCGATCTGGTCATTGAGCCGGGCGACCGAATTGGCGAGAAACGCGGCTCTGGCATCGAGGCGTGAGAGAAGCAGCGTCGCGATGAGAATCACGAACGCAAACGGAATGACGGCGGCGGCGAGCCATTGAGGCTTGACGCCGTTCGCTGCGCCGCAAACCGATCCAACGGGGAAATTCGCCGCGACCATGCCGGTGTAGTGCATACCTGCGATGGCAATGCCCATGACACAAGCCGCACCAATGCGCTTGCGCATCACATGTTTCTGATCCGCGCCACGGAGTGTGTTCGCAACCCACAGTGCCGCGGTGGAAGCTGCGATGGCAATGAGAATTGACGCAGCAAAGATACCTGGCTCGTAGCGAATCGCGGGGTTCATCAGCATCGCGGCCATCCCCATGTAATGCATGCCGGCGATACCCAAACCCATCAGGACCCCACCCGCGAAAACATGGGGCAGCCTCAGACGTTGCCGCGTGACGATATGCAACGCAAACCAGGAGACGAGTACGGCGATAACGAGCGAGTAGCAAGTCAGGGTGACATCGTAGCCAATCGGGATGCTCAGAGAGAACGAGAGCATCCCGATGAAGTGCATGGACCAGATGCCGACGCCCATCGCCAACGCGCCCGCGGCCAGCCATAGATGCCGGGCACGAGCGTAAGCCAGTATGGAAAGCCGGTCTGCGAGATCGATTGCCGTGAAGGAGGCAAGCGTCGCGACGATAAGGGAAATGGCGACCAACCAGAAGTTATAGTTGCTTTGCATAGGTCAGCGGCTTTTTCACAAAAGCTCGATTATTGGTTATTGACAGCCTCGCACGGCCTCTCTGCCGACGAAGAACTGAGCATGACACATCGCACTGGCCTGTGCGGTGATGCATTCAATCTGAGTCTCTTCCGCCACCGAATCGCGTCAGACCGATAACGGTAAAGCAGTGTTGATTCTAGAGCAAGTTGATTGGGCGTTCATTGATGAATTGAAGCCGGATGAAGACTGTTTGGGGCAAGTTGATGCCTGATGCATCGCCCGTTATTGCCGGCGCGAGAGGCCGCCCGACTTCGAGGCAACGAGCTCTCCTGATCGCAACGTGTTACATGTCAACGCTCGCCCGCCGACGTCGTCCTCAACTCGGGGCCCCCTTTCGCATGCCTTGTTCGGGGCGTACTCAGGTGTTGCCCTGCTTTGAGCCGCCTTCTCGATGGTGCGACAATCGAACCCGGATAAGCCAGCTCAGAACACTGTACGCCCATGGTCCACTCAATCAGGAAGGACAAGAACATGCGTCGATACATCTACCTCGCGGCATTGCCCGCTACCTTTGTTGCCGGCATGTTTGCAGCCCATCTGGGCACACCTGCGCAAGCCCAGACGTCAAACGCACCGCTGACGGCGCAGATCATTGACCTGACAGCCCTAACCGATGCTGATCTTGGCTCACAGATTCCAAACATGGGCACGTTGCGTTCGAAAGGCCTGGTCGTCACGCCAAGCGGAACCATCGCCGTGCAGACCGGTAACGTACCCAAGCACACGCACAGAGGTTCTGACGAAATCCAGTACGTAATTTCGGGGAGCGGCACGTTCTGGTTAGGCGACGAACAGCGTCAAATTCATCCCGGCGACCTGATCATTATCCCGAAGGGAGCGGTACATGCGGGGGCTGTGGCGACCAGTGGCGAATTCAAGGTCCTTTCTATCAAGCTGCCGCCGCAAGCTCCGGGCGACATGCAGATGGTTCCCTGACGTCGTCGATATCCGGTGTCCCTTGATCCACGCCAGACAGACACCGGCGAAATCGCCCGATATCTCAACAGGATCGTCGCTCGATTCTGCGACGACCCTCCTCATGGCCGCCAGGCCGGCCCTTCAGGAAAGTCATACTGATCGAGCGACGCCGCATGCATTTCGATGCTGTAGCCGGCACGTTGCGGCGGCATATAACGGCCGTTGCGAATCACAACCGGATCGACGAAATGCTCGTGCAAATGATCCACGTACTCGAGCACCCGGTTTTCCAGCGACGCCGACACGCAGATATAGTCGAACAGAGAAATGTGTTGCACGTACTCGCACAAGCCGACTCCGCCCGCGTGCGGGCACACGGGCACGCCAAATTTCACCGCCATTAGCAGAACGACAATCACCTCGTTCAGACCGCCCAGGCGGCAGCTATCGACCTGACAGAAGTCGATCGCCTGCGCCTGCAGCAACTGCTTGAACATCACCCGGTTATGGCAGTGCTCGCCCGTTGCTACGCCAATGGGCCGAATCCGCTGGCGGATAGCCGCGTGCCCAAGAATGTCGTCGGGACTCGTGGGTTCCTCGATCCACCACGGATCGAATTGCGCCAGGCGCCGCATGTTCGCGACCGCTTCATCGACATCCCACACCTGGTTTGCATCCATCATCAGCTTGCGGTTTTCGCCGATCTCTTCGCGCAGGATGCGGGCCCGGCGCATATCTTCGTCGAGATTGCCGCCGACCTTCTGCTTGAAATGCGTCCAGCCCTGCGCGACGCCTTCACGTGCGAGCCGGCGAATCTTGTCGTCGTCGTAGCCGAGCCAGCCGGCCGACGTCGTGTAGGCCGGATAGCCATGCGCGAGCATCTCCTTCTCGCGCTCGCCCCGGGTTTTGGCATGACGGTGCAACATGGCGATCGCTTCCTGCGGCGTGATCGCATCGGTCACATAGCGGAAGTCGAGACAACGCACGAGTTCTTCGGGACTCATGTCGACGAGCAGCTTCCACACCGGCTTGCCTTCCGCTTTGGCCCACAGGTCCCAGGCCGCGTTCACGACCGCCGCCGTCGCCAGGTGAATGGCTCCCTTGTCCGGGCCGATCCAGCGCAGTTGGCTGTCTGATGTTAGCGCGCGCCAGAACGCGCCCATGTTCGCTGCGATATCCTCGAGCGTTTTGCCGACGACGAGCGAGCTAAGCGCCTGCACCGCGCTCACGCAAATCTCGTTGCCGCGTCCGATCGTGAACGTGAGGCCGTGGCCTGTGAGCGCCTCCGGCGAATCCGTTTCGAGCGTCACATAGGTGGCGGAATAATCCGGTGCGGCGTTCATCGCATCGGAGCCGTCAAGTGAACGCGAAGTCGGAAACCGAATGTCCCGGACGGACAGCTTTGTGATCGTGGGCATCTGAACACCCTCTTCTGCGACAGCTATCGAGTTGAGCCTATACGCAAAGAGAGCCGTGCGTGCTCCGCGGGCCTCTTTGCGGCCACCGTCTCTCTCCGCGATACGATGCGAGGCGAGAAAAGAAGAGGAAGCGCTGCGCCCCCTCCTCTCTCGCCGCACCTGGCGGCAACGGTCAATCGTAGAGCACGGCGGCGATCTTGGGATCGCTCATATTGCTCTTGTCGTACCAGTAGAAGCCCGTGTCGACCTTTTTGGGCAGCTTCTCGCCCTTCAACGCCTTCACCGCGGAGTCGACGACGCATTTGCCGATGCCGACCGGGTTCTGCGTGATGGCGCCGGCCATCAAGCCCGAATTGATGTCGTCCTTTTGCTCCTTGCCGGAGTCATAGCCAATCAGGACAAGCTTTTTGCCCGACTCCTTGACGCCGATCGCGGCCCCTTCCGCCGAGCCTTCATTCGCGCCGAAAATGCCCTTGAGATTGGGGTTGGCCTGGATCATCGTCTTGGCGATTTCCGCCGACTTCAAATGGTCACCGCCGCCATACTGGACGGAGACGATCTTGATGTTCGGGTGCTTCGCTTTCATCTCATTCAGAAAGCCGTCGCGGCGATCGATGCCGGTGCGGCTGGTCTGATCGTGCACGACGAGGCCGACCTCACCGGCATTGCCGATTGCCTCGGCCATCTTGTCGGCGGCGAGTGCAGCGGCGGCAACGTTATCCGTTGCGCACGTCGTCAGCGGAATGTCGCTGTCGACGCCCGAGTCGAAGGCGATGACCGGTATTTTTTCCGCCTGCGCCCTCCTCAACAGCGGAATGGCCGCTTTGCTATCGAGCGCGGCAATGCCGAGCGCCTGGGGCTTCTTGGCAAGCGCGGCCGAGAGCATGTCGATCTGTTTATCGACCATAGCCTCGGTTTCTGGCCCCTCAAAGGTGATCCTGACGTTATGCTCCTTGGCCGACTGTTCCGCGCCGGCTTTGACGGCCTGCCAGAACTGGTGCTGGAAGCCTTTCGAGATCAACGGGATGTAGGTGTCCTGCGCGAGCGCAACACTCGTCCCGCCAATGAGCGCGCCAACGCCGACCACGACACCGATTAGTCTTCTTTTCAACATGGGGGTTCTCCTCCTAAGTTGGCCATCAACCTTCAGCCGTTGGGGGAGCGTTGGGCGCTCCCTTTTCTTGATCTTGATCTTGTTCCGCGTAGCGTCGTCGACCTTCATCAGCTTTTCTTGCGCCGCAAAATATCCGCATAGACCGCAAGAATGATGATGAGGCCGGTCACCACAATCTGCCATTCCTGAGCAACGGACAGGATGCGCAGGCCATTGGTCAGCACGCTCATGATGAACGCGCCGATGATCGTGCCCAGAATCGTGCCCGCACCGCCGCTGAGCGAGGTCCCGCCGATGACCACCGCGGCGATCGCTTCGAGTTCATAACCCTGGCCTAGCGCCGGCTGGGCCGAATTCAGGCGCGAGGCGATAAGCAACCCGGCGACGCCGCAAATTGCCCCGGCCAGACCGTAAATGGCAATCTTCCACCGGTCGACATTCACGCCGGAAAGGCGTATGGCTTCTTCGTTGCTGCCGAGCGCAAAGGTGTAGCGGCCGAGCGCCGTGCGATTAAGCGTAATCGAACTCACCACCGCGAGAAAAAACAGGATCAGGACCGCGTTCGGAACGGGCAAGCTCGGCAGCACGTAGCCGATCAGCGAATCCTGAGAGATCCGGTAGAAGTTTTCGGTGTCGCTGAAATAGATCGGCTTGTCGGCTGAGACGACAAGCGACAGCCCTTTCAGCAGCAACATCATGCCCAAGGTGGCAATGAACGGCGGTATTTTCATTTTCGCCGTGAGCGTTCCCGAGATGGTCCCGCAGATCGCGCCCGTCCCAATCGCGGCAACGACACCGGTCCACATCGGTAAATGCCAATAGGTCAGAAACACGCCGCAAATGACCGCTGTGAAAGTCATCAACGTGCCGACGGACAGATCGATGCCGCCGGTGATGATGACGAACGTGCAGGCAATCGCCAGAACGCCGTTGACCGCCGTCGCCTGCAGAATCCCGAGCATATTGTCCATCTGCATGAACGCGGGAGATGCGAAGCTGAAAAAGACCAGCAGGAGAATCAGGCTCCCGAAGGCGAGCAGCTTCTGCAGAGCGGCCGGCGCGAACACGCGGGCTCTAAGGCCGGACGGCCGTCCCTCATTCGCCAACGCCGACGTATCCGATGGTTGTGTCATAAACTGAATCTCTCCTCTCGAAGCTCACGCCGCCTTTAAGGATTCACGCTGCGTTGCCAATTGCATGATGCGCTCTTGCGTCGCCTCCACCGCCGGGAGTTCGCCGGTAATACGGCCCTCGCACATCACGACGATCCGATCGCTCATGCGCAAGATTTCCGGCAGCTCCGACGAGATCATCACGATCGCCTTGCCTTGATCAGCGAGTGAGCGCAGGAGCTTGTAGATTTCGCTCTTGGCGCCGACGTCGATGCCACGCGTCGGCTCGTCGAAGAAGAGCACGTCGCAGTCGCGCTCGAGCCATTTCGCGACGACAATTTTCTGCTGATTACCGCCCGAGAGAAGCCGTACCTCCTGCGTCGCGGAGGGCGTACGAATGGCGAGCAGATTGATGAAATGGGAGGCTGTCCGGCGTATCTGGGCGCGGCGCAAGAAAAAATTGAGCGACAGGAACTTGCGCAAGTTGGACATCACGATGTTCGATTCGACGTTCATTCCGGTCGCCAGGCCAAAGCGCTTGCGGTCTTCCGAGAGATAACCGATGCCGCGTTGCACCGCATCGCTCGGACTCCTGATCGCCGCCTTCACGCCTCGCACGACAATTTCGCCAGACTCGATCGGATCGGCGCCGAACACCGCTCGCGCGACCTCGGTTCGACCGGCGCCCATCAAGCCAGCAAAGCCCAATATCTCGCCTTGGCGCAATACGAAACTCACGTCTCTCACCAGCGGGCCGGCGTTTAAATTTTTGACTTCGAGCGCGACTTCGCCTTCGCCTGCAGCGCGGTGAGAAGGCGCAACGTCAGTCAACTTTCGCCCGACCATCATGCCAATGATCGCGTCGACGCTGGTGTCCCTGGCGGTAACAGTGGCCACATATTCGCCGTCACGCAACACGGTGACGCGGTCGGCAATCTGCTTGAGCTCATCCATCTTGTGCGAGATATAGATGATTCCCACACCCCGGTTCCTTAGCTCGCGGATGATGCGGAATAGCTCGGCGATCTCGGCGTCGTTGAGCGCCGAGGTAGGCTCGTCCATGATCAGGACGCGCGAGTCGAAAGACAAGGCCTTGGCGATTTCGACCATCTGCTGCTTCGCGACGGTGAGCGTGCTGACAACCGCGCGCGGGTCGATATTCACATGCATGCGAGCAAGGATGTCGTGCGCTTGCGCATTGAGCTTGTCTTCGTCGAGGAACAGGCCAAGGCGTCCGCGCGGCTCGCGGCCGATGAACATATTCTGGGCGACGGTCAGATGGTTCATCAGTTGGAGTTCCTGATGAATGATGCCGACGCCCATGGCCTGCGCCTCGCGCGGGCTCAAGAACTCGACAGGCTGGCCGTCATAGAGGATTTCGCCCGTATCCCGGGTGTACACGCCGGCGAGGATTTTCATCAGCGTCGATTTGCCGGCGCCATTCTCGCCCATCAGCGCGTGGACCTCCCCCGCCATGAGTTCGAACTGGACTTCGTGAAGCGCCCTCACGCCTGGAAAGCGCTTATTGAGCCTTTTGACGGAAATGAGCGGCATCATGGCGCGGATCGAACGACAATTCCGCGACCTCCGCCGGCCTCATTGCGAGGAGCGGATCGGGAAAGCGTTGAGCGCCATTGCGCGGGGCGCCGCTGTGCCGGACGTTGCCCGGTATCGCGGCTGAAATCGTAACGAGAAGCCAGACACATTGCTGGGCCCCCAAACCGATGTGCCACCATTTTACGTCGCCGGACGGCAGCGGCTCAAGCGTAGGCATTCCCTAGTGCCGCGCACAAAGGGTTTTCGCGCCTGTTTCCCACTATTTGATTCGCCGCTTAATTCAGGCCGGTTCGCCGGCCTCCATCCCACGTAGACGCCGGCATACGGGCGGCGGCTCGTGACTCACGTGCCGCGCTGTTTCGAACCGTTCCGCGAGCCAGTTGACGAAGGCAAGCACGCGCGGCGGGGCGCGGCGATGACGCAGATAGGCGACCGATACCGGCATCGCTGCGGGCCTGTAATGTGGCAGCACTTCACGCAGCCGCCCGGAGTCGAGGTAGGGCTGCGCAAGCGCCCGCGGCGGCTGGATCAGCCCAAGTCCGCGCAGTCCGCACTCCAGATAGGCATGCTCATCGCTTACCTGCACGAAGCCCTCAAGCGCTACGTTGACCGTATCGCCTCCGACCTGAAAATCGAAATCCGCCGCTCGCCCCGTCTGCGCGCACCTGCAATTCACCGCGACGTGATCGGTTAGCTCGTCGAACTGTAGCGGCGTGCCGTACCGCGCGAGATAAAGCGGGCTGGCACAGGTCACACGTTCGAGCGCGCCCAGCCGGCGAGCGGCGAGGCCCGCATCCGGAAATTGTCCAGTCAGAACGCAGCAATCGATCGCATCACCGGCCAGTTCGACCTGCCGGTTGCTGACCCCAAAGTCGAGCTGGATATGTTCGTAGCGCGAGTGGAAGTCGTCGAGCGCCGGAAACACGATCGCATTCGCGACCACCGCCGGCATCGCGACGCGTAGCCGCCCACGCGGCCGGTCGTCGGGATGCCGCAGGCTCGCCTCGACGTCGTCGATGTCGGCGAGAATCTGCACGCAACGCTCGTAATACGCGGCCCCTTCCGCGGTCAGATTGAGCCGACGGGTGGTGCGCACGAGCAACTGAATGCCAAGCATCGCCTCGAGGCTCTGCACCAGCGTGGTCGCGCTTGCGCGCGGAATCCCGAGCGACTGCGCGGCGCGGGTAAAGCTGTTGGCGTCGACGATGCGTACGAAGGTCTGCATCGCCATGATGCGATCTATCACGGGCGTCTCTCCTTGGGAAGTCGAGGCGCTATGGAACACATCCAGCCTCGTCCTTGTAGAGCAGACTAATGCCGTGCATCGAACGGTGGGAGTGACAAGTGTGGCGGGATTCAGTATGCGGTCAATGAATCACGTCCCTGGTCTGCCGGCGAGACAGCCAGACGCCGTTCTAATCCCGGAGAAGCAAAAACATTTATCGCCATTCGCATCGAGACGCTCGATACGAATAGCGGTAGATAATGTCAATGCCCGCACAAACGTAATCAGAATGGCGATCGCCTGACGATCTAGGAAGCGAATTTAAGCTGCGGCAAATTGTATTTCTTGCGGCAGCTATTGCGCATAGCGCGCTCCTCATTGACGATCTGCTTGGCCGAGCCTGAGTTGGCCGTATCCGGCGTCATCTTCATCGCTCTTTCCGCGAATTTATCGCCGAAGCACTTGCAGTAGTCCTGTAACTTCGGATTCCCTTTAAGGTCCGATTCGCCATAGGGGGCCGGCGCGGTAACGCCTTGTGTAGCGCACATCGAGGCGTACTGGTCCGCCGATACGCCCGTCACCGCCGGGCCCCCTTGGGCCATAGCCAGCGTCGTTACGCCCACGAGCGCGCCGATCATTGTGTGAGTCAGTGCAAGCGATGCTTTCCGAATCGATTTCATAGTTTGTCTATTTTTGATAGTTAGTGTGGATCAATGCGGCCCAGGCACCCCTGCATGCACCGATGCTACGGGTATTTCAGCTAGCGGCCAGTCAAGACGCTAGTAACGCCATCAAATTTCTGGCGAATTGTGACAACAGTTTTTCGAAAAAATATTTCTTTAATAAACCGCTCCGGTCAAAACCCGTGACGGGAGGGTTTATTTTTCTATTGGTTTTCGGCACTGCTCCAATGCGATGGGGCACAATACCATTAAACAATGTTGTTGGCGATATCTCGCCAAACTTCTTGTGAAACTCGTATATTAGACTGCGCATTGGGGACGCCCTCAAGAAATTGATCTTTTCGGGCTATGGTGAAAACTGCTGGCGCGAGCGATAAACGGCGCATTCACCATTACATCAACATGCTAAAAGAAGCGCCCGCTGAATTGCAGCGGCGCTCAATACTGTGGCTACGATCGAGACAGTGCTGGGTACGCGCTTCGTGCATCTGCACGTCTGCGCCCAGCAAACGACCCGTTGCGTGAAACGGGTCGTTTGCTCAGCACGGGGCGCCCTACGCTTCGGCCAGAATCTGCCGAATGACTTGCTCGAAGGTTTCCACGGGTTGTCCGCCGCTCACCAGATAGCGACCGTTGAAGATGATCGCCGGCACTGACTGGATACCTTTCGTCTGGTATTCGCGTTCTTCGGCACGAACGTCGTCGGTATAGAGTCCGCTTCGCAGTACCTCATTCGCTTCCGCGGCGTCGAGCCCCACGGATTGAGCCGCCTCGACCAGAACTTTGTGATCGCTTGGGTCTTTGCCCTCGGAATGATAGGCCCGCAACAGCGCCAGCTTGAGTGGCAGCTGCTTGCCTTTGATACCGGCCCAATGCATCAGGCGGTGTGCATCGAAGGTGTTATAGACGCGCGTACGCGGGCCGAAGGCAAAACCGACGCTCGCCCCACGCTCGCGGATCATGGCTTGTGTTTCGGCGATCTGCTCCGGTGTGCGTCCGTATTTTTTGCCGAGATAGTCGACAATGGCCTCGCCGCCCGGACCCATGTCCGGATTCAGCTCGAAGGGATGCACAGCAATTTGTGCGTCGACCGCATCGCCTAAGCGCGATAGTGCAAGCTGGAGCGACGACAGGCCGATTGCACACCACGGGCATGCGATATCGGAGACGAAGTCAATAGTTAGCTGTTGAGTCATTGCGTTCCGGACGGGAATAACCTGAGGCGCGGCCGGCTCGGTGTGACACCAGGACGGCCCACAGGGTAGCCTAGCCTGAATCGCCAATATCTGCAGGACCGCGCTCCGGACGTCAGCCGAAGCGGTCGTCCGCGCCGCCTCAGTCCGGCAGTCAGTCCGGCATTCCGTTATGGCCTCCGAGCGGTCTGGCGGGCCAGTCCACCCAGCGGTCCGCGCGGGTCAATTCGTGTGCTTCGTTGAGCGGGTAACGAATGCGGTTGTCGTCGCGCGGACGTTCGCCGATCACCATCAACCTGACTTCGTCCTTCGTATTGTTGATGAAGGTGTGACAGATTCCCGTGCCCGCCGGAAACGCAACGGAATCGCCTTCAGCAACGGAATGAAGCACGCCGTCGATCCAGACATCGGGTTTGCCTTCGAGCACGTAGACAAACTCCTGCTCGGTACTTTCGGCGTGCGGATACGACGTCCGCCGGCCGGGCGGAAGCCTCACATGATGGATGCCAATACGCGTAATACCGAGTGCGGCGGAAAGCGGCGCGTCCAACGCCATCTTCTCCGTATCGCCGCGATAGGAATGCGCATCCGGTTCTTCCAGTTCAGTCCAGTGCCGGATGAAATCGGGTCGAGTCATCGGTTGTTCTCCTTGAGGAACTTCGATCGATGATAGCTGCTTGCACAAAGAACGAAACGCATTCGGGCAAGCACCGGAAACCGGTGTCGACTCCAGGTCATTTCGGCGCACGAATGTTGAATGGTTTTCCCGGCACCCAGGCCCAGGTCGCAAGAACCTTCGCGCCCTCAGGACCCGCGGTGGTGACATGAATGACACCTGCAGGCATCCGGTAGCTCTCGCCCGCATGTACGACGCGTGTGGGTTGACCATCGACCTGCACCGTTACCTCGCCCTCCAGCACGTATGCGACCTCGGGCCCGGTCGCCTTATGCCGCGGCTTCGAAGCGTTCGGAGGAAACTCGGCAACGCCCATGCCCATTTCCCGATCGGTTCCTGGGACCGGGACCCGTTGCAAAACGACGGTGTCTTTCGCCGCCGGCGCGCTTTCAGCAGCTTCGACTGATTGAACGCATACAAGTGCCGAAAGGATAAGCAGAAGGTAGCGAGCGCTTTTCATACAAGGGGGTCCTGCTTATTGTTCGTTGTTGGCCAGTGACGTGAGAATCCGGTACGCAATGCTTACCCGTTCATCGATGGGGAAGTTCTTGTTGGCGAGAATGACGATCCCCAGGCGCTTCTGCGGAATGAATGCGACATACGCGCCGAAGCCGTTGGTCGAGCCGGTTTTATTGATCCAGACGTCTTCACGAGGCGGCTGCGGCGGCGTGATCTCAGTGACCGGCGTTGCATTGAAGATCATCGCCGACGAATTTCCGTCCAGCAGCGTCTGTAATGTGACGGGATACGGATACTGTTCCCATATCAGGTCCTGGGTCATCGCCCCTGCCTTGAAGTATCCGGTGTGGGTCTCGGTGACCGCGCGCTGGAGCTTCCGGTCCAACTGGATCAGATTCATGTTGGCTTCCACAAAGCGAACCATGTCGGCAGCCGTGGTCCTGACGCCGTAGGCTTCAGCCCACAGCACCCCGGGTGCCATTCTGATCGGCGCCCCTTCTTTCGTGTAGCCCTCGGCGTAGTCGCTCAATTTCCCAGCGGGAACGTTGATGTAGGTGCTCTTCATACCAAGCGCGGGGAACAGACGATTTTCCATCAGCCCGCTAAAATCCTGCCCCATGCTCTTCGCCGTGATCAGGCCGAGCGCGCCGATGCCGGGATTGGCATACGTCCGATAGGTTCCCGGCGCGTAGGTGGGCTGCCACTGCTTGAAATACCGCATCAACTGATTGTCGTTGCGAATGTTGTCCGGCACCTGCAATGGGAGCCCTCCGGGCGTGTGCGTGCCCAGATTGAGAAGGCTGACATCGCCGAACTTGCTATTTCGCAGAGACGGCAGGTACTTGCCCGACTGATCCGACAAAGATAGATAGCCGCTCACCTGCCCATAGGACGCCAGCGTCGCCGTCAAAGTCTTGCTGACAGAACCCAGCTCAAACAAGGTGTCGCTCGTGACCGGTTTTCTGGTTTCCGTGGACGCCAGACCATAGTTGAATACGTAGTGCCTGTCACCGTCGATGATGCCAACGGCCATGCCGGGGATGTCATCTTTCGCCATGACCGGTTGTATGGCGCGGGTCACTACACTGCTGATTCTGCTTGGCTCGTCGTCGGCCGCATGGCCAACGACGGTGGTTGCACAGGCAAAAAGGCTTGTTGCTATCAGGCCGATGGTTTTGAGATTCATGTCCCTAAATAGTCAGCTTTGACGTAGGTGGATTACGGGCGGGTGTGCTGCGGAAGGCAGTATGCATGCTCACAGACTCATCGGCTATCGACGATATCTTGCCCATGGCGAAAGAAAATCTTTCGCGTGACATGGAATATCCCTCCACCGCTTGGCGGTCATCGGCCATCCACGCCTGGAGCCGAGCCATCGAACAGCGGTATGCGCGCCGGACGGCTGGCGCCACCGAAGCGACAGCCGTCCAGTGAGTCACCCGGCCCGCAGGCCGACGATCAGTACGATCCCATATAGTCGCGCTTGCCAATCTCGACGCCGTTGTGGCGCAAAATCGCGTAGGCCGTCGTCACGTGGAAGAAAAACTGGGGCAGACCATAGTTTTGCAAATAGGCGCTGCCGACCAGCTTCTTCTCTTTCGGCGTGCCCGGACGCAAAACGATTTCCGTGTTCTCGCTACCCTCGAATTGGGCGGCATCGAGCGCGCCGATGTAGGTCAACGCCTTGGCGATAAGCGCTTGCAGGTCTGCAAACGTGACTTCGGTGTCGGGCCACGACGGCACCTCTACGCGGGCGAGGCGCGAGCTGATGCCCTTGGCGAAATCAGCGGCGATCTGCACCTGACGCACGAGGGGAAACATATCCGGGAACAGGCGTGCCTGCAGCAGCGCGTTCGGATCGATGTTCTTTTCGGTGGCGTGTGCTTCGGCTTTCTTCAGCACCTCGGACAATGCAGTCAGCATCTGCTTGAAAACTGGGACGGATGCGCTGTAGATGGAACTTGTCATGATCACTCTTTCGGTCGATGTTGGGGTACCGGCGCGGAAAATACCGCACCGGCCGGTTTAATATCTGGCTGGTGGTCGAACTTGTTGGCCAGAAGCGGGGGAAGGTTACCATCGTCCTGCCGGGAATACCTATGCGCAAGCGCTGCGCGTCTGCGATAGGAGGCCGTACTGGCAGGTCATCAGGCGAAGACAAACGAACCAGCAGGATCGAAACTCATGAACGACAAGCGAGATGTAGCGCCAGACAGCACAGCAGCGCGCGTCGCCTTGTGGCGCGCTCTGCATATCGAGGCCGATTCCCTGCCGCATGTGCTGGAAGACGAAATCGGCCTTAAGCTGCTGGCCCCGGACGAAGGCTGGCGCAGCCGCGGTGAGATGGATCCACAATTCACGCGGCCCTTTCGCGCTTCAATCGTGGCGCGTGCCCGCTTCATTGAGGACCTGGTCGTGGAGCAGGCCGCCCGCGGGCTTAGCCAGTATGTCATCCTCGGCGCAGGCCTTGACAGCTTCGCACAGCGGAGGCCGGAGATCGCGTCCCACCTCAAGGTGTTCGAGATCGACCAGCCGGGTCCTCAGGCGTGGAAGCGGCAGCGCCTGATCGAGCTCGGCTTCGGCGTGCCGGACTGGCTGCGCTTCGTGCCGGTCGATTTCGAGGCGGGCGGGTCCTGGCGGGACGAGCTCATGACTTCAGGTTTCGATGAGAGCAAGCCGGCAATCGTGGTCTCCACGGGCGTCAGCATGTATCTCACCAAGGAGGCGAACGCGGCCACACTGCGCGAAGTCGCGGCCCTCGCCCCAGGATCGACGCTCGCCATGACGTTCCTGCTCCCGCTCGAGCTGGCGGACCCCGAAGTACGTCCCGGGCTTGAGATGGCAGAGAAGGGAGCACGAGCCAGCGGCACCCCGTTCCTCAGCTTCTTCACCCCGCCGGAGATCCTCGCGCTGGCCCACGAAGCGGGCTTCAGCGAAACGCGGCACGTCTCGGCGGCCGATCTGACCCAGCGCTACTTCATGGGCAGAACAGATGGTCTGCGCCCGCCAAACAATGCAGAGGAACTTCTGATAGCGAATACATAGGTTACCGAACTGAATCATTGCGCGTGCCACAAGCGGCAACCCGAACCATTTTCACCGTGTGATGGGCGAAAAGCGGCGGGCAGTTGCGGCCGCCCCCCCAACTCCGGTAACGTTCTATCTTCAGGGATAACCGAAGCAACGCCTCGAAACCCAACTGACTGACGATGACGCATAGCGGCCCTTGCCCGCGTCATCCATCACATTGGGAGGGTTCTCTTGGACACACGTGTGTATTTGCTGGCGGCGACGGTGTTTCTGGCCGGCATCGATGAAAATATCTGCATCGGCATCCTGCCTTCGATTGCGACAGACCTTCACGTGTCGCTCGCATCAGCGGGGCAACTCACCACCATTTTTTCCTGCGTCTTCGCGCTGACCGCGTTCTGTCTGTCCGCGTGGCTCTCGCATCGGGAACGCAAAAGCCTGCTGCTGTGCGCGTTGTGCGCTTTCGCGCTCAGCAATCTGCTGGCGGCCGTGAGTCCGGGCTACGGTGTTCTGTTCGCTGCGCGCGTGCTAATGGCAGCCAGTTGCGCGATGGTGATCCTGCTGGCGACGACGCTCGCGACCGGGCTCGCGCGGCCCGAATATCACGGGCGTGCCATCGGTATCGTCTTTATGGGTATCAGCGGCTCGCTGGTGTTGGGCGTGCCGGTTGGGATAGCTATCGACAATCTGGCAGGCTGGCGCGCGACATTTGCCTGTATCGCCTTTTTGACGCTGCCGCTCGCCGGTTATCTTGCGTACCAGCTACCGCTTTCCCCATCACGCAAGACGGTGTCCGTGCGAGCGTACTGGGCTCATCTGACGCATCCGCGAATGCTCACGGGGCAACTGGTGTCCGTGGCGATGATTGGCGGCCACTTCACATTGTTCGCCTATCTGACGCCGTACGTGCAGGCAGTGTTCTCGCCGGGCGCTCGCGCGTTGACCATCCTCTATGCGGCTTTCGGCGTAGCAGGCGTCACGGGCGCCTGGCTCGGCGGCTGGTTTTCCGATCGGGTGGGCGCAGCGCGAGCGCTGCTGTGCTGCCCGGCGGCCTTTCTGCTGGCGATGGCGGTGCTGCCTGCGGCAAGCCGGTCACTCCTGCTCTTTCTCCCCGCCATGATGCTATGGGGGTGCCTGAGCTGGTCCATCTCGCCGATCGTGCAGAACTACCTGATCCGTAGCGCGCCGGATCAAGCCGACGTCAGCATCGGCATCAACGTCTCGGCAATGCATTTCGGCGTGGCGCTGGGCGCGGGGTTGGGCGGACTGCTGGTCGATAAAGGCGCGCTGCTCCGTACACCCTGGGTCGGTAGCGCGGTGGTTGCCGTCGCTTTCTGCCTCGCCTGGGTGTCGACCAGGACGGCATCGAGCGCCAGGCCCCACTGCCAAACTTAAGGCGCCGAACTGCCCAGTGTACTGACGCCCGGCACTGCCCTAAGCTAGCACTACCAAGCGTTCATCAACGTGCAATAAGATCGAAAGCCTGGCTGGCTACAGTGGTGTCCGGAAACCGTATCGAACTCCTTGAGCCGCTTCGCCAGGTAGACGGATTGCCCACGAGGCGATTGCTCGCGCAGACCTTTGGCAAAAGTAAGGGCCTGCGCGAGCGCATACCAGACGACTACCCGCGACCCAACATCGCTTTCATCACGTAACCCGCAATACTCGGATTCTCTTTGATTCGACGCGTACTGTAGCCGTACCAGTCCCGGCCATAGGGCACATAGATGCGGACGTTGAATCCCATACCGAGCAACTTGTCACGCAATGGCTCGCACACGCCAAGCAACATCTGAAATTCGAATCTCGTTCGATCCACACCCTCGCGACGCACCAGCGCGATGATTTCGTCAATGAGCCCTGTGTCGTGCGTCGCGATGCCGACGAACGCACCCACCTTGAAACAGCGTGATACGTGGTTGATAAAATGCACGTTGATCGCCGCCCTATCATTGCGCGCACCGTCAACAAGGTGCACTTGATCCTCGACATATATTCCCTTGCAGATCCGCAATGTGCTCTTCCTGCGCAGAAGGTGGTCAATGTCCTCGTAGGTGCGTTTCAGATAGGCTTGCAAGGCCAAACCGACGTTACCCTGGTTCGGCGCCACCCGCGCGAAGAGGTCAATTTCTTTTTGCGTGCAACTGACATCTTCCATATCAACGCAGGCGAAGTTTCCATCAACCGCCGCTACTTGCAGAATATGTCTAACCAGACGCTCACATTCTGCCTCGTCGACAAGTAGTCCAAGCGCAGACGGCTTGATCGATATTTCCGCGTTCAGACCATGGGCCCGAATGGCATCGAGTACTTTCATGTACTCGCCAGCCATGGCTTCGGCCTCGGCCGTCGATGAAACGGTTTCACCCAGCACGTCGAGGGTGGTGCTGAACCCGCACGCGTTTAGCATCTGGACTCGCTCGACGGCGTCAGCCAGTGAGTCGCCGGCAATATAGCGGCGCGAGATTCTTTGGATCAGTGCACGAGGGATAAACGGAATGGCGAGCGCCGCCACCGTATTGAGAATACGCATGTTGTCATCCATGACGAAGAACAGTTAGCCCACCCGGCGCGTAGAGGTATGCGTATGGGTGCAGCAATCCAGCCTGTCTCGAGTTCGTCAAAACAGGCGCAGATAGCCGTACTGCCGCCAACCGGGCGGCGGCAAGTGCGGTCTAGTTCAGTGGTTCGTCAGTGGAGGCCAAGCAGCTGCGTACATTTTTTCTGGAGTGAGTTGGCTTCGATGCAGCGGTGAGTGTCTGCTCCCGTCTGAGAGACGGCATCGTTAGATGTCTGGAGAGGCCGAAGGATACTATCACGTGCTTCGCAGGCATTCATGCATTTTCACGCAGGGGCAGATCTAAGCGGGGAGTTCACGAGTCGCGCAATGCACGCCTCCACCACCTGACGCAATGCCGAGGATATCCACCTGGACAACCGCCCGTGAACCGGCATAAGGCCGGATGGTTGCCACGGCGGCAGCATCGGCCGCAAGGTCATTGAATTTCGGCACGATGATCGCCCCGTTGCATTTGTAGAAGTTGATATAGCCCGCTGCAAAGTTCGTCATCGGCTTGTCGCTCAGCGTCATGCCGTTGGATATGCCGTAGTTACCCGGCGCGAGAAACTTCGCATTGCGATTGCACAAAACATCGGCCGACGATCTCCCCCGCCGCGTTGTCGCTCCGCAGTCGATTCAAACCGTCAGAAAACCGAATTACGCCACGGTCAGCAGTCCCGATCGTGGGGAAATCGCGAGCCCGCATCGTGGATGCGGCCCGCGCTGTGTGATCAGCTGGGTTGCTGTTGTGTCGTGCAGTGAATGCCACCGCCGCCTGCGGCGACGCCGTCGATATTCAGTTGAATCACGTCGCGGCCGGGGAACAGGTCCACGAGGACATCGCGCGTATTGCGGTCTGCTTTGCTGTCGCCGAACTCCGGGGCAATCACCGCGTGATTGCACACATAGAAGTTGATGTATCCGGCCGCGAACTGGTCGTTCTCATACTTTCGGCGCACTGTCGACGGGCCCTGCAGCACCACTACCTTCAATGGACGACCCTTCGCGTCAGTGGACCTGCGCAAAATCTCCAGATGGCGCTTCGTCACTGCGTGATCGTAGGAAGACGGATCCGGATCGAGCCCAGCAACCACCACACCCGGGCTCGTAAAGCGCGCGTAGAAGTCGGTATGGCCGTCGGTAATGTCCTTGCCTGCAACGCCCGGCAGCCAGATGATTTTCCGTAGCCCGAGCAGGTGGGACAGTTCCGCTTCAACCTGCGCTTTGCTGAGACCCGGATTGCGGTTGGCGTTCAGCACGCAGCTCTGCGTGATAATGGCCGTGCCTTCGCCGTCCACTTCAATGCCGCCGCCTTCCAGCACCAGCCGCGTTTCGAGCCATGTCGCCCCGGCTCGATGCGCGACGAAGGCCGCGACTTCGGCGTCCTGTTCGTGCTCCTGCTTGTTACCCCAGCCGTTAAAGTTAAAGCCCACGGCGCCGAGCCGGCCTGCGGGTCCTTTGACGAACACAGGCCCCGTATCGCGCATCCACAGGTCATCGACGGGTTGAGGCACGAGCTCGACCGCAGCGCCGCACAGGCGAGCGGCGATGTCGTGGTCTTCTTGCCGCACCAGCATTTTCACGGGCTCGTGCGCTGCAATGGCCTTCGCAATGCCGGCCAGATTCTCTCTGACCACGGGCAGCAGTTTGCTGCCCCAGATTTCCTCGCTGGGGCCAAATGCCATCCAGGTTGCGGCGTGGGCGTCGCCTTCGTCCGGCATCTGCCAGCCGCCGCTCTGCGCGAGCGCCATCGTGCTGAAGCCGCTGCCCAGCGCACCCGATAACAGCGCGCCGCCAGAGGCCAGTAGTCCCCGTTTCAGGAAATGACGTCTTGTCGTCATGAAGAAAGACACCTCATACATATTGTTAAAGCTTGATGCATAGCCAGCCATTCAGGGCTTGCTCGCCTTGAGGTCGAGCCAGATCCGGCCTTCCAGACGAGCGGTGGCTGGTGCTTCAGCCACCGGCGTAAATAGAGTCCGTTTCTTTTGCTCATTCGGATAGATATTCGGATTATTGACCAGCGCCGGGTCCATCAGCTTCACTGCGGCCAGATTGGCATTAGCGTATCGCGTGGCATTGGATATCTTCGCCACGACGTCCGGCCGCAGGATGTAGTTGATGAACGCATGCGCGTTGTCCGGGTGCTTCGCGGTCTTGGGAATGACCATGCCGTCGAACCACATCAGACTGCCCACGCTCGGGATGTCGTAGACGATGTCACGCTTGCGGTCCAACTCCCGAGCCTTTTGCGAAGCCAGGTTGATCGCGCCGGAGTAGCCCACCATGACGCACAGTTCGCCATCGATCAACTCGTTGGCGTTAGCCGAATCGACGAACAGATGAATATACGGGCGGATTTTCAGCAGCATGGTCTGCGCGACGGCATAGTCTTGCGCGGTCGGGTTCACCGGATCGCGGCCGACATAGCGCAGCGCCAACGGCAGCACCGTGCTCGCGGAATCCTGCAAGCCGATACCGCAGTGCGCGGCGATGCGCGACGCGATCGCCGGATTGAACAGCAGGTCCATGCTGTCAACGGGCATGTCCTTGCCGAGGATAGCTGCGACCTTGGCGCGGTCATATCCCACGCCCACGGTGCCCCACATGTACGGAACGCCGTACTGATTGCCGGGGTCGGACTGCGCCATCAATTTCAGCAGCGCGGGGTCCAGATACTTGAGATTCGGCAGCTTGCTCTTCTCGAGCTTGCGAAATGCCCCAGCCTGGATCTGCTTCGCCATGAAGTCATTGGTCGGCCACACCAGGTCGTATCCGCTGTCGCCCGTCATGAGCTTGGACTGCAGTGTTTCGTCGCTGTCGTAGGCGTCGTAACGGACCTTGATGCCGGTTTCCTTCTGGAACTCGGACAACGTGTCAGGGGCGAAATAATCGCTCCAGTTGTACAGATTCAGTACCTTCTCTTCCTCTGCGTGGGATTGCCCTGCAAGCAGGCACAGACAAAGTCCAAGAGCGGCGAACGCCGGCAGCCGGTGCGTTTTCATAAAATATTCCTTAGCGATAGCAGGACGAAGCGCCATCGCTGGTGAGCAGCGTGCGATACATTTCCGGACGGCGATCGCGGAAAAAACCCCACGACTGCCGGTCTTCCCGAATGGCGTTCAGGTCGAACGTGTGCAGAAGAATGGTTTCGTCCGTGCGATTAGCTTCGGCCAGCTTCGCGCCCGTGTGATCCGCAATGAAACTGGAACCGTAGAACACACCAGCCAGTCCCTGCTGTTGCGGATTGCCGTTACCGAAGCCGACCTCACGGCCAATCCGGTTAGCCGCGACGACCGGTACCATATTGGCTGCCGCGTGGCCCTGCATCGTGCGTTGCCAATGACCTGCAGAGTCGAAGTCGCTGCTGAACGGCTCGGACCCGATGATGGTCGGAAAGCAGAGAATTTCCGCGCCCATCAGCGCGAGGCTGCGTGCCGTCTCGGGATACCACTGATCCCAGCAGATACCGATGCCGATCTTGCCGAAGCGCGTGTCCCACACCTTGAAGCCGGTGTCGCCGGGCGTGAAATAGAACTTTTCCGTATAGCCGGGTCCGTCCGGAATGTGGGTCTTGCGATACACGCCGAGTACTTTTCCATCGGCGTCGGCTACAGCGATCGAATTGTAGGAGGCATTGCCGGCCCGCTCGAAGAAGCCGATCGGCAACACAATGCCCAGTTCGCCGGCCAGTCTGGCGAAGCGGGCAATCCGCGGATTACCGGCAAACGGTTCGGCCAACTCCAGATGCTGCACGTTCTGATCCAGACAGAAGTACGGCATCATGAAAAGCTCGGGGCACAACACGAGGTTGGCGCCTTGCTTTGCGGCCTCACGGATCAATCGTTCCGCCGTGGCCATATTGTCTTCAAAGCTCCAACTGCCGGATGCCATTTGCACCGAGGCTACAGTGATGTTTCGCGACGACATGTGAAGGTTCCTTCGATCGGATCCGGTCTGGATCAGTTAGCGGTAACGTGAGCGGTAACTGCCGGCTGCTGCTGCGTCGAGCAATGAATGCTGCCGCCGCCGATCGACAACGTGGGAATCGGCAGCAACTCCACGCGCCGCTGCGGAAACGCCTGAGCGAAGACCTCGCGCGCGGCCTGGTCCTGTTCCACACCAAACGCGGTCGAAATCACCGCGCCGTTGACCAGAATGTAGTTCGCGTAGCAATCGCAATAGCGCTCGGAGCCATAGCGTTCGCTGACGATCGGCGACGGCAGGTCAAGCAGTTCGAAGCGCCGCCCGGCAGCGTCAGTGGCTAATTCCAGTGCACGGCGATTCTCACGCATCACATGAAAGTAATCGCCCTGCACCGGACTCGCGGTCTGGCACAGCATCTTGCCCGGCGCGATGAAGGACGCAATGCCGTCCACATGCCCATTGGTTTCCACTTCATCGGGATTGCCAGGCAACCAGACAATCTTTTCCACCCCAAGCATGCGCCTGAGCTCGGTCTCGATTTCAGCGCGGTTCATGTGCGGATTGCGGTTCGGATGCAGCAGGCAGCTTTCCGTGGTGACCAGCGTACCCTGCCCGTCCACGTAAAACGCGCCACCCTCCAGCACCATGTGCGAGTTGAAGATCTGCGCCCCGGCCGCACGGGCGATGTCCTGCCCCACCTGCTGGCAACCGTCGTAAGGCTGGTATTTCTCGCCCCAGCAATTAAAGCGGAACGCCGCGGCGCCCAACTGGCCACGCTCGCCCAGCAGGAAAATCGGCCCGCAGTCGCGCAGCCAGTTGTCTTCTGCAGCAACGCCGAGAACTTCGACGCCCTTGCCGATCAACTCGCGCGCGGCATCCGCCTGGCTGTGGTGGGCCGTCACTACGCAACGCTGATAGCGAGCGACCGTCTGCGCGACCAGCGCAAACTCCCGGCAGACCCGCAGATAGTGGTTCCCCCACAGGTCTTCGCGGCCTTCCAGAATCGGCCATCCCAACCAGGTGGTGTCCATCGTTTCCCATTCAGCGGGCATCCGGTAGCCATATTGGCGAGCGTCAAAGCGACTCATCCTGCTCTCTCCTTCGTTAGGTGGTGAGCCATTGTGATACGGGTTACACTTGATGAAAAATGATGTTTATTGTTCAAATTAATCAACTTTTCTCATATCTTCATGCAACGTGTCCCCTCCCTGAAGTTGCTGATGGGCTTCGAAGCGGCCGCGAGACTGGGCAACTTCTCTCGCGCGGCCGACGAACTGCACCTCTCGCAATCGGCGATCAGCCACCAGATCCAGCAGCTTGAGGAGCAACTGGGGCAACCGCTGTTTCGCAGAATTGGCCGTGGCGTCGAATTAACGGTCGCGGGCGAGGTGCTTCAACGAAGCGTGCAGCGCTCGATGGAAACGCTGCGCAGCGGGCTCGGCCGGATCGCCACCTATCTGGACCCCGGGCTGGTGGTGCTGGTGTGTCCTGCGCCGTTGCTGCACGGCTGGCTGCAACCGCGTCTCGATCAATTGCAGCAGGTGCTTCCCGATCTATGCCCGCTGCTCTCCACCGACGAGAGCGCGCGTTATGTCGATGAGATCGACGTCGATATGACGATCGGCGCGCGGCCGATGCAACAGGCCGGCCTATTGGAAATGCCGTTTCTGCAGGACGAATGGGTGACAGTGTGCGCAACGGAACTGGCGGCGAAATTAGACCGCGTGCCACGCGCCAAACATCATTTGCATACGGGGCTCATCTGTCTGGAAGAGAACCTGACCAGCGAGAGCATCGCGCCGATTTTCCGCGGGCAACTGTCGGCCTATCGCATGAGCGCGATCTATGACGATCAGCGTCTGGTGCTGGATGCCGTGTTGCGTGGGCGTGGCATTGCCTGCCTGTCCCGGCTGGCGGCGCAAGGCAGTATCGATCAGGGCGCGTTGACCATCCTGGCCGATTACCCGCGCTTGCCGGGCATGACATGGTGGATATCACGAGTGGCCGGCCTGTCGCGCTCACCCATCGTCGAGCAGATGTTCGAATGGCTGCTGACGCAGGGCAAGGAAGCCGATTCCGGCCGTGTTCCCGAAGCGTAGTTTGTCTTAGTTTGCATCAGGACCACGGCCGGCTCATTCACGCCGGTGGTTCTCTCATCGTGCAGTGGATAGCGCCGCCACCCGACGCAATGCCCGGATCTGGTCGGCCATGGTGGTGGTTTCATGCGACGCAGCGATCGGCAGTCGCTTAAACCACGCCGCTCGACGCCATTAGCGACCGGCCTTCAGTTGCGCCCAAAGGCGGTTTTCCAGCCGGACAATGTCGGCGGGCAAAGGCCTCATCAGGGTCATTTTGCCCAGCACGTCATCGCCCGGATAAACGCTCGGGTCCTGCGATACGACCGGACTGACGAACGGCCGGGCGGCACGGTTCGCGGTCGGATAGAACACCTCGTTGGTAATCGCCGCATTGACCTTCGGGTCTTCGATATAGTTGATCCACTTCATGGCCGCTTCGGGATGCGGCGCGTTCTTCGGGATCACCATCATGTCGAACCACAGCAGGCCACCTTCCCTGACATTCGAGAAGCGGACCTCATAGGAGCGTTTCGCTTCGGCCGCGCGCCGCCGTGCAATGCCCACGTCGCCGGACCAACCGATTGCCACGCAGATATCGTTATTCGCGAGGTCATTGATGTAGCCAGACGAATTGAACTGGGTGATGTAGGGGCGCACCTTCTTCAGCAGATCGAAGGCCGCTTGATAGTCGGCAGGATTCGAACTGTTCGGATCCTTGTGCAGGTACTGCAAGGCGGTCGCGAATGCGTCGGAAGCCTGATCGAGAAACGAGACGCCGCAGCTTTTCAGCTTCGACACGTTAGCCGGATCGAACACCAGCGCCCAACTGTCGACGGGCGCGTTCTCGCCCAGTGCCTTCTTCACTTCCTGCACGTTGTAGCCGATGCCATCGGTGCCGTACGCCCAGGGCACGCCGTATTGCGCGCCCGGATCGGCATCCGCGATCATTTTCATGAGTGCCGGGTCGAGATTCCTGAGGTTGGGAATTTGCGACTTATCAAGCTTCTGAAGCATGCCCGCCTGAATCTGCCTCGCCATGTAGAGCGACGATGGCACGACGACGTCGAAACCTGAACTCCCCGCCAGAAGCTTGGCCTGCAGCGTGTCGTCACTGTCGTAGTTGTCGTATCTCACATGAATACCTGACTCCTTCTCGAAGTTCGGGATCGTGTCCTTCGCGATGTAGTCCGACCAGTTGTAGACGTTGAGTTCGGCATCGTCCGCCCTTGCCGGAGGCGAGCAGGACAGAAGAAGTCCGGTGATCGCAACAAAAGCAACACTCACGACCTCATGACGAAGATGATAAAAGCGCATGGTTGTTTTCCTTGAAGGTAAGAGATGGGTGTGAAGGCAGGTCGGAATGTGAAGCAGCCGACAATTTGCTTAACATTCCTATCTATTTGAATGATCTGAATGGCGACAGGAATGAATGGATAATCGTTCGCTGTGCGCTATCGCGTCCTTCGCTTGGCCGACGGGTGAGCTATTGTGGGTCGAACAATATCTGATGAGAATTGATGTTTTTTGCCTGGTTTGATCAATTTCTCTCATGTCTTCTGCGGCGGGCAGGATGAGACACCAAAGCCGCCCGCTAACCGGGAGCTAGACACCCGTGCGTTCGGGAGGCTACTGCCGTGGCAAAACCACCCAACCTTTGAGAAAAAAGGAGTTCAGGGATGTCGATTTAGCCCCATCTCGAACGTCGAGTAGGTAAGCGCTGGGGTTGCATATCCGGCATCCAGCGAGACATCTAGCAAAGGAGAAGTCACCATGCCCCTTCCACTGCCCCCCGTTATCACCGTCTTTGAACGGTCGCCCGATCGCGGCAGGGGACTGGCGCGTGACATGCGTGTTCGCTGGGCGCTTGAAGAAGTAGGCCAACCTTACGAGGTTCGTCTTGTTTCGTTCGGTGCAATGAAGGAGCCCGCGCATCGAGCGCTTCATCCTTTTGGTCAGATTCCGACCTATGAAGAAGGCGCTCTTGTCCTGTTCGAGTCGGGGGCGATCGTGTTCCATATCGCAGAGCGCCATGCAGGGCTGCTACCTGACGATGCGAATGCCCGGGCACGCGCGATCACATGGATGTTTGCCGCGCTCAACACGGTTGAGCCGCCGATTCTCGATCTCCAGACCACCAGGTTCCTGGAGGGAGACAAGACCTGGTATGAGCAGCGCCTGCCTATCGTCGAGAATCGCATCCGTGCCCGGCTGGGCGAGCTTTCCGATCACCTTGGTAATGCCGACTGGCTCGATGGTGCGTTCAGCGCGGGCGACCTGATCATGGCGGCGGTGCTACTCAGGTTGAAAGCATCGGGTCTGCTGGACGAATATCCGAACCTCTCCGCCTATGTCGCTCGCGGCGAAGCACGGCCCGCCTATAAGCGTGCTTTCGCCGCTCAATTGGCGGTTTTCACTGGCAAGCCAACGACCGGCTGATGAGGGTCAACTCTGGACCTCTTCGGCGACAACTATGTTCAGATCAGTGAAGAAGCAGGAGCATTTGCCGGACTCGGTATGGCGATGAACGGCATTCTGTCCGCATTCGTGTTGCTGATCATCTTTCCTGCGATCATGGTCTGGCTGTTGACCTGACGCATTTTTCTGCGTGCACGGGGCCCCCTGCTCTATTGTCGGTGGTCGTCTATGCACACCGCCGCAAACTCAGTCAGCAAGGTCGCTCAGAAATTTGCGGGCCGGAGCGAAGAACGTCACGCCGGCAACGGCCTTGGAGAAGTCCAGGATCCGGTCGTGAAGCGGTGGAGGGTCGCCGATGAACATCCGTTCCATCATCTTTTCGATCACCCAGAGATGGCGCGAATAACCAATGAAGTAGGTGCCGTACTCGCCACGCCCCGGGACCGCGAACGGCATGTTATCGCGCAGGATGTCGTGCTCGCCTTCGGCGTCCTGGATCGTGCAGAGCGTCTTGTGCGACTTTTGGCCTTCCGTCGCGTCCGGCAACTCGACGTTGTCGAACTTGGTGCGCCCGACAATTGCCTCCTGGGTTTCGACTTTTTGAGCACGCCAGGCTGAGAGGTCATGCAGGTATTTCTGGATCACAACATAGCTGCCGCCGGCGTAGGCGGGATCCTCATCGCCGACAATCGTCGCAGCGGGCAGGTCAAGGCCGTCGGGATTCGCGGTGCCGTCGACAAACTCGAGCAGGTCGCGCCCGTCAAAGTAGCGGAACCCAGCCACGTCGTCGACCGCTGTGACGGAGTCGCCGAAGGCCTCAAGGAGAAGCTTCTCGAACTCGATGATCAGGTCCATCGAGTCGGCACGGATGTGGTAGAGCAGATCACCTGCTGTGGCTACCGCAGTGTGCGTGGCGCCCCGCACCTCCTTGAACCGCGCAAGCTCGCTGGGCGCCGGTTTGCCGGTGAGCAGTCCCCAGATGCGATACGAGATCCCGACGTTGCAGGTGAACAGGCCGCTATGGGCCCGGATCCTGATGTCTTTAACGAGGTCGCCGGTACTGCCCACCACGGAGCGGGCGGTGGCGATCGATGCATCATCATCCTTGACAACCAGCACGAGAAACGCGGCGGCCGCCGACAGCGGAGCGTCGATGGATTGCGGCTCGGTGTCGAGTGCGCGCTGGGCGTTGGAGATCGGCGAAGATTTCGGGCTCACGGATGCCTCCTGTAGCGAGGTGAGCATTACCGACGAACACCCCTGCGAAATTCAATCATGGCCATGAGGCACGGGTCAAGTAAATCTACTGCGCTTCCGTTGTGTCGAGAAGACGGGCGGCTTCGCGCCTCGCCTGCTCGGCCTCACGCGGCCGTTGAGTCTGACTGAAGAGCGTACTCATGTTGCCAAGTGTCCGTGCTTCATCCTGACGGTAGGCCACGGGATTATCTCGCGACAGCGTCCGGTAAAGGTCCAGCGAGTTCCGGTAGGCGTCTTCCGCCTCGCGTGGCCGCCCGGTGTGACTAAACAGGACACCTATATTATTAAGCGTCCGCGCTTCGTCCGCCTGGTAAGTGGTGGGGTTGTCCCGGGCGAGCGCACGATAGATTTGCAACGCCTCCTGATAAGCCTGCTGCGCCTCCTTCGGCCGTTGCGTGGCACGATAGAGCGCGCCAAGATTGGTGAGCGTGCGCGCCACGTCGGGCCGATAGACTGCCGGACTCTCCCGGGCAAGCTGCTGCCGGATCGTGAGCGCTTCCTTGTAAGCATGCTCTGCATCCTGGTGTTGCTGCATCGCGCTATAGAGGTTCCCGAGATTGTTGAGCGTACGCGCAAGTGCCGGACGATAGGCCGCGGGGTTGCCGCGCACAAGCGCCTGCTGGATGTTCAGCGCCTCGCGATACGCCTTCTCGGCATCGCTCGTGCGTTGTGTGGCGTCGTACAGGATGCCGAGGTCATTTAGCGTCGTCGCGATATCAGGCTTGTAGGTCGTGGGGTCGCGATAAGCCAATGCGCGATCGATACCCAGCGCTTCATGGTAAGCAGCCGCGGCCTCCTGCAGGCGCTGTGTATCGCGGTATAGGACGCCGAGGTTGTCAAACGTTTCCGCCACAGCGGGCCCGTAGGCCGCAGGGTTCTGTCGCGCCAGTACCCAATAGATCTCCAGCGCCCGCAGATAGGCGGCCTCCGCCTCCTTGGGCCGCTGCAGCCCAACGTAGAGATCGCCAAGCTTGTCCAGCGTGCGCGCAATCTGGGGTTGGTAAGCGGCGGGCTTCTGCTGCGCAAGCACCTGATAACGCAACAGCAGCGTACGGTCAATCGGTTCCGCGCGTTCAAACTCGCGTTGCTCTTGCAACGTGTCGGCAAACGCCGTCGCAATGTCGGCGTCTTCCGGTTGCAATGCGTAGGCCTTTTCCTGATACGGCAGTGCATTCTGCGGCGAGAAGCGCAGCAATTCGATTTCGCCAGCCTCATAACAACGCGCCGCGAACACCTGCACGGCTCCCTGGTTTTCGGCAAGCAGCCTGGTCAGCAGTGTTGACGCAACATCCAGATCGACGCGCTTTAGCGCTTCGTCTACTTGCAGCTCAAGAGGATCTGAACTCCTTACGATTGACGATCGGCGCAGCAGATCGTCGTAGCGCGTGGCCCATTCTCGCGCTTCGGCAACCGGGTCCGCGTCGGGCCGCGCCCTGATTTGCCCGGCAAGGTGTTCGATTAGCGGTTCGATGCGGGTGAGCGCGATATCGGTCTTGCGCTCAACGCTGCCCGATTGCGCATACACAGCACCCAGCATTACGTTGGCCGCCCTCGCGAGAGAGACTATCTGGGCATTGGGGAGTCCGGCGCCCTTCACCGCGCGGCTCAACTCGGTAGTCATGCGGTTGAGGTCACCAACGGGGAAGCCGCAATCATCCCGTACCTTGAGGCCGTCTTTGACATCCACCTCGGAGAACGCCGGAGAACACGAACTCGCGTCCGCAGGCCGGCATCCGACGAACAGCACGGCCATCACCACGCCCGACAGAATCTTGCGCGCACTCATTTCCCGCGGGCCTGCAGTCAGATCAGGCGCGCACCTAGATGCGATTGACGACGCCTCCGATAGCATCCAGACACCAGGCGTCCTGCTCCGCCTGCCGTTTTTCGGCTTCGGTCGGCACCCAACCTGCTAGCGTGATCTTGCGGTTTTCCACGTTGATGGTGATCTGCTCGGCGCGCACGCGCAGATCGGTTTCGAGCACCAGGTGCAGGACCTCGGAAATCTCATCGTCGCCGTCCGCTTCGGCGGGCACCAGCTCCAGCAAGTTCACCACGTCGCGGCAGCCGCCGACCCACCAGGCCGTCACACTCGCCAGGTGCCTGTGAGACAGGCTGATCACTTGCCCTGTCAGGGTCACCACACCGTCCTCGACCGTCACCTCGATGACACCGCTACCGTTGTTGCCCGCCTCGTCCATGGTGCCGCGCAGCACGTCGAGCTGGCCCTTGACGCGTACGCAGATCACGCAGTTGCGGAAATCCACCGCCTGCGCCAGCCGTTCGCCGATATGTGTACGCAACTCGCCATCCGCGATCGGCGGGTTGGCGGTGACACGTAGCCGGTCGACCAGCGGCTTGCCCTCACTGTGTCGCTGGGTCAACCGAAGCAGGCGTTTCTTGGAAGCGACGTCCGGCACCTCGCCTGCCACGGTCAAGGTACCGTCGTCGAAACTCATATGAATGGGGTGATTGTGGAGCTTCAGGTGTGATTCGCGTTCGAATGCCGCCATCACCTGTTTCAGGACCGTCTCGCTGCGTTGCATGATCTGGCTCGCACAAAGGTTGGGTGACGCAGCGCGCTTTATGACGCGCTGCGCAAACCAGGCCGCACCAGGCGGGCACCGCTCACATTGGCAGACCCTGCATGCGACGGGCGAAGCGTGCCCGCTCGGCTCGGTCCATCAGATCCAGGAATTGATCCGTACCCATGTGAATCAGCTCTTCATGATCGCCGGCCTCGAAATAGACATCCGGCTGCAGGGCGAGACTCTCGTCAAGATAGGTTTGCATGCCATAGGCCGTACATACCGGTGGAAGCGCGCCCGCCTCGCAATCCTTGAACAACTCGCGCAGATCGGTCTCTTTGGCTAGCAGGAGATGGCGTCCGGTCTTCGCCCAAAGCTCGGAGAGCCGCACGGCGTAGGTCGATGGCAGCACAGCCGCCACGTAGCCGTGTTCGTCCTCAAACAGCACGGTCTTGGCGAGGCGATCGCCCGGAATATGCGCTGCCGCCGCGGTTTCGACGCTGGAATGACTGTACGGATGATGCACAACTTCGTACTGCGAGCCCTTGCTGCGCAGGCAGTCCTGGAGCGTGGCTGACATTGACATGACGCACCTCCGCTGGAAGGAAGGAAACGGGGGACTACTTCACAAGCTTCTTTAAGAATAGTTCGCTTTCGCTCGCGTGTGAAAAACATGCCGACGGCAGCGCCGTGACCAGGCAGGCGCGACAACGAATGGGACCATCACCCCGCGCCAATACTGACCCCAGATCTCGACCAGCACGACGAAGCCGCCAATGCCGGGTCACCAGTAACGATCGTCTTACAATACGACGGCAATCGCCGAACCCGAACCGTCGCGGACAGTCCTCTACAACGCGTGAGTCAGTCACTGTGCGACCGACCTCCGGTCGTAGCAAACCGCAATCCATCGCTGCCGTAACGAATTCATCCAATACACATCTATGCGGAAACTGCCTTCACTCAGCGCGCTTAGGGCCTTTGAAGCTGCGGCGCGACATCGTCATTTCGGCAGAGCCGCCGACGAGCTGTGTGTGACGCATAGCGCCATCAGCCATCAGGTGCGCTCGCTGGAAGCCGTGCTTAAAGTCACGCTTTTTGAAAAGCAAGGGCGGCAGGTTCAGTTGACCGACGCCGGCCTGCGGTTACTGCATTCGGTACAGCAGGCACTCGACATGATGGCCGAAGCGTGCAGCGACGCCGCGCACCCGGGCATGCGCGGGTCACTAAAAATCTCTGCACCGGCCGAGCTCGCGCATCGCTTTTTCCCCCGTGTAATCGGCGAATTCTCCCAGCGCTACCCAGGCCTCACCATCCATCTCCTGGTACACGACAGCGATTCGAACGAAATCAACCCCGCTGCGGACATCACGATCCTGTATTCGATGGGCGACACCGATTGGACCCGCTACTGGGCGGTGCCGTTTCACGCCATTGAATTTTTCCCGGTATGTCATCCGAGTCTGCTGGAGGGCGAGGACAGCTTGCAAAGCCCGGCAGATCTTGCGCGCTTCTGTCTGCTGCACGATGACCAGGACGGAAAAACCTGGGCAACGTGGCTTGGCACCCATGCCGCCTCGCTGCCCGCTCCGGCGCGTAATCTGCACTTCGCCCATTCCGGCATCGCCATCGAGGCGGCGCTGCAAAAGGTCGGCGTTTGCCTGGCGGATACGCTGACCGCAGGCGACGAGCTGAAAAGCGGCCGCCTGATTCGCCCATTCGCCGTCTCGGTTCCTTCACCCGGCAACTACTACCTGGTTGCCGAGCGGCGCAAACGGACCGAGGCCCGGCTCGCGGCGTTCATGGAGTTCGCCGGCCTTGCGCAGTATTTATGTGAAATCAATTCACCGATTCCAGAGAATTGATCATTAGTTCGCAAAAAAAACTCAGCCTACGATGGTGCCATTGATGCCGGCCTCCTGCCGGCACGCCTCCCAACCCAAGGAGCGGCTACATGGCACGTACTCTCACCACGCTTCCCCGCAACGACGGCTTTCGCTGCCCCGGCGAATTCGAACCGAAGGCCGGCTGCTGGCTCGGCTGGCCTGAACGGCCCGACGTCTGGCGCAACGGCGGCAAGCTGGCGCAGAAGGTATGGGTGGATATCGCAAGCGCGATTGCCGAGAGTGACCCGGTCACCGTCTGTGCGTCGTCGCGCCAATACGCGAACGCCCGGGCCATGTTGCCGCCGCATATCCGTGTGCTCGAAATGACGGTGAACGACTCGTGGTTCCGCGACAGCGGCCCGGCCTGGTTGCTCAATGATCATGGCGAGGTCCGCGGCGTCGATTTCCCGTTCAATGCTTATGGCGGATTGAACGGCGGCCTCTACTTTCCGTGGGACCTGGACGACCAGATCGCCGGGAAAATTCTGGAAGCTGAGCGCGCCGCGCGCTACCGTGCGCCGATCATCGCCGAAATGGGCGGGATCCAATGCGACGGCGAAGGTACGGTGCTCACGACCGAGCAGTGTCTGCTCAATGTCAATCGCAATGCCCATCTGGGCAAGGAAGCGGTGACCCAGCACCTCCTCGATTACCTGGGGGCGCGCAAGGTCATCTGGTTGCCGCGCGGGTGCAAATTCGACGAGACCGACGGCCATATCGACGATCTGGCCTGCTTTGTTCGTCCGGGCGAAGTGGTGATGCAGTGGACAGACGATTCCAGCGATCCTCAATACGAGATTTACCAGGAAGCCTACGCCATCCTGAGCAGCACCACCGATGCAAAGGGGCGTCCGCTAAAAATCCACAAGATGCTGGCACCGGACGTACTCGTCTGGACTGCAGAAGAAGCCGCCGGTCTCGATCATGGCGACGCGGCGATTGCGCGGGTGGCGGGCACCCGGATCTGCGCGTCGTATATCAACTACTACGTCGGCAATAGCGTCGTCGTGGTGCCTGAGTTCGGCGACGTGAACGATCAGCCCGCACAGCAATTGCTGGCCGAACTATTCCCACACCATCGGATCATCGGTATTCCCAATACACGTGAAATTCTGCTGGGCGGTGGAAACATCGCCTGCATCACGTCGCCGCAGTACGCCGCGCAAACGCGTTGAGCGAGGCGTATGCCGAACGGCGGGTGCGCAACGCTGCGGCACGCGGCACGAGTGTAATCGACGGACTGAAGGATTCACCGATCAAGCCACGTCATTGGGAGAGAGCCATGAACAATACGCTACACAGAGCTATCGTTTGCTGCCTGCTCGGCACCAGCAGCATCGCCATGGGTGCAGGTCCGGTCCTCAGCGTTTACAACTGGTCCGATTACATCGGCGATAAAACAGTCGAACAGTTCGAGGCGGCAACGGGCATCAAGGTGAAATACGACGTCTACGATAGCAACGATACCTTGCAAACCAAACTGCTTGCCGGTGGCACCGGTTACGACATCGTCGTGCCGTCCGCGAATTTCCTGTCAAAACAGATCGACGCCGGCATCTATCAGAAACTCGACAAGTCCAAGTTGCCTAACCTCGCCAATCTGGACAAGTCAATCATGGCGATGGTGCAAAGCGCCGACCCGGGCACCCAGTACGCCATTCCGTGGGCCTGGGTGACGATCGGTCTTGGTATGAACGTCGACACGGTGAAGGCTGCGCTCGGCAACGACGCCGAACTCGACAGTTGGAGCCTGCTGTTCGACCCCAAGAATCTGGCCAAGCTGAAGCAATGCGGCGTCTCGGTGCTCGATGAGCCCACCGACGTGCTGCCCGAGGTACTGCACTATCTGCACAAGGACCCAGGCAGCACGAATCCCGCGGACTACCAGGCCGCGTTCGAGGTGCTCAAACAGATTCGCCCATATATCACCCAATTCAACTCGTCCGGCTACATCAACGACCTGGCCAACAATGACGTCTGCCTTGCGTTGGGCTATTCCGGTGACGTGAACATCGCAAAGCATCGCGCGCTTGAAGCACACAAAAGTTACGCGATCACCTATGTCATTCCTAAAAGCGGGGCACCCGTCGGCTTCGACATGATGGCCATACCCAAGGATGCGTCCAATCCAGACGCCGCCCTCGCGTGGATCAATTTCATCGAGAAACCGGAGATCAACGCCGAGATTACCAACAAGGTTTTCTATCCGACCGCAAATCTGGCGGCGCGAAAATATGTCAAGGCAGAGCTTGCAAACGACCCGACAATCTACCCACCCGAATCGGTGATGAAGACCTTGTTCCCGCTCAAGCCGTTGCCCGTGGAGATCCTCCGTCTGGAACACCGTCTCTGGGCCAAGCTGAAGTCGGGTATCTAGGCGGGTTCTCTTCTTTGGAACCGTGGCCCTCCGCTCCTCAAGTGGTCGTGTCGAAACGCCATGCCGGCACATTGATGCCGATCGGCTCCGGAGGGTGCCCCGCCAAACTATCTGCGGGCGCCAACTTATGCTTCCGTCAGGCAGCTAATCAACGTCTGACGTTCTGGATAGTCGGGTTCCGCGGCCTGCCACGTGACCCAATAACTGCTCTCCATCTGCAGCACGTTCTCCGTCAAGCGCGTGAGCCGTCCTGTTTCGACCGAGCCGCGGCAGAGCGGCAGCGAGCCGAGCAGGATGCCCGCGCCAGCCTCGGCGGCCCGCAACGCGAACGCAAAGGTATCGAAGCGCAGCGACGGCACCGGCGGCAGCGGGGTCCCGTTCACCGCGCACCAGTCACGCCAGCCCAGCCTCGGCCCCGATGTCGCGATAAATGGCAGGCGCTCCCAGCCCTCCGTTTCAGTGGCTAGCAATGCCGGTGCTGCAAGCGGAGCGAGCTCCTCCTGGAACAACCGCTTCGAGGCCCGGTCGGGCCAACGGCCATCGCCAAACCGGATCTCATAGTCGGCGTCCGCCAGCGCATAGTCGGGAAGCCGTTGCACCGTTTCGAACGTGAGTTGGACGTTCGGAAGCGCAGCAGCAATGCGGGCAAGCCGCGGAGCGATCCATAGTTCGATGATCGATGCGGACGCGGCTATCGTGATCTTCCGGCGCGGCGACTCGAACAGGTTCGCCGTGCTGCTCGACAACTGGGCCAGCGCGGCCTGAATGTGCGGTAACCACGCCTCCCCCTGCATGGACAACGACACGCCACGGGCTTGCCGGTCGAACAATGGCGCGCCGAGCCGCGTTTCCAGGTTACGGATGCGCTGACTCACGGCGGCCTGCGTCAAGCCCAGCTCGTTCGCGGCGGCAGTAAAGCTGCCGAGCCGTCCGGCCGCTTCGAAAACGCGGACCCACTCGAGGGGCGGCAGACTGATAGCAGGCTTGTTCATCCGAATTCAAATCTCATGACACAGAAAGCGGCGCAGTTTCCGCACCTTGTTTACGGTTGCCAATCCCGGACACCGGGTGCCGGGCCCCGACATGCGTGTGCGACCCCGTCGCTGGCTGCAAGATAGCATTCACGATGAACCTGCGGGAAGTTAGTCGTCGAAATCCGCGCAATCAGGCTGTGTGGTGACCGGCACGTGCACGCCACATGTTCCGCCATGCGTCGGCACGAGAGCCGCTTCATGGACGTAAAAAGCCCATAGGCCAGTCACGAAAGGCGCTGGCGCGCCCGTCGTGACTGCCGCGACCTTCGTCAGACTTACTTGACGTTCGCGCCCACCACCCGATCCCATTGCTTGGTGATGACGGCGTTGAACGTATCCTGCTGCTCGACGGTCGGGAATACCGCCTTTTCATAAGCAGCAGCCGGCGGCAGCTTGGCCAGAAGATCGGCCGGCACCTTATGATTGGCCATCAGATCGTTGAAGCGGATCGGATGGCAGTAGCCCTTCAACCAGGTCAGTTGGCCCTGGTCGGAATACAGGTATTCCATCCACAGCTTCGCCGCATTCGGATGCGGCGCATAAGCGCTAATCGCCTGGGCGTACACGCCCGCCACCACACCGCTCTTCGGCACGACGACCTGCACCTTGGGGTTACCCCTCAGCGAGTCGCGATCGCCAAGCGCGTTATAGTCCCAGCGGACCACGATCGGCGTCGTGCCCTGCGCCAGCGTCGCCTCCTTGCCGATCACCGGAACGAAATTGCCACTCTTGTTGAGCTTCGCGAAGTACTGCAGGCCCGCATCGCCTGCCTTGGAGATATCTCCATGCGCGCTCGACAGGCCTGCGGCAAACACACCCAGGATGGCCTGGTTCGAAACACGCGCGTCACCCGCCAGCGACACCGCATTCGCGTAGTCCGACTGCTGCAGGTCGGCCCAGTCGGTCGGCGCCTTGCTAACCAGATCAGCGTTCACTTCGAAGGACAGCACGCCGTAATAGTCACCGTACCAGTAACCTTCCGCGTCCTTGGTCTGAGCCGGAATGGTGTTCCAGGTGGAGACCTTGTACGGTGCGAGCAGCCCTTCAGCTTTGGCCTTCGGCGCGAAGGACAAACCCACGTCGATCACATCCGGTGCTTGCGGGCCGTTATTACCCTTGTTCGCCCGGATCGCCTCAACCTCGTCGCCAGACCCCGCGTCCGGGTTCAGGTCGCTAATCGCAATTCCGTACTTTGCCTTGAAGCCGTCAATCATCTCCGCGTAATTGCACCAGTCGCGGGGGAGTGCCATCAACGTCAGATGCCCCTCTGCCTTCGCCGCGGCAACCAGTTGCGCCGACGGCTCGGCCGAAGCGCTCGTCGCGCCAACCAGATTCGCCGCGCCCAGCACGGAGAGGCTTGTGATTCCCAGGCTCAGGCGATTCTTCCAATTGCTGTTCATACTGTTTCCCCACCTAAAAGAAAGTACGTTTCCGATTGCATCCAGCCCAATCGATTCATCGCGTGGTTTAGAAGGAATGCCGCATGCCGATACGCACGTCGGACTGCGTGCTTGTGGTGGACGGCGTGAAGCTATAACCGATCACTGCATTCACGCCGCTTGACGCCTTCAGGTAGTCGCCCGAGACATAGACATCCGTGCGCTTCGACAGCAGGTAATGCAAGCCGAGCGTGCCCTGATTCCAGTGGTGCCCTTCGAAGTTCGTGTACTGGTAGCCGCCGATCGCGCTGAACGCCGGCGTGACCTGCCAGATCGCACCGCCCTCGCCTACCTGCATATGCGACGAGTTGCCATAGGCCTTGATCGTCGTGTACGTATAGTTGCCGTTCAGCGTGACATTGCCGATCGCGTAGCTGGCACCCACACCAAACGTTCCCTGTTTGTCGACCGCGAACGAGGTGTTCGAGTACAGGTCGGCAATCGCGCCGGTGCCCGGGTTGACGCTAATGGTCGGGCGGCCGAGGAAAGTGCTCGTCCCGATCATCGCGTACGGATCGAATGCATAGATGCCGGACGGATTGTTCAATTGCGTGTAGGCTGCGCCCATCGTGAACGGACCGTTCGCGTAGTGCGCGCCGAGGCTATAGGCACTGTTCTGATGGAAATCGCCGGCGACGCCGCCAAACGAGTACATGCCACCGAACTTGAAGCCTGAAAATTCTTGCGAAATAAACTTCACCGAATTGGGCAGCCGGTCGCCGTTCATGCGGTCAAAGTCGCCCTGGTGAATGGCGTAGCCACTGCCCCATGCCGAAATGTTGTAGCCCGACACCATTTCATTGGTCATGTCGAGCTGATTGCCGAACGACAACGTTCCCCATTGGTTTTTCAGACCGACATACGCCTGCCGTCCGAACTCCGCGCCGCCGAACGCAAGCTTGCCGGTACCCAGGTGAAAGCCGATCTCAAGCGCGAAGACCGTCGAAAGCCCTCCGCCCAGGTCCTCCGTGCCCTTGATACCCCAACGGTTGCCGTAGGCCACGCCATCGTCGAACTTCACGACGTGCGAGCCGCCCGTGTTGTTCACATACGTGATGCCCGCATCGATGATCCCGTATAGCGTGACGCTGCTTTGTGCATTCGCTGATGCCGAAACAAATCCTGCCGAAATCAGTACTCCGAATATTACGTTTCGCTTCAATTTATCACCTCTTCTTCTTCGTTGACCTGTTCTTATGATTGCTTGCCCGCTGCCACCGCACGTGTGGCGTTCAAAGCGCTAGTGGCGCAGTCCGACCGATGCTTTTAAGTGTGTCGTATGCTTCAGGCTCCTCTTCCTGACACCGTCACGGGAGACCGCCGTGCGCTGTGGTTAGTCATTCGCCGTATCGCGAATCTCTCGCATACGGCAGCGTCGCCCCATTGCTGTGCGCTTAGCACGCTTCTTCCAGGACCAGCAGGTTCTCATGCGAGAACCCCAGAGCCACCGGCTGACCACGCTCGGGCAAGCGGCGATTCGGGTCATTGAATACGTCTAGCGAGATCACCGCCTCCTTGACCCGCGTCCTGATCCGCACCACGGCGCCAAGGAAATTCACTTCCTCGACGGTCGCAGCCAGTGTGTTGCGTCCCGTCCCAGGCTGCTCCAGCACGATCGCCTCCGGCCGCAACGCGAGCAGCCGCTTCTTGCCCGCATCGCCCGGCGCGAGTTGCTGCGAGGTCACCAGCTCCTGACCATCGACGGCCATCTTGCCGCTTGCCGGATCCACCACATGGCCGGACAGGATATTGAGCGTGCCGACGAACGACGCCACGAAGCGCGTACGCGGGTAGTTATAGATTTCCGACGAGGTGCCGACCTGCTCGACGCGCCCCTCGTTCATCACGACGACGCGGTCCGAGATCGACAGCGCCTCTTCCTGATCGTGCGTGACGAAGATCGACGTGATGCCCAGTTCGCGCTGCAGCGCGCGAATGTCCTGGCGCAGCGAGATGCGGATCTTCGCGTCGAGCGCCGACAGCGGTTCGTCGAGCAGCAAAACCTGCGGCTTGCCGGCAAGCGCACGCGCGAGTGCCACACGCTGCTGCTGGCCGCCGGAGAGTTGCCATGGGTAGCGCTCGCCGACGTGCGACAGCTTGATCAACTCCAGCATCTCGTCGACCCGCTTGCGGATCTCCTCCTGCGGTTGGCGTGCCACGCGCAGGCCGAAACCGATGTTGTCCGCCACTGTCATGTTCGGAAACAGCGCGTACGACTGGAACACCATGCCGACCTTGCGCTGACGCGTGCGCAGATGCGTGACGTCGCGCCCGTCGAGGCGGATCACGCCACGCGTGGGGCTTTCAAAGCCCGCGATCATCCGCAGCACCGTCGTCTTGCCGCAACCCGACGGTCCGAGAAAGGTGATGAACTCGCCGCGCTCGATCTTCATATCGAACTGGTGCAGCGCCGTGTTCGCCCCGAAGGACTTGTGCAGATTTTCAATCTCAAGGAATGCCATGATTCGGAGCCTCAATTCGTCAGGGTTTCTGTCCGGTCAGCGCGCGAGCCGAACTGCGCGCCGAGCCAAATACCTGGATCAGCCCCATCGAGGCCCAGGTGCTGACGAACGCGATAATCGCGAGCGCCGACGGTTCATAGGCGCGATTCGCGCCGATCCGTTGCAGATACGGCCCGAACGCCGGCCGGTCGAGCAGGCTCGCCAGCGTAAACTCGCCGATCACCACAGCAAACGTCAGGAACGCGCCGGACAGCATGCCCGAGCGGATATTCGGAAAGATCACCTTGAACAGGATGGCCGGCCAGCTTGCGCCGAGGCATTCCGCGGCCTCGGTCAGGGCGCGCACGTCCACGGCAGCCAGCCCCGTATCGACCGCGCGGTACATGAACGGCAACGACAGCGTCACGTAGCCGAACACCAGCAGAACATCGGTGGCGCGCTCGTTGCCGGTGAGCGGCAGGAACGAGCTGCTGTTGTAGAGGCGCAGGTAGCCAAACACGATCACGATCGCCGGAATCACCAGCGGCAACAGCGTGATGAATTCCACCACCGGCCGCAGCTTCGGCAAACGCAGCCGGACCCAATAGGCAGTCGGCACCACCAGCATCATGCCGACCACGATCGTCAGGACTGCCATCAGCATCGAGTAGCCGAAAGAAGCCTGGAAATGCGGGTCGCCGAGCACGACCCGATAGGCGTCGAAGCTATACGAATCGCGCCGCATGCGCAGGCTGAATTCGAACGTGGCGGCGAGCGGAATCAGGAAATACAGCGAGCCCAAGACCATCGCGGTCCATGCGCCCATGCGTGATTGGCTTTTCATCGACGCCCCCGCTCAGCACGTGCGCGCAACCAGATGTAGCCGCCGTTCGAGAGCCCTGTCACAAGGATCATCCCGAGCGCCAGTGCATAGCCGAGGTTCTGGTTATGCAGCACGTCGCCACGAATCTGCGCGTACAGCAGGATGGTCACGATGTTCAGCGAGCTGCCCGTCAGCGCATAGGCGGTCGCCACGGCGCCGAACGAATTCGCAAACAGTAGCAAGGCGGCACCCAGCACGCTCGGCCACAGCACCGGCAGCGCCACGTAGCGCCAATACTGCGAGGAGGTGCCGCCAAGGCAGTCGCAGGCCTCGCGCCATTCGCGCTTCAAACCGTCGAGCGCGGGCGTGACAATCAGGACCATCAGCGGGATCTGGAAGTACAGATACGTCAGCGTGAGCCCCGAGAAGCTCAGGATGCTGAAGCCCGTCGAGTAGAGATTGATGCCGGCATACTTCTTTAGCAGCACCGTGACGAGGCCGACGCGCCCCAGTGTGCAGATGAACGCGAAGGCGAGCGGCACACCGGCGAAGTTCGACGCGACGCCGGAGAACGTCATCAACGTCGGACGGATCCACACCGGCAGCCTGCCCTGCACGCCCGCCCAGGCGAGCAGCGAACCGATCACGGCGCCGCCGATGGACGAGGCCGCGCTCACCTTGAAGCTGATCCAGTACGCGTCGAGCACGACCGGCTGAAACAGGTCGCGGAAGTTCGCCAATGTGAAGTGGCCTTGGGGGTCCTGAAACGCGCCCACCATCAGAAAGCCGGTCGGCAGGATCAGGAACAGCAAGGCAAACATGAAGAACGGCAGCACCGCAATCCAGTTACCCATGCCGCGTGCGAGTCCCCGGACCGGCGCGCGATACCGCTGCACCCCGCCCAGGAAACCGCCGTCCAACTGCGTTGACTTCATATTAAGGGAACCGGTCATCGCCCATTCTGATATCGACCGCTTGATTGACCGCACTGCCTTTCAATCGCCCAGAGGGCGGCAGCGGGGTCAAACGAAGCATTGGAATCGGCTTTAAATTAACAAGCGAACAGAATCACTGCCTGCACCGATTGATGCGGCAGAGACACTTCAATTATTTAAAGTGCAATCTTTAACAACAATATTCAGACGAATACCGCAAACCCGAGCGTAATACGCTGCGTAAAAGCAACCGGCAGTGCAATGCCCTGCCGTCGAACGCGACATGGCTATCAATGCTGCTTCTCTACCGCGCATATCGCACGGTCCGGCGCCTGGCCTTCAAGATGAACGGGGCACCTGCGCAGTTCCAGACTACGTTTAACACACGCTTAGCCAAAGAAAAATACTGCCAATGCAATTTTTTCGGCTGGCGGCGATTCAACCTGATTTGAACGAATATTATCCATCCGTCATTTCAGTTTAATGACATTAATCAAATTCCCGCGTAATCATGGAATTGATAAAATCAAAGTAATAAGCACAGAAGCCACCTCTCTTTTCAGAAAATCCGAAAAGCAGAGGCGGCAAATATAAACACGCCAAACCAATCCGCTTAAATTTATTAAATCAGCGGATTTCGATAAGACGTTAAATCAGCAATTGAAATACCGGTTCA
>NZ_JAQQDU010000020.1:0-109208 GCF_046027825.1 Paraburkholderia sediminicola
ACCGCTTAATCGCCAGGCAAAAGCTTCAAATATTGTCAGGCCTGATTTACTTGTCATGAATCGATCGGTATAAATCGTCGGCGTTTTGAAATAAGGGCGCGCAATTTGTTCTATGCTTAAGCGCAGCGTCTGCTGACAGGATGCGTCGTCCCGAGTTTTCCCTTTGCGGCTAACTTTTTTTGCCCTCAATGGAGTGCTTGCCATGCTGAAGAAGCTTTTGATGCTGTGCCTTGCTTTGGCTTTGTCGCTGTCGGCCGGATTTGCGGCGGCCGTTGAAGTGAATTCCGCCGACCAGGCGGCGCTCGAATCGGTCAAGGGCATCGGCCCAGTGCATGCAAAAGCAATCATCGACGAACGCACCAAGAACGGTCCGTTCAAGGATGCCGATGATCTCGCCAGCCGCGTCAAAGGCCTCGGCACCAAATCAGTGACCAATCTCGAAGCGGCCGGTTTGACCGTCAATGGTGCGTCCACGCCGCCCACCGGCGCCAAGGCCGCCGCGAAGTCCAGCAGCACCGCCAGCACCAAGGCAGCACCGGCAGCCGCGTCTGCGGCGACCGCCGCGGCCGCGACAACAGCACCCGCGGCACCGGCTGCGCCTGCTGAGGCATCCGGCACCAAGCCGTCGAAGTCGAAGAAAAAGAGCAAGGCTGCGGCGTCCGACGCGGCAGCGGCGTCCTCGCCGGCTGTGGCGGCCGCTGCTAGCGCGCCGGCCGACGCATCCGGCACCAAGGCTTCGAAGAAGAAGGCGAAGAAGAGCAAGGCTGCATCGGCTGCGGCTGCCTCTGGCGGCGCGTAAACTGGATAGAGCGCCGGCAACATCGTGGCATGCGCGGGTCACGTGTGATGCACGCGTGATGGACACATAAGCGCTGCCCCGCTCCCGTCCGCCTCCCCTCCACCGGCGCCGCGCGACCGCGCGGCGTTTTCACCCGCTGACTCGTCAAACACGGGTCGGCATTCAAGAGAGACCGTCATGAGCCTACTCGACACTATCGGTTCCCTGGTTGGCAAATCGCCTGAAGGCGGTGGTCAGCAAGCCCTCGTTTCAGCCGCACTGGAATTCGTCAACAACCAGCCGGGCGGCCTGAACGGCCTGATCAGCAGCTTCAAGGAAAAGGGCCTCGGCGACGTCGTTTCGTCGTGGGTCGGTAATGGTGAGAACCAGGCGATCGCACCCGATGCACTACACAGCGTGCTTGGCTCGGATGCTGTCGCCGGCCTCGCAGCGAAAGCCGGCGTGCAGCCGGATCAGGTCGCGGGCCTCCTGTCGCAGATTCTGCCGCACGTCGTCAACGCGGCGACGCCCAATGGTGAAGTGCCCGCCGAGGGCCAGGTGAACGCGAGCAGCGTGCTCGGTGCGCTTGGCAGTCTGTCGTCGCTGTTCGGCAAGGGCAACGCGTAACGTCGAACTTACCGGCCGCCACCGCGCTGATTCAGACGCAGCGCGGCAAACAAAAAGGGCAACGAATCAAGATTCGTTGCCCTTTTTTCATTCGTCCGCCAGGGGCGGCTCAACCACCGCCGCCCTGCCGGCGCGGCGATACGCGCAGCAGGGGTGACAGGAACACCGCTTAATGCACGATGCGGTCGAACACCAGCTTGCCGTCTTCCACTTCGACCGGAATCACGTCCTTCGGACCGAACTTGCCGGCGAGGATCAGCTTGGCGACCGGGTTCTCGATCTCCTGCTGGATGGCTCGCTTCAACGGCCGCGCCCCGAACAGCGGATCGTAGCCCACCTTGCCGACATGCTCGAGCGCCGCGTCCGACACCACCAGTTGCATGTCGAGCTTGGCAAGCCGTTCGTGCAGACGCTGTAACTGAATCCGCGCGATCGACTGGATGTTCGAACGGTCAAGCGCATGGAACACCACGACGTCGTCGATCCGGTTCAGGAACTCAGGCCGGAAATGCAGTTTCACTTCTTCCCAGACTGCGTCCTTCACCGCTTCCTGCGGCTCGCCGACCATCGCCTGGATCACCTGCGAACCGAGGTTCGACGTCATCACGATCACCGTGTTCTTGAAGTCCACGGTACGGCCCTGGCCATCGGTCATGCGGCCGTCGTCGAGCACTTGCAGCAGGACATTGAATACATCCGGATGCGCCTTCTCGATTTCGTCCAGCAGGATCACGCTGTAAGGCTTGCGGCGCACGGCTTCGGTCAGGTAACCCCCTTCCTCGTAGCCGACATAGCCCGGCGGCGCGCCGATCAAACGCGCGACGCTATGCTTCTCCATGAATTCGCTCATGTCGATACGGATCAGATGATCTTCCGAATCGAACAGGAACGACGCCAGCGCCTTGCACAGCTCAGTCTTGCCCACACCGGTCGGCCCAAGGAACAGGAACGAGCCATACGGCCGGTTCGGATCCGCCAGACCCGCGCGTGAACGGCGAATTGCATCCGCCACCGCCGTGATCGCTTCGTCCTGACCGACCACGCGGTCGTGCAGTTTCTCCTCGATCTGCAGCAGCTTTTCGCGCTCGCCCTGCATCATGCGCGACACCGGAATGCCCGTGGAACGCGAGACGACTTCTGCGATTTCTTCTGCGCCCACCTGCGTGCGCAACAAACGCGGCCGGGTCGGGTTGTTCTGCTCTTTCGCTTCGGCCTGGGTCACTTCCTTCAACTGAGCCTCAAGACCCGGCAGCTTGCCGTACTGCAACTCGGCGACCTTTTCCAGCTTGCCTTCACGCTGCAAGCGAATGATTTCCGCACGCGTTTTTTCAATGTCTTCCTTCAACTGCGCGCTGCCCTGCACCGCCGCTTTTTCCGCGGTCCAGATTTCTTCGAGGTCCGAATACTCACGATCCAGCCGCTCGATTTCTTCTTCGATCAGTTGCAGCCGCTTTTGCGACGCCTCGTCCTTTTCCTTCTTGACCGCTTCGCGTTCGATCTTCAACTGGATCAAACGACGGTCGAGCCGATCCATCTCTTCCGGCTTCGAATCGATTTCCATCTTGATCTTCGAAGCGGCTTCGTCGATCAGGTCGATGGCCTTGTCCGGCAGAAAACGATCCGTGATGTAGCGATGCGACAGTTCGGCTGCGGCGACAATCGCCGGGTCGGTGATGTCGACGCCGTGATGCAGTTCGTACTTCTCCTGCAAACCGCGCAGGATCGCGATGGTCGCCTCGACCGACGGTTCGTCGACCAGCACCTTCTGGAAGCGGCGCTCGAGCGCGGCGTCCTTCTCGATGTACTTGCGATATTCGTCGAGCGTGGTGGCGCCGACGCAATGCAGTTCGCCGCGCGAGAGCGCCGGCTTGAGCATATTGCCCGCGTCCATTGCGCCTTCGGCCTTGCCCGCGCCGACCATCGTGTGAATTTCGTCGATGAAGACGATGGTCTGGCCTTCGTCTTTCGCAATGTCGTTCAGCACGGCCTTCAGGCGCTCTTCGAACTCGCCGCGGTACTTCGCGCCGGCCAGCAAGGCCGCCATGTCCAAAGACAGCACACGCTTGCCTTTCAGCGTTTCCGGCACTTCGCCGTTGACGATACGCTGCGCGAGGCCTTCGACGATCGCGGTCTTACCCACGCCCGGCTCGCCGATCAGCACCGGATTGTTCTTGGTGCGGCGCTGCAGGATCTGGATCGAGCGGCGAATTTCGTCGTCACGGCCGATCACGGGGTCGAGCTTGCCCGCACGCGCACGCTCGGTCAGATCGACGGTGTACTTTTTCAGCGCTTCACGCTGGCTTTCGGCGTCCTGGCTATGCACTTGCGAACCGCCGCGCACCGCCGCGATCGCGCTTTCCAGCGACTTGCGCGACAGACCGTGCTGACGCGCGAGGCGGCCGGCCTCGCCTTTATCATCGGCGACCGCGAGCAGGAACATCTCGCTCGCGATGAACGTGTCGTTGAGTTTCTGTGCTTCCTTGTCCGCCTGGTTCAGCAAACCGGTCAGCTCGCGGCCGATCTGCACGTTGCCGTCCGTGCCCTGCACTTGCGGCAGGCGCGTGATGGCATCGTTCAGCGCGGTTTGCAGCGCCTGGACGTGCACGCCGGCGCGTGAAAGCAGCGAACGCGCCGAACCATCCTGCTGGGCGACGAGCGCCGACAGGACGTGAACCGGTTCAATGTATTGATTGTCATGACCGACGGCGAGACTCTGGGCGTCGGCCAGTGCTTCCTGGAATTTAGTGGTAAGTTTGTCGATTCTCATCAAGAGACCTCCAATTTCGATTACCACCAAATTGAGGCGTTTTACACAGGTTTCAAGCGCTTTTTTGCAACCAGCAGCAACTATTTAACATTTGACGCGCGAGAACTTGCCGCCAGATTTCAGGAAACCGGCGTGGCGCCGCCAGCAGAAGTGACCGGCACGATCGGGATGACGGCGCTTAAACCCAGCAGCGCAGCCAGCGGGCCGTGTGGCGCTGCAACCTCGCCGATCGTGTGGCGGTCGAGTTCGGCGAGGAACGCGTTGCGTGCCGCCTCAAGGGCGCCGCGCAAACGGCAGTGCGGTGTAATGACACAGGCGCGACGCTCACCTTGCTGGTCCGGGAAACAGCCAACCAGCGCAAAGTCGCTTTCCGTGGCCCGCACGATCTCGCCCACCGTCAACGCGCTGGTTTGTTCGGCGAGCCGCAGGCCGCCGTTACGCCCGCGCACGGTCTCGACCCAGCCGAGTTCGCCGAGTTGCTGCACCACCTTCATCAAATGGTTCTTGGAGATCCCGTACGCGTCCGAGATGTCCTGAATGGTCGATAAGCCTTCACCGCGGACGGTGAGATACAACAGGACGCGTAATGAGTAATCCGTATAGTCGGTCAGTCTCATAAGTGCAGGTGCCACGATGAGCGCAAGCCGCGATCCGGGGGATAACCGCGTCGATGCAAGGGTTGCAGGGGGCCGTCGCTTCGCCATAAGATGCAGGCGCCACGCATGTTTCTTATTTTGCGCTGACAGTCGGTGTTTGTCTTTCGGCAATAATGGTAACGTTTCCCGCACGAGCCGTTCATGCGAAAAGCGGGGCATTCGTGGCCTAGTTCCTTTCGTTTGGACGCAGTTCGAGGTCATTCCTGACGGTCTGTGGCGCCGTGTGGCGATTCATATTGAATAATTGCATTATCTGGGATTTGCATGAACCAGTCTTTTCCCGCCTCACCGGCTGTCGAGCGCGCCGCCGAGCCGACTGAGGCGAATATTCGCGAGCTCGTCTACGGCTTTTACGACCGTGTGCGCGCCGATCCGCTGCTTGGCCCCGTGTTCGAGGCGACGCTGGCAGGCCGTTGGGACGACCACTTGCCCAAGATGTGCACGTTCTGGGGCAGTCTTGTGCTGGGCGCGAAGCAATACCGCGGCAATGTGCAGCAGGCGCATCAGCCGCTCGAAGGCGTTGAGCCGCAGCATTTCAGCCGCTGGCTGTATCTGTTTCTGGATACGGTGGAGTCGCGTTATCAGCCGGCTGCCGCGGTCCGCTTTATGGAGCCGGCGCTGCGTATCGCGCAGAGTTTGCAGTTGAGCCGCTTCGGCTGGGATTACAAGATTCCGGCGGAGCAGCAGGCGTTGCTGGATCGCGTCGCGCCGAAGCGGCCGCGCGGAGGATGACCCGCACGAACCGCATGCTCCGGGTGCCTCGACGCGGCGACCTGGTGAGCCGTTCCCGACGAGGATCATCGGCAAGGCGCAGACTGACTGACGGAGGTGCCCGATAGATGGCCCAGGGTCGCACGAAGGCCATGACGCGCTCAAGGGGCCTGGAAGGTACCCGAACATGCGATAAAGATGCGCTGAAGCGTTCCGGTCGCGCTGGCCGGCCAGCTTCGGGGCTGAATCCGGCGCCCTCCTAATCCGCGTCCTGGTTACCCGATTCGACACCCCACCTGGCCAGCGCCGCGTCGTCGGTGACGCGGGCGTCGACCCAGCGTTCGCCTTCTTCGGTTTTCTCTTTCTTCCATAACGGCGCCTGGGTCTTCAGATAGTCCATCACGAACTCGCACGACGCGAAAGCGTCGCCCCGATGGGCGGCGGTAGTCGCCACCAGCACGATCTGGTCAAGCGGATAAAGCTTGCCGACCCGGTGCACGATCAGCACTTCGATCCCCGGCCAACGCTCGCGCGCACTCACGACGATCGCTTCCAGCGACTTCTCCGTCATGCCCGGATAGTGTTCGAGCTCCATGGTTTCGACCGTGCTGCCGTCGTTCAGATCGCGGACGGTGCCGACAAAACAGGCCACCGCGCCGATCTTCGGATTGCGCGCGCGCAACGCGGCGACCTCGGCGGTGAGGTCGAAATCTTCCGTCTGGACGCGAACGGGCATCTCTGGCTCCTGTGCGGCTTAGCGAGGCTTAGCGCGTTGAGTGACGATCCGGTTCGGCTCAGCCGCCGGTGACGGGCGGAAAAAACGCGACTTCGCACCCTTCGGTGATGCGTGTGCCGGCGTCGGTCATCACGTGATTGCAGGCCATGCGCAGCGCTCGGCCTTCCGCGAGGGTGTCCGCCCAGATGCCACCGCGCACGCGCAACCAGCCGCGCACGTCGCCGACGGTCGCGATGCCGTCGGGCAGATCGACCGTTTCGTCGGCTGTGTCGAGCGCTTCGCGCACGCTTGCAAAATATCGGAGTTGAATCTTCATCGGGAAGCCGCCGGCTGTTGCCGGCCTCAGTTCAGCAATTCGGAAAAGGGAATGAAACGTACGGTCTCGCCGACGCTGATTGCGTGGTTCGGCGGATTGTCGATCACGCCGTCGCCCCAGACGGTCGATGTCAGCACGGCCGAGCTCTGATTCGGAAACAGATCGAGACCGCCGGCTGCGTTGATGCGCGCACGCAGGAACTCGTTGCGACGGTCGGCCTTTTTTTGCGTGAAATCCGCGCGCAGCGACAGCGCGCGCGGGGCCACCGTCCGCATGCCGGCTAGCAACAGGACGAAGGGGCGAACAAACAGCAAAAAGGTCGCAAAGCTGGAGACCGGATTGCCCGGCAGGCCGATGAAGAAGGTTTCGTCTGACGAAGCCGCACCCGTTTGCTGCGCAGCACGGCGTACGGCGCCGAACGCGAGCGGTTTGCCCGGTTTCATCGCGATCTGCCACATCGACAGGCGCCCTTCCGCCTCGACTGCCGGCTTGACGTGATCCTCCTCGCCGACGGACACGCCGCCGCACGTGAGGATCAGATCGTGCGCTTGCGCGGCTTCGCGCAGCGTGGCGCGGGTAGCGTCGAGTTTATCGGGGACGATGCCGAAGTCGGTGACGTCGCAGCCCAGGTTTTCCAGCAGTCCGCGCAGTGTGAAACGGTTCGAGTTGTAGATCGCACCGGGTTTCAGCGGCTCGCCTGGCATGGTCAGTTCGTCGCCGGTGAAGAACACGGCGACTTTTACGCGGCGGCGTACCTGGAGCTCGGCGCAGCCGACCGAGGCGGCGAGGCCCAATGCTTGTGGCGTCAGGCGCGTGCCCGCTGGCAGGATGATCGAGCCGCTGCGGATGTCCGCGCCTTGGGCTGTGATCCATTCACCGGGTGCCGGGCTGTGGAGCAATGTGACTTCGTTGCCGCTTGTTTCGGTTTGTTCCTGCATCACGATGGCGTCGGCGCCTGGCGGCACTGTGGCACCTGTGAAGATGCGGGCTGCCGTGCCTGGTTTTAGCGGCTCGGGTGCGTGGCCGGCTGGAATGCGTTGCGAGATTGCCAGGCGGCGGTTGCCGTCAGTTGTCAGGTCTTCCGTGCGGATCGCGTAGCCGTCCATTGAACTGGTGTTCATTGGGGGGACGTCCAGCGGTGAAATGACGTCGGCCGATAGGACGCGGTTGAGCGCTTCCAGCGTGGGGATCGATTCGGTGCCGGTGATCGGGCTCGCTGCGCTCAGCAGGGTCGCCAACGCTTCGGCGGTGGAGAGCATCGGTGCGCGGGGCGTTGGGGTGGACATCTTCTGGTCTCGGAGCCGCTGGGTAAAGGAATATTGTAGCGGGCGGTGAGGGTCGCCGGTGGCGGCCGGGAGTTATAGGGGGGTTTTGCCTTTGGCGGTGGTGTTTTTTGTGTGCCTGGGGCGTTGGCCTTTCCTTGATTTGTTTGCCTGCGCGGCGCTTGTTCTCTGTGCGCCTGCGGCGTGGGCCTTTCCTTGAATTCTTATTGGTTTATTAGCGTTGCCCCTGTGCGGGGCGGCACTTACTTTCTTTGCCGCCCCTCCGCAAAGAAAGATAAGCAAAGAAAGCGGCTAGACCCCTCTGCTAAGCGGGTCCCCCGCGCAGCGACGGTAGTGGTGCATCTGGAATCTGTGTTCTCGCACATTCGGCGTGAGTGACAAAGGTGTCATTCTTCCGGCGGCGCTGCGCGCGCCGTGGCGGTACTTCTTGTCAAGCTCACTGGTTGCATCGAGCGCGACTCGGTCGCGCTCGATGCAGGGGTTACTCGCCTGTGTTTGCGGCGATGAAGTCCTTTACGCGCTGGACGTCGGCCGGCAGCACTTCGAAACGCTGGGGTAGTGACTCCAGTCCCGAGAACGCGGCTGGGCGCTCCGGTTCGCGCAGCAGCGCTTCGCGAATCGTCTCGCCGAACTTGATCGGCTGTGCCGTCTCGAGCACGATCATCGGGATGCCCGCCTGCAAATGCTCGCGCGCCACCTTCAAGCCGTCTGCCGTGTGCGTGTCGATCATCGTGTCGTAGCGCTCGAAGACGTCGCGGATCGCGTTCACACGGTCCTCGTGGCTGCTGCGGCCGGATACGAAACCGAATTCCTGAACGCGCGCAAAATCGCCGCTCGCCGCGAGGTCGAAACCACCCTTCTCCTCGACGTCGCGGAACAGTTGCAGCACGCGCGCCGGGTCGCGGCCCAGCAGGTCGAACACGAAACGCTCGAAGTTTGAGGCCTTCGAAATGTCCATGCTCGGGCTGCTCGTGTGATACGTCTCAGCCGCCTTGCGCACACGGTAAATACCAGTACGGAAGAACTCGTCCAGCACGTCGTTTTCGTTCGTGGCGACGACCAGCTTCTCAATCGGCAAACCCATCATGCGCGCGATGTGACCCGCGCACACGTTGCCGAAATTGCCCGACGGCACCGTGAACGACACGCGCTCGTCGTTCGACTTCGTCGCGGCAAAGTAGCCTTTGAAGTAATAGACAACCTGAGCCACCACACGCGCCCAGTTGATCGAGTTGACCGTGCCGATCTTGTACTTCGCCTTGAACGCGTGGTCGTTCGACACCGCCTTCACGATGTCCTGGGCATCGTCGAACACACCCTCAACCGCAATGTTGAAAATGTTCGGGTCCTGCAGGCTGTACATCTGCGCGGTCTGGAACGCGCTCATCTTCTTGTGCGGCGACAGCATGAACACACTAATGCCCTTCTTGCCGCGCATCGCGTATTCAGCAGCACTGCCGGTGTCGCCCGACGTCGCGCCCAGAATGTTCAACGTCTCGCCGTGCCGCGCCAGCGCGTACTCGAACAGGTTGCCGATCAACTGCATCGCCATGTCCTTGAACGCAAGTGTCGGCCCGTTCGACAGTTCCAGCAGCGACAGCGGCGCGCCGTTCTCGACGCCCAGCGTCTTCAACGGCGTGATCTGCGCGGCGCTTTCGTCGTCGCGCACGTTGCAGTACGTCTCCGCCGTATAGGTCTTGCGCGTCAGCGCACGCAGGTCCTCAGCGGGAATGTCGTCGCTGAATTTCGACAGGATCTCGAAGGCGAGGTCCGCATACGGCAGCGTGCGCCAGCGCGTCAGTTCGTCAGCCGTGACGCTCGGATATTCCGCCGGCAGGTACAGACCGCCATCTTTAGCAAGACCGCCCAGCAGAATCTCGGAAAACGTATGGCGCTCGCCGGCTCCGGCGCCGCGCGTAGAAAGGTAGTTCATAGTTCGGCCTAGTTCAGCGCTTCCATGCGCAGCTTCGTGACTTGCGAGACAACGGTCTTCAGCGCTTCGATCGTCTTGATCGCCGCGTTGACGTTCTTTTCAACCGTTTCGTGCGTAATCAGGATGATGTCGGTCTCGCCCTTGCCGTTCGCGTCGACCTGCTCCGATTCCTTCTGCAGCAGTGCGTCGATCGAGATGCCCCGATCCGCCAGAATGCGCGTGATGTCGGCCAGCACGCCGGTCACGTCCGCCACGCGCAGACGCAGGTAATAGCCGCTCGTCACTTCGTCGATCGGCAGAATCGGCGTGCTCGACAGGCTGTCCGGCTGGAACGCCAGATGCGGCACGCGATGCTCCGGATCCGCCGTGTGCAGACGCGTCACGTCGACCAGGTCGGCCACCACGGCGGATGCCGTCGGCTCCGCGCCCGCGCCCTTGCCGTAGTACAGCGTGGAGCCAACCGCGTCGCCGTGCACGACGACCGCGTTCATGGCGCCTTCCACGTTCGCCAGCAGGCGTTTTTCCGGAATCAGCGTGGGATGCACGCGCAATTCGATGCCCTTGTCCGTACGGCGCGAGATGCCGAGCAGCTTGATGCGATAGCCAAGTTCTTCAGCGTATTTGATGTCGATTGCAGCCAGTTTGCTAATGCCTTCGACGTACGCCTTGTCGAATTGCACCGGCACGCCGAACGCGATTGCGCTCATGATCGTCGCCTTGTGGGCGGCGTCCACGCCTTCGATGTCGAAGGTCGGATCGGCTTCGGCGTAACCCAGCTCCTGCGCGGCTTTCAGCGCAGTCGCGAAGTCGAGCCCACGGTCGCGCATCTCCGACAGGATGTAATTCGTCGTACCGTTGATGATGCCCGCGATGTACTGGATGCGATTGGCCGTGAGCCCCTCGCGCAGCGCCTTGATGATCGGAATGCCACCCGCCACCGCTGCCTCGAACGACACCATCACGCCGTTGGCGCGCGCCGCTTCGAAAATCTCCGTACCGTGCACGGCGAGCAGCGCCTTGTTGGCCGTGACCACATGCTTGCGGTTTTTGATCGCGCGCAGGACGAGGTCGCGCGCCACGCCCGTGCCGCCAATCATTTCCGCCACGATATCGATCGACGGATCGTCGACCACCGCGTTGAAGTCATCGGTCAGCGCCACGGTGCCGGCTTCACTGCCGAGCGCCGCTGTCGCCTTGGCGGGATTGCGCACGGCAATGCGCGCAATCTCGATGCCGCGGCCCGCGCGGCGTTTGATTTCTTCCTGATTGCGGCGCAGTACCGTGAAGGTGCCGCTGCCTACCGTGCCGAAGCCCAGCAGTCCAACTTTGATCGGTTCCATGCAGCGTGTGTTTTCGAGTAAGTGATTAAAAGGAAACGGGGGCTGGCAGCGGCGCGCGCGAAGCGCACCGCCCATCTCAAGCCGTGTGGCGTTTGCGGTAACCGTCGAGGTAACGCGCGATCCGGTTGATCGAATCCGCGAGATCGTCCACGTTCGGCAGGAACACGACGCGGAAGTGATCCGGCGTCTTCCAGTTGAAACCGGTGCCTTGAACCAGCAGCACGCGCTCTTCCAGCAGAAGGTCGAGGATGAACTGCTGGTCGTCCTGGATTGGATAAATCTTCGGATCGAGGCGCGGGAACATGTACAGCGCCGCCTCGGGCTTCACGCAACTCACGCCGGGGATGGCCGTCAGCATGTCATACGCGAGTTCGCGCTGTTTGTACAGGCGCCCGCTCGGCACGATCAGGTCGTTGATGCTCTGATAGCCGCCCAGCGCGGTCTGGATCGCGTACTGGCCGGGCACGTTCGGGCACAGGCGCATCGAGGCCAGAATACCGAGCCCCTCGAAATAGTCTTTGGCATTGCGGCGGTTCTCGCCGGTCAGGCCCGAGATGAACATCCAGCCGGCACGGTAGCCGCACGAACGGTAGCTCTTCGAGAGGCTGTTGAATGTGACCGTGAGCACATCTTCGGAGAGCGCGGCCATCGACGTGTGCTTCTTGCCGTCGTAGACGATCTTGTCGTAGACCTCGTCGGCGAAGATCACGAGGCCGTGCTGGCGGGCAATCTCGATCAGGCCGAGCAGCAGTTCGTCCGAGTACAGCGCGCCGGTGGGGTTGTTCGGATTGATGACCACGAGCGCACGCGTATTCGGCGTGATTTTCGCGCGAATGTCGTCCAGATCGGGCATCCAGCGGTTCGATTCGTCGCAGATGTAATGCACCGGCGTACCGCCCGACAGGCTGACGCCGGCGGTCCACAGCGGGTAGTCCGGCGCGGGCAGCAACACTTCGTCGCCGTCGTTCAGGAGGCCCTGCAGCGCCATCACGATCAGCTCGGAAGCGCCATTGCCGATATAGATGTCGTCCAGTTCGACGCCATGTACGCCCTTTTGCTGCGTGTAATGCATGATCGCCTTGCGCGCGGCGAACACACCCTTCGAATCCGAGTAGCCGGAGGAGCCCGGCAGATTCAGAATCATGTCCTGGATGATTTCATCCGGCGCGTCGAAGCCGAACGGCGCGAGATTGCCGATGTTCAGCTTGATGATGCGGTGGCCCTCTTCTTCGAGCCGTTTCGCATGTTCGAGGACAGGCCCGCGGATGTCGTAGCAGACATTCAACAACTTGTTGGATTTGAGAATCGGTTTCACGGCAGGCACTTCATCCTGTTGTTGGGCTTGGGCGAACAAGCGGGAGCAAAAAAAAACGGGGCGCCAGGCAAGTCCACCGATACGGGGAATTATGACGCGGCACAGCCGCCAGACACGGATTGGGCTGACTTTCCGGGCCGGTAAGGCGCGCGGCCGGCGAATTGCGCCGGTGCAGCAGCGAAACAGGCCGAAAGCAGGTCGAAAGCAACCCAAAAGCAGGTCCAGATCAGGCCACAAACAGACCAGAAGCCGACCAGAAACTGGCAAAAAACAGTCGAAAAGCGGGCAGAACCAAGGCAGGTAGCCGGTGGGCCGCGCCCGTGCCCTCAGGGCGGCTTATGACAGCACATGAGGCGGCACTTGAGCGAGGGGCGCCGCAAGGCGGCTAAAAAGTTATAATTTAGCGGATTTTGGCCGACTTCCGCAATGCACCAACCGCAACGGCAAGCCTTTTCGGCCGCTTCTGCCCCACTCGCGTGTCTGACTCGCGTCAAACCGCCATGCTTCGGCTCCGCCCGGTCAGGCCGCCAACACGCATGATGTCTCACGACGACTTCGGAAAACGAATTTGAAATTACATCAGGATTCCAGCGGCGCCCTCAACACCGTCACCGGCTACGGCGCCGACTATGTCGAAATCAATCTGGTGCGCCATTCGGGCAGCATTCTCGTGCTGCCCGAGGCGCCCGTCATTGCCTGGCCGGTCTCCTCTTTCGACGCGCTGAGCGCCGAACACTTCGCCATGCTGGTGGAATCGGCGCCCGAAGTGGTCATATTCGGCAGCGGTGAACGGCTGCGCTTCCCGCATCCGCGTCTGACCGCCGCCCTCACCGCCAAACGCATTGGCGTCGAAACCATGGACTTCAAGGCGGCTTGCCGCACCTACAACATTCTGATGGCCGAGGGCCGTAAGGTCGCGGCCGCGTTGCTGATCGAAGCATAGCGGTGCCGCGCCACCGCAGGGTCGTTAGCGTGCAGGCGCATACCGCCCATGCGCGGCATCACAGCGTTCGCGTGGCCGCAAGCGGCCGCGCGCCCTGGCCGCGTCACGGCCGATAACGTACACTGCGCGCCGTCGGTGCCGTGCCGACAACCGCCATGTCCAGATAACATCGCCTCGCCGCCCATGCGGCGTCGCACAAAAAGGTTGAAATCCATGAACGATACGCCGACGAGGCTACCGCTCAATCGCACCACGATCCTGCTGCTGGTGCTGGCCCTCGCCGTGATCTGGTTCGTGCCGCTCGGCTGGCGCCATCTGCTGCCGAGCGACGAAGGCCGCTACGCCGAAATGGCGCGCGAAATGTTCGTCACCGGCGACTGGATCACGCCGCGCTACAACGGCTACAAGTATTTCGAGAAACCGCCGTTGCAAACCTGGGCGAACGCGCTCACGTTCGCGTGGTTCGGCATCGGCGAATGGCAGGCGCGGCTCTACACCGCGCTGACGGGCTTTGCGGGCGTGCTGCTGATCGGCTTCACCGGCGCGCGCGTGTTCAACGCGGCGACCGGCGTATTCGCGGCGATCGTGCTGGCTACGTCGCCCTACTGGAACCTGATGGGCCACTTCAACACGCTCGACATGGGCCTGTCGTTCTGGATGGAGCTGACGCTCTGCGCGCTGCTGCTGGCGCAGCGCCCCAACCTGCCGACAGCCAACGTGCGGGCATGGATGTGGGTCTGCTGGGGGGCGATGGCGCTGGCGGTACTGTCCAAGGGACTCGTCGGCCTGATCCTGCCGGGAGCGGTGCTGGTGCTGTACACCCTCGTCGCGCGCGACTGGGCTGTGTGGAAGCGTCTGCACCTGATCGGCGGCCTGATCGTGTTCTTCGTGATCGTCACGCCGTGGTTCGTGCTGGTGCAACAGCGCAACCCGGAATTCCTGAATTTCTTCTTCATCGTTCAGCAGTTCAAGCGCTATCTGACGCCCGAACAGAACCGCCCGGGGCCCTTCTACTACTTCGTGCCGGTGCTGCTGGTCGGCTTCCTGCCGTGGCTGTCGGTCACCGTGCAAAGTCTTCGCCATGCATGGCGCCTGCCGCGCCAGCCGAACGGCTTCGCGCCGGTCACGCTGATGCTGGTGTGGACCGCGTTCATCTTCCTGTTCTTCAGCGCGTCCCACTCGAAGCTCCTGTCCTACACGCTGCCGATCGCGCCGCCCATCGCGCTTCTGATCGGCATGTACCTGCCGCTCGTCACGCGTGACCAGTTGCGCCGCCATCTGGCCGGCTATGCGCTGTTTCTCGTCGTGGCCGCGTTTGCTGCGCTGTTCCTGTCGCGCTTTGGCGACGCGCGCAACCCGACTGAGCTGTATGTCGAATACCGCGTGTGGGTGCTGGCGGCACTCGGCGTCGCCTTCGTGTTCACGCTGGCAGCACTGTGGCTGAACCGCCGCAGCCGCTCCGGCACCCTCGGCGCCGTCGCGAGCTTCGGTGCGGCGTGGTTGCTGCTCGGCACGATCGCCGGTACGGGTCACGACGTGTTCGGCCGCCTGAGCTCCGGTGCACCGCTCGCGCCCGCGATCAAGGCCGAGATCGCCAGATTGCCGGCCGATACGCCGTTCTACTCGGTCGGCGTGCTCGACCACACGCTGCCGTTCTACGCCGACCACACGATGATCATGGTCGAACACCCTGACGAGCTGGCGTTTGGCGTGTCCGTCGAACCGCAGAAATGGGTGCCAACGGTCGACGCGTGGATCGAGCGCTGGAAGACCGACCGCTACGCGCTCGCGCTGATCCCGCCGTCGACTTACGACAGGCTGCTCAAAGAGGGACTGCCGATGCAGGTGATCGCACGCGACTCGCGCCGGGTCGTGGTGATGAAGCCGCTGCCCGCCGCCGGCGCAGCAGCACAGGGCGCATCGGCACCCGATGCATCCGCGCCAGTAGAAAAACCACAACAATGACCCCATCTCAGGATCTGACCGTTCGATGAACCCGATTTCGCTCTTTTGTATCCTCGCAGGCGTCACGTTGAACGCTGGCGCGCAGTTACTGCTCAAAGCCGGAACGAATGCCGTTGGACACTTCGAATTCACCCGTGCGAACATCCTGCCCATCGCCTTTCGCCTCGCGACGCAGCCGCCGATCATCGGCGGGCTGGCCTGTTATGTGATCAGCGTGGGTGTCTGGGTGGTCGGGCTCTCGCGGGTGGACGTGTCGATTGCCTATCCGATGTTGTCGCTCGGATACGTCGTCAACGCGTTCGCGGCGTGGTATCTGTTCGGCGAAGTGATGTCAGTACAGAAGCTGGTAGGGATTGGCGTCATCCTGATCGGCGTCGTCGTCCTGGCGCGCAGCTAGGCGGCACGGCCCCGGCAGCGCCTTGCCGGGCACAATTTATTACCGTTTATTGCCGGCGCCAGTGCATGCTGGGCGAGAACATCTGCGGCAAAAGATGCGGTAAGCCGGGCACCGTCGCCGGCTAAGTAAAACGTAAGCTTGGCCGCGGTAAGCTTGGCGGTTGCGCCCTTTTTAGTCGTAGCCTTGGGTTTGCGCGTAGTTTGTGGTCTACTTCGCGCCCTTCCGGTTGCGCCCCTTTCAATCGAGCGAAGCATTCATGAGCCAGTCAACAGTCCCGTTCCTGCCGTTTGTCAAACCCGAAATCGATGAAGAAACGATCCAGGGTGTCGCTGACGTGCTCCGCTCCGGCTGGATCACCACCGGCCCGCAGAATCAGAAGTTCGAAGCGGCGCTGTCGGAGTTTTGCGGCGGCCGTCCGGTGCGCACCTTCAACTCGGGCACGGCCACGCTCGAAATCGGGCTGCGCATCGCCGGTGTGGGCGAAGGTGACGAAGTCATCACCACGCCCGCCTCGTGGGTCTCGACCAGCAACGTGATCTACGAAGTCGGCGCGACGCCGGTGTTCGCCGACATCGACCCGGTTACCCGCAATATTGATCTCGATCTGCTGGAAAAAGCCATCACGCCGCGCACCAAGGCGCTCATCCCGGTCTATCTGTCGGGCCTGCCGGTCGATATGGACCGCCTGTATGCCATCGCCCGCGCGCACAAGCTGCGCGTGATCGAAGACGCCGCGCAGGCCTTCGGTTCGACGTGGAAAGGCGAGCGGATCGGCAAGCTCGGCGATATCGTCTCGTTCAGCTTCCACGCGAACAAGAATCTGACTTCGGTCGAAGGCGGTGCACTGGTGCTGAACAACGAGGAAGAAGCCATCCTCGCGCAGAAGTACCGTCTGCAAGGCATCACCCGCACGGGTTTCGACGGCATGGATTGCGATCTGCTCGGCGGCAAGTACAACCTGACGGACGTTGCCGCGCGCGTCGGCCTGGGTCAGCTGCCGCATCTCGAACGCTTCATTGCGCAGCGCAAGAAACTGGCGCGCGCCTACTTCGCGGGCTTCGAAGGCGGCGCGGCGGCCCAACTGGGCGTCGGCCTGCCGCTGGCGGACTTTGAAAACAGCAACTGGCACATGTTCCTGATCACGCTGCCGCTCGACAAGCTGTCGATCGACCGCGCCGGCTTCATGGGAGCGCTGAAAGAACGTGGCATCGGCTCGGGCGTGCACTATCCTGCGATTCATCTGTTTTCGCTGTACCGTGCGCGCGGCTTCAAGGAAGGCATGTTCCCGCACGCGGAGCGCTACGGCGCCAGCACGGTCACGCTGCCGCTCTTCACGCTGATGAACGAAGGCGACGTGGAACGCGTCTGCCACGCGGTCAACGAAATTTGCGAACAATACGGAAAATAAGCGGAAATGATTTATACGGAACAACGCGCCGTCGCACCGGAAGTGTCGATCATCATCCCGGTGTACAACGAGGAAGCCGGGCTGGCCGCGCTGTTCGCGCGCCTCTACCCGGCGCTCGACGCGCTCGGCACCGGCTATGAAGTGATCTTCATCAACGACGGCAGCCGCGACAAATCCGCTGCCCTGCTCGCCGAGCAGTTCCGCGCGCGGCCCGACACGACCCGCGTGATCCTGCTGAACGGCAACTACGGTCAGCACATGGCGATTCTGGCGGGCTTCGAGCAATCGCGCGGCGAGATCGTCATCACGCTCGACGCCGACCTGCAGAACCCGCCGGAAGAAATCGGCAAGCTGGTCAACAAGATGCGCGAAGGTTACGACTACGTCGGCACGATCCGTCTGCAACGCCAGGACAGCTTGTGGCGCCGCAAGGCGTCGCGCGCGATGAACCGCCTGCGCGAGCGCATCACGCGCATCAAGATGACCGACCAGGGCTGCATGCTGCGCGCGTACAGCCGGCACATCATCGACACGATCAACCGCTGCGGCGAGATCAACACGTTCATCCCGGCGCTCGCGTACACCTTCGCGCAGAATCCGGTCGAGATCGAAGTCGCACACGAAGAGCGCTTTGCCGGCGAATCAAAGTACTCGCTGTATTCGCTGATCCGGTTGAATTTCGACCTGGTCACCGGGTTCTCAGTGGTGCCGCTGCAATGGCTGTCGTTCATCGGTGTGATCCTGTCGCTCGGGTCCGCGGCGCTGTTCGTCCTGCTGCTGATTCGCCGCTTCATCATCGGCGCGGAAGTGCAAGGTGTGTTCACGCTGTTCGCTATCACCTTCTTCCTGCTCGGCGTGATCATCTTCGCGTTGGGCCTGCTCGGTGAATACATCGGCCGGATTTATCAGCAGGTGCGCGCGCGTCCGCGTTATCTGGTGCAGACCATTCTCGAGCAGCGCGACGGCACCACCGTGACCGAAGCGCCGCGTCAGGCGGTGGTGCAGGCCGTGCAGGCCGCGCCGCTGGTCGATCAGGGGCCGAACTCATGAAACCACGCGCCGTCGTATTCGCGTATCACAACGTCGGCGTACGCTGCCTGCAGGTGCTGCTCGCGCGTGGCGTGGACGTAGCGCTGGTCGTCACGCACGAAGACAGCCCGACCGAGAACATCTGGTTCGGCAGTGTCGCCGCCGTCGCGGCCGAGCACGGCATCAAGGTCGTCACGCCGGCCGATCCGAAGAGCCCGGAACTGCGCGCCGCGGTCAGCGCCGTACGACCCGACTTCATCTTCTCGTTCTATTACCGCCACATGTTGCCGGTCGACCTGCTGGCGCTCGCCGCACGGGGCGCTTACAACATGCACGGCTCGCTCCTGCCGAAATACCGCGGCCGCGTGCCCACCAACTGGGCGGTGATCCACGGCGAAACCGAAACCGGCGCGACGCTGCACGAAATGGCCGCCAAGCCCGACGCGGGCGCGATCATCGCGCAAACGCCGGTGCCGATCCTGCCCGACGACACCGCAGCGCAAGTGTTCGACAAGGTTACGGTGGCCGCCGAGCAAACCCTCTGGCGCGTGCTCCCGGCTCTGCTCGCGGGCGAAGCGCCGCATCTGCCGAACGATCTGTCGCACGGCAGCTATTACGGCGGACGCAAGCCTGAAGACGGCCGGATCGACTGGACGCAACCCGCGCAGCAGGTCTACAACCTGATCCGCGCGGTCGCGCCGCCCTATCCCGGCGCGTTTACCGATATCGAAGGGCAGCGTTTCATCATCGCCCGTGCGCGTCTGGCTGTGCCCGGCGCACTTCGCCCAGATTTGCCGCCGGGCCTGCACGTAAGCGATAATGCCGTTTTTGCGATATGCGGCGACGGCCGCTCGATCGCCATCCACGAATTGCGGCACCAGCATGACGGCAACGAAACCGTTGTCGCCCCTGCCGAATTCGCCCAGCTCATCCAAACTCCCCGTCCTTCATGAAAAAAGTCCTGATTCTGGGTGTGAACGGCTTCATCGGCCATCACCTGTCCAAACGCATTCTCGAAACGACCGATTGGGAAGTCTTCGGGATGGACATGCAGACCGAACGTCTGGGTGACCTGATCAATCATGAACGGATGCACTTCTTCGAAGGCGACATCACGATCAACAAGGAGTGGGTCGAATATCACATCAAGAAGTGCGATGTGATCCTGCCGCTGGTCGCGATCGCCACGCCCGCCACGTACGTGAAGCAGCCGCTGCGCGTGTTCGAACTCGACTTCGAAGCGAACCTGCCAATCGTGCGTTCGGCCGTCAAGTACGGCAAGCACCTCGTGTTCCCGTCGACCTCCGAGGTCTACGGCATGTGCACGGACGAACAGTTCGATCCGGAAGAGTCGCAACTGTCGTACGGCCCGATCAACAAGCCGCGCTGGATCTACGCGTGCTCCAAGCAGTTGATGGACCGCGTGATCTGGGGTTACGGCATGGAAGGCCTGAACTTCACGCTGTTCCGTCCGTTCAACTGGATCGGCCCGGGCCTCGATTCGATCTACACGCCGAAGGAAGGCAGCTCGCGCGTGGTCACGCAATTCCTCGGCCACATCGTGCGCGGCGAGAACATCAGTCTGGTGGATGGCGGCGCACAGAAGCGCGCGTTCACGGATATCGACGACGGCATCGGCGCGCTGATGAAGATCATCGAGAACAAGGATGGTGTTGCCACGGGCAAGATCTACAACATCGGCAACCCGACCAACAACTTCTCGGTGCGCGAGCTCGCGCACAAGATGCTGACGCTGGCCGCCGAATTCCCGGAATACGCCGAACTCGCCAAGAAGGTGCAACTGGTCGAAACGTCGTCGGGCGCGTACTACGGCGCGGGCTATCAGGACGTACAGAACCGCGTGCCGAAGATCGACAACACGATGCAGGAACTCGGCTGGGCGCCGAAGTCGACTTTCGACGAAGCGCTGCGCAAGATTTTCGAAGCGTATCGTGGCCACGTCGCCGAAGCGCGCGCCCTCGTCGAACAACAATAAAGAAGGCCTGATCCTTGGCTCGTATCGTCCTGAAGATCGACGTCGACACGCTGCGCGGCACCCGCGAAGGCGTGCCGAATCTCGCTCGCATCTTCGACCGCTTCAAGGCGCGCGCCACTTTCCTCTTCAGCCTCGGGCCCGACCACACCGGTTGGGCGATGCGCCGCGTCTTGCGGCCGGGCTTTCTGAAGAAGGTGTCGCGCACGTCGGTGGTCGAACATTACGGCATCAAGCAATTGATGTACGGCGTGCTGCTGCCCGGGCCGGACATTGGCGTGAAGACCGCCGCGGAAATGCGCGCGATTCATGAAGCCGGTTTCGAATGCGGCATCCACACGTGGGACCACGTTTACTGGCAGGACAACGTGCGTTCGCAAGACCGCGAGTGGACCGAGAAGCAGATGCAGAAGAGCTTCAACCGCTTCGTCGCGATCTTCGGCGCTTCACCCGTCACGCACGGCGCGGCGGGCTGGCAGATGAATGGCCATGCGTTCGAACAGATCGACGCGTGGGGCATGCGTTACGCGTCCGACGGTCGCGGCCACTCGCCGTATCTGCCGGTGGTCGACGGGAGGCAGTTGTCACACGTGCAGATGCCCACCACGCTGCCCACGCTCGACGAAGTACTCGGCGTAGATGGTGTGGATGAGCACAACGTCGCCGCGTGGATGCTGAAGCACACCGAAAACAATCCGCACGATCAGGTGTTCACGCTGCACGCGGAACTCGAAGGACAGAAGCTCGCGCCGATATTCGAACAGCTGCTGGAGGGCTGGCGCGCGCAAGGTCACACCTTCGCGACCATGGGTGATTACTACGCCACGCTAGACCGCAGCACGCTGCCATCGTACCCTGTTACGTGGGGCGAAATTCCAGGCCGTTCCGGCGAGTTGATTGTCCAGCCCTGACTGGCCGCTCCCTGGCCGGACCTGACGGCCCGGCCATCGCGCGAACGTACACGGCGCCGGCCGATCTCCCCAAAAGCCTCGATGCCAGGCCGACGCCGCAGCAACACCCGGCGCCGGCCATAACAACCGGAGAACCTCGTGCCAATCGCAGTCGACCAACCCATCCCCGACTTTACCGCCCCCGCTACCGGTGGCGACATCACGCTGTCCAAGCTGCGGGGCAATAAGGTGGTGCTGTATTTCTATCCGAAGGACAACACGCCGGGCTGCACGACCGAAGGTCTGCAATTCCGCGATCTGTATCCGAAGTTCAAGAAGGCCGGCGCGGAAATTCTCGGCGTGTCGCGCGACAGCCTGCGCTCCCATGACAATTTCAAGGCAAAGCTCGAATTGCCGTTTCCGTTGATCTCGGACCCCGAAGAAACCTTGTGCGCACTCTTCGGCGTCATGAAATTGAAGAAAATGTATGGCAAAGAAGTACGTGGGATCGAACGCTCCACGTTCCTGATCGACGCCGCCGGCGTGCTGCGCCAGGAGTGGCGCGGCGTGAAAGTGCCAGGGCACGTCGATGACATTCTGGAGGCTGTACAAGCGCTTTGAGGCGCGTTATATTGGGTTCCAATGAGTGCCTGTCCACCCCATACTTTTCGCAACTGCGCCAGACTTGACGGCCGTTTTGTCGGTTCCGTCGAAGTCATGAGGCGCAACGCGATGACCGAAGGCGAGCCGCTTGTCCCGTACGCCGGGGCGGCGGCTTTTTTAATTGCGCGCAGCCGTTCGTTCACTCGGCTACGCGTTTCCGTTAAGGAGCCGATCGAAGACCAGGCGAACCGGCATCTCTAGACCGAATGCGCGCCTCCGGGCGCAAACTGCGTGCGCATCCACTGGCACCGGCAGAATGCGACAGGCGGCGCACGAAATGTGACCCGAATAATTCGAGGGAAACCATGCCTTTGCCTACCCCCCCCAGCAAGCTCGGCAATCTCCTGCCGCCTGACGAATACAAGGCCAAAGCCGCCACGCCGGCGCGCTCCGCCGCGAAGAAACAGGCAGTCGGCGGGGAATCAGCAGAGTCGGCCGATTACGGCCGCGCGAACGTCGCCACACCGATGGCGCACGCCGCCAATGCCGCGACTACCTTGCGGCCCGTGCCGGCATCGTCGGCCTCCCCTGTTGCGTCAGCATCCGCCGAGCAAGCTGCACCGGCGCGCGACGCAGGGGCGCGCGGTCGCAAATCGAAGCAGACCGCCGCATTGCTGCAGCCGGTTCCCGCTGCCCGTCCGCAAGCCGAGCCGGCCGCTGTTCCCACGCCCGCTGCCAAATCGCAGCCGGTCGTCGCGCGCGCGCCAAGCGCGAAAGACCCGGCCGCAAGCACGCCCGCAGCCGTCGCACCCAGCACGCGCGGCACCAGCAAGAAGCGCGGCGCAGCCGCCGATCCGCTCGAAATGCAGAAGCTTTTCGTGCTCGACACGAACGTGCTGATGCACGATCCAAGCTGCCTGTTCCGTTTCGAGGAACACGACGTCTATCTGCCGATGATGACGTTGGAAGAGCTCGACAACCACAAGAAGGGCATGTCCGAAGTCGCGCGCAACGCGCGGCAGGTAAGCCGCACGCTGGACGCGTTGGTGGCGAACGCCGGTAACATCTCGGACGGCATCTCGCTGGCGCGTCTCGGCAGCCGTGAGGCGTCCGGACGCCTGTACTTCCAGACCAAGCTCAACGCCATCGAGCCGGTCGAGGGTCTGCCGGAAGGCAAGGCCGACAACCAGATTCTCGGCGTCGTGCGTGCCTTGCAGCGCGACCGGATGGATCGCCAGGTCGTGCTGGTGTCGAAAGACATCAACATGCGTATCAAGGCGCATGCGCTCGGCTTGCCCGCTGAGGATTACTTCAACGACCAGGTGCTCGAAGACAGCGATCTGCTGTACTCGGGTATCCGTGCGCTGCCGCAGGATTTCTGGACCAAGCACGCGAAAGGCATGGAGAGCTGGCAGGACACCAAAACCGGCACCACGTATTACCGTGTGACGGGTCCGCTGTGCGCCTCGATGCTGGTCAACGAGTTCGTCTATCTCGAGCCGCAGAACGGCGAACCGGCGTTTCATGCGCTGGTGCGCGAGCTGAACGGCAAGACGGCGCTGCTGCAAACCTTGCGCGACTACGGCCACCACAAGAACAACGTGTGGGGCATCACGGCGCGCAATCGCGAGCAGAACTTCGCGCTGAACCTGCTGATGAATCCGGAGATCGACTTCGTCACGCTGCTAGGTCAGGCCGGTACCGGCAAGACGCTGGTCGCGCTCGCGGCCGGCCTCGCGCAAGTACTCGACGACAAGCGCTACAACGAGATTATCGTGACGCGCGCAACGGTGCCGGTCGGTGAAGACATCGGCTTTCTGCCGGGTACGGAGGAGGAAAAAATGCAGCCGTGGATGGGTGCATTCGACGACAACCTCGAAGTTCTGCAGAAGACCGACGACGCCGCCGGCGAATGGGGCCGCGCCGCGACTCAGGAGCTAATCCGCTCGCGCCTGAAGGTCAAGAGCATGAACTTCATGCGCGGCCGTACGTTCGTGGATAAGTATCTGATCATCGACGAGGCCCAAAACCTGACGCCGAAGCAGATGAAGACGCTGGTCACGCGTGCCGGTCCGGGCACGAAGATCATTTGTCTCGGCAATATCGCGCAGATCGATACGCCTTACCTGACTGAAGGCAGCTCGGGTCTGACCTACGTGGTCGACCGCTTCAAGGGCTGGGCGCACAGCGGCCATGTGACGCTGGCGCGCGGCGAGCGCTCGCGTCTGGCGGATTACGCGTCGGAAATTCTTTAAGTTTCAATGCTTTAGTTTTGCCGCAAAGCCGTGTCCGGATCACTCCGGACGCGGCTTTTTTATTGGCCGCACGTGCCGTTCCGGCCACACTTAGCGCACAAACTTCATGTAATTTATCAAGAATTCTTGCCTGAGCCATGTTCGACGGGCTACCATCCCGAAATCGTCCGCCATTAAACGAGCGTTTACCGCTCCCTTCGTCTTCATGCGCCGACTCGCCCTTTCGCTGCTGACCGTTTTGCTGCTCGCCGCTTGCGCCGGCGCGCCGCAAAAGACGTCGCGCGGGCCGGGTTCGTCGGTCGTGGTCACGAACGGTGCTTATCATGCACCGCCGCCAGGCTTCCCGAATTTCGTCGACCACAGTATCGGGCGCGAGGAAATCTCAATCCAGGCGATGGGTCTGGTCGGCATTCCATACCGCTGGGGTGGCAATACGCCAGATAGCGGCTTCGATTGCAGCGGATTGGTTCGTTATGTGGTGTCACGCGCCGCTTCAGTGAACCTGCCGCGGACGACCGCGGATATGAGCGGTCGGGGCGAATCGATCGAACCGGATGAAATCGCGCCGGGCGATCTGATTTTCTTCAACACCACCGGGCGAGCGCATTCGCACGTCGGCATTTATGTGGGCAAGCTGCGCTTTGTCAACGCGCCGTCGACGGGCGGTACCGTGCGGCTCGACTATCTGACCAATCCCTATTGGGCCAAACGCTTCGACGGTATTCGTCGCGTTGCGGCGCCTGTTGCGACACCGGCGCCGTTCGATACACCGAGCTATCAGGCCGCGACGCCGCAACCGGAGCACGCCACGCCAGTGGCTCAGGCAGCACCGGCTTATGCGGGCGCCGCGCTGGCCACGCAATCTTCGGGCTACGCGGCGAACACTGTGGCAACGCGGCCGTCGGGCTATGCGGCAGTCCCCGTTGCGTCGCAAGCCTCGGGCTATGCCGCGAACCCGGCGGCTCCTCAGCAAACGGCTCGTGTCGCCGCAACCGTTCAAACGCCGCTGACTGCCGCTGCCCAAGCTGCGGTCGCTACGGCTGCCGTGCCGGCACCGCAAGCTGATCCGTTCGAACCGCCGCCGCCCGGCATGAGCGCCGCGCAGATGCAGGCGCGTGCGGCGGGCGCGGTGTCTCCGGTGCCCGTTCCGCCCGCTCAAGCCAGTACGTACGATGCCGCTGCGGGCGCCACGAATCAGCGGGCGGCTGCTACGCGCACGGAATCGCCAACGGCTGCCCCCCGCGCGCCAGATTCGATCGATGCCGCCGCCGATGCGTTCGAACCGCCTCCACCCGCTTCAGTCGCCGCGCGCCAGGCCCAGCAGGCTCAGCAAGCCGATGGGAACGCGGGCGTGCAGATCATGCGCGCCTCGACGGCATCCCGCGGCATCCCTGCCCCCACGCAAACCACCGACGACCCGATCGCACGCTTCGCCAACGGCAACTTCTAACCCGTCGCTAGTCCATCCCCGCTGCGCTGCCGATCTGCTATCGTCATCGATATTCTTCTGACAGCGGGTGGTAACGATGGATCTCGGGCTGAAAGACAAGGTGGTGTTGATCACGGGCGGCAGCAAAGGGATCGGGCTCGCCTGCGCCCGAGCGTTCGCTCTCGAGGGGGCGAAAGTGGCGATCGTTTCGCGCGATCCCGCGAATCTCGCACGCGCTTACGAACAGTTGAAGCAGGAGGGTCTGCACGTGCATCGGACTCGCGCCGACCTGCACGAACCGCATAGTGCAGCGGACATCGTCGAGGAAGTCAGCACTGCTGTCGGCCCCATCGACGTGCTGATCAACAGCGCCGGCGCAGCCCGACGCTATGATCCGGAAACGCTGGACGCCGATGCGTTCCGCGCGACCATGGAAGCGAAGTATTTCCCCTACATCTACCCGCAACAGGAAGTGCTGCGGCGCATGGCCGAACGCGTCAAGGCTGGAGACAGTGCAGCACCGGGCACGATCGTCAACATCATCGGCATGGGCGGCAAGATCGCAAGCGATATCCATATCGCCGGTGGTGCCGCGAATGCCGCGCTGATGCTCGCCACCGTCGGCCTCGCGCACTACTACGCGCGCTACGGCATCCGCATCAATGCGCTCAATCCGGGGGCGACACTGACCGAGCGCGTCGAGGAAGCGGTCAAGCTGGAAGCGTCGCAGCAAGGCATCGAAAGCGCGGACGCGTTGGCGCGCGGGCAGGCTAAAGTGCCGCTCGGCCGCTATGCAAAACCGGAGGAAATCGCTGACGTCGCGCTGTTTCTGGCGAGCCGCCGCGCGAGCTATGTGACGGGCGCGATCGTCCCGATGGATGGAGGCAGCACGCCACTGATCTGAGCGGCGCGCTTTATCGCTTTACTGATTGATGGTTTTGCAGCGCGGACAGTTTCACGGCTTGAGAGCCAAGCTGTCCGCGCCCGTTTACAGGAAGCGGTGACCAAGCCACCAGGCTGCTGCGGCGAGCGCAGCGGAAGCCGGAATCGTCAGAATCCACGCCCAGACGATGTTGCCGGCCACCCCCCAACGCACCGCGCTCAACTTCTGCGTTGCGCCGACGCCGACGATCGCGCCGGTAATCGTATGCGTGGTCGACACCGGAATGCCGAGCCACGACGCTGTGAACAGCGTGATCGCACCGCCCGTCTCCGCGCAAAAACCGCCGACCGGTTTCAGCTTGGTGATCTTCTGACCCATTGTGCGAACGATCCGCCAGCCGCCGAACAACGTGCCGATACCCATCGACAGATAACAGCCGCCGATCACCCACAGCGGCGGCGCGTCCGCGATCGACGAGGCGTAGCCGGTCGCGATCAGCAGCATCCAGATGATACCGATGGTTTTCTGTGCATCGTTACCGCCGTGACCGAGGCTATACAAGCCCGCGGAGACCAGTTGCAGACGCCGGAACCGCCGGTCGACCTTGCTGGGTGGCGTGCGGAAATAGATCCACGACACCGCCAGCATGAAGAACGAGCCAAGTATGAAACCGAGCAGCGGGGAGATGAAAATGAAGGCAACCGTCTTCATCAATCCGTCGATATTGAGCGAACCCCAGCCTGACTTGGCGAGCGCCGCGCCCACCAGCCCACCGATCAGCGCATGCGACGAGCTGGACGGAATACCGTAATGCCACGTGATGATGTTCCAGCCGATCGCCCCGACCAGGGCACCAAAAATGACGTAGTGGTCAACGATATTCGGATCGATGGTGCCCTTGCCCACCGTCTGCGCCACCTTCAGGTGGAACACGAAATACGCGATAACGTTGAACGCCGCCGCGAAGGCTACGGCCTGCTGCGGCTTGAGCACGCCGGTCGACACGACCGTGGCGATTGAATTCGCCGCGTCGTGGAAGCCATTCATGAAGTCGAAAATCAGCGCGACGACGACCAGGCCGGCAACGACCCAGATAGCGAGTTGTATCGATTGCATTATGCGTTTTCCAGCACGATGCCTTCGATAATGTTCGCCACGTCCTCACACTTGTCGGTGATGGTTTCGAGCAGTTCGTAGATTGCCTTCAGCTTGATCAACGTCTTGACGTTGTCTTCTTCGCGGAAGAGTTTCGACATGGCCGAGCGCAGCACACGGTCGGCTTCCGATTCCAGACGGTCGATTTCCTCGCATGCGCTCAGGATCTGGCTCGCCTGCTTCATGTCCGACAGCAGGCTGACCGCGAACTGCACGCGCTCAGAGGTGGCCGTGCAGATGTGCGCCAACTGGCTCGCTTCGGAGGTCACCGCCTGCACGTCGTACAGCGAGATGGCCGTGGCGACGTCCTCCATCAAATCGAGGATGTCGTCCATCGTGGTGATCAGCTTGTGGATCTCGTCGCGGTCGAGCGGCGTGATGAAGGTCTTGTGCAGCAGGTCGATGGCTTCGTGCGTAAGCTTGTCAGCGGCCTTCTCGGCCTTTTGCACGTTTTGCTTGTGGGTCTCAGCGTCCTGCAGATTGTCGATCAGCAGTTCGAGTTCACGACTTGCCGAGACGATGCACGTTGCGTGCGCATTGAAAATTTCAAAGAACTTGCCCTCGGTGGGCATGAATCGACCGAACATTGGGATCCCGAAAATTGGTCACATTATGGCTGACATAAAACCGCCACATTGTACCGTTCCGGGATCGATGTCGCACTTTTGAAAGCGTCGTTACAACAGGTCCGGCAGTTATTTCCAAAGCGACGTGCTTACTCGCTGTAGAAATTCTGCGCACCGGCAAAATTGTCGAACTTCGTGAATTGTCCGTGGAACGTGAGCCGAACAGGGCCGATCGGACCATTCCGCTGCTTACCGATGATGATCTCCGCGGTGCCCTTGTCCGGGCTGTCCGGGTTGTACACCTCATCGCGGTAAATGAACAGAATGACGTCCGCATCCTGTTCGATAGCGCCGGATTCGCGCAAGTCGGACATGATCGGCCGCTTGTTCGGGCGCTGTTCGAGACCCCGGTTGAGCTGCGACAACGCGATCACGGGTACGTCGAGCTCTTTGGCGAGACTCTTCAGCGAACGCGAGATTTCCGAGATTTCGGTTGCGCGGTTTTCACCCGACGACGAACCGCTCATCAGCTGCAAATAGTCGATGATGATCAGGCCGAGCTTGCCGCACTGACGCGACAGCCGGCGCGCGCGCGAACGCAGTTCCATCGGGTTCAGGCCGCCGGTTTCGTCGATGAAAATTTGCGCCTCGCTCATTTTCTGCACTGCGTGCGTGAGCTTCGGCCAATCCTCGTCGGTCAGGCGCCCGGTCCGCATGCGGTGCTGGTCGAGCCGGCCGACCGAGCCCAGCATACGCATGGTGAGTTGCGAGCCCGGCATTTCCATGGAGAACACGGCGACCGGCAGGCCATACTCGACCGCCACGTATTCGCCGACGTTCATCGAAAACGCCGTTTTACCCATCGACGGGCGACCTGCCACGATGATCAGCTCGCCGCCGTGCATACCGGAAGTCATGCGGTCCAGGTCGACAAAACCGGTCGGTGTGCCGGTCACGTCGCTCGGATTGGCGGTGTGATACAGCGTGTCGATTCGCTCGACCACCTCGGTCAGGAGCGGCCCGATTTCCAGGAAGCCCTGCGTGCCGCGCGCGCCGTCTTCAGCGATCGAAAACACCTTCGATTCGGCCTCGTCCAGCAACTGGCGGACTTCCTTACCCTGCGGGTTGAAAGCGTCGGCAGATATTTCGTCGGCCACGGACACGAGGCGGCGCAGTACCGCGCGATCGCGCACGATTTCCGCGTAGCGGCGGATATTGGCCGCGCTCGGCGTGTTCTGCGCCAGCGCGTTCAGGTACGCGAGACCACCGACCTCTTCCGCCTTGCCCGAGGTGCCGAGCGCCTCGTACACGGTAATCACGTCGGCCGGACGCGTTGCCGCGATCAGCTTGCCGATGTGCTCGAAAATGATGCGGTGGTCGTATCGGTAAAAATCGCTCTGCGACAGGAAGTCGGCGATGCGGTCCCATGCCGCGTTGTCGAGCAGCAGGCCGCCCAGCACCGACTGCTCGGCTTCGATCGAATGCGGCGGGACTTTCAGCGACTCGATTTGGGGATCTTTGGACGGTGCGTTCATGGAGAGGAATTATCGGGGTAAATGCGCGCGGAGGGAAATCAAAACCGATACTTCGATACATCGAAAACGGGCACAAAAAAAGGCAGGGGCCGGTCACCCGGCCCCTGCCTTTTGCCAGCAACTACCTGGCAGATGCTAACTGATGCTTAGACGTGTTCGCCGATCACAGCCACGTTGACATCGACGAGAACGTCGGTGTGCAGCGAGATCTGAACAGCGTGGTCGCCAACCAGCTTCAGCGGGCCTTCCGGCAGACGCACTTGCGCCTTTTCCACTGCGAAGCCTTGCTTGACCAATGCGTCAGCGATGTCGGCGTTCGTCACCGAACCAAACAGACGGCCATCAACACCAGCCTTCTGATTGATCTGAACCGTCGAGCCTGCCAGCTTTTCGCCTTGAGCTTGAGCGATAGCCAGCTTTTCAGCGGCGATCTTTTCGAGTTCAGCGCGGCGAACTTCGAATTCAGCCAGGGCTTCCTTCGTTGCACGGCGAGCTTGCTTGTTCGGGATCAGGAAGTTACGTGCGTAACCGTCCTTGACCTTCACGATATCGCCCAGGTTGCCCAGATTGACGACTTTTTCCAGAAGAATGATTTGCATTCAGATGCTCCTTATCGCGTCGTCGGGTTAGGCCTTGTGCTGGTCGGTGTACGGCACCAGCGCGAGGAAACGTGCGCGCTTGATTGCCGTATCCAGCTGGCGTTGATAGTGCGACTTCGTACCCGTGAGACGCGCCGGCGTGATCTTGCCGTTTTCGCCGATGAAGTCCTTCAGCGTTTCGAGGTCCTTGTAGTCGATGTGATCGACATTCGCGGCCGTGAAACGGCAGAACTTCTTGCGCTTGAAGAGCGGATTTTGTTGCTGACGACGCTTGTCGAATTTCTTACCAGTCGGGCGGGGCATGTTCAGTCCTTTCCAATGTCCTGCAATTCTGTGATGTGAAATACCAGAGTTCTTGCGTTGCGGTGCTTTTTCGCCAGAAAGCCTGTGAAGAGCTTTTCTACGCCCATCTGACAGCCTTCCAGCTTACCGCTCGCCTCGCCTGCGGCTACCGCCTGCATGGTCAGTTCGACTTGCCGGGCAATGCCGGCTTCGACGACATCCGTGCGGTGGTGCAACGTGCAGCCTGCAATCGGAACGCCGGCGGGGGTATACCGCACCGGTTCGCGTTCGACGACGCTGGCCGTAAGTTGCAGCCGATTCATGTAGCCTTTGGCGAGAACTACGCTTGTTCTGGTAGCTTAAATAGTGTGTCTTAAGCCTGCGCTTCGGACGGTTGCGTAGCAGCCGACTTCTTGGCTTCTTCGCGCTGCACTTCCTTCATCATCGGCGACGGGCCGGTTTCGGCCTTCTTCATCTTGACGATCAAGTGACGCAGAACAGCGTCGTTGAACTTGAATGCGTGTTCCAGCTCGTCGAGCGTGGCTTGGTCGCATTCGATGTTCATGCAGACGTAGTGAGCCTTCGCGAGTTTCTCGATCATGTAGGCCAGTTGGCGACGGCCCCAGTCTTCGATACGGTGGATCTGGCCACCGTGCGAGGTGATCGTGCTCTTGTAACGCTCGATCATGGCGGGCACTTGCTCGCTCTGATCGGGATGCACGATAAAGACGATTTCATAATGACGCATACACACTCCTTGTGGATTAAAGCCACCCGGGCGTCGGAACCGGTGTGGCAAGTGAGAAGCCAAAGAGTGTAACCCGAATGGGGCCGGGTTGCAAGATATCCCGTTAATCGGGCGCGCGAATCGGGTGTGTTTTCAAGGGTTTAGGGCAAAGCGGATAAGCGGGGACGAGCGGGAACAAGCGGCCGCCACGCACGCGCGCCCGAGGAAATCGCCGCCGGATCGCGCACGCGACGCCCGTTCAGCCCCCCTCGGTCTGCTCGCTGCCACCTGCCAGACGGGCTTTCAGCGCCGTTTCAAGCCCGCTGAGTGCGTCCGGCGCGGCGTCGGTGACGGCCCACCAGGTCATCCCCTGCGCGTTCCAGTGCGCGAGCGAGTAACCCTCGCGGGTCTGCGCCATCGAAGGCCCAGCGGCCGCTTCGCGTCCAGCGTCGGCGGAGCGTGCTTCCGGAAACACATAGACGTCGATGATGTGCTTCTGATAGCGGTACACCAACACCGCCACCCGCTGATGCGCAATGTAATCCAGGCGCCCGCCTTCGAGCGGCAAACCGTTCGCAGCGAGGTCCTCGACCGGCGGAGAATAGTCGATCCGACCGTTGAACCACGGCTTGACCGTGTGCCGATCAGTCGAAATGACGTCGATGTCGTGCCCGGACATTTGCGCCCGCACATGGCTTTCGACCAGTTCATCCGCGAACGAGCCAACTTGCACCGGACGATGCATGCCCATTGTCACGCCCACCGCTACTGCACCCAGCGCGACCACCAGCGCGACGAGCCAGCCCTGCCCGATCGCTGCGCCGGTGCCCAAGCCTCCGCCCGGGCGGCCCATCGCGCCTTGCGGACGCAGCCAGCTATTCAGCCAGTCACCCAGCCAGCTTCGCTTCGGCCTCGGCTGTGTGGTTGCCCGTGGGGCCTCGATCGGCTCATCGGCGGCGGTATCGCCCGCCGGGAGTGCCGCTAGAATCCGCGCCCGCAGGGCATCCGGCGCGCGATGATAAGGCTGTGCGCGTAGCGCCTTGCTCAGCGCATGCAGATTTTCGCTTTCGCGCCGGCAGGCGTCGCAGCTGTCGATGTGCTGCTGGACGCGCTGCGCATCCGGCGCGGGCAATTCGTGGTCGGCGTTCGCATCGAGGAGCGGCCGCGCTTCGTTACAGTCCATCTGGCGTCTCCTGAGTTAAGCCGGCAGCGCTCGCGCCGGGGTTATTGGATGGACGGCCGTTGGAGGTCGCCCGCAGCGGCGTGACAGACGCCGTGGGTGTCGTGCCTGCACCCGGCATGGTGGCGCGCGACAGACCGCCCCCTCCCGCAAGCCCGGACGCCGGTAGGCCGGCCCCTTGCTTCGCCATCAGCAGCGCGGCCAGCTTGCGCCTGCCCCGTGCGAGCCGCGACATCACCGTTCCGATCGGCACATCGGCCACCATTGCGATCTCCCGGTAGCCCATTTCTTCGAGCTCCCGCAGGATCAGCACCTCGCGATACTCGACCGGCAACTGTGCCAGCGCCTCATGCACGAGCTTCGTGTCTTCATCGCGGATCAGGAGCGTCTGCGGATCGGCGCCGCCCGCGCTCCAGCCGTCGAAGGTCGCCTCGTCCATGGTGTCGTCGAACTCGACCACCTCGTGCGACGACGCGCGCCGCCGCCATTCCGTGTACCAGGTGCGGCGCACGATCGCCAGCAGCCACGGCCGCGCAGAGTCGCCGCGGAACGTGTCGAAGAAACGAAACGCGCGCATGAATGCTTCCTGCACGACGTCGTCGGCATCGTTGGCGTTACCGCACAGCCAGCGCGCAAGGTTGTACGCGGCGTCGAGATGCGGGAGCGCCAGTTCCTGAAAACGGCGGTTCCTTGCTGCATCGGCGGCGTCGTGCGCGCGGGCGGCATTTGAATCGGGTTGACCCACCTCGGCCCTCCGGGGCATTGCGGCTAAGCTGTTGACTCGTCATCCAACATGACTGGCCGCATACCGAGTTTATTCCCGCCATCGCGTGAAATCCGCGAAAAACGACCTTACCTCCCATTCAATAAGCCGGGCGATTCCAGTAATCCTCGCTGGCATACACTTCTTTCAGATAGTCGATGAAGTAGCGCACCTTGGCCGGCACATAACGCTGCTGCGGATAGACCGCCAGAATGTCGTAGTCGGGCAGCGCAAATTCATCCAGCACGGTCTCCAGCTCACCGCGCGCCAGTTGCTGCTGGATCTCCCACGTGGAGCGCCAGCCGAGCCCGAGCCCTTCCGATACCCAACGGTGCAGCAGCTCGCCGTCGTTGCAGTCGAGCGTGCCACCCACCCGCACCGTCGCCAGCTTGCCGTTGCGGCGGAAGTACCAGCCGCGGTTCTGCCCACCTTGCAGGTTGAACGCCAGGCAGTTGTGCTGCGGCAGATCTTCGAGCGTTGTCGGCTTGCCGTACTTACGGAAATATTCCGGCGTGCCGCAGACCACGCGCCGGTTCGACGCCAGCTTCACCGCGACGAAATTCGGATCGACCGCGCCGCCGATCCGGATCGACAGGTCATACCCCTCGCGCACCAGATCCACGACCCGGTCGGTCAGGTTGAACGACACCTGCAATTCCGGCTTGTCGGCGAGAAAGGCCGGTGCAAGCGGCGCGACGTGCTTGCGCCCGAACGCGGCCGGCGCCGACACGATCAGATGGCCGTTCACCGCGCGCCGTCCGGCACTCAGTTCGTTTTCCGCCTGGTCCCATTCGGTCAGCAGGCCGCGGCAGCGCTCGAGAAACGCCGCGCCGTCTTCGCTGACCACGAGGCGCCGGGTCGAGCGGTACATCAGCTTCACGCCGAGACGTTTCTCCAGTGCGTCGATCCGGCGCCCGAGAATCACCGGCGACACGCCCTCCTCCAGCGCGGCCGCCGCGAGACTGCCCGCGTCGGCGACGCGCACGAAAGTTTCGATCTGTTTGAAGCGGTCCATTTTTGTCTCCTGTGTCGACCGGAGTTAGCGCTTTAGCTGTCGAACTGAGTTCGCGCCTTAGCGCGCTACCCGGGCCCCATGCAGAGCACTTACTCCGGCCCCATGCAGCATCGCCGCGCCCCGTCTCGCGCCCCGAGGCCAAGGGCTCAGGGTTCAGCGCTTCCCGCCCCCGGCTTCGCACGCCGCCGTGCCTCAAGCGCCACACGCCGCCCCGCCTATCCCGACAGGCAAGCCACACGCCATTCCATACTTTTTGTTTCGAAATAAACGACCCGGACTGATCTTATCAAACCTTTAGGTGAAGCCTACAGTTCGATCAACACCTTTTGGTTTGCACATCCGCCAGCGAATTCGTTACCCCACTTATTCGCCCACCCAAAACATTCAGGAGACATTCATGGCCAAGATGAGAGCCGTCGACGCAGCCGTGCTGGTGCTCGAAAAAGAAGGCATCGACACCGCATTCGGCGTTCCGGGCGCAGCAATCAACCCGTTCTACTCGGCCATGCGCAAGGCAGGCAACATCAGCCACGTGCTGGCACGTCACGTTGAAGGCGCGTCGCACATGGCCGAAGGCTATACGCGGGCCAAGCCGGGCAACATCGGCGTGTGTATCGGCACGTCGGGCCCCGCCGGTACCGACATGATCACCGGTTTGTACTCCGCTCAGGCCGACTCGATTCCTATTCTCGCTATCACGGGCCAGGCGCCGCGTGCGCGTCTGTACAAGGAAGACTTCCAGGCCGTCGATATCGAATCGATCGCCAAGCCGGTCACCAAGTGGGCCGTCACCGTGCGTGAGCCGGCGCTGGTGCCGCGCGTGTTCCAGCAGGCATTCCACCTGATGCGCTCGGGCCGTCCGGGTCCGGTGCTGGTCGACCTGCCGATCGACGTGCAACTCGCCGAAATCGAATTCGACATCGACACGTACGAACCGCTGCCGGTCTACAAGCCGAAAGCGACACGCAAACAGATCGAAGCCGCGCTGAAGATGCTCAACGACGCTGAAAAGCCGTTGATCGTGTCGGGTGGCGGCGTGCTCAACGCAGCCGCTGAAGACCTGCTGGTCGAATTCGCCGAAACCGTCGGCGTGCCGGTGATCCCGACGCTGATGTCGTGGGGCGCGATTCCCGACGACCATCCGCTGATGGCCGGCATGGTCGGTTTGCAGACCTCGCACCGCTACGGCAATGCGACGATGCTCGCCTCCGACTTCGCGCTTGGCATCGGCAACCGCTGGGCGAACCGTCACACGGGTAGCGTCGAGGTGTACACCAAGGGCCGTAAGTTCGTGCACGTGGACATCGAGCCGACGCAGATCGGCCGTGTGTTTGGCCCGGACCTCGGTATTGTGTCGGACGCGAAAGCCGCGCTCGAGCTGTTCGTTGAAGTGGCGAAGGAATGGAAGGCCGCCGGCAAGCTGAAGGACCGCAGCGCATGGGTCGCCGATTGCCAGCAACGCAAGCAGACGCTGCTGCGCAAGACGCACTTCGACAACGTGCCGATGAAGCCGCAGCGCGTGTACGAAGAGATGAACCAGGTGTTCGGCCGCGATACGTGCTACGTGAGCACGATCGGTTTGTCGCAGATCGCCGGCGCGCAGTTCCTGCACGTCTACAAGGCGCGCAACTGGATCAACTGCGGCCAGGCAGGCCCGCTCGGCTGGACGATTCCGGCAGCGCTCGGTGTGCGTGCAGCAGACCCGCAACGTCCGATCGTCGCACTCTCGGGCGACTACGACTTCCAGTTCATGATCGAAGAGCTGGCAGCCGGCGCGCAATTCAAGCTGCCGTACATCCACGTCGTGGTGAACAACTCGTACCTCGGCTTGATCCGTCAGGCACAGCGCGCGTTCGATATGGACTTCTGCGTGCAGCTCGGCTTCGAGAACATCAACGCGCCGGAAATGAACGGTTACGGCGTGGACCACATCGCGGTTGCTGAAGGTCTGGGTTGCAAGGCGATCCGCGTGTTCAAGCCAGAAGAACTCAAGCCGGCTCTGCTGAAAGCGCAATCGATGCTCTCCGAGTTCAACGTGCCGGTGATCGTCGAAGTGATCCTCGAACGTGTGACCAACATTTCGATGGGCACCGAGATCGATGCGATCAACGAGTTCGAAGAACTGGCTGAGAAGCACGAAGATGCGCCGACGGCAATCAGCATGCTCGACTGAGCGTCCTGACGCTTTGACACGCGCTTTGACACGATGAGCATCACATGAGCGCGGCTCGGCATCATCGAGCCGCCTCATGAAGTTATTCCACTGACCGACCAGCGAGACACAAGCACCATGCCGAAATTTGCAGCGAATCTCACCATGCTGTTCAACGAAGTCCCGTTCCTCGACCGCTTTGCTGCAGCAGCGGACGCGGGCTTCAACGCCGTCGAATTCCTGTTTCCGTATCCGTATCAGATCGCTGAATTGAGCGAACGTCTGCAGCAGAACCGTCTCAAGCTCGTGTTGCACAACCTGCCCGCCGGCAACTGGGAAGCGGGTGAACGCGGCATCGCGTGCCTGCCGGATCGCGTGGGCGAGTTTCAGGAAGGGGTTGGCCGCGCGATCGAATACGCGACGGCCCTGAAGGTGCCGCAACTGAACTGCCTCGTCGGCATTCCGACGGCGGGCGTCGATGCGGACAAGGCACGCTCGACGATCGTCGACAACCTGCGCTTCGCCGCGGGCGAACTGAAGAAAGCCGGCATCAAGCTGCTGGTCGAGCCGTGCAATTCGTACGACATCCCCGGCTTCGCGCTGAACCGTTCGGGTGAAGGCCTGGACGTGATTCGCGCGGTGGGTTCGGACAACCTGTTCCTGCAATACGACATCTATCACATGCAACGGATGGAAGGCGAACTCGCGGCGACCATCAAGAAGAACCTGCCGCAAATCGCGCACATCCAGCTCGCCGACAATCCGGGCCGCAACGAACCGGGCACCGGCGAAATCAACTACCCGTTCCTGTTCGACCTGCTCGATTCGCTCGGCTACGAAGGCTACGTCGGTTGCGAATACAAGCCGCGCACGACCACTGCCGCCGGCCTCGGCTGGGTGCAGAGCGTGGCCGGGCAATCCCGCGGCGCAGCCCACGCCGCTGCCTGATCGATTCGTTGATCACCTCAGGCACACCACCCCAAACAACACTGGAGATTTAGACACATGGCAAAGATCGGTTTCATCGGCCTCGGCATCATGGGCGCGCACATGGCGCGCAACCTCATCAAGGGCGGTCACACGCTGTTCGTGAATGGCGCGTACCCGGTGCCGGAAGATCTGAGCAAGAGCGCGAGCGTAGTCGCCAATTCGACCGCTGTTGCGCAAGCGGCCGACATCGTCATCATCATGGTGCCGGACACGCCTGACGTCTCCAACGTGCTGTTCGCCGACGACGGCGTCGCCGCCGGCCTCACGCAGGGCAAGCTGGTGATCGACATGAGCTCGATCTCCCCGCTCGACACGCAAGCCTTCGCAAAGAAGATCAACGCGCTCGGCGCCGACTACCTCGATGCACCGGTGTCCGGTGGCGAAGTCGGTGCGCGCGAAGCGTCGCTGACGATCATGGTCGGCGGTCCGGAAAAGGCCTTTGCATTGGCCAAGCCGCTGTTCGAACTGATGGGCAAGAACATCTCGCTGATCGGCGACAACGGCGCGGGTCAAACCTGCAAGGTCGCGAACCAGATCATCGTCGCGCTGAACATCGAAGCAGTGGCTGAAGCACTGCTGTTCGCTTCGCGCTCAGGCGCCGATCCGGAACGTGTGCGCAAGGCATTGATGGGCGGCTTCGCTTCGTCGCGCATCCTCGAAGTGCATGGCGAGCGCATGACCAAGCGCAAGTTCGATCCGGGCTTCCGCATCGAACTGCACCAGAAGGATCTGAACCTCGCACTGGACGGCGCACGCAAGCTCGGTATCGCCCTGCCGCATACGGCGAGCGCGCAACAACTGTTCAGCGTGTGCGCAGCGAACGGCGGCAAGGCCTGGGATCACTCGGCAATGGTCCGTGCACTGGAAATCATGGCGAACTACGAAGTCGCGCAAGCGCCGGAGAGCGACGCCAAGGCTGCTTAAGCAGGAACATCGATTGTCGTGATGGTTGCATCATCAACGTCAAGACAATCGCAGGTGGGGCGCCCGGTCCGTCGTGCGGCATGCATGGCGGAACGGGCAAATCGTGCCGCTCTGGGCTGAGAGCGGCAAGTGGGGTCCGCAGCGGCACCCGGCGGCGCCGGGGAAGCCTTGGTCGGTCAGACGTCGTCGTCGGGTGTCCGGCTGTCGGATTTCAAATTTATGCGTTTTCCGCCAATCTCTCGCAGCGGCTGCATCATGCACGCCGCCTGCTTGCACGTCTCTTTGCAAGTCTCCTCGCACGTGTGCTCGCAAGTCCGCTTGCATTTGCTTGCAACTCCACGCCTGCGGCACGACCTTTTTTGACACATCCCTCCCCGCTTTTCTCCTACACTCGTTGAGTCTGGTTGCTGGCCTATCGGCGATCACGTGCGGCTTGCCGGTCATCGCAGCGCACGTGCGCTGTTTCATTCGCCCGTTTGGCAACCAGAGTTCAACCCGTGAGCGGAATGTGCTTGCGCCGGTAACCCATCTGCAGAGGATTCAGAATGAGTATCTTTGGTGACATCGTAAACAAGCTCTTCGGCAAAGCGAAGCCCGACCAGCCTGCGCCTGCGGTTGAGCCGACACCGGATCCGGCTGCGGCGCAAGCTGCCGCACCGGACGCTGCACCGGCGCCCGCGCCGCTGGCCGACGTCGACGTCGCTGCCGTCATGGACCAGTTCGTGAGTGAGAGCGGTCAAACGTTGAACTGGCGCACGTCGATTGTCGACACGCTGAAAGCGCTCGGCGTCGACAGCAGCCTCGATCATCGCAAGCAACTCGCACAGGAACTGAAGTACAGCGGCGACACGAACGATTCGGCGAGCATGAACATCTGGCTGCACAAACAGGTGATGCAAGCGCTCGCGGCGAACGGCGGGAAGTTGCCGCCGGATCTGGCGGCTTAACTGCTTGCCGGTGTCGCCTGGTTCCGCAGGCGGCGATAAACCTTAAGCAGAAACGACAACGCGGCGCTCGGGTCAATGACCTGGGCGCCGCGTTGTCATTCAAACTTCATAGGCGGGACACGGTTCTGACTTTGAACCGGGCCGCCAGCGCCAAATCAATCAGTACGTATCGAAAGTCTTCTGCAACGCAACCGGCCCTGTGCCGCCCGCGGCCAATGCCAGCATCAGCAGCACCCGTGCCTTGTACGGATTCAGCGAACCCGCGCTGATAAAACCGAGTGCGTCGTCGGCGGCCGCGCCGTTGCGCATCACATGCCCTGAGCCCACGCGCGACGAACGCACCACCGCGACGCCTTGCGAAGCGGCATCGGCCAGTGCCTGCTGCATCGAAACGTGAATCGAGCCGTTACCCGTGCCCGCCACGACGATACCGCGCACACCCGCAGCAACCAACGCATCCACGGCAATGCGCGAGACGCCTGCATAGCTCACGACGACCTCCACATGCGGCCACTTCGCACCGATCACGAACTCGGTTGCGAGCGTATGCGGGCGCACCACACTGCGCTGGAATTCGACGCGGCCATCCTGCACCCAGCCGAGCGCACCGACTTCCGGAGACTGGAACGCATCGACCGCATACGTGCTCGTCTTGACCACGTCGCGAGCGCTGTGAATCCTGTTGTTGAAGGCCACCAGCACGCCCTGCCCGCGCGAGCCAGCGTTCGCCGCAACCGTCACGGCATTCAGCAGATTCAACGGACCATCGGCGGACAGCGCCGATGCCGGGCGCATTGCTGCAGTCAGCACGACCGGCTTGTCCGACTTGATCGTCAGATGCAGCAGATAAGCGGTTTCTTCGAGCGTATCGGTGCCATGCGTGACCACCACGCCGTCGACGTCATCCGTGGCCAGCAGCGTGTTGATGCGTTGCGCGAGCGTGGTCCATAGCGGCATCGCCATGTCTTTGCTGTCGACGCTCGCAATCTGTTCGGGCGCAATCCGCGCGACCGTGGACAACGCCGGCACCACGGCGAGCAATTGATCGACGCCAACCACACCGGCCTGGTAGCCGGATGTATTGGTGGCGTCCGCAGCCGCCCCGGCGATCGTGCCGCCGGTTGCCAGCACGGCGATGCGCGGCAACTGGGGCGTTGCGCCTTCGTTAGAAGGCGTCGCGGAAGAAGAAGTCGAAGTATTCATGGCGGCGATTGTAAGCGATGCGCCGCGCGCCGCCATGCGTGAAAAAACGGATACCCGTTCGTTTTGGGTTCGGGCTCCCGCCTCAAACCGCCTCGCGCAACTGTGCCGCGATTTCCGCTTCGTTCAACTGAGGCGCGAACATTTCGATCAGGCGGTACGCATACGCGCGCAGGAACGCACCCTTGCGCAAGCCGACCCGCGTCGTGCTCGCCTCGAACAGATGCTGCGTATCCAGCGCAACCAGTTCCGTATCGCGCTTCGGATCGTAGGCCATGGCCGCGACCACACCGATACCCATGCCGAGTTCGACGTAAGTCTTGATCACATCGGCATCGATTGCGGTCAACACGACGTCGGGCAACGCGCCCGCTTTCGCGAACGCCTGGTCGATGTGCGAGCGTCCCGTGAAGTCCTGGTCGTACGTGACGATCGGGAATTCGGCGATCTCATCGAGCGTCAGATTCTCGCGCCCAACCAGCGGATGGCCCTTGGGTACAACCACGATGTGATGCCACGAATAGCACGGGAACGTGACGATATCCGGGAAGCGGTCGAGTGCTTCCGTCGAAATGCCGATATCCGCTTCGCCGTTGATGATCATCTGCGCAATCTGTTGCGGGCTGCCCTGGCGCAGCGCCAGATGCACCTTCGGGAACACCTCGGTGAATTGACGAATCACCTTCGGCAGCGCGTAACGCGCTTGCGTGTGAGTCGTCGCCACGACGAGGTGGCCGCTGTCCTGATCCGCGTATTGACGCGCGACGCGACGCAGATTCTCCGCATCGAGCAACATCCGCTCGATCAGTTGATGCACGGCCTTGCCCGGCTCGGTGAGGCCCGTCAGACGCTTGCCGCGCCGGATGAAAATATCGACGCCGAGTTCGTCCTCCAGATCCTTGATCTGTTTCGACACGCCCGACTGCGACGTGTACAACACGTTTGCCACCTCAGTCAGATTCATGTTCTGACGCACGGCCTCGCGCACGAAGCGCAATTGCTGGAAGTTCATCTGTATGTCTCCGGTTCAGCCAGAGTTGAGTTATTAGAGTTTGATTGAAACACCGAGTTTTGTTGCACTACTTGTGGCGTGGCTTGTGGCGTCGCCTGTAACCCGCCTGTAACCCTATTCATTGCGCCGGAAATACGCGCAATGCGCGCGGCACCGCCGTCACGCCATCGCCGATCGCCAGTTGCAGATCGCGCCACGATTCACGATCGAGTTCTGCTTCGAGCACATTGCCCTCGCGGCCCGCGAGTTCCACACGCACCGAGCCGCCGAGCGTCACCACACGCCGCACATCGACCACAATACCTTCGCGATGGCCCGACGCTTGCGGGTACAACTGCAAATCGTGCGGACGCACATAGGCGAACGCCGGTCCGCTGAAATCCGCCTTGATGGTGACCGGCAGCGCCGCGCCGTCGACCACGAAGCCGCTCGCATCCACTTTGCCATGCAGACGGTTCGCCGCGCCGAGGAACTCATAGACGAACGAGGTTTGCGGATGATCGTACACGTCCTGCGGACTACCCACCTGCTCCACATGCCCGCGATTCAACACGACGATACGATCGGCCACTTCGAGCGCTTCTTCCTGATCGTGAGTCACGAAAATCGTCGAGATATGCAGATCGTCATGCAAACGACGCAGCCAGCTACGCAACTCCTTGCGCACCTTCGCATCCAGCGCGCCGAACGGTTCGTCGAGCAGCAACACCTTCGGTTCGACAGCCAACGCGCGCGCCAGGGCAATCCGCTGCCGCTGGCCACCCGACAATTCCGAGGGATAGCGCTGCGCGAGCCAGTCGAGTTGCACAAGCTTCAGCAGTTCATGCACCTTCTCGCGAATCACCGCTTCTGAAGGCCGCTCCTTGCGCGGTTTCACACGCAAGCCGAATGCGACGTTCTCGAACACCGTCATATGACGGAACAGCGCGTAATGCTGGAACACAAAACCGACTTCGCGCTCACGCGCGCCGACCGTCGCGACGTCCTGGCCTTGCAGCACGACCTGACCGCCATCCGCGTATTCGAGACCGGCGATCACCCGCAGCAAGGTGGTCTTGCCACACCCCGACGGCCCGAGCAGCGCAACCAGTTCACCCGGCGGAAAGTCGAGCGAAACGTTATCGAGCGCGACGAAATCGCCGAAGCGCTTTTGCAGGTTACGAACGGTGATACCCATTACAGCTCTCCTTGCTTGAGCGGGTGTTGCTGCGATACATGCATTGCATTGACGGACTGTGAGGTTGCCTTCGAAGCGGACGTCGGCGTCACAGGCCCTGCATACGCCGGCACATCGCGCGCGGCCGACAGTTCCGCCGACATATGGCGTTCAGCGAGCAGTTTCAGACCGAGCGTCACGAGTGCCAATAAGGCCAGCACCGACGCCACGGCAAAGGCCGCCGAGAAGTTGTATTCGTTATAGAGAATTTCGACATGCAGCGGCATCGTGTCGGTCTGGCCGCGAATATGGCCGGACACCACCGACACCGCGCCGAACTCGCCCATCGCCCGCGCATTACACAGAATCACGCCGTACAGCAGGCCCCATTTGACGTTCGGCAACGTGACGCGCCGGAAGATCTGCCAGCCCGATGCGCCGAGCACGTGCGCGGCTTCTTCTTCATCGTTGCCTTGTGCCTGCATCAGCGGAATCAGTTCACGCGCGACGAAGGGGAACGTGACGAAGATCGTCGCCAGCACGATGCCAGGCACCGCGAAGATGATCTGCACGTCATGTTCTTGCAGCCACGGACCGAACCAGCCCTGCGCGCCGAACATCAGCACGTAGATCAAACCGGAAATCACTGGCGAGACCGAAAACGGCAGATCGATCAACGTGGTCAACAACGCCTTGCCGCGAAAGTCGAACTTGGCGATACACCATGACGCAGCGAGGCCGAACACGAGATTCAGCGGCACCGCGATCGCGGCCGTGATGACGGTGAGCTTGATTGCCGACAACGCATCCGGATCGGCCAGCGATTCCAGATAGAAGCCAATGCCCTTGGCCAGAGCCTGATAGAACACGGCGACGAGCGGCACGACGAGAAACAGCGCGAGAAACAGCAACGCGATGCCGGTCAGAATCCAGCGTACGACAGGCGGCTCGGTGACCGGGTCGGGTCGGCGCGTGACATTGAGCGGTGCGCGCGGCGCCACGGCAACCGCAACAGCATCCACGCCATTCGAGGTGTTGCGGCTCATTGCGCACCTCCGCCGATCACCGCCACGCTTGCAACGGCAGGCGCCGGCCCAGCGCCACCACGGCCCGTTCGACGCTGCAGATACCACTGCAGCGTGTTGATCAACAACAGCATCAGGAACGACACCACCAGCATCACGACCGCGATGGCGGTGGCGCCGGCGTAGTCGTATTGTTCGAGCTTGGTAATGATCAGCAACGAGGTGATTTCCGATTTCATCGGCACGTTACCGGCGATGAAAATCACCGAGCCGTACTCGCCGAGCGCCCGCGCGAACGCCAGCGCGAAACCGGTCAACAAGGCGGGGAACACCGCCGGCAGCACCACGCGGCGAAACGTCAGCCAGCGCGAAGCGCCGAGGCACGCAGCGGCCTCTTCCTGCTCGCGTTCGAACTCTTCGAGCACCGGCTGCACGGTCCGCACGACGAAAGGCAAACCGATAAAGGTCAGCGCGATCAGCACACCCGCCGGCGTAAAGGCGATCTTGATGCCGAGCGGTTCGAGAAACTGCCCGATCCAGCCATTGCCCGCGTACACGGCCGCGAGCGAGATGCCGGCCACCGAAGTAGGCAGCGCGAACGGCAGATCGACAATCGCATCGACGATGCGCTTGAACGGGAACGTATAGCGCACCAGCACCCACGCGACCAGAAAACCGAACACCGCGTTGATCAGCGCGCCGCCGAGGGCCGAAAAAAACGTGAGGCGATACGACGCGAGCACACGTGGCGAACTCACCGCGCGCACGAACTGACTCCAGTCGAGCGTCGCGGTTTTTAGAAAGGTCGCCGCAAGCGGAATCAGCACCACGAGGCTCAGATAAGCCACCGTGATGCCGAGTGTCAGGCCAAAACCGGGCAACGCGCTCGGTTTTCGGAAGGTCAACGTCGTCATGCTCAGTACTCTTTCAGGGTTGAGGCCGGTGGCTCTTTTTCGGCCGCCTGGCTGGCCAAAAAGCGCGCCTGGTGGGCGCGCTTTCTGGCGGGTGTGACTAAGGCGTCTAACTGACGGGCGCCTAACCGCGCATATCGTCCGACTGAGTGCCCGTTACTGCGGCGAGTAAATCGAATCGAACACGCCGCCGTCGGCAAAATGCGTCTTCTGCGCGTTCGCCCAGCCACCGAACGAATCGTCCACCGTGTACAACTTCAGCTTCGGAAACTTCGCGGTCAGCTCGGCCGGTACCTTGTTCGAACGCGGACGGTAGAAGTTCTTCGCGGCGATTTCCTGACCTTGCTCGCTGTACAGGAAGTTCAGATACGCTTCAGCCAGCTTGCGCGTGCCGTGCTTGTCGACCACCTTGTCCACCACCGCTACCGGCGGCTCGGCCAGAATGCTCACCGACGGCACCACGATCTCAAACTTCTCCGGCCCGAATTCCTTCAGCGAGAGAAACGCTTCGTTTTCCCACGCGATCAGCACGTCGCCGATACCGCGTTGCACGAAGCTGGTGGTCGCGCCACGCGCGCCCGAATCCAGCACACCGGCATTCTTATAGAGCTTGCTGACGAACTCCTTGGCCTTCTGGTCATTGCCGCCCGGCTGATGTTCGGCATAGGCCCATGCGGCCAGGTAGTTCCAGCGCGCGCCGCCCGACGTCTTCGGATTCGGCGTGACGATCGACACACCCGGCTTGATCAGATCGTCCCAATCCTTGATCTGTTTCGGGTTGCCCTTGCGCACCAGAAACACGATGGTTGACGTGTACGGCGAGGCGTTGTCCGGCAAACGCTTTTGCCAGCCCTTGTCGAGCAAACCCTTGTTAGCCAGCGCATCGATGTCGTAGGCCAAGGCCAGCGTCACGACGTCCGCCTGCAACCCGTCCAGCACCGAGCGCGCTTGCGCACCCGAGCCGCCGTGCGATTGCTTGAAGGTGATCGTCTCGCCCGTTTTCGCCTTCCATTCCTTGCCAAATGCCTGGTTGACGTCCTGGTACAGCTCGCGTGTCGGGTCGTACGACACGTTCAGCAGCGTCGTCTCGGCTGCCTGTGCCTGTGCCATGACGCCGACCGCGGCAATCGTGCCGGCCGCACCGAATGCGAGCGCCGCGATGAGTTTTCTGGTCCTGCCTGCCAGCCCCGTGCCCTGATGTTTCATGTCAACTTTCTCCGCGTCGTGGTCCGCTGAAACAGCGTGTGGTGTTGTTCTGTGTCGCGGTCACGTGCACATGAGCGCCAACTCGAAGGGCAGTCTATCGAAAGGCTTTCATCATTAAAAATAATGTTTCTTCATTCTTTAATACGCAAAAGTGGTAATGACGGCCGGATAAGGCGTTGCGGCACGAAAACGGGTGTTGGGGCATCCGTTTACGACACTGGAACGCCACCCCGGGCCACGAACTTAAAGTAAAGCTTGAATTGCGCGGAATACTGTATAAAAATACAGTCACCTGTTCATACATACAGTGGCGCCATGACCAAACTTACCGCACGACAGCAGCAGGTTTTCGATTTGATCCGCCGGGCCATCGAACGCACCGGCTTTCCGCCCACGCGTGCGGAGATCGCCGCCGAGCTGGGTTTCAGCTCGGCCAACTCGGCGGAAGAACATCTGCGCGCCCTCGCCCGCAAGGGCGTGATCGAACTGGCGGCCGGCGCATCGCGCGGCATTCGCCTGCTGGGCGGGGCGGAAGATTCGCCGTACCAGTTCACGCTACCGCATGCCAGCATCATGCAACTGTCGTTGCCGCTGATTGGCCGGGTTGCGGCGGGTAGCCCGATCCTCGCGCAGGAACATATCTCGCAGCATTACGCGTGCGACCCCGCGCTGTTTTCGAGCAAGCCTGACTACCTGCTGAAGGTGCGCGGGCTGTCCATGCGCGACGCGGGCATCTTCGACGGCGACCTGCTCGCGGTACAGAAGAAAAGCGAAGCCAAAGACGGCCAGATCATCATCGCGCGCCTTGGCGACGACGTGACGGTCAAGCGGTTGAAGCGCCGGCCGAACGGTATTGAGTTGATCGCCGAGAACCCCGATTACGACAACATTTTCGTTGAAACCGGCAGTGTGGAATTCGCGCTCGAGGGTATCGCCGTCGGGCTGATCCGCCCGGGCGAGTTCTAATCCTCGCTCGTGCGCCAACCCAAAGCTGCCCCAACGTTGAATCGCCTGGAGAGACTCATGGAACGCCTTGCCCGCATGCTACCTTTTCGCCAGTTCGGTCGTTTGCGCCATCTGCGCAAGCTGGTGCCCTGCTCACTGATCGAGGCGTCCTCTGCCAGCACTCCATCGCTGTTCGACGTGCCCGCTGGCGTATCGAGCCTGCCGTCCTCAATGCCGGCCTTTGCTCGCGTGTCGTTGAATTCGGGGCTGAATACGGCTGAACCGGCGCGTCGTGCGCCAGTGCGCGTCTATCACGGGCCATCGCGACTGATCATGGTCGGCACGGTAGACGCCGTGTGCCGCATGATCGACCGTTGTATCGCCGACGAGGCCAACATGCACGGCGCGGTGTTCGAGGCATAAGCTGCACGGCGCCTGCACGCCACTGTGGCATAGGTGGTTATGCGGCGCGATGTCTTTCCGCCCGCCGGCACCTCCTCTAATACCGCATCGCCTGGGATCGTTTTCGCGTGGCTGCGGTCCACGTTAGATCACACCTGATGGAGAGTCCCACTCGATGGCTGTTTCAACACGCACGAGACGCAGCGCTACCCGGCCGCTGATCGTCACCTTGATTGTGATTGCGGTGATCGCCACGTTGGGGTTCGGCTACGCGTCGCCCTACATGGCGCTGAATAACCTCAAACGCGCGGCAGATGCCCGTGATGCGCAAACCGTCAATCAATACGTCGACTTTCCCGCTTTGCGCGAAAGCCTGAAGCAGCAGGTCACCGGCGTGCTCACCCGCCGGCTCGACGCGCATGGCAACAGTAATCCGTTCGCGGCGATTGGTGCCATGATCGGTGTGGCCTTGATCGGCCCGCTGGTCGACGCTTATGCGACACCCGACGGCGTTGCGGCATTGCTGAACGGCATGCCGCCGCGCGGCAACCCGGGCGAACGGCCGCCGGTGCCGTCTGGCGCAGCGGCGCCTGCGCCGGAACCCGCACCTCCTGTTGCTGGCAACACGGCCAACGGCGCAGCCAATAGCGAAAACAACGCGGCGCCACCGCAACCGCCGCAAACCACGGCGGGCTATCGCGGCCTCAACGAGTTTGTGGTCACCTATCAGCATGGTGCGGGTGACGCGCGTTACTCGGCGATCTTGCGGCGCGAAGGTTTGTTCACATGGAAGCTGGCCGCGGTCAATCTGAACGAGTAATCGTCTGGCGGACGCAATTGACTTGAGCGCATCACGGTTTGGCCGACGCGGTCGCCCTGAACGAGCGACCGTTCTTCGGCCCACGTGACCCAGTCAGCTCAGTCCGCGCCCTCCACACCGCCGGGCGTCAAGCCGCCGCTTGCTGCTGCTCCTGCGCGGAAGAACATGCCACCAGAATGCTGCACGAGATCCGGTCGAGCAACGGGGTATTCCCCGCGCCCATCCACCATCGTGACAGACCGGTGCGGCAACGGTGACCGACCACGACGAGGTCGACATGCAATTCATTGGCAAGGTTGGCGATCTCGTCGATCGGATGGCCAAACGCAAAATGCCCTTGCGCGGTCACGCCGCGCTCGGTGAGCCAGTCCACCCCTTCCTGCAGGATGTCGCGGGCCGTTTTTTCGAAGCTGCCGCAGGCCACGTCGGTCAGCAGGCCCGCGCTTTGCGCAATGCTCGAGCGCATATCGACCACTGACAATAAGTGCGTTTCCGCCTTCAGGTCCAACGCCAGGTCGGCGCCGCAACGTAACGCTTTGCGGCCTTCGCGCGAGCCGTCGTAGCACAACAGGATTTTTTGGTAGCTCGCCATGAATTTTCTCCCATCCCGCGAGGAACGCGGTCTTAATGAATCATGGTGCGCCGCAATTCAGGTTGCAAGGGATGGAAAACGCTAAGTGCGCCCTAAACAGGTGCGTGCTGGATTCGGGACGGGTTTGGGTCACCCTTGAACCTATGCCGCAGCGCAAGAAACGCTGTTCGACGCATCCGGCGGCGATCAACGCATCTGTGCCGATGCCATAGAATGAGCGGCCTTACCGGCCTTTTGCGTCTTTTCCCGGAGCCTCGATCGATCCATGTCTGAAGCCGCCATTGAATTCCACCAGGTTAAAAAAAGCTACGGCGAAAAGATGGTCGTCGATGGACTGTCGTTTCATGTCAACGCTGGTGAATGTTTTGGTCTCCTCGGCCCGAACGGCGCGGGCAAGACCACCACGTTGCGCATGCTGCTCGGCATCGCCGCACCGGATGCCGGCACGATCCGCCTGTGCGGCGAGCCGATTCCCGGCCGCGCGCGCGTGGCGCGAGCGCGTGTCGGCGTCGTGCCGCAATTCGACAATCTCGATCCCGACTTCACGGTCCGCGAAAACCTGCTGGTGTTCGGCCGCTACTTCGGCCTGAGCGCCGCGCAATGCCGCGAGATGGTCCCGTCGCTGCTCGAATTCGCGCGCCTCGAGAGCAAGGCGGATGCACGGGTGAGCGAACTGTCGGGCGGCATGAAAAGGCGCCTCACGCTGGCTCGCGCGCTCGTCAACGATCCCGACGTGCTGATCATGGATGAACCGACCACCGGCCTCGATCCGCAAGCGCGCCATCTGATCTGGGAGCGACTGCGCTCGCTGCTCGCACGCGGCAAGACCATCCTGCTGACCACGCACTTCATGGAAGAAGCCGAAAGGCTGTGTCATCGCCTCTGCGTGATCGAGGAAGGGCGCAAGATCGCCGAAGGCGCGCCGAGCGCGTTGATCGCATCCGAGATCGGCTGCGATGTGATCGAAATCTTCGGCCCCGATCCAGTTGCGTTGCGCGATGAATTGGCGCCGCTTGTCGAGCGCACCGAGATCAGCGGCGAGACGCTTTTCTGCTATGTGAACGACGCTCAGCCGGTGCATGCCCGGCTCAAGCAACGCGCCGATCTGCGCTACCTGCATCGTCCGGCGAATCTGGAAGACGTATTCCTGCGTCTGACCGGGCGCGAGATGCAGGACTGACGCGTATCGGTACCGGCTCGGCTCGCCCCCTCTACAGCCATAACGACACAGCAAGAGACACACAATGGACGTACGCACTTACGAAACTCACGGCGAGGCACCGTCGAAGCAGGAAACCTTCGCTGCTTTCCCCGCCAATGCCGTGAACTGGATTGCGGTGTGGCGCCGCAACTATCTTGTCTGGAAGAAGCTCGCGATTGCTTCGATGTTCGGCAATCTTGCCGATCCGATGATCTATCTGTTCGGCCTGGGCTTCGGGCTTGGTCTGATGGTCGGGCACGTCGACGGTGTGTCGTATATCGCGTTTCTGGCTGCGGGCACGGTCGCATCGAGCGTGATGATGTCGGCGAGTTTCGAGTCGATGTATTCGGGTTTTTCGCGCATGCACGTACAGCGCACGTGGGAGGCGATCATGCATACGCCGTTGACGCTCGGCGACATCGTGCTCGGCGAGGTAATCTGGGCGGGCAGCAAGTCGATGCTATCGGGCGCGGCGATCATGCTGGTCGCGGGTGCGCTGGGCTACGCGAATTTTCCGTCGATGTTGCTGGCGTTGCCGGTGATCGTGCTGACGGGGCTCGCATTCGCGAGTATCGCGATGGTGGTGACGGCGCTCGCTCCGTCGTATGACTTCTTTATGTTTTACCAGACGTTGGTGTTGACGCCGATGTTGCTGTTGTCCGGGGTGTTCTTTCCTGTTTCACAGTTGCCCACTGCGGCGCGGGTCGTGACGGAATTTTTGCCTTTGGCGCATGCTGTCGATCTGATTCGGCCGGCTATGCTTGGGCGGCCTGTTGAAGGGGCTGTTTTGCACGTTGCCGTGCTGGGGGTTTATGCGGTGGGTGGGTTTGTTGTTTCAGCGGTTTTGTTTCGGCGCAGGATGATGAAATAAGGGAGGGGTTGCGCGGAGCGCTGAAGGTTTTTTTGCGCTTCGAGGTGCTTGTTTTGTCTGTTTGCCTACGGCGTTGGGTTTTGGTTTTTTTGCCTGCGCGGCGCTTGTTTCGTCTGTTTGCCTTCGGTGTTGGCCTTTCCTTGTTTTGTTATTGGTCTATTAGCGTTGCCCCTGTGCGGGGCGGCACTTACTTTCTTTGCCGCCGCAAAGAAAGATAAGCAAAGAAAGCGGCGGCGGATTCAACCGGTCGATGCAACACCTCTGTTCCAATACGGACATGGAGAGTGGAGCACGATGGGACGACAAAGAAGACCGCGGTTAAGCGCAGTGCAGAAGGCCGAAATCTGGAAGCTATGGCGCGAGGGCGAGTCGCAGAGCGCAATTGCGCGCATGCTCGAACGCCAGCCGAGTGCTGTTTATCACGTTGTGAACAGGAACGGCGGCATTTCCCCGCCCGCGCGCACACGATCTGCGCGAGCGCTGACGCTGGCCGAACGCGAGGAGATATCGCGGGCCCTTGTCGCAGGCAGAACGATGGGTCAGATTGCACTGCAACTGGGACGCTCGAAATCGACCATCAGCCGGGAGATCGGGCGCAATGGCGGTATTCACAGGTATCGGGCGCATGAGGCCGATGCGAACGCCTGGGAGCGTGCGCGGCGGCCCAAGGCGTGTGCGTTGTCGGGCAATGCGCGACTGCGCCGGCTGGTGGCGGCCAAGCTCAAATTAAAATGGGCTCCGGTACAGATAGCGGGGTGGCTCAAGCGCGAGTTCCGGGTCAACAAGGACATGCAGATATCTCACGAGACGATCTACCGGAGCCTGTTCATCCAGGCGCGCGGGGTGCTTAAAAAGGAGCTGGTCGAGCATCTTCGTACGAACCGTACGATGCGCCAGGCAAAGAGCGCCTCGGCAAGTGGCCAGAACAGGGGCAAGATAATCGGGGCTGTGTCGATCAGCGAAAGGCCAGCCGAGGTGGAGGACCGTGCGGTACCCGGACACTGGGAAGGCGATCTGCTGGCGGGTTCGAACAACACCTACATTGCCACACTGGTGGAGCGGCACTCGCGTTATGTGATGCTGGTCAAGGTGGCGGGCAAGGACACGGCAAGTGTGGTGTCAGCCCTGATCAAACAGGTGAACAAGCTGCCGAAACAACTGCGTGGGTCACTGACATGGGACCGCGGCACAGAGATGGCGAGCCACAGGAAGTTCACGATTGCCACGGACGTACAGGTGTATTTCTGCGATCCGCGAAGCCCATGGCAACGCGGCAGCAACGAGAATACGAATGGCCTCCTGCGTCAGTACTTCCCCAAAGGCAAGCCGGTGGACGGCTATTCGCAGGCAGACCTGAACAAGGTCGCCGCACAACTGAACGGTCGACCCCGTCAGACCTTGCAATTTATGAACCCTGCCGAGAAACTGGCGGAAACGTTGGGTGTTGCATTGACCGGTTGAATCCGCCGCCGCTTTCTTTGCTTATCTTTCTTTGCGGCGGCAAAGAAAGTAAGTGCCGCCCCGCACAGGGGCAACGCCAATAAACCAATAAGAATTCAAGGAAAGGCCAACGCCGCAGGCAAACAGACAAACAAGCGCCGCGCAGGCAAACAAACCAGGCAAAGCCCAACGCCGTAGGCAAACAGACAAAAAGCGCCGCGCAGACCAACAGCCTAAGCGAAGCGCAAAAAACCTTCAGCGCTCCGCGCAACCCCTCCCTTAATCCTCGTCATCCGTCCAGGGAATATCCACATCGGAAATAAAGGCCACCGTTGCAAACGGCCCCCCATCCTGTCGTCCGATCTTCCCGTCAGCCCGCTGCCATTCAACCCTGAACACCGTGCCAGGATCATCGGCAATCAACCGGACAGTTCGAACTTCATCCGGATCCGATTCCTCCACAGGGCCGTCGAGCGAAACCAGCAATTCCTGCGGCCACAGCCCGTCGGTGGGATCGTAAATCTTGTCGCCGTCCGGAATCAGCGTGAATGCTTCCACACCGATCGTCGCCGACGCTTCGATGATCATCTTCCCCAACGCGCGCAGCAACGCAGTTGCCCGTGCCGAGTTGGCCTGGCGAATTGCAAGATCCCCGCGCGTCAGCGCCTGCTCAAGTTTTGGGTTTGTTTTTTGTTGCGCCATTCGATGTCCTGAGTCCTATCGCTCTGTTGTGGACGGCACGCCCATTCATCGCGTACCGCTCTCCATTTTTCGGCCTGAATCCTACCACTGGTGTGGGCCGCAGCATCGCGAGCCGCGCAGTAGCGGCCGCCCAGCCGCCCCGTCCCCACAGTTTAGGTCGTGATTCGCCGTCCGGCAGGGAGATTTGCCTTTCAATGCGATCAATGCGTCGAGCCGCGCTTTCGAGCCGGCGCCTGAGCCCGCGGTCGGGCCGGCTTCGGCGCCGCAGCATCCGCGGGCTTCCCACCGCCGATCTCCGCGATCAGATGGTCTCGGAACGCCCTCACCGACGGCGGCAGCTCCCGCCCGGCCATCGTCTGCACCTGAATGCTGCGCTGGCGCATCTGCGGATGCGTCAGCGGTATCGCGACGAAGCCGTCGCCGGCGTAACGGTCACGCACCGAGAGCAGCCCGGTGAACATGATCGCCCCGGACTTCTGTGCGTAGCGGTACATCGCGCCGCTATTGTTGCAGGTGAGATCGGGCTCGAGCAGCACGCCCTCAAGCGCGCAGGTGATGTCGATCAGTTGCCGAATCGTCGTGCCAGGCTCCGGCAGCACCAGTGGATAGTGCTGCAGGTCGGCGAGCGACACCTTCGCGCGCCCGGCCAGCGGATGATCGGCGCGCAGCAGTGCCAGCACCGGTGCCCGCTCAGTATGGTCGACCTTGACGCCCTTTTCCGGCGCGAGACTGAATGTCAGCGCAAGATCGGCGTCGCCATCACGCACCCGGCGAGTCGCCTCGCCCGGCTGCATCACAGAGAGCGTGAAGTCGATCCCCGGGTAGTGACTGCGGAACGCCGCCATCGCGCTGGGCAGGAAGTCCGCGGCGAAACCCTCCGAACTGGCGACCTTGATCATGCTGCCGTGCAACGCCTCGAGGCCACCGATCTCCTTCATCACGTGCTCCGCCTCGAGCAGGCTGCGCTGCGCGTAAGCAAGCAGGCGCTCGCCCGCCTCGGAAAGCGACATGCCGCGCGGCCGCCGCTCGAACAGCATGACGCCGAGATCGCTTTCGAGTCGCGTGATCTGCCGGCTGATCGCCGAAACGGCCACGTGCAGCCGCGCGGACGCGTCACTGATCGAGCCGGTGCGCGCCACCTCAACAAAATAGCGCAATGCAATGCCGTGTAACGAAAGTGCCATGAGCGACGCCTTATGCGAACTATGCAGCCATATGCGGGGGATGTCCCACTTTGCCTTTTTGGCAACGCAAGCTTCGAAACACGATCATTGTGACAAAAATAACGGCCTCCTAGAATCGATTCGAAGCTGATGGCCGCGAACCAGACCGTGCCACGTCCGGCGCCGCCATCCCCCCGCACCCCGTATCGGAGACAATCATGAGCCGCAGCCAGGCCATCGAACACGCCACGCATCATTTCGAATCAGGCGCCTTTCTTGAGAACCTCAACCGGCGCGTCGGATTTCGCACCGAGAGTCAGGAAAGCGATCGCGCCGCCACGCTGCTGTCGTATCTGACCGACGAAATCGCGCCCGAAGTCGAAGGGCTGGGTTTCGGCACGCGCATCGTCGATAACCCGGCGGAAGGGTTCGGACCGTTCCTGATCGCCAATCGCCATGAGGACGACCGCCTGCCCACGGTGCTGATCTATGGCCACGGCGACGTCGTGCGGGGCTACGACAGCCAGTGGCGCGCGCCGCTGACGCCGTGGGCGGTGACCATCGAAGGCGAACGCTGGTATGGCCGTGGCACCGCCGACAACAAGGGTCAGCACACCATCAACCTCGCCGCGCTTGCCAGCGTGCTGGCCGCGCGCGGCGGCAAGCTCGGCTTCAACGCGAAACTGCTGATCGAAATGGGCGAGGAAACCGGCTCGCCGGGGCTCGACGCGATCTGCCACCAACACAAACAGGAACTGGCCGCGGACGTGCTGATCGCCTCCGATGGGCCGCGCCTCGCCGCGCGCCGCCCCACGGTGTTTCTCGGCTCGCGCGGCTCGGTGAACTTCAAGCTCTCGTTGAATCTGCGCGATGGCGCGCATCACTCGGGCAATTGGGGCGGTCTGTTGCGCAACCCGGCCACCGTGCTGGCGAACGCACTCGCCAGTCTGGTAGATGCGCGCGGCGTGATCGCCGTCGACGGCCTGCGTCCGCCGCCGATTCCCGAGGCGGTGCGTCGTGCACTGGCCGATATCACGGTAGGCGGCGGCCCGGGCGACCCGGCCGTCGACGATAACTGGGGCGAACCCGGCCTCACGCCGCCAGAGCGCGTGTTCGGCTGGAACAGCTTCGAAGTGCTGGCCTTCAAGGCGGGCAATCCCGAGAACCCGGTCAATGCCATTCCGTCGTCGGCATTCGCGCATTGCCAGTTGCGCTTCGTAGTCGGCACCGACTGGGAAAACCTGGAGCAGCATCTGCGCATGCATCTGGATGCGCATGGCTTTTCGCTGGTCGAGATCAGCGTCGAGCGCGGTGCGCCGGCGACACGTCTGAATCCCGACGACCCGTGGGTCAAGTGGGCCATCGCCTCGCTCGAACAGACCACCGGCAAGAAGACGGCGGTACTGCCGAATCTCGGCGGCACGCTGCCCAACGAAGTGTTCGCCGACACGCTCGGCCTGCCGACCATCTGGGTGCCGCATTCATACCCGGCCTGCTCGCAGCACGCGCCGAACGAGCATCTGCTCGGACCTGTGGTGCGCGAGGGTCTGCAGATCATGGCGGGGCTGTTCTGGGATCTCGGCGAGAACTCGCCGCACGCAACCGCCACGACAACGGAAGCCGCGGCCTGAGCGATCAACGCAACACGCCCGCGTCACGCGCGCGGGTCACCCGCAGTTCACTCGCAGTTCACTGTCAGCCGCATCCGTCACGAGCCACGTCCACGATGATCACGTCTACCTTGCAAGCCAGCGCCGCGCGGCCGTCCGCCGCAAAGGTCCATCGCATCATTCTCGCGGCGTCGATCGGCAATGCGCTTGAATGGTTCGACCTCGTCGTCTACGGATTTTTCGCGGTCACAATCGCGAAGCTGTTCTTCCCCGCGCGTACCGAAGCAATTTCGTTGATGCTCACGCTCGGCACCTTCGGCATCTCGTACATGATCCGGCCGCTCGGCGGGCTCGTGCTCGGCTCGCTCGCGGATCGCGCAGGGCGCAAGGTATCGCTGCTGCTGTCGATCGGCCTGATGATGATCGGCACCTTGACCATTGCGGTGATGCCGCCTTACGCGGCGATCGGCTTGTGGGCGCCGGCCGGCATCATGCTGTCACGGCTCGTTCAGGGATTCTCGGCGGGCGGCGAGTTCGGTGCCTCCACGGCGTTTCTGGTCGAGCATGCTCCCGAGCGGCGCGGTTTCATGGGTAGTTGGCAATTCGCCAGTCAGGGCATGGCGACGCTGCTTGCCTCCGGCTTCGGCGCGTTGCTGACGAGCCAGCTCACCATGGCGCAGCTTGAATCGTGGGGCTGGCGCATTCCGTTTCTGTTCGGCCTCGCGATCGGCCCGGTCGGCTTCTATATTCGCCGCTACGTGGACGAAGGCGCCGAGTTCAACACGGAGCCCAAAACCCGCACGCCACTGCGCGATCTGTTCGGCACGCAAAAGGTCCGCATGCTGCTCGCGGTCGGTTCGCTGGTCATCTCGACCGCGGCGAACTACATGATTCTGTATATGCCGACCTATGCGATCAAGCAGTTGCATCTGCCCGCGTCGACCGGCTTCGCGGCCACGCTCGCAACAGGCATAGTGCTAACCGTGCTGACGCCGTTCGCCGGCCACCTGTCCGACAGCATGGGACGGATCCGCATTATGGCGGTCGCCGCGACGTTGATGCTGCTGACCGTCTATCCGACGTTCGTGTATATGAATGCTCATCCGTCGTTCGCCACGATGCTGCTGGCGCTAGTCTGGATAGGCGTATTGAAGGCGACGTATTTCGGCGCGTTGCCCGCGCTGATGTCGGAGATTTTCCCGACGCAGACACGCGCGACCGGTCTCGCGGTCAGCTACAACATCGGCGTGACGGTATTCGGCGGCTTCGCGCCCTTCGTGATCACCTGGCTGATCGACGCGAGCGGCAACAAACTCGCGCCCGGCTTCTATCTGATGTTCTGCGCGGTGGCGAGTTTGCTGGCGCTCTATGCGGTGCGCTCGAAGCTGAAGATTCGCTAAGCGAGGTTGAGTGAAGTTGAGGCGGGCAAGGCGGATCAACTCGCCTTGCCGCCCGCGGCAATGTAGCCGGAGCAATACCCAGTCGACGTACTACCGACTTAAGGCCGATCGCCTGTCAACCCAAAGTCAACCCGAGGTCAGTGTCAAACCAACCTCGAGTTACGCTCAGGCCAACTTCAAGTCGACACACAACGCGACTACTTCAAGGCGCGGGATTAGGCTGCCGTTCATGCAGCTTGTCGATCTCCGCGAGCGCTTCCGGCGAGAGTTTCACCGCGGCGCTGGCGATGTTTTCCTTTAACTGATCGAGCGACGTGGCGCCAATCAGATTGCTCGTCACGAACGGGCGGCTGTTGACGAAGGCCAGCGCGAACTGCGCGGGCGACAAATCATGCTGCTTCGCCAGTTCCACATAGCGCGTGGTTGCCTGAACCGCTTGCGGCTTGCTGTAGCGTTGAAAGCGCTCGAACAGCGAAATGCGGGCGCCGGCCGGACGCGCACCACCCTCATACTTGCCCGACAACCAGCCGAAGGCGAGCGGCGAATATGCCAGCAAGCCGATGTTGTCGCGATGCGCATACTCGGACAGACCGATTTCGTACGTACGGTTCAACAGGCTATACGGATTCTGGATACTGACGATGCGCGGCAAGCCGAGGTTTTCCGCCGCACGCAGAAACTGCGCGACACCCCAAGGCGTTTCGTTCGACACGCCGATGTGGCGAATCTTGCCTGCCTTGACGAATTCGGCGAGCACCGACAGCGTTTCTTCGATCGGCACCGTATAGGCGTCGTCGACCCACGGATAGGCGGGACGGCCGAACGTCATCGTGCTGCGATCCGGCCAGTGCAACTGATACAGATCGACGTAGTCCGTTTGCAGACGCTTCAGGCTGTCGTTCAGCGCTTCGGTCAGGTTCTTGCGGTCGAACTGGTTGCCCTCGCCGCGAATATGACGTGGATTGTGCGGTTGACGCGCCGGGCCGGCGATCTTGGTGGCCAGCACGATCTTCTCGCGCGCGCTGCGATGCTGCGCGATCCACGTGCCGATATAACGCTCGGTCGAGCCTTGCGTCTCGGGACGCGGCGGCACCGGGTACATTTCCGCGGCGTCGATCAGATTGACGCCGTGGTCGAGCGCGTAATCGATCTGTGCGTGCGCTTCCTGCTCGGTGTTCTGCTCGCCCCACGTCATGGTGCCGAGACCGATCAGGCTAACCTTCACATCCGAGTCGCCGAGTCTGCGGTATTCCATCGAACCTGTCCTGTTGTGTGTAAAGGGAAAGCGCATGACGTTACCATGCCGGCGCAATGCCTGCAGCGCAGCTAAAATGCTGCTTCAGCAGGCGCTCACGCCATTGCGATCCATGAACTTTCCGCCGACCCATCTGCGATGAATCCCGAACATCTCGAACTGCTGGTCACGCGTGTGATGCCGTACGGAAAATATAAAGGGCGGCTGATCGCCGACCTGCCCGGTCACTATCTGAACTGGTTTGCGAGCCAGGGCTTTCCGCCGGGCGAGATCGGCCGTCTGCTCGCCTTGATGCACGAGATCGACCACAACGGTTTGTCGTCGCTGATCGAGCCTTTACGCAAGCGCTGAGAGCGACGCCTTCGGCAAATGCCAGCCATAGGTGACGGCGAGCACGCGCAAGATGAAGCAGACCACGCCACCGGCCAGGGCCGCGACGCCCGGCGGCAAGCCGGCACGCCGCGCGAGCACCACAATGAATGCGCCGGCGAAGGCCGCGGTCGCATAGATGTCCGCATGCAGCACGAGCGGCACGCGCGCCATCAATACATCGCGGATCACTCCGCCGCCCACGCCCGTGATGGTGCCCATCAGCATCGCGATAAACGGACGGATCCCGAAAAGCAGCGCTTTCTCGACGCCCGCCACGGCAAACAGCGCTAGACCGGCTGCGTCGAGCACGGTAATCAGCGCGACAGGAAACTGCTGCACTGTCGAATGGAAAATGAACGTGAGCAGACCGGTGACGAAGGTCAACGCCGGATAACGCCAGTCGCGTATCGCGTTAGGCGGTGAATCGCCGATCAACAGATCGCGAATCACCCCGCCGCCGAGCGCGGCGACAAACGAGATCACCATCACGCCCAGCAGGTCGAGACCACCGCGCATCGCACTGAGCGCGCCCTCGATCGCGAAAACGATTGTGCCTGCCAGATCGGCTGCCAGAACAAGCGCTTCGACGTTCGGCTTTATTTTCCGTATCGACAATGTCGGCATCGACGCATTACCCCTTCGGTCCACGAGTAGCCGAAAAGGTATAGCGAAATGCCTGGCGCCTGGTGGAAAATTTGCGCGACCGAAAAGCGGTATGGGTCTCGCGCTGATTACTTCGCGAGACGAGGCTTGCCGAGCCCGCGCTCCCTGGGCAGACAACCCATGGCGGTCAGATGCACAAGCAGGCGATCCACCGCCTCTTCGATCGACAGCCGATCGGTTTCGATCATGACATCGGGGTCGAGCGGCACATCGAACGGCCCGGAAATACCGGTGAAATTCGGAATCTCGCCACGCCGCGCACGCGCGTAGAGGCCTTTAACATCGCGCGCTTCGCACACCGTCAGCGGCGCATTCACGAACACTTCGACGAAACCGTCGCCGACGATCTCACGCGCCATACGCCGATGCTGATGCTCGGGCGAGATCACCGCGGCCGTGGCGATGAAGCCCTGTTGCATGAACAGCGCCGCGACGTGTGCGACCCGCCGCAGATTCTCGGCGCGGTCTTCGGGTGTGAAGCCGAGCCCGGCGGTCAGGCCGCGTCGCAGCACGTCGCCGTCGAGCACGATCGAAGCATGCCCGGCTTCTTTCAGACGCTGGTCCAACGCGTCGGCCAAGGTCGATTTACCGGCACCGGACAAACCGGTCATCCATATGACGGCCCCGCGGATTGCGCTCATGACTTCCGCTCCGTGTCAGTCGCCGCCGCGCCGGCATCGGCCAGAGGCGCACGCTCTTGCGTGCTGAGGCTCCCAGCCGGCGCCAACGCCGGCCCCAAACCCTCGAACAACGGTTGCAGCAACGCCTGCTTCGGCTGCCAGCGTTGCAGCGACGTCTTGTAGAGCGGACGGCGCACCTGTGCCGCGCTTGCCGTGTTCACCTGCCGCGTGGTTTCGTGAAACGATAGACAGCGCTCGTCCCAGTCGAGTCCGCAGTGCGCCAGCAAGCGCCGGACATTGCCTTCGAAGTCTTCGACCAGCTCTTCATACTTGACCTCGATCATCGTGCCCTCGGGTAACACACGTTGCCAATGCGCCATCAACGCGTCGTACGCACGATAGTAGCGGCCCAGTTCACCGAGATCGTAACTGAACGGCACGTCGTGAAAAATTCGCGAAAAAATCGACAGGCAGCTTTGCAACGGCGAGCGGCTGCTATGAATGAAGCGCGCATTCGGCAACGCCAGATGAATCAACCCGACGTTGATGAAATTGAACGGGTATTTGTCGGTGAAGCGTGTGTAGCCCGGCGTTGCGGCTTGCATTTCCGGCAACGACTTGTTCATGCGGCGCAAATAGTCGGCGCCGAGCGTGCGCAATGGTGCGGGACCCACGCCCTGCAATGCCTCGATATCGATGCGTAGCGGGTCGTCCACCGCGCGGCCGATGCTATTCACCAGCGCCTCGCCGAACTCCGTACGCTCGCCTGCGCCGAAAACCTGCGGATGACTCGCGAGAATCTGTTCGATCAGGGTCGAACCGGAGCGCGGCATGCCGACGATAAAAATCGGTGCTGCCGACGGATCGCCCAGACCGCGCTTCGCCGCGAGCACCTCTGACGTCAGGAGCTCCGGCAAATGCGCGAACAGGCCGAGCGACGCCGCTTCGTCATAACGCACGCCGGTGCGGTACAGCGCGTTGCCCTTCACGAAGTGATCGAACGACGCATCGTTGCGGCCCACATCGGACAGCGCCTGACCATATGCGAAGTGAATCTCCGCCTGATTGGCGGGTGTGAGCGAACCGGCCACGTCGGCGAATTGCTCGAGCGCCACGAACACCGGATCGTCGGCGGTAAGGCGCTTGGACTGCACGAAGTTGCGGTAGTACAGCGGCACCTGCGGGGCGGCCTCGATCGCGCGGCGATAGGCTTCGTGCGACTCGTCAAAGCGACCGAGTGCCTGCAGGCAGTTGCCCATGTTGTTATGTGAGCCGTCGGCTTTCGGGTTCAGCCGGACTGCTTCGCGATAGGCGTCTACCGCCTGCTCGAGCCGGTGCATCTGTTCGAGCGACCAGCCAAGACCGTGATGCAAATCGGTGTTCCGCGGATCGAGCCCGATCGCTTCGTGATAACGAATGACGGCTTCGGGAAAGCGGTTCAGCATGGCGAGCGTCGTGGCGAGGCGCTCCGGAACGACGGCGTCGGCGGGATCGAGCCCGCGCGCTGTTTCGAAACATTGGAGTGCGGCCTGGAGTTGGCCGCGAGCGGTACAGGCATCGCCTTCGGCGCGCCATTCTGCTGCAGTTGCCGGCTGTGGATCGTGCTTCATTGACGGCCAGGTTTTTGCGGGGTCCGCAGCAAGCGGCCCGGGCAAGGTGGGGTGCGTTCTTCTTCGTCCAGCGTCAGCGCAAGCATCGCACTGGATTTAAAGGGAAATTGTCTGACGGGAAAGTATCAGGCGCGCCCTACAGTTACGTTTCGAAAAGTTAACCAACTGTTACAGGGTAAGGAATCCGTCATGGTTTGGAAGGCTGCGGCAACACGCAGCCGCTATGGCGTTGGGTTGCAGCACAGACGTCACGCAGGCGCGGCGGCGCATCCGAGCCGTAATTTGCGGACACAAATCCTGCTGAACTCCTCGGCACGCCGTTTTTCTCATTCTTATAGGCGGGAGAGAAAATCGGCGGGAGAAAATCGTGAGAAGGCTCGTTGCATCAGTCGCGATGTTAGCCGTGGCGGCAGGTCTCACCGGATGCGTGGTCGCGCCGGGATACGACTATGCCTACGGGCAGCCCTATTACCCCGGCTACGGTTATGCCTACGGGCCGGTGTACGGACCGGCTTACGGCTCGGTGGACATCTGGGGCGGTTGGGGTGGTCCGTGCTGTTACTACCACGGAGGTGGCGGGTACTGGCATGGCCGCGGGTGGCACGGCGGCGGCTGGCATGGCGGAAGCGGCGGGCACGGCGGCGGCAGTTCGTGGAGCAGCGGCGGTGGTCAGGGGGGACATGGGCATTGACGCCAATCGAACCACGTATCGAATGGCGAGGCGATCCTGCATCGCGCGGCGTTTTGCGAAGGCCAAAACAAAAACGGCGTTGTGATTTCTCACAACGCCGTTTAGCAAAACTTTTACTGCTTGAATTCTTTGGGGTGGCTGATGGGGCTCGAACCCACGACAACAGGAATCACAATCCTGGACTCTACCAACTGAGCTACAGCCACCACTGACATCTGCTTGACTTGCTAAGCAACTCATTGCTGAGAAACTTGGCTCGTCGATGAAGAAACGAGATTATACGAACAAGAATCTCGTTTGCCTAGTCCTTTATTCAAAAATTTCGACGGGCTCACGCAGATGCTGTCTTGCCTCGTCGAAGATGGTCAGATCGCGCGCTGCCAGACGTTTGCTATCGGACAACACGCGACGCCATCCACGTGCGCCTGCCTCACCGCGGTAAAGACCGAGCGCATGACGCGTGATCGAACCAAGGTACGTGCCGCGCGCCATTTCAGCCGCGCAATATTCGATCAGCTTCGCCTCGACCTGCTCGCGCGTGAGCGGTGCATCCGTCGAGCCATAGAAGCGCGCATCGACATCGGCCAGCACATAAGGGTTGTGATAAGCCTCGCGCCCAAGCATCACGCCATCGATGTGCTGAAGATGCGTCTCCACTTCATCAAGCGTCTTGATGCCGCCGTTGATGATGATCTCCAGATGCGGAAAGTCGCGCTTCAACTGGTACGCGTACTCATATTTGAGCGGCGGAATCTCGCGGTTCTCTTTCGGGCTCAAGCCTTTGAGAATCGCATTGCGCGCGTGCACGACGAACACGTTACAGCCGGCGTCCGCGACCGTGCCAACGAAGTCCCGCACAAAGTCATATTCCTCGACCGCATCGACGCCGATCCGGTGCTTGACCGTCACCGGCACGGAGACCGCATCGCGCATTGCTTTCACGCAGTCGGCAACGAGTTGCGGCTCGTTCATCAGGCAAGCGCCGAACGCGCCGCGCTGCACGCGCTCGGACGGGCAGCCGCAATTCAGATTGATCTCGTCATAGCCCCATTGCTCACCGAGCTTAGCGGAGCGCGCGAGGTCATCAGGCTCACTGCCGCCGAGTTGCAAAGCGACTGGCGCTTCATCGGGCGTAAACGCCAGATGGCGCGGCACATCGCCGTGCAGCAACGCGCCGGTGGTGACCATTTCGGTGTAGAGCCACGTATGGCGTGATATCACGCGATGCAGCGAGCGGCAGTGGCGATCGGTCCAGTCCATCATCGGCGCGACGGAAACGCGGCGTGGGCTGGGAGTTTGAGCTGAAGACATGGGGCGGCCAGACGGCTTGAATCAAACCACAATTTTACCGCAAGTAGCCCAACGCCCCTGAAACACTGATGACAAGGCGGCATTCCCCGAAAACACCCCCGATAACCGCCCTCCCAGCCGGGTCTTTGGCCACCGAAAACGCTTGACAGACGGGGTCAGACCACCGCTTACGCCTGTCGCATATACCGCTGACCGATTATTTCAGCATCGAGAATAGTAATTTCAGATTATCGATACAAATTCTTAATAGTAGGGGTATACACTGCCTCCCATCGACGTTGCAGACACACCCCTACCGGCTCCTGCGACGCCTTCCTGAAATGAAATCGAAACTTATCGGAGTCACACCATGAAGACCAAGCTCATCGCCGCCCTGCTGGTTGCTGTTTCTGCCTCGATCGCTGCTCCCGCATTCGCTAGCGGCTACGGCCCGGCACCGTTCTATCGTCCGTCGGTCGGCGCACCGGCTTCGCAACAAGGCCAGAACGCGCAAACCGTCGCTGCTGAACGCGCTAACGCTGACTCCAATGCATACGGCGGCGTGAAGAACGTGTCGTCGCAATCGGGTACCCGTGAGGCAGTTTCGGGCCCGCAATCGGTTTTCTTCGGCCACTAATCTGTCGCTGTTGAAGGGGGCCGTTCACAAGACGGCCGCCGAACTGGGCGCCGTGTGTGCAGCAATGCATGCCGGCGCCCAGTTCCGTTTACGCGGCGAGTGAACCTCGCCGTTTCACGTGCTTGTGGCTAGGCGGCAAGACCGGCATCGATCGTTTCGCGCGCGGCCCGGAAGCCCGCCTCGGCCGCGGCATGCTCGGTGGACCACAGCGTGTCGATGTGCACGAGCCGCCAGTCGACCACCACCGCGTCGTCGCGCAAGACCCGAAAATGCGCTTTAACACCGGTGAGCACCTGTTCGACCGCAACTTCGATGTCGTAGTCCTGATAGCGCTCCTGGTAGTCGCCCATGTCGAGGCCTTTCGGCTCCATGATCGCCTCCTTGGTGTCCTGCGTGCCCTTAAATGTCGGCGGCCATACCTGTCCACCGGGCCGTCGTTGCGGCTCGGAGCATGCACCGGCCTGCCCTCGCCTGACGATCAGTCGCAATCGCCAGAAAGGTACTGCCGGCCGCTACAGGTGATTTCGACTTCGCCGCCGCTTGCTTCGGCGGCGAGCCCGTTCGTCAGCAACTCCGCCGTGACGGATTGCTCAAACTTCGGCATGGGCTGTCCGACGCCGACATCGTTCAGGCGCCGCAACGCTTCAACCGCTTCCGGACTTAATGACTTCGACATGGCCGTCTCCGTCGTGGTGCTGAATTTATCGTAGCAAGTTTCGCGGCCGCACGCAGGGGCACGTCGCAGCATACGGGTTGCGTGCCGTACGGATGCGCGGCGGCAGCAAACCAGCAAGCGGTATCGGAAAGGGGGACGAGAGGGAGCGAAGCGGCGCCAACGCAACATAGCGTCGGCGCGCGTGACGGTACGAACAGTGCGAATAATGCAGTCGCGCGCTTACAGACGCGCGATCGACACCTCCGTCGACTTCACCAGCGCGACGACTTCCGAGCCGACCTTCAGGTCGAGTTCGTCGACCGAGCGCGTAGTGATCACCGAGGTGACGATACCGAACGGCGTATCCACATCGACCTCGGACACCACCGGCCCGCGGATGATTTCCTTGACCTTGCCTTTGAACTGATTGCGTACGTTGATTGCGGAAATGGTCATATCGAGCGACTCCAGAAAAGCGATTGAAAACAGTCAGTCAAGGGATGTCAGACGGCCCAACGGACGTCTGTCGGCCGCGTGACGCGGCCCTCGTCACGTGCGTCGTAAGCGCGATGGGACAGTGCGTCGTCATTCGGCGCCGTCTTCAGTACGCGTTGCAACACATGTTCTTCCAGCGCGGCAAAACCGGCCGACGCCCGCGCCCGCGGGCGCGCAAGCGGCACCGGCTGATCGAGCGCGATGCGCCCTTCTTCGATCAGCAGAATCCGGTCGCCTAGCGCGACAGCTTCGTGCACATCGTGCGTCACCAGCAGCGCGGTAAATTGATGTTCACGCCACAGGCGTTCGATCAGCGCGTGCATCTCGATGCGCGTCAGGGCATCGAGCGCACCGAGCGGCTCGTCCAGCAGCAGCAATTGCGGCCGATGCACCAGCGCCCGCGCCAACGCCACCCGTTGACGCTGACCGCCGGAGAGCTGCGCGGGCCAGTCGTTGGCGCGCTCCAGCAAACCGACTTCGGCGAGCACGGCGCGGGCATCTTCGCGCGCGCTGCGGCCGAGGCCGAGCATGACGTTCTGCAGCACGCTCTTCCAGGGCAAAAGCCGCGCGTCCTGGAACATGATGCGGGTATCGAGCGGTCGGCCGTCTTCGGTGCGCTTTTCGAGCACGCCCGACGTGGTCTTTTCCAGACCCGCGACCAACCGCAATAAGGTCGATTTCCCGCAGCCACTGCGGCCGACAATGGCCACGAAGCTGCCACGCTCGATCGACAGATCAAAATCGGACAACACCTTGCGCTCGCCGTACTGCTTGCCGACGCCGCGTAACTCGACGGAAAAATCGGCGGACCGGCGTGCGTCGTTGCGCGCCGATGCACCCGCAGCCGCGGGCACGACGCCCACGCGATGGTGATCGTGCGCCGGATCTGCGCGCTCGAAGCCGGCGGCCTCATCTGCGTCGTGATCGACGGTGCGCGGTTGCGCCAGTTCGGCTTCGAGATCGCTGCCCGCGATGCCGCCGAATGACGCCGACAATGTCGTTGCGCTCATGCTTTCGCTCCTCGTTGATAGGCCGGATGCCAACGCAGCGACACGCGCTCGAGACTCTTGGCCAGCACGTCGGCGAGTTTGCCGAGCCCCGCGTACAGCAGGATGCCGACCACCACGACATCGGTTTGCAGGAATTCGCGTGCATTCATCGTCATGTAGCCGATGCCCGATTGTGCGGAAATGGTTTCAGCGACGATCAGCGTGACCCACATCAGGCCGAACGCGAAACGCACGCCGACCAGAATCGACGGCAAGGCACCCGGCAGGATTACGTGCCGGTAAAGTGAGAAACCCTTCACGCCGTAACTCCGCGCCATTTCGATCAGATTGGCATCGACCGAGCGGATGCCGTGAAACGTGTTCACGTAGATCGGGAAAAACACGCCCAGCGCGACGAGAAACACCTTCGCTTCTTCCTCGATACCGAACCACAGAATCACGAGCGGGATCATCGCCAGCGCGGGAATGTTGCGGACCATCTGCACCGTCGAATCGAGCGCGATTTCGACGGGTTTGAAGAGACCCGTAGCGAGGCCGAGCACAAGTCCGATGCCGCCGCCGATCGTAAAGCCCGACACCGCGCGCCACGTGCTGACCTTCACGTCCGCCCACATTTCGCCCGACTGGATCAGCGACCACGCGGCTTTCACGACCGCGAGCGGCTCGGGTAGAACGCGCGTCGAGAGAATGCCGCTACGCGCCGCGAATTCCCATGCGAGCAGAATCGCCAGCGGCGCGAGCCACGGAGCAAGATGCGCGCCGATGCGGCGTAATACGCCGAGCCCCGCGCGCGGACCCGAGCCTGCGTGTGTGCCTCGTTCCGCACTCACAGTGGATTGAGCCATGATTACTTTCCTCAATGCTTGATCGTTGGGCGTCGTTATCGAACCGGGCGCAAGCGCTCAGCTCGAACTCGCCGCCTTCGGCAGATAGTTGTTGCCGACAATCTCGCCGAACGGACCCGACAGCGGACCGCCCGAGGTCCTGCTTTGACGGCCCGGCAGCAGCGGGAACACCAGTTCAGCGAAGCGATACGATTCTTCGAGATGCGGATAACCGGACAGGATGAACGTATCGATGCCAAGCGCCGCGTATTCGTTCATCAGCGCCGCCACCTGCTCGGGATTGCCGACCAGCGCCGTCCCCGCGCCGCCGCGCACGAGACCCACGCCCGCCCACAGATGCGGATACACCTCGAGTTCTTCGCGGCCACCCCGCTTGCCGCCGTGCAATGCCGCCATGCGACGTTGCCCTTCGGAATCCATCTTCGAGAACGAAGCCTGCGCACGGGAAATGGTTTCGTCGTCGAGCTTGCTGATCAGCTTGTCGGCGGCGGCCCATGCTTCTTCTTCGGTCTCGCGCACGATGACGTGCAGGCGAATACCGAACTTGATCTTGCGGCCACGCGCTTCAGCGCGGGCGCGAATGTCGGCGATCTTCTTCGCGACGGCGGCGGGCGGCTCGCCCCACGTCAGATACGTGTCGATGTGATCGGCCGCGATGTCGTGCGCAGCCGCTGACGAACCGCCGAACCACAGCGGCGGATGCGGGTTCTGCACCGGCGGATACAACGCCTTGCCACCCTTCGAGGTCAGATGCTTGCCGTTGAAGTCGATCGCGTCGTTGGTATGCGCGGCGGTCAGCAGCTTGCGCCAGATGTGCAGGAATTCGTCGGTGATTTCATAGCGCGTGTCGTGATCGACGAACACGCCGTCGCCTTCCAGTTCAGCGGAATCGCCGCCGGTCACGACATTGATCAAGAGACGCCCATTCGACAGACGGTCGAAGGTCGCCGCCATGCGCGCTGCCAGACCCGGCGATGAAATGCCCGGACGGATCGCCACCAGAAACTTCAGACGTTTGGTCGCGGCAATCAGGCTCGATGCGACGACCCATGCGTCTTCGCATGAACGGCCGGTCGGCAACAGCACGCCCTCATAGCCGAGCGTATCCGCGGCCACGGCGATCTGCTGGAAGTAGTCGTAATCGGCTGCGCGTGCGCCTTGGGACGTACCGAGATAGCGGCTGTCGCCGTGAGTCGGAATGAACCAGAACACATTCATTTGCTGCTCCTGCTTGTTCGAAACTGGATTGAATGGAGACGTATGTAACGACGATGCGTGACGTGAAAGCGCACACGCCGGCCGCGCGCCGCTGGTCGCGCACCACTAGCCGTGCGCCACTAGCCGTGCGCATCCATCCGGCATGAGAGCCGGAGAGGCAAGCGCAAAAAAGGACGGAAATACTGCGGTGGGGCGCGGACTAGTTCCGACAGCGCATCCGCAAACGCGCGCGCGCCAGGCAGCAGTTGAAGATCGGCATCAGGCAGGACATCGCGACGGCTTCCCTCGACCAGACGTGCGCGTGACGCGCTCGATTAAATGGGCGACGGCGGCAAACGCCGTCTGCATGGAGAAACAGTCTATGGATCGGGGCCCGGCTTTTGAACGATTTTTTTTAGCTTAGGTTTTCCACTTTCGTGATTAGCCCGACGTTAAAGCATACGGGTGTTGCGCCTGACCTACGCTGGAAACGGGATACCCCTATATATAATGGCGCCACGTTTCCAATAATCCGGTGCAGGCCGCGCGAACCGCGCCGCCTGAGCTCTCGCGGTGTCATGCATGCAAAAACTCATCCTGCCGTTCGTCGCCGGTTTTCTGGCTTCCCTGTTTTTTCATGAATCGACCCTGGCGCTGCTGCACGCAGCCGGTCTGATCGACCCTACCGGTTTTTCCACGGCGCCGTTTTTGCCACTCGGGCTGCCTGAGTTCATTGCGAACGCGATCTGGAGCGCATTCTGGGCTGTGCTGATGGCATGGCTGTTGCGCGTGGCGCCTGGGCGGCGCGCGCCGTGGGTGCCCGCCTTCGTGTTCGGCGGCATCGCATTGACGGCGGCGAGCGTGTTCGTGGTCGATCCGCTGCGCGGCATCTGGCCGAGCGGCAACATGCTGCCGCGCCTCGCGGTGGGTTTCGCGGCGAATGCGATGTGGGGCTGGGGCGCGCTGGTGTTCATGCGCGCCTTCATGGCGAGCGAAGACGAGGACTGAGCGAGAACTGAGCGTCTTGCTGGTGCGGGCTCGTCTGGCTATGCCTGGACGGCGCCCGGCATAGCCCTTCTGCTTCGATTGTTTTGACGCTGTGGCCTGACCCCGCTTAACCGCGCAGATCGCGCAACGGGTGTTCGCTTGCCAGCCACGGGCTTTCGAACATCTTCGCCACATCGGCGGCGCTCACGTCTTCGATGCGCGCAAAACGCCAGCGCGGCGCGTTGTCCTTGTCGATGATGCGTGCGCGAATCCCTTCGATCGTGTCGCCCTGCGCAAAGCACGTACGTGTCAGATCAAGATCGGCGCGCAGCACGTCCGCCATCGAACCCTCCGCGCGCGTCACCACTTCCAGCGACACGGCCATCGATAGCGGCGAACGTTCGCGCAATACGGCAATCGTCTGCTCGGCCCAGTCAGCGGCCTCGCCGCCACGCGCCTGTTCCTGCTCGAGCGAAGCGAGAATCTGCGCCACGTCGGGCAAGGCGAAATGCTGGTCGATCAACGCACGTGTGCTCGCGAGCGGCGAAGCATCGGGTTCCGGCACGACCTGATGCGCGGCTGTCTCGCGCTCGATGCACGCGATCACGTCGGCCCCCCGTTCGAACAGCTCCGTGCGCAACGTATCGACTAGCGCGGGCAATGCCGCGTCGTCGATATAGGCGTCAGCGAGGCCTGCGTAGAGTGCGTCGGCTGCGCCGATCGTCTCGCCGGTGACGGCCAGATAACGGCCGAGCGCGCCTGGCGTGCGCGCCAGAAACCAGCTCGCGCCGACATCGGGAAAGAGTCCGATGCGGGTCTCGGGCATCGCCATCTTCGTCGAGTTGGTCACCACGCGCAGGCCGCCGGTGCGATGCGCGCCCTGCGAAATCCCCATGCCGCCGCCCATCACCACGCCGTTCATCAACGCAATATACGGCTTCGGGTAGGTGAAGATCGCGTGGTTGAGCCGGTATTCCTCAGTGAAAAAGGTATCGCGCGAGTCGTGCTCGCCGCGCTGCGCCGACTCGTACAGAAAGCGGATATCGCCCCCCGCGCAGAATGCACGCGGATGCTGGCTGCGCACCACCACGGCGAGCACGTCGGGATCTTCGCGCCACTGATCGAGCGCCGCGTGCATCGCGCGAATCATGCCGGTCGACAGTGCGTTGAGCGCCTTCGGCCTTTCCAGTTCGATAAAACCGATGCGGTTGGCTACGTAAGTCGCGACTTCGTCGCTGACGGCGGGCGAGGCAGAAATGGACATGGAGAGCTAAGCGCGATGGCGCGAAATGAATTGGAACTGAACGTTATCACGCACTCGCGGCTTTGGGCTTGGTGGCGGGTTTGACGGCGGGCTGGGTGTCCGCTTTGATGACAGCGCTGGCATCCGCATCATTGGCGGGTTTGATCGCCGATGGTCCCGGCCGGTTGGCGGGCTTTTTGCCCAACGGCGCAGATGGCTGTGATGGCTGAGCGGCCAGTTCGCCGCCCGGCTCGACGAGCGCTTCAACCGGTGTGTCAGCAGACTTCTTTTTGCGGGCGCGGACGGCGCCCGCGACGCCTGGCGGATGCCCGGCGTTCTGCGTGCCCAGCCAGGCATCGAGTGCGACACCGACCACCTTATCCAGCGGCGCGGTCGGAAACACGGGACATGTAAGGTTGAGTGCGACGATGCCATGCATGGTCGCCCAGAACGCCTCCGCCCACACGGCCACGTCCATCGATGCGGACAAGCGCCCCGCCGCTTTCAACTCTTCAAGCGCGGAGATCATGATGGCCAAGGCAGCGTCGCCGGGATCGTCGTCCGATTTCGCCGGCGCAAGGCTCGCTTTTCCGGACACAGCAGAACCCACGGCCGGCGTTCCTGCCGCCGTAATCCCCACGGCTTCGTCCGCCGCACCGGCATCCGCGACCGCAGCCGCCGAGGCGCCCTTACCCGACGCAGCCGCCACACCGCCCAGCGCCGCGCCCGTGTAGCTCGGGTCTTCCATGAAGATCAGCCGGTAGGTTTCCGGATGCGCGACACCGAATGCCACATAAGCACGCCCGAGCGCCTTCAACCGCTCAGCTGGATCGGCGATCTGCGCAAGCGGCACGAAGGTCTCCAGCAATTGGGCATAGCCCTCCGCGCACAACGCCTGCGCGATCTCATCGCGGCTCGCGAAGTGCAGGTACAGCGTGGCAGGCGAATACTCGATGGCGTCCGCAATCTTGCGCATTGACAGCGCGGCAAAGCCTTCGCGCATCACGATGCGCCGCGCTGCATCGAGGATGCGCTCACGCAGCGCCTGCTTCTGACGGCTTTTTCGTTCGACGATTCCCATGGAGAACATTTTCGGGTTGACAAACTGAAAAGTCAAATTAAACTGAACACTGTTTACTGAACACCGTTCATTAACTTCTCATCGATCAGCCAGCATCATCCCGGCGCGATACGGCGCCGTATCCAGGAGTCGTCATGCAAGCCACAGGAAAAGTCGGTTTATTCGGTGCCGCCGGCGCGGCAGGTCAAATCATCGCCGCCGCGCTAAGCGCAGCGGGGCGGGATTACCGGGTGGTCGGCCGCTCGCGCGCGCCGCTCGAAGCGGCTTTCGGCCATGACCCGCATGCGGAAATCGTCACGTGGAATCCCGACGACCCGGCCTCGATCAGCGCTGCGGCAGCCGGTTTGCAGACCGTGATCTATCTGGTGGGCGTGCCCTACGATCAGTTTGCCGCGCATCCGCCGCTCGTGGAAAAAACGCTCGCCGGCCTAACGGCGGCGGGGGTCGAGCGCTTCATTCTGATCGGCACCGTGTATCCCTACGGCCGCGCACGCGGCAATCCGATCAGCGAAGATCATCCGCGTGAGCCCCATACGTTCAAAGGCAAGATGCGGCTCGAGCAGGAAAAGCGGGTGCTGGCGGCGCATGGACGCGCCAGCGGTGCGACCCGCCTGTCGACGCTGGTGCTGCGCCTGCCGGATTTCTACGGGCCTGGTATCGAACGCAGTCTGATCAACGGCATATTCGAGGGCGCGGCGCACGGCAAGCGCGCGCAGGTGATCGGGCCGGTGGATGTGCCGCACGAATTCATCTACCTGCCGGATATCGGGCCGGTGGTCGAGAAACTCACGCGCACACCCGACGCATACGGCCGGTGGTGGCACCTGGCCGGCTCGGGCACGATCACGCAGCGCGAGGTGGCGAGACAGGCCTATGCGCTAGCAGGCCGCGAGCCGAAACTGATGGTGGCCGGCAAGACCATGCTGCGCGTGCTCGGCCTCTTCAATCCGCTTATGCGGGAGCTGGTGGAGATGAATTACCTGATGACGGAGCCGGTCGTGCTTGACGATGCCGCCTTGACGAAGCTGATCGGCCCGATCGCAAAAACGTCGTACGAAGACGGTATCCGGCATGCGTTCGAGGCCGCGCGCGCGACGGCGTTGGCGAGTGCTGACACGCACCGGGACACCGCGAAAACGGCCTGAACGACGGCATGACCGAGCACGGCTTCGCAAACGAGGGGGTTTGAAGCACGTTATCCGCGTATCAGCGAACCCGCCGGATCAGGCCGCGACGTTGCCCGGCGGGAAATGGCCGCTCTTGAGCAGCACGGGCGTGCCATTGCTGATCTGCAGATGCTCGCGCGCAACCGCCTCGATACGTGGGCGCCCGGCGTCGAACGCGCGCAGCCAGCCGTCGAGATCCTCGGAGTACGCCCCGAAATGATCCTCGAGCGCCTCGACCGAGATCGCGCACGGCACCGGCTCACCGTTCACGAGCGCGGGAAACACCACCGTCAGATTGGAGTCGCGGTAAGCAGGCGCGTCCGCGGGAAACCGAATTTCCATGGTCGCCTCATCAGAAGGATCCGGCAGGAAACGGACACCGGTGAGAACCGGCCACCCCCGGACATGCCCGTTATGGTACTCGCGCGCCTCAACCGCGGTCCAGCCTCCCTAGCCTAGCCCTCCTGGTCGCAGCCGCGCGGCCCCGCGAGCCGAGCGCTTCCGCATGCCGGTCGAAACGCCGGATTGCACTTGTTCCGCCTGCTTCTGTCGAAGTGGTTCGCCGGCACACCCCGTGCTGATGCAGTGACACCCTTTCGAGTCGAGTGAGCGCAATATGGGAAAATACTTTCTGCAGAACCACGAACTGCCTGAGCCGGATGCGGCAAACGCATGGTTTGCTTACGCCGAGAGCCACGGCATCGACATTCCGAAAGCCATCAGCATCTGGGAAGACGCAGCGACCGAAAGCGGAACGGAAAGCCGCCAACGGGTCAGCGCGGCGGGCATCACGATCGAAACGCCTTAGCCTTGCGGGCACACTGACAGTGTGCATGGCGATTCTCGACACCAATTTGAAAGGAAACTTCACGATGCATTTCATGACGCAACTGCGCCGCGCCGGTCACGTGCGATCCGGCACCACCGCGCTTGCGCTAGTCCGCAGGGCGTCCCTGTCTGCCGCCCTACCCGCTGCCGTGTTGCTCGGCGCGAGTCTCGCCGGCTGCGCATCGTCGAACACCACATCGCTCATCAATCTGCCAAACGGCCAGACTGGTTTTGCGGTGAACTGCAGCGGTGCCGACGCCGCGTCCAGTTGGGCCTCCTGCTACGTGCAGGCCGGCAAGGCCTGTGGCGCAACCGGCTACGACATCGTGTCGAAAGACAACGACGAAGGCGGCGCTGCAGGCGGCAGCGTCACGAACGTTGTCTCGGCCAACGTGAAAAACCGTTCTATGATCGTGCGCTGCAAGTAACGCTCAGTGCGCCTGCATCTTCGAGAACACGTTCAACACGGCCACCCCGGCAATAATCAGCCCGAGCCCGATGATGGCCGGTAGGTCAGGCACCTGCCGGTACATCACGACCGCGACCAGCGTAATCAGCACGATGCCGGCGCCGGACCACACCGCGTAGACGATGCCGACCGGAATGGTCTTCAGCGTGAGCGACAGGCAATAGAACGCGATGCCGTAGCCGATCACCACGACCGTTGCGGGCAAGAGCCGCGCAAAACCTTCCGAGGCCCGCATGGCGGAGGTCGCGATGACTTCGGCGACGATCGCAATGGCGAGCAAGGCATAAGGAGGCATCCGCATCGTCTCAGGCCTTTGCAAGCGCGAGCTTGCTGTAGTCGTGACCAAGGTGCGCGCACAGCGCTTCCACCACCAGTTCGTGATCCGCACGCTGCGGCAGACCGGATACCGTGATCGAGCCGATCACACCGGCGCCCACTACCGTCAATGGGAAAGCGCCGCCATGGGATGCATATTCCGTGACCGGCAAACCGTGCTTGTCAGCGAGGGTGCTGCCCGCCTGTTGCATCTTCAAGCCGATCGCGTACGAACTGCGCCGAAAATGCGCGACCGTGTTGCCCTTGCGACGCGCCCAGTCGACGTTGTCCGGCGTCGCTCCGTCGAGCAAGCTGAAAAACAGCGGCTGACCGAACGTGCGCACGTCGATGGCAGCGGCAATGCCGCGTGCTCTTGCGACCTCGTGCAGATACGCCCCGACCTGCCATGCGCGGTCGGCGTCGAATTGCGGGAACACCAGCGCGTGTTCCTGAGCGGCAATCACCTGTAGATCGTGAGCGATATCCATGGAGTTCTGAGCAAGGTAAGAGGTGACGCGCGCGCCGTTGCACATGCACCCCGGCGCCGCGAAGAAAATCTGGATTCTAGCGCAGTGCCTTACGAGGGCCTTCCGGTATGCGACGCCGGCCAAGCGCGGCGCGACGTTGGACAGCGGCGCCACTTTGGACCGGACCACGCTTTGGAAGCCGCACCGCCTGGCATGTATGAAGTCGGTTCTTAAATAGCTATTGCGTTGGCTGCCGCTTTGTCCTATAATCTTTTCTTCGACGGACGCGGGGTGGAGCAGTCTGGCAGCTCGTCGGGCTCATAACCCGAAGGTCGTAGGTTCAAATCCTACCCCCGCAACCAAGTGATTCATGCGGTTCGAACCGTCGAAACAACATCAAAGGCTTGCCCATCCGGCAGGCCTTTTTTATTTTCTGCCTCGCCTTTCATGGCTGAGATGCGTTCTGCACCTCGCCCTTTCCCGTGGCCAGCTCTGCGCCAAAGTCCTGGAGACGCCCGAGCTACGCTCGGCGAGACGGTTTCTGCCCCGGTTATATGGGTAGCAATCCTAACTCACCCATCCTCGAATAGCGCGCAAAAGCGCCAGCGTCAGCCAACCGGCCTGGGCCACAATCGCCCAAGCCGCGTCCCGCGGGCGCCGGACGCCGTTGTCTTCATGCCAACGTCAGCACGCCACCTTTGCCCGACCTCAGAAAACGCCAGCCCAGTGATAAACTCCCATCACTCTTTCTCGTCCCCTTCCTATGAAATTCTGTTCTGTCTGCGGCCACGGCGTCAGCCTGAGCATTCCGCCGGGTGACAACCGCGAGCGCTTCGTATGCGGCAGTTGCGGCACGGTGCATTATCAGAATCCGCGCAACGTGGTCGGCACCGTTCCGGTCTGGGACGACAAAGTGCTGCTGTGCCGTCGCGCGATCGAACCGCGCTACGGCTACTGGACGCTGCCGGCGGGCTTCATGGAAATGGGTGAAACCACCGCCGAAGCCGCTTCGCGCGAAACGCTGGAAGAAGCCGGCGCGCGCGTCGAGGTGCAGAGCCTGTTTTCGCTGCTGAACGTGCCACACGTGCATCAGGTGCATCTGTTCTACATGGCGCGCCTGCTCGACCTCGACATCGCAGCCGGGGAAGAAAGCCTCGAAGTGAAACTCTTCGAGGAGCACGACATTCCATGGGACGAGATCGCCTTCCCGACCGTCGGCCAGACCTTGCGTTTCTTTTTCGCCGACCGCGCCGCCGGCAGCTTCGGGCTGCACACGGGCGATATCTTCCGCTCGCTGCGAGAAGGTTGAGCGGCGCGCATGGTGCCCTGGCTCGGACCTGACGATCCGTTTCCCGCCGTCGAGCGCGCGCTCGGCGCGGCCAGCGGCGCGCCGGGCCTGCTCGCCGCGAGCGGCGACCTGCTGCCGTCGCGGCTGATCGACGCCTATCGGCGCGGCATCTTCCCCTGGTATTCGGACGGGCAACCCGTGTTGTGGTGGAGCCCCGACCCGCGCATGATTCTGCGCCCCGCCGAGTTCAAACTGTCGCCGTCGCTGCGCAAAACGCTCAAGCGAGTGCTGCGCGAAGACGCATGGGAAATCCGTGTCGACCATGATTTCGCCGCCGTGATGCGCGCCTGTGCGCAGGCGCCGCGCCGCGGCCAGCGCGGCACATGGATCACCGCCGACGTAGTCGAAGCGTATTCATCGCTGCACCGGGTGGGCGATGCGCACAGCATCGAGACCTGGTTCGAAGGCAAGCGCGTAGGCGGTTTGTATGGGGTGTCTTTCGGCCGGATGTTCTTCGGCGAATCGATGTTCGCGGAGGTCACCGATGCGTCGAAAATGGCGCTGGCCGCGCTTGTCGGACACTTGCGCCGTCACGAAATAGAAATGATAGACTGCCAGCAGAACACGTCGCATCTGGCATCGCTGGGCGGCCGTGAGATAGCGCGCAAGGCGTTCATCGCGCATGTTCGCACCGCTGTCGACGCACCACCGATTCCCTGGCGCTTCGACAAGACCGTATTGCGCGATGTCGTCGCGCCTGCGGCGTAGAAAGAATCAGGCCGAATCCGGATCCGTCGCCTACCGAGCCGCGGGTCACGAGCCGCGGGTTGAAATCCGCAAGGCGCCGGGTTTGCAATACCAGAGACGCTTCGAGAGCTGCCAACGTGACTCATCCCAACGAGCTGCCTCTTTCCCCGCTTTCCGCGCTGCAATTTTATGCAACGGCACCCTATCCCTGCAGCTATCTGGATGGACGCGTCGCGCGCTCGCAAGTCGCCACGCCCAGCCACCTGATCAACTCCGACGTCTATACCGACCTCGTCAAAGCCGGCTTCCGCCGCTCGGGTGTGTTCACCTACCGCCCGTATTGCGATGGCTGTCGCGCCTGCGTGCCCGTGCGCGTGCCGGTCGATCAGTTCGAAGCGAACCGCACGCAGCGGCGGATCTGGAAAAAGCACGGCGAGCTGGTCGCAACGGTCGCGCCACTGCATTACGACGAAGAGCACTACGCGCTCTACATGCGCTATCAGTCGGCACGGCATGCGGGTGGCGGCATGGACCGCGACAGCCGCGACCAGTACGAACAGTTCCTGCTGCAGAGCCGGATCAACTCGCGGCTGGTCGAGTTTCGCGAGCCGCTGCCGGATCATCCGGACGCGCCGGGCATTCTGCGCATGATCAGCATGATCGACATCCTCGGTGACGGGCTCTCGTCGGTCTATACGTTCTTCGAACCGGGTTTGCCGCACACCAGCTTCGGCACCTACAACATCTACTGGCAGATCGAACAGGCGAAGAGCCTCAAGCTGCCCTACGTGTACCTTGGCTACTGGATTCGCGAGAGTCCGAAGATGGCGTACAAGGCGAATTTCCGACCGCTCGAAGGTTTGATCGACGGTGCGTGGAAGGTGCTCGATCCCGCCACCATCGATCTGCCGCCGGTCGATCTGGCGATTCAGGGCAAGCGCGGGCCGCTGCGGCCGTAACAACTGCGGGCTCCACCAGGCGAGGCGGAACGGTCTGCGCGCACCGAATGACGCCGCTGGGCCAGTACGCCAGGCCACGTCAAGCAGCCTCACCCGCAGCGTCCCCGCCCCCCGCCTTTCGCGCCCCCTCCAGTTAGTCTCATTAAAGCCCCAAAGCCGGTAAAATGGAGGGTTACCATTTTCCGGCCGCCCGGCTCCGTCCCGTGTTCAGTTCCCTCTACCCGCTCGTACGCGCCCAACTCTTTCGCATGGATGCGGAAGACGCTCATCACCTGACCTTGCGCATCCTCGGCGCCGCCGGCCGGACCGGCCTTGCCGGCGCGCTCGCGCCACGCGTGCCGGATGCGCCGCGCACCGTCATGGGGCTGACGTTCAAGAACCCGGTCGGACTCGCCGCGGGCCTCGACAAGGACGGCGCGTGCATCGACGGTCTGGCGGCGCTCGGTTTCGGTTTCATCGAAGTGGGCACGGTCACGCCGCGCGCGCAGCCGGGCAACCCGCGCCCGCGCATGTTCCGCCTGCCGCAGGCGAATGCCGTGATCAACCGGATGGGCTTCAATAACGCGGGCGTCGACCAGTTCGTCAAAAACGTCCAGGCCGCGCGCTATCGCGGCATTCTCGGGCTGAACATCGGCAAGAACGCCGACACGCCGATCGAACGCGCCGCCGAAGACTATCTCTACTGTCTCGAACGCGTGTACCCGTTTGCGAGTTACGTGACGGTCAACATCTCGTCGCCGAATACGAAGAACCTGCGCCAGTTGCAAGGCGCGGGCGAACTCGACGCGCTGCTCGCCGCCCTGAAGGACAAGCAGCAGCGTCTGGCCGACATGCACGGCAAGCTGGTGCCGCTCGCATTGAAGATCGCACCCGACCTCGACGACGAACAGATCAAATCGATCGCCGATACGCTGTTGCGCCACAAGTTCGAAGGCGTGATCGCCACCAACACCACACTGTCGCGCACCGCCGTCACCGGCATGCAATATGGCGACGAAGCCGGCGGCCTGTCGGGCAAACCGGTGTTCGACGCGTCGAACGAAGTGATCCGCAAACTGCGCACGGAAGTCGGCGAAACGGTGCCGATCATTGGCGTGGGCGGGATTTTTTCGGGCGAGGACGCGCGCGCGAAGCTCGCGGCGGGCGCTTCGCTGGTGCAGCTTTATACCGGCTTCATCTACCGCGGACCGGCCCTGGTGGCCGAATGCGCACAGGCGCTGCGCTAAGCGACGGCCTTCGGGTGCGCGCGGTTTGCACCCGGTTTTGAGCGCCGGGGCTGCCCATCGAATCGGAACCCAATCCGCATCCGTAATATAGACATAAACAAACGGTATTTAGGTTTCGATAGTCTGCTTTGTTATGCTTTCGTCTGTTAAAACGCCAGACGAACAAAAAGGAACACGATGAAATTTGGCTTGCTGAAAAAGATGCTCGTCGCCGGCCTGATCGGCGCGTCGTTCACTGCTGTCACCGCCCATGCGGACGACCTGCTCGACCAGGTCAAACAGCGCGGCACGTTGCGCATCGGTCTGGAAGGCACCTTCCCGCCGTTTAATTCGAAAGCGCCGTCTGGCGAACTGGTCGGCTATGACGTCGACATCGCCAAGGCCGTCGCCGCCAAGCTCGGCGTGAAGCCGGAATTCGTCACGACCGAATGGAGCGGCATCATCGCCGGTCTGCAGGCAAACAAGTTCGACGTGATCGTCAACCAGGTCGGCATCACGGACGCGCGCAAGCAGGTGCTCGACTTCTCGCCGGCCTACACGTATTCGGCCGCGCAACTGATCCAGCGTAAGGACGACACGCGCCAGTTCAAATCGCTCGACGATCTGAAGGGCAAGAAGCTCGGCGTCGGTCTGGGCACGAACTACATGGACATGGCAAAGTCGGTGCCGGGCATCGACGTGAAGACGTATCCGGGTGCGCCTGAATACCTGCGCGATCTGGCCGCCGGCCGTCTGGACGCGGCACTGAACGACCGCCTGATGCTTGCGTATCTGATGAAGAACTCGCAACTGCCGCTGCGCACCGGCGCGACGCTTGGCGCGGGCAACCCGTCGGGCATTCCGTTCAAGAAGGGCAATCCGAAGTTCGCCAAGGCGATCGACGACGCAATGACCCAACTCGAAGCTGACGGCACGTTCTCGAAGATCTCGGACAAATGGTTCGGCATCGACGTCAGCAAGCCGATCAAGTAACGCGCGCTGAATGAAACGAAGGGCGGCATCGTCGACGATGCCGCCCTTCGCGTTTGCGGCCCCCGCGCTCGCACTCACGCCCACTCCGGCCAAAGTTTATGATGTGCGCTTTGCCGCGCTAACCCTACCCACCGCTCATGTCCACCACTTCCCTGCTCGTCCAATCGCTTCCTGTGCTTGCGCAGGGTGCCGTCCTGACGGTCAAGTTCGCGGTTCTGTCGATGATCTTCGGCCTGATTGCCGGCGCCGTGCTCGCGGTGATGGGCATCAGCCACAACCGCGTGCTGATCTGGATCGCGCGCGTGTATGTCAGCGTGTTCCGCGGCACGCCGCTGCTGGTGCAGATCTTCGTGATCTATTACGGCTTGCCGAGTCTCGGCATTTCGCTCGACCCCACGCCCGCAGGCGTGATCGCGCTGTCGGCGAACGTGGCGGCCTACCTGTCGGAAAGCATGCGGGGCGCGATTCTCGGCATTCACAAAGGCCAGTGGCTCGCGGCGTACAGCCTCGGACTCTCGCGGCGTCAGACGCTGCGCTATGTGATCGCGCCACAGGCCTTGCGCATTGCCGTGCCGAGTCTGTCGAACAGCCTGATCAGCCTGATCAAGGATACGTCGCTGGTGTCGGTGATTACCGTGACCGAATTGCTGCGCAGCGCGCAGGAGATCATCGCGTCGACCTATCAGCCGCTGCCGCTATACCTCGCGGCAGCCGCGGTCTACTGGGTGCTGTGTCAGGTGCTCGAGTGGGTGCAGCGCTGGTACGAACGGCGCCTCGCGCTGCCGTCGCGCCACTGAGCGCGTCACAGTGCACGTCACAGAGTGCGCCGCCTGGTGCCCCGCTTAACACCCCATCTCGCACTCCACTAAGCCACCTGTCGCTCGCCGCTTAGCGGCTGGCGGCAAGCGACGCCGCATCCAGCGGCGCGCCGAAGCGCTCGAAGCGCGGTTTGTAGTAGTGGTCCGGGTCGAGCGAGAACGCGACGTGACGCGTGCGGCCCATCAGTTCCTTGCGTGGAAAGAAGCCGAAGTAACGCGAGTCGGCGCTATCGTCGCGATTGTCGCCGAGCATCAGATATTTGCCTTGCGGCACGACCACCGGCCCGAACGAATTGCGCGGACTCGGCGCATCAGGCGCAAGCCGCACCGTATGCACAACACCGTCGAAGCGCTCGGTCAGATAGTCGCCGGGGGACGTCGCATCGCCCGGCAGCGGCTTCAGGTGCAGCGGCTGATAATCCGCGCGCACGCCATTCACGTACAGCACGTTGTCGCGCATGGCGACGCTGTCGCCGGGCAAGCCGATCAGACGCTTGACGATCAACTCATGCGCGGCCGATGAATCGATCGTGACGATATCGCCGCGCTGCGGATCGTGCAGATGCGCGATCGTGATGTGGGTGAGCGGCACGCGCAGATCGTAGGCCATCTTGTCGACGAAAATCCGGTCGCCTTCGCGGATTGTCGGCAACATCGAACCACTCGGCACGACATTCCAGTCGGCCACAGCGCTGCGGAACAGCACCATCAGAAACAGAAAGGCGACGAGACTCTTGTTGTCGCGCCACAGTTTTCCAAGCATGCGCATCGCAGGCGGCTCCAGTGGAAGGTGATCGAAAGCTGTGGGTCGGCGGGCTCTGTCTTATACGAGCCCACACGCCCCTGCAAATCGTACCACCGCCACTGGAAACAACGCGGCAACGGGCCCTCACTCCCCCGCGAACTTAAGTCCCAACGCGGCGCGCGCGGCATCGGCCATCTCGATCATCTGCAACGACTTGCTATGTGGCATCAGCGGGCTCTCAATCTGCCCCGCCCGAATCAGCTCGCAAAAATGCGCGGTCTCGTAGTTCAGACCGCCGCCTTCGAACGGCTCGTCGAGCTCGACCACACGGCCGTCGGCGTACCGGATCGTCGCGCGCGCCGGATTCCACCAGGGTTCGTGAATCGTGACATGGCCGTCCCGGGCCATCAGCAACGCGTCGCCCTTGCCGTGCAGGTCGAGTCCGCAAAACAGTTGCGCGATGCCGCGCTCATGCTGGCTGTTCAGGCTCGCGAACGTATCGACGCCGGTCGAGCCGAGCCGCCCAAGCGTCTGCACCTCACGCGGCGCACCGAGCCAGTCGACCGCGAGAAACATCTCATAGACGCCGATATCGAGCAGCGCGCCGCCCGCATGCTCGAACGACATGGACGGATGATCGTCCGGCACGCCCGGCACCGAACAGCCGGCGCGCACGAGACCCACTTCGCCGATCGGCTCCGCATCCAGATGCGCGCGCAACTTTCTGTAGAGCGGATAAAACGGCGGCTTCATGGCTTCCATGAACAGCCGTTGCTCGGCGCGCGCAACCTCAAGCACGCGCTCGAGTTGCGGCTTGTTGATGGTGGCGGGTTTTTCGCACAGCACGTGCAGACCGGCTTGCAGCGCGGCGATGGCGTAGTTGGCGTGACTGTCCTGGACGGTGGCGATATAAAGCGCATCGATACCGCTGGCGAGCAGCGCCTCGAAGCTCGCACACACCTCGCCACCGAATTCCTGGGCGAAGGCCGTGGCCGGTTCGGCGCGACGTGACCACAGCGCGGTCAGTTGCGCCTTTGGCACATGCGTGAGTCCAAGAGCGAAGCGACGGGCAATGCGGCCCGTTCCGACGATCCCCCAGCGAATCACGTCGCCCGCGGGGGCTTCTTGCATTGCGATTGTCATCGTTCCTTCAAGTCCGTGCAGTTCAGAACAGGCGCTATTGTGAAGCAAGCCGCGCCGTTCGTTATGCAAAGTCCCTGCTGGAAGACAACCTGAGCCGCCACAACAGCGGCCGCGCTCACTCGCGCGCCGGCGGTTCCGCCGAAAGGTTGCCGCCGAGATCTTCCGTGGTGGTGTCGATCATCGCCAGCGAGGCGATTTCCGCTTCCTTCGGATCGCGCCGTTCGATCGCTTCGATCACACGCTGATGCGTGCTCACCGCCTTCTCCCACATCCCTTCCTTGTGATGGAGGATCGGGGTGACGGTCGACAGCGCGCCGCGGATGATCGCCGCCATCTGTTTGAAGAACTGATTACCGCTCGCCACCACAATGCGCGCGTGGAAGAGTTCGTCGGCGGCCTGATAGCCGGCTTCGCCCGGCTGGATCACGCGGAACGCGTCGAACGCCTCGCGAATCGCCGCGATGTCGGCGGCACTGCCCCGCGCGGCTGCCTGCGCCGAGGCGCGCGGTTCGATCAGAATGCGAAACTCGATCACATCGCGCAAAAACAGCGGATCGGGCTTCGCGCGAAAACGCCAGTTCACGACGTCTTCGTCGATCATGCGCCAATCGCTCATCGGCCGGATGCGCGTGCCGATCTTCGGCCGCACGTCCAGCATGTCGCGCGCGAGCAGCATCGACAGCGCCTCGCGCATGACGGTGCGGCTGACGTCGAACTCCTTCGACAGCACATCCTGCGGTGGCAGGATGGCGCCGTATTTCTCTTCGACGATGCCAGTCACAAGTCCGTCCATGACTTTGCTGACCAGCGATCTATCCTTGTTTGCCTGTTCCATGACCCTCTCTCCCCGAAGCGGTGTTTGCCCCCGCGTAGCCTGTTGATCAAGCGGCCCAAGTGTGTCGTTTTATCGGTGGTTCATTATTCTTTTACGATACGTTGCTAGCATCGAAACGGTTGCGCCAGTTGGGAAACTTCCTGAGAGGGTTATCCCTCTGAAGAATTGTTTCGTCCTTGTAACGCCGCATGTTTTGACGGGCCATAAGCTTGCGTCTCAAGCGTGCCTGCGTTGCAAAATTTGCATAGTGCGAAGACGCACGTAGTGAATCGAATTGTCTGATCCACACCCCCTGGGCGGCTCCGGACAGGCGCAAAAAGACTGATGCAACGAGGCGGAACGTCAGGCGTCCGGCATCGTCTGTCATTGAATGTAAGCAAAACGGGGAAATTGAAAGGAAACTCAGCCAACTCAGCGCGTTGGCCGGCGCCCGTCGTGAGCGGTGATGTGACCGGCGTGGTGACCGGTATGGCAAGCGGCGAGGTAAACGGTGCGTCAAAGCGGGGTTCTCAAAGCCGGTGTCTCAAAGCGGTGTACCCACCGACGCATAGCGCCCGCCAAAAAAGATCAGCGGCGCGTGTTCGTCGAGCGAGAACACCAGCACTTCGCCAACAAAGAGCGTGTGGTCGCCGCACGGATGCCGGTCCACCATGCGCGCCGCGAAACGGGCCGCGGCGTGTTCGAGCAGCACCACGTCCGGCAAGCCGTCCACTGGCGCGAAGCGCGGCGCGAGCCGGCGCTGCGGCTCGCCGGCGAAGTGGCGGCTATGAGGTTCCTGGGCATCGGACAACACACTCACGCCGAACCTCGCGCTGCTCATCAGACGCTCGTGCATGCGCGCACGGTGCCCGACCGACACGACGATCAGCGGCGGTTTGAGCGAACCGGACATGAAGGCATTGGCGGTCATCGCGTGCATCCCGTCGCCACTGCCGGTCGAAATCACCACCACGCCGGTGGCAAAACGCCCCAGCGCATGGCGGAAGCGGCGCTCGTCGAACCCGTTCGCGCCGGTCGGGGCACGTCCGGCCGTGCCGGACTTAACATCGCAACGGCCACCCACAGCGCAAGCCACCTGCTCCTGCAACGTTACGGCCTCGGCCTCCTGCCGCCCGTCAGCGTGACGTACCCGTGCCTGCATGACGGCTCCCCCGATCGCGGCCGTATGGATCGTCGAAGCGCACGATGTCGTCTTCGTCGAGATAGCCGCCTGGTTCAACAATGCGATTCATGTGCCATTCCCGTTCGGTCAGTCGAAGCGGCACGCGGCGAGCGGTTTGCGTGCGATGAAGTGAAACCACCACGTGTCACTGCGTTCCACGTCGTCAGCAATGCGATTGCCTTCGCAACTACCGAACACCGCTTCGCTCTGAAAACCGATCTGCGCGAGTTGCCGGCGCTGCTCCCGCAGCGTCGTATAAACGATCACAATGCCGAAGTTGTGCGCCGCCGCCGTCTTCACTGCGTAGCTGCCGTAGTCGTGATTCAGCTTCACGTTGCGCATATAGTTCAACGTGCCGAGCTGAAAACGCCGCATCGAGCGCAGCGTGCGCCAGCCGAGCTTGAGCGGATTGAAGGAAAATTGCGGCAGCAGTTGCCAGATGTTCTCGCGGTAACCCGGGCCGCCGCGGTTGTGCGACGAAAACAGCACATAACCGCCGGGTCGCACCACCCGATACATCTCGTCGAGAATCTTCACGCGGTCGTCGTAATCCACGCAGTCGATGCCGTTCCAACTGAACTCCGCGAGCCCGTAATGCCCGGACGGCAAAGCCGACATGTCGCGCGCATCCATATGCCGCAAGTCGAGGTCGGGATAGCGCGACTTCGCGATCTCCAGCAGTTTCAGCGTGTAGTCGACGCCGGTGTAATCGGTCGAGATCGATGTCATCAGCGGGATCGTGCGGCCCGTGCCGACACCGATATCCAGCACCGGCTCGCCGGCGCAGCGCGGCGCAAGCCACTCGAACGCGGCCTGTTCGCCAAGGTCCGAGAACGTCTTCTCGAGTGTGAATACGCGGGTGGCATCCGGCGAATTCCATGCGACACGGTTGATGCGGTCCAACTCGGATTGACTGTTCATGGCCTGGCTCCTGCAAAGTGGCCGTGCGCCGGAATGACAACCCGTGCGTTCATTACGCTTCCCCTGATAGACGAAGCGCACGCGCACGTTTTAGAAGCCACTGAGTGGCGCGTGCATGCCGCCAGTCGAGCCGCGCACGGAGCGGCCCGCCGGTAATCGATGGCTCGGGCTGACGGGTCTCGCCGAAGCTGCTGCGGAAATAATCCTCGAAGTACGACATCACGTTTTCCTGCGCGCGTGCCGAAAGAATCGCGTGATCGGTGCGCTCGCAAAAGGCCACGCCGATGCAGCCGAAGCGCCGCAACCGCCCACCACGCACGCCGAAGTAGCGTTCGAGCTCCTCGACGCCCTCATCCAGTACGCCGTAGAAAAGACGCGTATCGACGCCTCGCGCATGTAGCGCAGTGAAGAGGCGCTGCACGTCCTTCGATCCCAGTTGGATGCCACAGATGCGTTCGATCCGGTCGGCGAGCGTCGCGCCCAATCTGGCCGCGAAGCGCGCCGCAAGCTCACGCGCGACGGGTAAGCCGCCCGACTTCCCCCGCACGACACGAACCCATTTGCGAGGCTGGCACATGGAGCGCAGGTAGCTGCGCGTCGAGCCGAAGGCAGCGACTGCGATGACCGGCTTGCCGTGTTCATCGCAGATGTTGTGCCACGTGAACTTCTGCAAATTGACCAGCACGGCACCGATCACCGCCGGCTCACGCGACGCCGCGTGCAGGCCGACGAAGGCGCCCGCGCAGATGCCGAGCAGCACCGCGCCGCGGTGTCCTTGCGCCGTTAGCCAACGCGCCGCGCACGCGGCATCGTCGGCGCCTGCCTGCGCATACAGCGCATCGAGACTCACTGCATCGAGCGATGGCTGGCTGTCACCCAGACCGCCGAGGTCGACACGCAGCGACGCGATACCTTGCCGCGCAAGGCGCCTGGCGAAGCGCACGCCGAGTCGCGCATTGCCGATCCGCGACACGGCGCCGGTATTCAACATCAGCACCGCGGGCGCGGCAGCGGCCGGGCACGATTCGGGCACGCAATAGATGCCGAACATCCTGCCGCCGTCGATCCATACTGGCGTTTCAATCACGCCCGGTTCGACGAGATGACCCGCAGGGTGATCACCAACGTGAGCTGCCCTTTGCCAGGCAATGTGATCGGCGTGTGCGCCAGCGTTATCGTCTGTTGCCCGGTACGTATGCGCAACGGGGTCAACAGCAGCGCCTGCCAGCCAGTCCTCGATCGATCGAAACGCCGCCTGCGGAATCTCGCTATCGAGCGCCTCCATCATGAACTTGCCGTATTCGTCGAACGGCTGCCGCTCCACCTGCACGCCGTGTTCACGATAGCGCGCCACCAGCGCGTCGACCCGCGCGGGGTCCAGCGAATCGAGTATCAGCACACGCTCGGCCGGCCGGACGGCATCGCGCTGCAGATCGACTGCGCGCAAGGGCTCCAGCGTGTCGCTATAGAGACGAAAACCGTACGCTTCGACAAAGGCATCGGTCTCGGGCTCGGCTTCGCAATCCATCGCGGCCGGCATCGACAGCCACGTGCGATAGTGCGCGCGCAACTCGCGCTGATAATTCTTGCCCGATAAAACCGGCGCCAGCAGCACGAGACCATCCACGCCACCGAGTTCCTGAGCGGCCAGCGCCGCGAGCGTGCCGCCAAGGCGCAGCCCGCACAGGGTCACGCGCTCGACACCGGTGGTCTCCCGCAGCAGCGCCACGGCCTGCTTGATGCTGTCGATCCACGCGCGCCAGCGGCCGGGCTCGCTCGCCTCGCCCGCCGCATCGCCGGTGCCGGGATAGTCGAACCGCAGCACCGGCATGCCGCGCGCGGCAAGCCGCTCAGCCAGCCTGCGCATGCCGCGATAGGTGCACAGTGCGTCGTACCCGAACGGGTAACACAGCACCACGCCACTTGACCCCTCCGCCGGATGCAACCATCCGAACCGGCCATCGAACATTACTGGCCTCACGCTAGGCTCCTCACCGGGGCAACTCCGCTTTCGATCACTACAACAAACGCCGTCTGATTCATCTGTACGTCCTCCCACATTAGGTCGGACTCCGATGCTTATGCGGCTTGACGCGTGGCACGCGATAACAACTGACTTGCCCCAGATCGACGCTTCGTTTAACCGCGGTGCGGTGCACGCAGCGTAAAGGTGGACCGGGTAGCGAGCAGCACGTGATAGAGAAAGCGCGCGCGCAGCCGGTCGCGCATCGGGTAATGCCGCGACAGCAGCACACGCCATGCGGCGGCTGATTCACCGGCGCGCGCATAGGCAGATGCAGCGCGCGGCGCGACGCGCCGCAGCGCGTCCGCGCGCGCGGCCTGCGCGGCGACAGGCACACTGCTCGCGCGCAATTGCGCGAACGCGTGCATCGCCGGCAACGCATGGGTCGATATCGACAGCGCCGTCTCGCGCGAAACCGACACGAACTCATCCACGAAACAGATCGCGACAGCATCGACGCTGAGCCGCAAACCAAAATCGAAGTCACACGCTTCGCCGACTTCGGCGGCCGCACGATAGGCGATCCGGCGCGCGGCCAGGGTATCCACCAGATAGCCGTTATTCGGGAACATCTGGTCGATCCCCGCGAGTGCCGGTACTGGCAGGCGGCCGGCGCGTTCAGGCACACGCAGATAATCGCGGTTCAGACGTTCGGTGGCTTGCGGCCGCGGCGTGCCGTCGTCGGCGATAACGTGCTGTTTGCCAAACGCGGCGGTCAACTCGGGATAGGTGTGCCAGCACGCGTCGAGACAGGTCAGCGCGTTCGGCTCAAGCAGATCGTCGTCGTGCAGCAGCACGAGCCGCGCGCCACGTGCGCGCGCGAACAGCCGGTTCACATTGGCCGCCTGTCCAAGCCGGGGCACATTGCGTTCGCAACGGATCGGGATCGGTCGCATGCCGCGCAAGCGGCACTGCTCCACTACCTGCTGCGCGCTGTCGTCGTTCGAGTCGTCACCGATCACAATTTCAAACTCGCCATACGTCTGCGCGTGGCAACTGTCGATGGCCTGTTCGAGCAAGGCAGGACGATTGCAGGTCGGAATGCAGATGGAGATCAGACGCGCGGCCAATTCACTGCCGCTGCCCTGCCCCGCCCCGTTTATGGTCTTAATCATGGATGTTCCGCAAACCGTCACGGATTTCATTTAACCCTGCCGTACCCCATTTATCTGTACGGCCACCCACACATCCGCAAAGGGCGAAGGCGCACTATCGAGTGCATACGACAGACCGGCACCATCGCTTCAAGCGTGCTGCTGGGTGCGGCTGCGCACCGACAGCATCCACGATCGACCGCATCATCCAACGACTTCACCCGCCGGACCGCGCACCATGGAAAGAAGTATCGTCAAGAACATCTTCATCAACTTTGCAGGAGCGATCGCTCCGACCTTCATCTCCCTCGTCACCGTGCCTGCCTATATCCACCTGATGGGTGTCGAGCGCTATGGGGTCATCAATCTGGTGTGGACGCTCATCGGCTACTTCAGCGTGCTCGATCTCGGCACGAGTCTCGCCACCGAGAATCAGATCTCCAAGGCGCGCGCCGCCAATGACGACTCGATCGAGCGCATCTTCTGGAGCGCGTGGTTCATGAATCTGGGGACCGGCATCGTGGGTGGCCTGCTGGTGTACCTCGGCACGTTTCTCTACATCACGCACGGCGTAAAGATCGAACCCGCCTTTCAGCGCGAGGTGATGGCGAGCCTGCCGTGGATCGCGGTGGCGGTGCCGATCGCGAACGTCTCGTGGGTCTTTGCCGGCGCCATCAACGGGGTGGAACGCTTTACCAGCTTCAATATCAACCAGACGCTGGGCACGGCGCTGTTCCAGTTGCTGCCGCTCGCTTCGATCTTCTGCTTCTCGCCCTCCCTCGCAGTGGTCATTCCCGCCGCGGTCGTGGCCCGTCTGATTGCCGGTGTGCTGCTCGGCGCGGCAGCGTTCCGCGCGATCGGCATTCGTCGCGTGCGGATGCCGCAATGGCGCGTGATGGCCGAACTCTTTCGCTACGGCCGCTGGATGCTGATGTTCTCGGGCGCCAGCATGATCGCGTCGACACTCGACCGGGTGCTGATCGGCGCGCTGCTGGGCGCGCGCTTTGTCACCTACTATGCGACCCCGCAGAATCTCATCACGCGTCTGAACCTGCTGCCGATCGCGATGGTGCGCACGCTCTTCCCACGCCTGTCAGCCGTCTCGCGCGCCGACGCCGACGCACTTGCGCATAGTTCCCTCGCCTTTCTGAACGGCGCCTTCACGCCGTGCGTGATCGTCGCGCTGTTCGCCCTCAAGCCCTTTCTGACGCTCTGGCTGGGACCGGTGGTCGCGGCTGCGGCACCGGTTGCCGGCGTGCTCGTGTTAGGCGTGTGGCTGAGCGGGCAGTCGGGCATTCTGGGGATTCTGATTCAGGCGCAGACAAGCCCGGCCTACGTGGCCGGCGTGAGCTGGCTCGAATTGCCGGTGTTCGCCGGTGCGCTGTGGTGCGGGATTCACTGGTTCGGGATCATGGGCGCGGGTGTCGTCGTGGTGATGAAGTCGCTGTTCGACTACGCCGTGCTGCTGTGGTTTGCGCGCCTGCATGTCTGGTCCATCGTGCGCAATATGGCGGCCCATCTCGCGTTCCTGGTCGTCGCGCTGGTGCTCTCTGAATCGATCACCGCGTTGCCGACGCTCATCGCCGCGGCACTCGTCATGGCGGCGGCGAATCTGGGCATGTCGCTGCATGGGTCCAGCGAACTCAGGAGTGTCGTCTACAAACTCTGGACGCGCGTGACGCTGTCCGCGAGTTAGTCGACCAGTTGTAGCGGGAGCTGATGCAGGGAGTTGAATCGGACCACGAATTTAACTGCGCGCCAAAGGTTGGATCAGTGTCCAACTTTTGGGGTGCAGTTTAAATGGCGGCCCGCTGTTTCAAGGCTTGTTCAGGGCATCCGGCACCGCGAGCGTGGCCGTGGCGATGCCAGGCACGCTGCTGCTGCGCGTCGCAATGGTCGCGAAGCGGCGCGGCTGGCAACGGGCCAGGGTACGTTCGTAGATCGACAGATAGCCGTCACTCACCCGCTGCACGCTGAACGTGTCGAGGTTCTGCACCGCCCGCTCAGCCAGCGCCGCATGCGCGACGCGATCGGTCAGGAGCAACCCGAGCGTCTCTGCAAGCGTCACCGGATCGTGAGCCGGTACCAGCAGACCGGCCTCGCCCCCATCCAGCATCTCGGGAATGCCCCCAACCCGCGTCGCCACGATCACGCGTCCCGTCTCGCGCGCCTCGCACAGCACCAGTCCGGCCGCTTCGAAGTGCGATGCCAGCGCAAACACGTCGGCCTGCGCAAGGTAAGCACGCGGGTCGGCCACAAAGCCTTCGAAGCGCGTCTGCCCGGCAATGCCGAGTTGCCCGGCGAGTGCTTCCATCGCGGCGCGATCGGGCCCATCGCCAACGAGATACAGCACCGCGTCAGGCACGCGCTTGCTCAGCAACGCGAAGGCGCGCAGCAAATCGCCGATACCCTTCCGCTCATACATGCCCGACACCGTGACAACGCACGGATGCGCCAACTGCGGCGCCGCGGGAACCGGCATACCGGCGAGGCGCGGCGTGCCGATCGTGCCGTTGCGCACCACGCTCAGACGCGCCCTGGGTATGCCACGCCGCACCATCTCCACCCCCACGGCATCGCTGACCGCCACCACGTGGTCGCCGACGCCCATCAACGTGGCGCTCCGCTGGAACGCGTTATGCACCGTCGTGACAAGCACGAAACGCCGCCGCAGCGCGCTCATGCGTGCAATCAGCGCGCCCGTCATCATGTGTGCATGCACCACGTCGGGGTCGACCTGCGCGACAAGACGTCTGAAGCCCGCCACCATGCCCGGCACGCGCGACGGCCTGGGCGACTGGGGCAGCAGCACGTGACGCACGCCGTGGCGCGCCAGCAGGTCTTCGAAACCGCCGCCCGCCGACGCCACCGTGACGTCGTGGCCCGCGCGTGCCTGCAGGCAGGCAAGATCGATCATCACGTTGACGATGCCGTTGCCGACGCTTTGCGCGTGATTGGCGAGATGGATGATTTTCATGGAGTCTGCGCAACATCCGTTGAGTGAGGGGGCGCCGCTGCGAGCGGCGCCGTCTGTGGCGTGAAGCGATACATCAGCGCTTTGCCGTGTGCGTCTTCCTCGACCAGCACGAGGTACTCGCCCGACGCGAGGCGATGGGCGGTCATCGGCATCGGCACATCGATCCAGCCGCTCGTCGAACCGACTTCCTTGCCCGGTTCGAGCCGGCCGACATCGCGCCCGGTATTCCGGTCGTAGACGCGCACGATCGCGCTTCGGGTTTCGATGGCGAAGACGTAGTCGCCCGCCACCGCGAAGCCGCTGATCGACGACCAGTCGGGCGCGCCGCGGTCGGGCAAGCCGATGACGTAGCGCAGCACCGGCTTGCCGCTCTTCCAGTGGTCATAACGCGCCAGTTGCGAACCCGCGCTATTCCAGTTGTCCTGAACGAATGGATGCGCCGGTGTCGACCCGGAGATGAACATCGTGTCGTCGGCGGGGAAATAATTCATGCGCGCGATACGGTTGAACGGCGCGGGCGGCGGATACCGCCGCATCGCGGCGTACCGATAGATCGGATTGCCGACCCGGTCGAAACCCTGTAACGGAAACAGGCGGATGCCCTGCGCCTCCGTGCCCTGCCAGATGTCGCCGCGGCTGTCGACCCACCACGCGCGCATCTGCGGCGCGTCCGTGCTGCCGGTGTTCTGGTCGAACGCGCTGGCGGAGAAGTCGCCCTTGCCGGTCGCGTCGCGCCAGATCCATTCACCTTGCGGCGGCTGGTTGGGCGGCCACGCGCCGTCGATGTGCGACTGTGAGAAGAGACCCGAAGGAATCGCCGTCTCGCGATCGGCTGTAAAGCGATAGATGCGCAGATACGACGAGTACATGTCCGTCGTATAGAGCAGCCGATGTCCGTGGACGTCACGCACGAGCGGCATGCCGCGCTGGCCGCCGAGGTACAGATGGAAGTAAGGATCGTAGGGATAGCGGAAACGGTCGGCGGTGTAACCGGCGTAAGACCACTCCTCGCCGACCGGACGTGTCAGATCGAGTGTGAACCGCTTGCTGCCGCTATAGACCGAGGGCGGCTCGCCATCGACGAACTGCGCCCCATCGACGAACAGCAGCCCTTGCAGACTGAAGCGCTGCGTACCGTCGGGCGCATAGCTCTCGATCAGCGCGCCGTCGTAAGTGCTCGGCCCCGTGCCGATGGCACGCGGTCCCGCCCCGTTCATCGACACGTAGATGTTGCCGGCCCGGTCCACGCCGACGCCGGTCAAACCATTGAAGCGCCGCGGCCCTGGCGCACCGGCGCGGCCGGCATAAATGCCGCCCTCTTCCCCAAAGCTCGCCGACAGGTGCATGGCCGCTCCCGCCTGCGCAGCGCCGGATGCCGCCACGTCAGGATTCGCCGTGAAAATCAGGATCTGCTGGCGCGCGCCGTTGTCGGCGATCAGCAATCGCCCGCGGGTGTCGACCGTCAGATCCGCGGGCGCCACGCCTCGCGGCAAGGCGAGCTCGCCCAGGCGTGCGCCATCGCGTGCACGGTGGACCACGCGCTCGGCGCCTTCGGTGCGGCTGTTCTCGACGAGCCACAGCGAGCCGTCGGGCGCGAGCGCGAGGCGGCCCGGTTCGTGCACCGGAAAACTGCCGACCGCCTGCATGGTTTGGGCATCGAAGATCTGCACGCGGTTGTCACGCTGATTCGACACGAAGAGCCGCGTCTCGTCCGCGGCGAGCCCGCGGATCGCGTAATCTTCCTTACTCGAAAAAGTCGAGACCAGCAGAAACGCCAGACGGCTGCCGCCCGGCCAGCTCACCTGCCCGGCGAACGGTACGCCGTCACGGATATCGGTGCGGCTGCGCCGCGCCACGCCGGTCCACTGTTCGCCCTCACGCGGCATACGCCGGTGTTGAGCCATCTCGTTGCCGAGACTGACGACGGTTTGCGCGACGAACACGTATTCATCGTTCACGGCGATCGCGTCGCCGCCCATCATGCCCCAGCCGTGCGACTCGCCGCCGTAGCGAACCAGTTGACCGTTGCGGTACTGGCCAATCTCGCCGCCGCCTTCGTCCCAGGGCGCGTTCGTGAAGACGTCGCCATCAGGCGTGACAGCGAGCGCCTGCACGTCGATCTGCACCCAGCGATGATCCGCGTAGCCCCAGGTGTTGCCGATCCACGAAGTGCGGTACGACAACGACGGATGCGCGGCGGCGGCGCGTGCTTCGGCGGCGGGCTTGCTAGCGGAAGCCACGACGTTTGGACCCGGCGCGGCCTGGGTGGTCTGCGCCGGCCCCAGTGTCGTGCCGCCTCCCGAGCCGCTTGCCGCGATCAGCACGAGCACCGGCAACGCCAGCGCGGCGGCGCATACGAGCCGTTCGAAGGTTTTGCGTGCAATGCGTCGCATGATCTTCTACGCGTCAGAACGCGTCGATCGCTTCGCGGTAAATCTGCGCGACCTGCGCGGCGACCACCGGCCGGTCGAAATGCCGGCGGGCATACGCGCGGCATGCCTGCGAGTCCGGCACCACACGCCTGCCAAGCAGGACATCGGCAATGCCGTCACCGATCGCCTTGAATCCCCCCGAGGGCAGCACCAGCTCAGCCGATAACGGCGCGACCGCTTCCGGCAGACCGCCTACCGGCGTCACCAGAACCGGCGTGCCGGCGGCAAGCGATTCGATCGTCGTGAGCCCGAAGCCTTCGAGCGACACGGTCGGCACGACCGTCAAATCGGCGGCGCGATACCAGAGCGGTACCTTGTCGTCGGGCACGTAACCAGCGAGCCGCACGTGGCGCTCAAGCCCGCGCGCCGCGATGCGCGCCTGCAGTTTCGCCTCCAACGGTCCTTTACCGGCGATCGTCAGGAGTACGTCGGGTAGCAAGGGCTTGACGATGGCCATCGCATCGATCAGGTCCTCGAGTCCCATGCGTGAGACCAGGCGGCGCATGCAGAAAAGCAGTGGCCGATCCAGCGGCAAACCGAGGCGCTCACGCGCCCGCCGCTGCGTCACGCGGGTATCGAATAGCCCAACGTCGACGCAGCCTGGCACGATCCGGATGCGTTCCTCATGTACGCCGTAGGTCTCGCGCAGAATCTTCCCGAACGCCTGCGACAGCACGATATGACGCGTGCCGCCCTGGTACACGAAGCGTTCGAGCGCCACCCGCATCGCGCGCGACCAGCCGCCACCGCCGCCCGGATACGACTCGGCCGCCCATGGCCCATGAAAATGCACGACCTTCGGCACGTTTCTGAACAGGCCCGCGGTCGGCGCCGCGTAGAGCGCGAAATGCGCGGCGACGACGTCGGGCATCTTCGCGGCCCGCAGCGCACGCGACTGCCTGCGCGAGCCCCACAGGCGCGTGCCAAGCGGCGCCTCTACGCCGGCGAAGGCCAGCACGCTGCCGCCCGACGCATCGAACACAGCGGGGCTGCCCGCCACCATCCCACGCACATTGACGCCCTGCTCCGGGAGCGTATCGATCAGCGCCTTGAACATGCGATCGAGGCCACCCGGCCGCTCGTTGAACCAGTGCATACCAATCTGCAGCGAATCGATCGGCGCGCTCATAGGTCCACCGATGCGGTCGCACAGCCGGCCGGCAACGATTGCGCCGTGTGCCGCGCATGCACCTGCTCATAGACCGCCAGATAGCGCTCCGCCATGGCCTGCCAGCTCAAGGTTCTGGCGACTTCGCGCGCTGCCTGCCCCAGGCGGCGCGCGTAGTCGCGATCGCTCGCGAGGCGTTCGATCGCCGCGGCAAGCGCGGCCGCATCGTTGGGATCGTCGAGCACGATGCCGCTTCTGGCCGTAATCACTTCCGCGCCGCCCGCACTGCGCACGGTGATGACCGGTAATCCCGCGGCCAGCGCTTCGAGCAGCACCAGTCCCATCGGTTCGTAACGCGAGGGGAACACGAACGCATCGACCGAACGCATCAACGCGGGCATGTCCATCACCATGTCCGTGAAGTGGACCCGTTCCGTCAACCCGAGCGAAGCCACCAGCGCCGGATACGGACTGTTGTGCAGAATCCCCGCGACCGCCAGATGCACATCGGGCGAGGTGTGCACGAGGGCGCGCAGCACCGTGTCGAGATTCTTGCGCGACATGCGCAGGTCGCCCGCGAACAGCAGCATGAACGGCCCTGACGGCAAACCGAAGCGGGCCCGCTCAGGCGCACCCGGTGCGAATTCGTCGACATCCACACCGTTATGAATCACCTGCAGCTGCGCCGGGCCGATGTCCAGCGCGCGCACCTCGGCGGCGACCGCATGCGAGACCGGCACGATGACCTCCGAATGCCGGAAGGCCCATTTTTCGCAGGCGATATTCAGCAACGTGTAGGTGACCTGATACGCGTCGTAGACGCTGCGAAACAGGCGGAACGGATAGAAACCGCAGCGATACCAGCCGTCGTGGACGAAATGCGCCGCGTTGACATCGGCGCGCGCCCAGGCGATGAAGCCGTTCACGTGAATCACATCGAACGCCTGACGATGTGCACGGATCCAAGCACCGCAACGCCACGCGAACATCTGGTACTGGGCGAGTTTGGTGGGCAGCCGGCTTCCGGCAATCTGCACAAAGCGCACAAGCGGGTGCTGCACCAGCTCGGGGGCCGCCTCGGCGGCGAGCAGTGTCACCGAATGGCCGGCCGCGAGCGCTGCGAGCACGATCTCGTAGTTGACGCGTCCTTGCCCATCGTTCTTGCGCACGACGTGGGTGACAATCAAAATCCGCATGTGGTCCTTCTTCCTGGTATTTTTTAGGGTCGTGCCGGCGCGGCAGTGACCGCGCTGTGGCGTTCACGCGCATAGCGCAGCGAAATCACCGGTAGGGTCACGCCGAGAAAGAAAAACATCCCCGACACCGAAGTCAGCGTGTTGATAAAAACCATCATCGACAGAATCGCCACGGCTACGCCGACGCCGGAGATCGCCAGCAGGTCGGACGGGTGCTGCCGGCTCGCCCGATACGCGCGCCACAGCAACATCACGATGCCGGTCGTGTAAAGCAGCGTGCCTGGCCACCCCATCACGTAGGGCACCTCCATCAGGCCGCTGTCGAAATTGAGCATCGCCTGCGCCGCCGTGTCGTTGGACAGCTTGCTGCCGAGGCCGGTCGTGCCGAGCCCCTGGCCGGCGATATCGGTTAGCGCCGACGACATGAACGATTTATAAAAATCCGCGCGCGCCTGGAAGCTGTTGTCCTTGCCGAGGTCCTGAATCGAGCTCAAGCGCTGCATCACCGGTTCCGCGACCTGATCGATCATCATCAGCGGCGCGGCCACCACGGCCAGCCCCAGCACGCCGGCCATCAACCGCATCCGGTTCTTGCCGTCGAGCATGGCGAAGGAATACACCAGTGCAATCGCAAAGCCGCCCCACGTGCTGCGCGCGCTGGTGAGCAGCAGCGCGGGAATCCCCACGCAGCCGAGCACAATGCGCGCTTTACCCCGCGCGGCCAGCGACATCAGCAGGATCGTCATGAGCGTGACCGCGAAGGGGCCGCATGAATTCATCGTGCTGCTGATGCGCATGCCGAACGGCACCGGCTGCCCCTCGGACAGCATCTTCGAGGAGATCAGCCAGAACGCATCCCACGGCATCGGCGAAACGAACTCGAGCAGGCCGTACACGCTCATCAGGAGTCCGCCATAGACGAAGGTCTTGAGCAGCACGCGGTGATAGTCCGGATAGTGGCGCCACGTCACGGTGAGATAGAACGCCACCATCACGGGATAGAGCCAGTTGATCAGCGTAAACGTCGCGGCCGCGGGGCCGACTTGCGCCATGCCGACCACAAAGGCATAGAGCAACGCGATCACGATCAGCACCAGCGGCGCTGCACGGCGTTGCCCCAGCAACGCGACACGCCGGATCAGCGTCAGGCCGGTGAGCGCGACGGCGAGCAACGTCGCCACCATGATCGGACTTTGCTCATTGAAAGAACCGTTGATGAAGTCCGCGAGGCGCCGCACTTCCGGTGTCAGAAAAAACAGCCAGCAGACGAATCCGATGTAATGCGCGGGCGAGCGCCAGTACAACACCGCCGCCACGCCGAACGCGCCGAGCGGAAAGAAATATTCGACCAGCCTGCCTTGATGCAAAAGGATCAAGCCCAGGGTCGCGGCAAACAGGAGCAAGGGCAAGATCAGCGGATGACGCAAGCCCTTGCGCCCCGTGCGGGCTGCCGGGGCGGCAGGCATGGCCCGATCAGGCGCAACCGTCTCACCGGGTAGCGCGCGCGGTATGCCCGGCGACGTCGATAGTCCAACCTGCGTGGAAGGCGTGATCAGCATTCGCACCATTACAGGAGCTCGAAGGTGTTGACGAGCGCCACGCCATCGCGTTCGCGGCGCCGTATGCCGAAGAACGGCTGGCTGCCGCGCACCTGGCGCGTCAAGCCGATGAACGGCACGCCATGCTCCAGATACGGCCCTTCCGTTTTACGAAAACCGAACTGCTCGTAGAAGTCGCGCAACCCAAGCGGCGCGCTCACGCGCGCAGCGTGTCCTGGCCAACGCTCCGCGATTGCCTGCAGCACCCGTTCGAGCAACTGTTCAGCGGTGCCGTCGCCACGCCGCAGCGGGCTCGTCAGCACCTTGTCGATGGTGACTTCCGGATCTTCGGCGTCGCCGGGTTGCAGGCGTGCGTACGCCAGAATCGGCATGGGCCGCGCCATGTCCTCGACTGCAAAGACATGCAACGCGTTCTCGTCGCGTCCATCGGCGTCAAGACAGACGTGCGATTGCTCGACGACGAAGACCGCACTGCGCGCCCGCAAGATCAGATACAACTCGCGTGCCGAAAGCTGCTCGAAGTCCAGCGTTTTCCAGTTCATCGCATTCCCCAGCGGTAAATAAGTTCAGCGAGACCGGCGTCGCACGCCGCCCTCGCCGGCCTGGCTCAACACGCCGGCCTGTTGTCATGGCTACACGGTACGTCCGCGAAACGCGTGTTTCCGTGCGCCATCGCACTGACGCTGGGCTTTGACAATTCTTAAATACGGGGCGTCGGGACATGCTGTAGCAAGAAACCGCCAAAACGGCTTCAGGGGACCGTGCCTGGGCGACAAAGATACGCACCGAACCGCCACCAGACGCGCCGCGATGACGTCACGCGCCGCGATAGACACCCAGAAACGACGACATCCGTTCGTTTTACGTCGCCACACTCGAAGGACCGTTGACCAACAAGGGGGCACCTCAACATGAAAACCGCACTGCGACGCATCCTTTCCGAATCGGCCCGTCTCGACGTTCCGCCGGATACCCTGGCCGACGACGCCGATCTGTACTCCGCGGGCCTGTCCTCGCTTGCGACAGTGCATCTGATGCTCGCCATCGAAGATGAATTCGGCATCGAAATTCCGGACCGCATGCTCACGCGCCGGCTGTTCTCCAGCATCGATTCGATGGCCGCCGCGGTCGTCGAGCTGCAACGGGCGCAGGCGGCCGCATGAACGCCCCGCTGCTGGACACAGCCGCAGTGGCGGCGCCGCTCGCCGACCCCGCTGCGGCACAACCCGCCGGCGCAGGCGTCGTACTGAGCACGGTGGAATCCGAACCCGCCTGGCGCGCCGCCGCGCAGCGCTGCGCCGCCGTGGCCGCGCAGTTCGCCGATCCGGTGGACCGCGAAGCGCGCTTTCCTCACGAGGCTTTCGACGCGCTCAAGCGCGAACTTCTGCTGTCGGCGATGGTGCCGGCCGCGTTCGGCGGCGCGGGGCTCTCGCTCGCGGATGTCGGTGCGATCTGCGACACGCTCGCGCAGGGATGCGCCTCGACCGCGATGGTGTACGCGATGCATCAGATCCAGGTGGCCTGCATCGAGGCGCACGGCAGCGAGTCGGCATGGCACCGGCAGTTGCTCGCACAACTGGTCGAGCATCAATGGCTGCTGGCTTCGGCGACCTCCGAAGAAACCATCGGCGGCAATATGCGCACCAGCGCCTGCTCGGTCGAGCTCGACGGAGAGCCAGGCAAGCAGCGCTTTCGCATCGAAAAGCTCGCGCCGACGATCTCGTACGGCGCGCACGCCGACGGCATTCTGGTCACCGCGCGCCGCACCGCCGAATCGGCTGCGGCCGACCAGGTGCTGATCGTCGCGTTACGTGAGGAAACGCAACTGGAAAAGCGCGGCGGCTGGGATTCGATGGGCATGCGCGGCACCTGCAGCGAGGGCTTCCGGCTCGTCGCCACGGGGCTGGCCGAGCAGATCCTGCCGACACCCTTCGCCGATATCGCCGATCAGACCATGCTGCCGGTCTCGCACACACTGTGGGCCTCGGTATGGACCGGCGTGGCCAGCGACGCCGTGAATCGCGCGAAAGCCTTCTTTCGTGCGCAGGCCCGCTCAAAACCCGGTGCGATTCCGCCGGCCGGCCTGCGCCTCGCCGAAGCGGTCGGTCTGCTGCAGATGATGCAGGCGCGCCTGTCGGTCGCGCTCGACGCGGCGCGCACCGCCCACCACGCGCGGCACGGCGGCTGCCAGGCCGATGCGCCGCTCTCGGCGATGCTCGGCTTCGCCTCCGACATGAATACGCTGAAAACCAGCATCTCGACCACGGCGCTGCAAGTCGTGCAGGAAGTGCTGATGATCTGCGGCATGGCGGGCTACAAGAACGGCACGGAATACAGCGTGGGACGGCATCTGCGCGACCTCTACTCCGCGCCCCTGATGATCAATAACGACCGTATCGCGCAGAACACGGCGAGCCTGTTGCTCGCGCAGCGTCCTGCCACCCCGGGGAGAGCCTGACATGAACACGATGACCGATACCGCCGCGCTGGCCGCTGCCGCCCCCGAAGCCGCGGCGCCGACTTTCCGCGACGAACTGCTGGCCGCGGGCCTGTTGATCGATACCGGCGAAGACGGCCTGTACGGCCGCAGCCAGATTTTCGAAGACGTAGTGGAGCGCCTGAACGTGGCGATCACGCATCTCGGCGCGGACCAGCAGCCGGAAGTGCTGCGCTTTCCGCCCGCCATGCGCCGCACCGATTTCGAAGACAGCGAGTATCTGAAAAGCTTCCCGAACCTCGCCGGCACGATCCACTCGTTCTGCGGCAACGACATGGGCCACCAGCGCCTGTTGCGCGCACTCGACGACGCCATGACCGAGCGCGACGACGAACGCAGCGAAGAATGGATGGCGCAACAAAAACCGACTCGCGTGGTTCTCACGCCGGCCGCCTGCTATCCGATCTATCCCGTGATGGCACGGCGCGGCCCGCTGCCCGCCGGCGGCCGCACCATCGACGTGCTGTCGTATTGCTTCCGCCACGAACCGTCGCTCGATCCGGGCCGCATGCAGATGTTCCGGCAGCGCGAATACGTGCGTCTCGGCAGCGCCGAGCAGGTGATGGCGTTCCGGCAGATGTGGGTGGAGCGCGGCTCGCTGCTGATTACGCTACTGCAATTGCCGGTGGAAGTGGATCTCGCCAACGATCCGTTCTTCGGCCGCGGCGGCAAGATCGTCGCCGATAGCCAGCGTGCCCAGGCCCTCAAATTCGAATTGCTGATTCCGGTCGCCGACCCGCGCGGCAAGACCGCATGCCTCTCGTTCAACTATCACATGGACCATTTCGGCGCGATCTGGAAAATTGCATGCGAAGACGGCGCGGTGGCGCACACAGGCTGCGTCGGCTTCGGCATGGAGCGCATCACGCTGGCGCTGTTCCGTCATCATGGGCTCCACGTCGACGCATGGCCGGACGATGTTCGCGCGCTGCTGTGGGGCGACACCAAGGCGCGCGTGGCGCAGGGTATGCAGTCCATGCAGCCGGCTTCCGGGGCGGCGGCTCAGGGTGCCGGAGATAGCGCATGAATCCCTCGCCGATCCCCGTGCCCAAAGGCGTGCCATCCCCCTTCCCGCTGCCCCGCCGGATCGATTTGCCGGCTGCGGGCGGCGCGACTGCGCCCGCAGCCGCGCCGTTGCGCCAGCACGCGTCGCACGCGCTGCATCAAGGCGAGCGCGTCTGGCAGGAGACCAACTGCTACGTCGACCTGTGGATCGAACTGCTGCACGGCTTCGGGCTCGATCCGCGCGCGGCGCTCGGTTTTACCGTCACGCAGGACTTCGAAGGCGATCAGTTCACGTTCTTCAAATTCCCGCTCGAAGACCTGGAGCGGCTGTACGGCACCCAGGTGCAGGAACTGGCGATCTACGACTCGCTCGAAGCCCGCGTGCTCGCACAGACCTCGCGCGGCCATACCGTGCTGGTGGAAGTGGACGGCTATTACCTGCCGAATACGCGCGCCACGTCGTATCGGCGCGAACATCCGAAAACCACGGTGGGGATCGACTTTATCGATCCGCCCGCGCGCCGCCTCGGCTATTTCCACAACACCGGCTACCACGTGCTCGACGGCGAAGACTACGACGGCGTATTCCGCAAGCTGCCGCAATTCGCGCAACAGCCCGATCTGCTGTTTCCATACGTCGAATTCGCCAAGCAGGCGCGGCCCGCGCTGGAGGGCACCGCACTCGCCGAAGCATCCGCGGAATTGTTGTGCGCGCATCTAAACCGGCGGCCGCTGACCAATCCGATCTCGCAGTGGCGCGCCGCGTTTCCCGCGCATCTCGATACGCTGCTTGAACGCGGTGAGGCATTCTTTCATCCGTACTCGTTCAACCTCATGCGGCAGCTCGGCGCGAACTTCGAGTTTCTCTCGAAGTATCTGGTGTGGCTCTCCGCGCAAGGTTTCGAGGTGCCGGCGTCGATTCCGGCGGCAGCGCAATGTATCGCATCGGAGTCGATGGTCATGCAGTTCCGGCTCGTGCGGGCCATCGCGCGCGGACGCCGCGATTCGTGTGAAGACTGCTTCGACGTACTCGAAAGCGCCTACGAAAAGACGCTGCCGCCGCTGGCCGCGCTGGTGCTGTGACGAGCTCGAGTCGAGCTTCAGGAAATTGCCGTGGACGCGCTGACGACTGACCTGGTACCCGATGAAGGCGGCTCGCTCCCGCCGCCGTTTGCTGAGACGGCCGACGCGGCCGGCATGACAACGGTCGATGCCGCGCCCACCGCACTATCTCAGGAATCCCAGGAGCTCTGGCCGCAGCAACTCGACATGGGTTGGCAATGCGTCAGCACGCCGGCTGGTGCCTGCGCGTCGCCCGCCGAGTTGCCCGCACAGGGCTGGCTCGCCGCGCAAGTGCCCGGCACGGTGGCAAGCGCGCGCCGAGCCGCAGACCTGCTCGACACCGCGAATCCGCCACCGCTCGCCTTCGACGACCACTGGTATCGGCTCACGCTGACCGGCACCGGCAAACGCCGCTTGCGCCTGCACGGCCTCGCCACGCTCGCGGAAGTCTGGCTCGATGGTATCAAGCGTCTGGCGTCGGATTCGATGTTCGTCACGCACGATCTCGACATCGAACTGCACGGCAGCGCGACACTCGCGCTGTGCTTTCGCTCGCTGACCCCGGCGCTGGCGGCAAAACGCTCACGCGCCCGCTGGCGGCCGCGGCTCGTCACACCCTCCACCTTGCGCAACGTGCGCACCACCCTGCTCGGCCATATGCCGGGATGGTGTCCGTCGGTGCAGGCAGTCGGCCCATGGCGACCGATTGAAATGTTGAGCGACGTGCCACACGCATTCGACACGATTGATCTGACAAGCCGACTCGAAGACGACGACGGCGTTGTTTCGTTAACGCTACATTTCCTTCACCCGCATGACGTCGACACGTGCACCGCTTCGTTGAATTGCGGTGGCGTTGTTTCGTCCTTGCAATGGCACGATGCCTATACGCTGACCGGCAGCGTGCGTGTACCGCATGTTGAATGCTGGTGGCCGCACACGCATGGCGAGCCCACTTTATATCCTCTGACGTTGCAGCTTGATGACGAGTGCGTCATATCCCAATCATTGGGATCGATCGGCTTTCGCAGCATCGAAGTGGATCGCGGCGCGGACGGTGCGGGCTTCGCTTTACGCGTAAATGGCACGCCGGTGTTCTGCCGCGGCGCCTGCTGGACCAGCGCGGATCTCGTCACGCTGACCGGCACCGAGGCGCAATTGCGTCACGCTTTCGCGCTCGCTCGCGATGCAGGCATGAACATGCTGCGAGTCGGCGGCACGATGGTGTACGAGTCCGACACCTTCTATTCGCTTGCTGACGAATACGGCCTGCTCGTCTGGCAAGACTTCGCGCTGGCGAATTTCGACTACCCGAACGATGCCGCTTTCAGTGCGTCCATTGAACGCGAAGCAACCCAATTTCTGACCCGCACGCGCCGCTTCGCATCGCTCGCGGTGCTGTGCGGCGGCAGCGAAGTCGACCAGCAGGCAGCCATGTTCGGCCTGCCCGCTTCGATGCGCGCGCAACCACTTTTTACCGAACAGTTACCGGCTATCGTTGCGCGCGAGCGGTCGGATGTTCCGTACGTGAGCAACTCGCCCTCGGGCGGCGCGTGGCCGTTTTCAACTAATGAGGGCATCACGCACTACTACGGCGTGGGCGCCTATCAACGCCCGCTCGACGACGTCCGACGTTCGCAGGTGCGTTTCGCCGCCGAATGCCTCGCCTTCGCTAATGTGCCCGACGACGCCACCTTGCACGGCGCGCTGGGCACAATTCATCTGCACGATCCGCGCTGGAAAGCAGCCGTGCCGCGTGACCCCGGCGCCGGCTGGGATTTCGACGACGTGCGCGACCATTATCTTCAGACGCTTTACAGCGTCGATCCGGTGCGGTTGCGTTACGAAGACCCCGAGCGCTATCTGGACCTGTCGCGCGCGGTGGTCGCCGACCTGATGGCCGACGTATTCGCCGAATGGCGGCGCGCCGGCTCGACGTGCGGCGGCGCGCTGGTCTGGCAGCTCCAGGATCTGCGCGCCGGCGCAGGCTGGGGCTTGATTGATGCCACAGGACGGCCTAAAAGCGCCCTGCACGGCCTCGCGCGGGCGCTGCAACCCATCCAGGTGGTCATGACTGACGAAGGCCTCAACGGCCTCGATATTCATCTGCTGAACGAACGTGCTCGGCCCTTGCAGGTGCAACTGGAGTTGGTCTGCCTGCGCGAGGGCAGCGTCAAGGTCGCATCGGCCAGCCGCGCGGTCGAACTGGCGCCGCACAGCACCCAGCGCATCAGCGCGGCCGCGTGCCTCGGCCAGTTCTTCGATTTCACGCACGCCTACCGCTTCGGCCCGCGCGCCCACGACGTCACGATTGCGACGCTGCGCGAATCAGCGAGCGGCCGGGTTGTCTCAGAAGCGGTTCATTTGCCGGAGCGGCGCGCAGACGTTCGTCACGACCTAGGCCTTACGGTCGGCGCCGAGCGCACCGCCGACGGCTGGCAGTTGGTCATCGAAGCGAAGCGCTTTGCGCGCTTCGTTCATATCATTGACACGCACTACCGCGCGGCGCACGACTGGTTCCATCTGCCGCCGAACGGCCCCTGCGTTGTGCCGCTCCTACCCGTTGAGCAATTCGTTGCGCGTGCATCTAACGCGGTGTTTAAAGCTGACGCAACATGCGAGGCACCCGCCGGTGAAGTGCGCGCAATCAATGCGATGTCCGCCACGTTTTACGGTTGATTGTCGTCCCTGAACTAGCTTTGCCTTCGCAAGCCGCGTAAAACCTCGCGCTGTGCGAATCCACTGTCTGGTCTACAGAAACACTGTTAGTTCTTTTGCGACTTTCCGATCTTCAAAAAAAGACAATGCGTGCGGCACCGTACGCAACGCATGGAACACATCTGAATCAATTCCGGCACATTCCGGACGCCCCCCGGCAACGCGCGCACAAAGGCTATTTCATCCATGAGACACCCCCTGCAAAGGTATGCTCATCAGCCTCTAACCCAATCCGATCAAGGACTTGACTCGAATAGAAATACCCTGCGTAGGGCGCGCGCATTAAGCAGGCGTTGTACAGAATTGAAACAAAAAGTCACATTTGGCTTCGCGCACCGCTAAGGCCTGGTTCGCTGCGCCGCACCAGCACTCGTTTTCCCCAGGGTTGGCACGCTCCTCGCTAAAGAGAAAGCGCAACACCGCGTCGCCGCAACGCGACCTACAAGAACCGCGGTGACGCATCAGGCCAATACGGGGCCGTTCCTGTCCATCCCTCGCTGCTCGCCAGGCAGCATGTCGTTTATTCAAGGGTGCAGGCATCGGATCAAAAAACACGAAGTCACGCTGCGCGCGGCTTCAGCGAGGACCGATCATGTTGACACTTCAATCAGATCTGCACGGCAACCATTTGCTCGGCGCGTTGCCGTCACACGAATGGCAAGCCCTTGCCCCGCATCTCGAACTGGTTCATCTGCGCACCGAGCAACTGCTGTGCGATTCTGGTCAACGCATCCATCACGTCTACTTCCCGACCACTGCGATCATCTCGATGCTCTCGACGATGGAAGACGGCAGTTCGGTCGAAATCGCCGCGGTCGGCCGCGAAGGCATGACCGGCGTGCCGGTGCTGACAGGTGGCGAAACCATGCCGAACCGCGTGCAGGTGCAATGCGCCGGCTTCGCCTACCGGATGAGCGCACAGGCGCTCAAGCAGCAATTCGCACGCTCTGATTTCCTGCGCCGCCTGATGCTGTTGTACATGCACGCGCTGCTCACGCAAGTCGCGCAAACCGCCGCCTGCAATCGCCACCACGCCTTGAACAAGCAACTGTGCCGGTGGCTGCTGATCGAAGTGGACCGCGTGGCATCGAACGATCTGACGGTCACCCAGCAACTGATCGCCGACATGCTCGGCGTGCGCCGCGAAGGCATCACCGAAGCGGCCGGCAAGCTGCACGACGAAGGCCTGATTCATCACAGCCGCGGCCACATCAAGGTACTCGACCGCAAAGGTCTCGAAGCGCGCGCCTGCGAATGCTACGGCCTCGTCAAGCGCGAATTCGATCGCCTGCTGCCGCGCCTGCGTCAGGCTGAAACCGTCGAGTAAGCAATCGACCAGGGGCTGCATCGTTCGATTACAGGGTAGATCAACATGTTCAGGAATACTGCGCGATGTCTCGACGCACTCTTTGTGATTGCGGGCGGACTGCTCGCTCATTGGATGCGTTTTTCGACGCCAATTGCGTTGTCGGACACCGAGCGCCTTCTGATCGCCTTCAACTGCGTGCTCGTGCTGCTGATGTTTCCCGGCTTCGGCGTCTATGAAACGTGGCGTGGCAAGGCGCTGCCTTCCATGCTGCTGAGAGTCGCCGCCGCCTGGCTGGTGGTGGTCGCCACCGCCCTTCTGCTGGCGTTCACCTTGCACCGCATGGATGCGGTGTCGCGGCTGTGGTTCGCGTACTCGACGCTGATCTCCGGCGCGCTGATCATCATCACCAAGTGCCTCGTGCATGTGGCCTTGCAGAGCGTGCGCCGGCGCGGCATGAACTTCCGCACGGTCGCAATCGTCGGCGCACCCGGTTTCTCGCGTACCTTGCTTGCGCATCTCAACCATGCGCCACAAGCCGGCTTCCGGCCCGTCTGCGTCTTCGACACCAGCATCGAAGCGGCGGGCACCTATGGCGTGCGTCTCAATCGCCTCCCCGTGCTGACCGATCTGAATGCGTTCGCCGCCAAGGTGCGCGAAGAGCATGTGAACGAGGTGTGGCTCGCTTTACCGCTCTCAGAAGAACACATGATCTATCGCTTCACGCACATGTTCCGACATGACTTCGTGAATCTGCGATTTATTCCCGATGTGCGCAGCCTCTCGCTTTTCAACCACGCGCTGGTCGATGTCGTCGGTTTACCGACGCTCAATCTGAGCGCGACACCCGTCGCGTCGCCGCAGATGTGGCCCAAGCTGATCTTCGACCGCCTGTTCGCGGCGGCCGCGCTGGTGGCGCTCGCCCCGGTGTTCATCGCGCTCGCGATCGGCATCAAGCTGAGCTCGCCCGGGCCGGTGTTCTTCCGCCAGACCCGCAAGGGCGTCGATGGCCAGCCGTTCGCGATCTACAAGTTCCGTTCGATGACCGTGCACCACGAAGCGCACGGCCAGGTCACGCAGGCCGCGCGCAACGACACGCGCGTCACGAAGCTCGGTGGCTTCATGCGTCGCACCAGTCTCGACGAATTGCCGCAATTCCTGAACGTGCTGCTCGGCCAGATGTCGGTGGTCGGGCCACGTCCCCATGCGGTCGAACACGACGACCTCTACAAGGATCAAGTGTATGGCTATATGAACCGCTACCGGATCAAACCCGGCATCACCGGCTGGGCGCAGGTGAACGGTTATCGCGGCGCCACCACCAAGGTCGAAAAGATGGAGGCGCGCGTCAAGTTCGATCTCTTCTATATCCACAACTGGTCGTTCTGGTTCGACATGAAGATCGTGTTCATCACGATTTTCAAGGGTTTCGTCGGCCACAACGCATTCTGACCATGCCACTCCGGAAACCGTCTGTGAAAGTCTCCGTGATCGTGCCGACGTACCGGCGCACGGCGGATCTCGCACGCTGTCTCGCGGCACTCGATGCGCAGGAGCGCCGTGCCGACGAAGTGATCGTGATAGCACGTCACGACGACCACGCGACGCTCGACTGGTTGCGCACGCGCGACGCGACCCGGCCCGACCCGCGCCGCTGGATCGTGCTGGTGCACAAGCCGGGCGTGGTCGCGGCCTACAACCTCGGCATCGACAGCGCGAGCGGCGACGTGCTCTGCTTCACCGACGACGACGCCGCGCCGCATTCCGACTGGATCGCGCGGATCACCCGCGCGTTCAACAACGACCCGGCGCTCGGCGGCCTCGGTGGACGCGACATCGTGCATGAACGCAATGGCATTCTCCAGGGGCAGAAGCCACGCGTCGGCCTCGTGCGCTGGTATGGCCGGACCATCGGCAATCACCATATCGGCCACGGCGCGGCACGCGAAGTCCAGGTGCTCAAGGGCGTCAACATGGCGTTTCGCCGCGAGGCGATCGGCACGCTGCGCTTCGACGCCCGCTTGCGCGGTACCGGCGCGCAGGTTCACTGCGAGATGGGCTTCAGTCTGGACGTGCAGCGGCGCGGCTGGACCCTGATTTACGACCCGTCGCTGCTGGTGGAGCACTTCCCGGCCCAGCGCAGCGACGAAGACCAGCGCTTCACATTTAACGACGCCGCCTTCTATAACGCGTCATTCAATCTCCGACTCATCATGTGCGAATACCTGACGCCACCCGGCCGATGGGCGTTCGTCGTTTACTCGACGCTGATCGGCGATCGCGCGGACCCGGGGTTCCTGCGCGCATTGTCGTTGGCATTCGAGCGCGGCGGCGTGGCACTCGCGCTTCGCAAATGGCGAGTTGGTTTACGCGCGATGCGCGGGGCATGGCAGGAGGCAGCGCGCTGACCGATCAACGTGCTGCTTCACGCGAGGGACCACTAAAATGACTATCAGAACGATTGCCGCAGGGCTCGCGGCTGCATCTCTATGCGCCTGTTCACTGGCGCCAGGACCTTATCTGGACACCAAGCGGCTGGAGCCGCCTCCTCCGCCGGAGCAGACCGCCGAGAAGTTTCCGGTGCACACCATCGATGTCAGCTATTTTCGCCGGCAACGCGCGGCCGCGGTGCCGGCCGTCTGCCCGCTATCGTGCCTGACGCCGCAGACGCGCGGCGCCTACGACTATCGGCTCGGTATCGGCGACCAGTTGAGCATCATCGTCTGGGATCACCCGGAACTGACCGGCGGTGGCACGGGCGTGGGGGGGGG
>NZ_JAQQDU010000200.1:0-3852 GCF_046027825.1 Paraburkholderia sediminicola
CATCCCCGCGGCGGGGGGCCCCTGTCCCCCGCGGCGCGGCCCCCCCGGGGGGGCCGGCCCGGGCGCCGGCGCCGGCGTGCCTGACGGAAAAGTGACGAGCACCTTGCCGATCTGACGCGCCTGCTGCATGTAGCGGAACGCCTGCTCGGCGCGCGCTGCGGGAAACGCACGATACGGCAGCGGATGCAGGACGCCGGTCGTGAACAGGTCCATCACTTCCCGGAACAGCCGGGTCGTCAGATCGGACCGCACACCCATCAACTGATCGGCATCGATACCGAAATAGCTGATGTTGTTGCGGAACGGGCGCAAGCCGATCTGACTGTTTTCGTAGAAATCGCGCTTGCCCAGTTCGAGGAAACGGCCGAATGGCCGCAACGTGCCGATGCCGCGCACCATCGCCTCGCCCGCGAGCGAATTGAGCAGGACATCCACGCCCTCGCCTTGCGTGCGCTCGCGAATCTGGTCCGCGAACGCCAGACTGCGCGAGTCGAACACGTGATCAGCGCCCAGCAACCGGACGAATTCACGTTTCTCGTCGCTACCGGCCGTCACGAAGACTTGCGCGCCGAGATGACGGGCAATCTGAATCGCCGCGATACCGACGCCGCCCGCGCCGCCGTGCACGAGCACGCGCTCGCCGCGTCGCAGACGCGCCAGTTCGCACAGCGCGTAATACGCGGTGAAGAACGTTATCGGGATAGTGGCCGCTTCTTCGAACGACATCAATTCAGGCTTGCGCGCAATGGCCGTCGCACGCGTGATCACGCGCGTTGCGAATGAGGCCGGCGCGAAACCGAGCACCGCGTCGCCTGGCGCCCAACCTTCGACGTCCGGGCCGACCGCCACGATCCTGCCAGACAGTTCCATGCCGATGGTCGCCCCCGCGAAGCCGGTCTCGACCGCTTCATCGGACAGCAGCCCCATGGCATACATCACATCGCGGAAGTTCAGCCCGGTCGCGCACGGTGCGATCATCACTTCGCCGGGTCCCAACTCGCGCTCCTGCAAGGCAAACCACTCGAGGTTGCGCAGCGAGCCCGGCATGCCGAACGCAAGTACCGCGGGCAACGGCTCGCGGGTGTCGGCCACGTGCCGTGCCGTCTGTCGTGAGGCCTGTTGCGCCGGCAACATGCGAGGCACGTAGCGGCCCTGCGGTGTCAGCAGCACTTCTTCCTCGCCGTCGTTATCCAGCAACGTACGCGCCAGTTGTGATGCATCCTGCCCTGCGGCAGGCGTGACGTCGATCAGGCGCAGCGAGAGCGTCGGATACTCGTTCGCCAGCACGCGGCCGAGTCCCCATAGGCTTGCCTGGTCCGGCTGGGTGGACTCGCCACCGGCGAATGGAGCGCCACCTCGCGTCACCACGCTCAGCTTCGCGGATTCAGCCACGCCAAGCGTGTCGAGTCCACGCACGAGCGCGGCGAGCGCCAGCGCGCCACCCTGCTGCGCGCGCATGAGATCCGTGCCGCTGGCGTCGTCGAGAGGCGCTAGCGGCGCGACAAAAACGATCTGGGCAGGTGTCTCCTGGCTCGCCAGCCAAGCCGCAGCGTCGCGCACGGACGCCGTGTCGACACGGCAACCCCGTTCAACCAGCTCGGCTGCCAGCGCGGCGCTAAACGCGTCGTCGCGGTCCCGCGCGATCAGCCACGACTGCGAGGGCGCCGCGACAACCGTCGGATACAGCTCGACCGCTGCCTTGCGCGCAACCACGAGCGCCGTCGCGCCGTCGAGGTCGAGGCCTCGCTCCGTGTAACGCATCACGTCTCGCAGACCCGCGTGCCCGCACAGCGACACGAGCTTCGCAGGTGTGAGGGTCTCGCAGGACGTAACGCCGATGTCGCGACCCGCCACGCCGACCACGATGTCGGCAAAGCGGCTGCGCTGCAAGTCGGCGAGAACCAGCAGACCACCCGGCGCGAGCCGTTCAGCCAGCGCACGCAGCGTGCGGAGCGGATCCGTTTGTTCACCGAGCATCCGGTTCACCACGATCACGTCAAACGGCGCGGGGTCGCTGCTGCTCGCGAAGAGCGGCTCGTTCTCCGCGAGCAACAGCGTCTGCACATGGGCGGCCGCTTCGGAGTCGAGCGCGGCAAGCTGCTGATGCGTGCCGGCAAGCACGTGTTCGCAGAGTGCGACCGGCGCGTCGAGGTCGAGCGAATGCAACACGTCACCGCTAAGCGCACCGATCTCCAGCACGCGCAGACGACGCGTGCGCGGCCACGCGGCAAGCGCCTCGTTGACGCACGCGGCAAGCATCGCCCGCGTATGTGCCCATGTCGGCGATGCTTCGAAAAACTGTTCGACGAGACTGCGCCCGGTCGGCGAAAGCAGTGCGAGCGTGTCTGGCGACGCATTGCCCAGCACGCGCGGCAGCGCCGCGCCAACATGCGCGAGCAGCGTCAATTCGGCGACATGCGCCGGAGACGACGCCAGCACCTCGCGCCACAACACGGCTTGCGCCGGCATGGCCGCGCAGGCCACATCGTCACGCACAAGACGCTCGCCCTCGAAACGGGCGAGCCCATCTTCGACGACAATCTGCGCAAGCCGCGTCAGCAGTGGCGGATTCGACTGCGCCTGCGGATTCGGCCACGCGAACACATTCAGCTCGTCGAGCGCGTGGAGCGCATACAGGCCCGCGAGCACGTCGAGCAGCGGCAGCGTTTCCATCAAATGCCGCGTGCGGTGCTCGCCGTCCTCGCGCGACGATACCTGCAGGCTCGCCCGTTCGAGGAGCGCGGCGGGCGCCGGCAGCGCCTCAGCCGTGAAATCGCCGGTCAACGGCCGCGCTTCGAGCGCGTACGCGAAACGCGCCGGGGCGCGGCGGCGGCCCAGCAGATCGACACGGCGCAGGCGGCACCCCGACAGGCGCACGACGATCGCATCGTGCGCATCGAGAAATGTGAACGACGCAACAATCGAATGCGGGCTGCGGCGATGCACGCGGACAAGCACACGCCGCACCGAATCGCCACGCAGGAAGTCGACCCGTTCGATCTGAACCGGAACGAATGCCGCACGCGCATCGGCAGACGCGGCGCCGGCTTGTCCGAGCACGGCAAAGAGCGGATGGAAGCCGCTGTCCATCAGAGCGGGATGCAGCAGATAATCGGCGAGCCCTGGTGCGCCGCCGAGGATCGGCGGCATCTCAAGGTTGGCCAGCGCATCGTCTCCGGACACCTGCACGGAGCGCACCCAGCGAAATGCCGGGCCGTAATTCAGCCCGATAGCGGACGTGCTGGCATAGAGCGCGTCGCCAGGCATGGAGGAGCACGCCTCGAGACACGTGAGCAGCGACGGCGCGGCGACGCTGTCCGCATCGAGCGTGTTGCCGCTCGCGAGCAGACGCCCCGTCACATTCACGGTCCACGGAGCATCGCTCATGCGATCGCGCGTTTCGATCACGAATGACGCAGTGCGTACGTCGATCAGGAAACGGAACAGCTTGGCATGCAGAGGCTGAAACACGACCGGCATGCGAATCTCAAGATTTTCGAGCGCGGCATCCGGCGTGCCGAAGAATACCCGTGCGGCGGCGAGCGCCATCTCCACGTAGCCAGAGCCCGGAAACGTAACACCGCCGTCGACAACGTGATCGGCGAGCATCGGCAAGCGCTGCGGATCGATCTGGTTTTCCCATGCGAATACATGCTCGTGCAGCCGGTAGCCGAGCAGCGGATGATCGGCACGGCGGTTCAGCAGGTTGTAGCCTTCGACGCTCTGTTCGAGCCAGTATCGTTCATGCTGCCACGGATAAGTCGGCAACACGGTATGCGGCGCGCGCGGAACGAAGCGGTCGAGGTCGACGCGCGCGCCGTGCGCGACAGCCGAGAGGACCGAATGCGCGAG
>NZ_JAQQDU010000201.1:0-3667 GCF_046027825.1 Paraburkholderia sediminicola
TGAGGTAGCGGAACGCGTAAGCGGTTGAGCCAACCAATTCGATACAGTCGAAGAAGCCGATCTCCCGATTCCTTCCTTCCAAACTATCGAAACTTGCTGGTTGCTGAACTCCTTGGGCATCGAGCAGGACATAGACAGTGCCGACACCCTCGGGAGGCGCTCCCTCGATCTTCCGGGCGTTGACTGAAATCTTCTTTCCTGATGCGGTTGCGATTGTTATGTTTTCCATGATCCTGATTCCGTTTCGGCAGACGCCGATCGTTCGCTTCTATTTTCCTGTTATCGGCTCGCGCCGTCATTACTTGATCAACTGCATCCCGGCAACCTTCGAGGCCGTCACGTCGAAAGTAGCGGTGTACTCGCACTCGGCTACGTACCCCGACCGCTCGATCAGGCAGTCCGCGAAATCCGCTTTCGCAGATGCCACGAAAACGCGAAGTGCCTTGCGCACCGTGTCAGCACCTTCAACAACCAGTTCCTTGGTGCCGATCATCGAGTCGATCAGGTCCTTCATCTGCTCGCGCTCGACGCTGTAGCACCGCCCGAGCACCCACACGACCTCGACCAGCGCGACCTGCGAAACGTACCCCGGCCGCTCGGCCGACAGGGATTCCATCAGCGCGGTCGCCTTCTTCGACTGCACGGCATCGTCCTGTGCGAAATAACGGACCAGCACGTTGGTATCCAGTCCGATCATCGCGCGGATGCCCCCTGCTCGGCGATCGCCCGGTTCATGTCCTCGATCGACACCGGTTTCGCGGGCTTCTTCACGATGCCCTTGAGGGACGCAAGCGACCGCGTGGCCGGATAGACCTCATACCGGCCCGTCGCCTCGTTGAAGCTGAATTCGATCCGGTCGCCGGACTGCAAGCCAAGCTGATTGCGCACGTCCACAGGGATCGTGACCTGGCCCTTTGAAGTGATAGTTGCTGCTGTCATAGTGACACCTCCAATTCTCCTTACTTTAAGGTAAGGAGAATAGAAATGCAAGGGCAATGACAGACGCACTACACGACTAACGACACCCTAGATTGGCATGCGTCACTCGCCGAGATCAATCGCGGCGACAGCCTCGCGCTGATCGCGTTCGGACACATCCAAATATGGCGAGAGGTGATCGAGGTGAGCGTGGCCCAAAAGAATCTGCACCGTTTCGAGCGAGTGCCCGTTCGCCATCAGGCGACTAGCGAACGTCCGTCTGCCAGTGTGACTGCTGTAACCGGCTCCGAGCCCTGCGGCACGGTACAGGCCAGTCACATAGCTCTGAAGGCTATCGGCGGCCAGATACTCGATCGATTCACCCTCGAAATTGACGCGCCGCTTGACGCTCAGCTCGAACGCGCCACCCTTCTGCGTGAGGATCAACCTCCCACACGCGGCATCAGGCCACGGTACTCGCGACGATCCAGCGACACCCCATGTCCACGGCGATATCGCCACTCGACGTAGCGTTCGAAGGCCTCGACCGTCTTCGCGTGCGAGAGAAACACGCAGCGCGGCCGGCAGCCTTTGGTGATCGAACCGGGCAAGCCGATTTCTTCCTTCCTCGTGCCTGACTTTGAGAGCACATGATGTACTTCTAGACGCGCAATCTCGGTCACGCGCGTACCGCGTGTGATGGCGAGCAAGAGGATCAGAGTGTCGCGTTCAGGAAAGCGACTGGTCGCTTCGGTGACGCGCAGAAGGTGGAGGAATTTCGCCGGTGTGAGGGTTTTGGCGTGTTTGGGTTCCATGCTTCCGTATCTCGTAATGCGCTCGAAAATCGAGCCTGTTACGAGAGAGAAAGCGTTTGACGCTCCTTTCCAGTGTAACCCGCGTAGTGCCTCGCTTCCTCGGAAAATCCCCTGCACCGAAAGGACGGGGCGGCCGGATCAAGTCGGACGGGGTAAACGCAGGTCGGCCCGTTTGATCTCATCACCAGCAATTGCCGTCCCCGGCATTCATCTGTTCCCAAACGCCCCGGCGATCTGCTGCGCCCGCTTCGCGTCATCGCTATGCAGGTAGATCGAGGTCGTCGAGATCGAGGCATGACGGAGGTTGTCGCGCACTGTGGTCAGTTCGGCACCGCCTGCGAGCGCATGGGTGGCGTGAGTGTGGCGCATCCAGTGCGGACTTGCCCGTCGCAGTTTTTCTGCAACTGCCGGCCTGTCGGCCTCGACGAGGTCGGCAGCCTTGGCAAAGAATCGCTGCAACACGCTCCAGAGCCGTACGCTGGTGATGCCCGCCCCACCGTCCTCGGCGAGACTCGCGACCACCGGCGTGTCCGGGCGCCAGCGGCTGGGCGTCACGGGTAGCCGGCGCTCGACCAAGTGAAGATCGAGCGCGGTGCGGGCGAGCGGCGGCAAGGCGACCCTGCCCGCCTTGCGTCCTTTCCCGACGACCTTGAGCCAATGGTCGCCGCGCGCGTCGGTCTCAATATCGCCGAGCGTCGCGCCCACCAGTTCGCTCGCCCGCAGGCCGGTCGCATAGCCGAAGTCCAGGATGAAGCGCAGTCGCTGTGCTGCCTCGGGCGCCCAGTCGTATGACCACTCGAGGCCGTCGGCGATTGCCCGGAGCAGCTGCCATTCCCCTTCAGTAAACACATGCGACGTGTCCAGCACGCCCGCGCGGGCGCTGCCCCGCACCTTGACCCCGCCAAACGGATTCGCGAGCAGGTACCGCTGCTCGATGAGCCAGCGGAACAGCGCGCCCAGCACGGACAGCGCATAGGCCGCCGAGCGGGCTGACAGGCCGCCGGAGAATGGGCGCCAGTCGGGCGCGCTGCGCGGCCGGACCGGTCCCACCCAGCGTTCCCGCGGCGTCGGTCGGCGCAGGAACGCGCGATAGGCGACCGCGTCCTCGGTGGTGAGCGACGACAACGCGCGCCCACGCTCGACGATCGCCCACAGGATGAGCCGCTCGGCCTCCTTGCGGTACGCGCGCTGCGTCGCGGCGGACTCGTGCAGCGACAGCCACGCCTGCACCGCCTGGTAATCGTTGTTGGCATCGAGCGTGCAGGTGGCGCGCGGCGCGCGATAGGCGCCGGTCGAACCGTCAACCGCGTGCGGTAGCCACAGCTGTTCCCACGGGACGATGCTGCTGGCCGGCGAGACGGCGATGAGCGCTCTCGCCCGCTCCGTCAGCGCCGGGTGCGCGGCGAAGAACGCCTCGATACGCCGCGCACTGGCGGAGCCAAGGCCGGGAATGATCTTCCACCACTGGCGCCGGCGCGGAATCCGTACTGTGAGACCTGCCAGCGTTGAAATACCGTGGGTGCGCAGGGTGGCGACCGCTCGCGCCGGCAGCCAGAGGCCAATGTCGTCGCTGATCTGCGGAGTCGGCATACGCGCATGGCGCAGGACCTCAAGCGCTTCTGCGACCGTCTTCGCTTCCCGCAAACGCTCACCGTCAGGGTGCGCAAAAACCGTGGCGAGATCCGGCCGGCTGACCTGCCGCGCGACCTTGGCCAGCCGCCGGCGAACTGCGCCGAGCACGCCGCGCGCCGACTGCCCTGCCCCGATGCATGCCGGCAGATAGCGTTCCACGGCTTGGCGAACCGGCATGCCGGCATACCAGGCGCGCAGCATGGCCAGTTCGTCGGCATCGGGAAAATCCGCCGGGTGAGGTTCGGGTGACGGTGTCTGGCGCGTTTTCATAGGCGCCAGTTTGACACAACAATGGTGCTATT
>NZ_JAQQDU010000202.1:0-3350 GCF_046027825.1 Paraburkholderia sediminicola
ATTGTAATCGCTCAATCCGCCACACCTTGAGGAATCGCGTCGTTACCCGGTAACGTTGAGGAACCGGATTGTTACCGGGTAACAATGATGAGGAGTCGCAGGATGGCGCAGACGACAGCACAGCGGCAGGCGGCCTGGCGCGCAAGGCGAGCCTCGGCGGGCAAGGACGGCAACGGAGAGCGTCGGCTGGACATGTGGATCAGTACAGAAGCCGATCTTGCTCTTGCACGACTGGCCGGACGCTACGCGGCCACGAAGCGTCAGATGTTGGAGCGGTTGATCTCGCGAGCAGACGACGCGATCTTGCGCAGGCTCGATCCGGATTCGAAGCCGTGGGATCTCTATTTCAACGGTCCCCGGTAGCGCGCCGTCGTTACCGGGTAACGGATGACGTTTTATCGGCAAGGCGAGTGCCCAGCCTGGATGCGTGGGTATTCCGGGCCAACATGACCGACGATTCCGGACGAGCGTGACCGGGCATTCCGTTTCATCGTGACCGGCCATTCCGGACGAACGTGACCGATTCCTGAGCTTTCCGGAATCTGCGCTTACGTTCACCGGAATACCCATCAGGAGCGTCTGATTGTGCGGGCCGACGACGGGATCGTGCGCGCAGGCTCGATCCCGGCTCGACGCAATGGGACGTCTACTTCAACGTCGGCCAATAGTGTTCACTGTTCACCGTTACCGGGTAACAGCGAACAGGGGCGCGCGAGCAATTTGTCGTTCAGGCGGAAGCTGGCGTCGCAGTTTGCTGTTTGGCGAAGTTGAACGGCAGCAGGTCACTGATATCGGAATCCGGTGCCCGCTGAGGCAACTCCGTGAGCACGTGGAGCAGGTATGCATACGGCTCGACTTTGCAAGCGCGACACGTGAGCATCAGGCTGTAGACCATTGCGCTCGCTTTCGCACCGGCGACCGTGTCATGGAACAACCATGACTTGCGACCGGTACAGAAGGGTCTGATATCCCGTTCCATGACGTTGTTATCGAGGGGCGCATGGCCATCGCTGACGTAGCGGCTGAGGTACTTCCATTGATTGCGCGTGTAGGCGATCGCCTTGCCGAGCAGACTCTCGGGCAGCACCAGCGACTCGTGTTCGTCCAGCCACGCCTTGAAGGCCGTGAGCAGCGGCACGCTGTGCTGCTGGCGCAGCCGGTACGTGTAGGCCGTGCGCGTCTCGCCTTCGGGCAGATCCGCTCTGGCGAGCGTCTCGAGCTGGTATAGGGCCTTGAAGTACTCAAGCGCCTGCGCTGCGCGACCACCTGGCTTCTTCTGCCCCTTGAGCGCATCGACGAACGCTCTGCGGGCATGGGCAAGACATCCGAAGTGGGTCGGACCTTCGAGCGTGCGCCACGCGGCGTAACCATCGGTCATCAACATACCCTCATAGCCGGCGAGAAACGCCTGCGGATACTCCTGGCCGCGCCCGGGCTGGTAGTCGAACAGCACCACCGGCTGCTCGCAGTCCTCGGCGCTGCGATAGGTCCACATGTACGACTGACTTTGCGCGGTCTTGCCCGGCTCCTTGAGCACCTGTACCGTCGTCTCGTCGCCATGAATCAGCGGCTGCGACAGCAGCGTGCGGCGCAGCGCGTCGTACAGTCGGCTGTAGTGGAGCTCGGCGGGCCGGATGATCCAGTTGGCCAGCGTGCCGCGGCTTACGGGGATGTTCGCGCGCGCCAGCGCGTCTTCCATCCGGTACAGCGGTGTGCCATCGACATATTTGCCAGCCGTCACGGTCGCGATGATCGCCGCGCTGACGTTGCTGCCGGGCAGCGGCTGCGCCGGCATCGGCGCGGTCACGATCGGCGTGCGCTCGGCATTGCGCTCGCAGTGGCGACATGCGTATTTGAAGCGAACATGCTGCAGCACCGAGGCCTTCACTTCGATGTGCAGTTGTTCGCTGACTTCTTCGCCCATGCGATGCATCGCGCTGCGGCAGCACGGACAGACCTTCTGGTCTTCGGGCAGGTCGTACTCGATGCGCTGACGCGGCAGTTCTGCCGGCAGCGGCTTGCGACCACGCTTGCCGCGGGCGGGCTCATCGGGCTGCGGCAGCCCCGTGTCCGGCAGCGCGAACGCGTCGTCCGGCTCGTCGTCCCCGGATGGCGCTGCCGCGGCCATCTGCTCGGCTTCGTCGAATGCGCGGTCCTTGAGCTTCTCGCTGCTCGGGGCAAAGCGCCTGCTCTGCGCGAGCCGGAACTGCTCCTCGAGCTGGGCGATCCGCTGCGCGAGCTGGTGGTTGCGGTTCTCAAGCTCGAGAATGCGCGCGATCAGCGCATCGTGCGGGAGGTGTTTGAGATCGTCCACGAGGGAGGGGTTGGGCTTGTTGGCATCCATACCACCCAGGATAGCGCCTGGCCGGGATGACGGCCAGGTCACCATTGCCCCGTCGTTGTTTACAGGCAACGGCCGCAGCGCGGGGCAAACCGTCAGCCCGTGTACCGGTACTGCCGTTCCGGGTGACGGCGCACCGCATCGATATCGATGCCATCAAGCAACCAGTGCAGCTGCTCGCTCGTCAGCTCGACCACCGTTTGCTGCCGGCGTGGCCATACGAAATGGTCTGCCTCCAGGCGCTTCATCATCAGCCAGAAACCCGAGCGGTCATAGAAGAGCAGCTTGATGCGGTTGGCCCGCCGGTTGCGGAACGCAAAGACGGCACGGGCAAACGGATCAAGCTGCATCGACTGTTCGACCCGCGTGACCAGACCGTTAATCCCGGCCCGGAAATCGACCGCCTCGCGGTGCAGGTAGACCCGCAGGTCAGCGTCGAGCCGGAACATGGCAGCGTCCCAGCGTTTCGATCATGGCCGTCACCAGTGCGGCATCCTGTCCCGTGCACTCAAGCTCAACGCTTACGCCGTTTGGCAACTGCGCTACCACGCGCGAGGACAACGGCGGACGTTGCGACGCACGTGCCGGCTGGCGGGGCGCGGGCAGCGGTTCTGACTCCGCGGGCGGCGCGGGTCTCGTCGCAACCTCCTCCACCTCGACGACTGGAATGAACGCCGCCGGCACACCTCCAGTTACCGGCGCCGCGGCGGCGGCGTCGCGCTTCGCCCGGTGCTTGCCGACCCACTTGCGCAACAGGTTCGCGTTCACGCCGGCCTTGAGTGCCAGCCCCGCCAGGGATGCGCCTGGCTGAAGGCAGGCCTCGACCAGCGCCTGCCTGGCCTGCTCGTCGTAGTAGTGCCGCCGGCCATCACCGCTTGTGCCGATGGGCTCGAGCTTCGGGACATCGGGAGTCTGTGTCATGAGGTGTCCACCTGTTGTTGAGGTGGACACATGCTGCGCCTGCTGGCATCAGGAAGCTATGTGGGCCGCAATCACCGCTTACTGATAA
>NZ_JAQQDU010000203.1:0-3328 GCF_046027825.1 Paraburkholderia sediminicola
CTAGAACATCGCACACACTCTGTGATAGCGTCATGTATGGGTCCGGTCGTCCACGGGTATTCGGACCCCATTGAGCTTCGAGCTCGTACGTCTCTGGGCTTGTCCGAGCCGGGGCGCGCGAGGCTACGCTACACCCCGAGCGTCACGCAGTCACCAATACCACTCATGGATCTGAGGCGGAGCCTCGTTAGATTCTCTAAGGACAGGATGCTTCGACGGTGCGGCGTTAGCGCATAGCAACTCCAGGACCGGCACCGCTGAGCGACACCGGCACCCACGCAGTGTGGTAACGGTGGAGGGAACTTGCGGCCTGGCGCTCCCTGGGCGGAACTGATAGTCGGCATCAAAGGTGATGCGTGGAAGCTGAGGGACAAAGTGCTCGAAGAGTTGCGCACGAAGAAATATGCCGGGGATGCGGAGTCGACAAGCTAGGTATCTATCAACCCATGATTATGCGGAAGTTATGAAACGCAAGCGCAATGTTGCCAAGGCGGCTGAAGCCCCGAAGCTTTCTCGTACTCACGCCCCGGATCACATGTCTCCCGCCGATTGGCAGCGCGCTTTGCGCCGGCAATTTGGGCGCGAGCAGGTGTTCGGGCTGGAGAATCTCGGGACGGAGCCGTTTTTCTCCGAGTTTCGCGTCGGCAATCCGGAGTCGAAATCCAATTATCGTGTGGCGATCCGCGGGACACGGCCGGGAGAAAACTTCTGTGCCTGTCCTGACTATGCGACCAACGAATTGGGTACCTGCAAGCATATCGAATTCACGCTCGCCAGACTGGTAAAAAAACGCGGTGCCAAGGCGGCTTTTGCCCGCGGCTTCCAGCCTGCATTTTCGGAACTGTATCTGCGCAACGACGGTGAGCGAACGATCCATTTTCGCGCCGGTACAGATTGTCCGGCGGGGGTGGCGAAGGCCGCCGCGGCGTTGTTTGACGTATCTCATGGTTGGCGGTTACCGGAGGTTCGTTTCAACGAACTGGGACGTTTTCTCGCCAATGCGGCGAAGACAGGTCACGAATTGCACGCCTACGACGACGCGCTCAATTTCGTCGCAGGCCGGAGGGATGCGTCGCGGCGCGGCGCGGCGCTGGACAACTTGTTCCCGCGTGGTGCTGCCGACCCTCTACTGAAGAAGCTACTCAAGGCGCCGCTCTACCCCTATCAGGCCGAAGGCGCGTTGTTTGCAGTGCGCGCCGGGCGTACTTTGATCGGCGACGAAATGGGCTTGGGAAAGACCATTCAGGCTATTGCGGCAACGGAGATTCTGGCGCGGCATTTCGGGGTGTCGAAGGTACTCGTGGTCTGCCCGACGTCGCTCAAGTATCAGTGGCAGAGCGAGATTCTTCGCTTCTCCGGCCGCGCGTCGCGAGTGGTCGCTGGAGGCCTCGTGCAGAGGCAGAACGAATACGCCGAGGAAGATTTCTGCAAGATCACCAACTACGAGAAGCTGAAATCCGACCTTGACCTGATCTCCGCATGGGCACCTGAGCTTGTGATCGTGGACGAAGCACAGCGCATCAAGAACTGGAACACCATCGCGGCGAAAGCACTCAAGCGCATCGACAGTCCCTATGCCGTTGTGCTGACGGGCACACCACTCGAAAACAAGCTGGAAGAACTCGTTTCCATCGTCCAGTTCGTCGACCAGCATCGTCTCGGACCCACCTGGAAGCTGCTGCATGAGCACCAGCTTAAGGATGAAGCCGGACGTGTGACGGGTTACACCAGACTTGAGAAGATCGGTGAGAGCTTGGCGCCGATCATGATCCGCCGGCGCAAGTCCGAGGTGCTGCTCCAGTTGCCGAACCGTACCGACCAGAACCTACTGGTGCCGATGACCGAGATGCAGATGGCTCATCACACGGAGAACGCGGACACCGTGGCCAAAATTGTCCAGCGCTGGCGCAAAACGAAGTTTCTGTCTGACCAGGACCAGCGACGACTCACCTGCGCCTTGCAGAACATGCGCATGTCGTGCAACAGCACCTATCTCCTGGACCAGGAAACTGACCATGGCGTCAAGGCTGACGAGTTGGCGGCGTTGTTTGAGGGTCTCTTCGTCCAGCCGGAAGCGAAAGCGGTGGTTTTCAGCCAATGGACGCGGACTCATGAAATCGTCATTCGCCGGCTCAAGAAACTCGGCATCGGGTACGTTAGCTTCCACGGCGGCGTGCCATCGGAAAAGAGGCCTGCGCTGGTAGAGCGTTTCCGCAGCGATGCGGACTGCCGTGTCTTCCTGTCGACGGACGCGGGCAGCACGGGACTCAACCTGCAACACGCCTCGACGCTCGTGAACATGGATCTGCCGTGGAATCCGGCGGTGCTTGAGCAGCGTATCGCGCGTGTTCACCGCATGGGGCAGCGGAAGCCCGTACAAATCGTCAACTACGTTGCCAAAGGAACGATCGAAGAGGGCATGCTGTCGGTGCTGGCTTTTAAGCGCTCCCTGTCCGCGGGCATCCTCGACGGCGGCGCAGCCGAGATTTCGCTCGGGGGCTCGCGTCTCAACCGCTTCATGAAGGACGTGGAAAACGTCACAGGCCGTATGGGCGAGGGCGAGGCAATGGCCCCGATGGAAGAGGCGGTTAATGTCGCTGCTGCATCCGGCGAATTGAAGGAAAACGCGACGACCTTGGAAACCAACATCGTCCTTGCCGGGACCCGACCAAAAGCCACTGTCATCGAAGCAGCGCCCCAAGACGTGAGTCCTGAGCCCTGGTCCGGTTTGCTGCAGTTCGGCGTGGAACTGGTATCAGCGCTGAGCGCGTCGGCCGATGGGGCCGGCGTCGCCCACCCGTGGGTCGAACGCGACCCTGCCACAGGCGCACGCAGCCTCAAGTTGCCCCTACCACCCCCGGAGACGGTAAGACGGCTTGCTGATGCACTCTCGGCGATTTCGGGCGCTTTGCTGCGCAAGGGTATCGAAGAGGGAAGCAGCTAAGGGCGTCAGATGACGGGCGTCTTCTGACGGTTGACGAGCTGAGCATGCCCAGAAACACGAGTGGCGATTGTTGATGGTAAAACGGAGATCGGCGCGTTCCGTGGCCCCGGAAGAAACTGCTCCAGCGTGTAACCGCTAAGCTTGACGGCCTCAATAGCTAGTTCAGGCCATGACTGCCCCTGCGCGCTTTGCCCCTCGGGATTGACCGTGTAGCGTGCAACCGTAAATAACGTCCGAAAGCCGATTCGTCTTTGCTTAGGATTCGGCGCGCATGACGGCTGTGGCCGACAACGCAACTGATATGATCCGCGCACGAAGGTCCGGTGTCTGGGAGGAAGCCGACGTTCGAACGTCCGCGTGAAAGCGTGGGCCAACGTCCGTAGA
>NZ_JAQQDU010000204.1:0-2807 GCF_046027825.1 Paraburkholderia sediminicola
GTATCCGTCAGCGCATCCCGTCTTGAACGCACGTAAGCGCGGTGCGAATGTGTTGCCATCGTAACGACGGAGCCATGCGATGGACGACACAACGGGAGAAACGGCTGTACCGACGGGTGCGCGACGCCCGCGGCAAGGCGAGGCATTCTGGCGCGAGATGATCATGGCGTGGACAGCAAGCGGACTCGGCGTTCGACGTTTCTGTCATGAGCAGGGGCTCACCGTTAGTACATTCGGCCTGTGGCGCAAGAAGCTCTCGGGCCAGGCACGTGCAGAGGCGCGCCCGCTCGCGGTCACACCCGACGCGGCATTTATCGCTTCCCATCCGGACACCGCACCAGCCATTCAGGCGCCGCCATCGGCGGTGGACGCTCCGTCGTCTTCGCGTGATCGGGTGACGTTGTCGCTCGCCGGTGTTCGCATCGAGCTGACCGGTGCTCATGCCGAGCGCATCGTGCGTTTCGTGCTCGGACAGCTTGGAGGCGCACGGTGCTGATCGGAGCCGATGTCCGTGCGTATATCTGCCGTGAGCCGGTCGACATGCGCAAATCGATTGATGGGCTGTCGTATCTGGTCGAACCGCTGCTTGCCCAGAACCCTGTCTCGGGCAATCTGTTCGTGTTCGTCGGCCGGGATCGCTCGAAAGTCAAATGTCTATACTGGGATCGCACCGGCTTCGCGCTCTGGTACAAGCGCCTTGAACGGCACCGCTTTCCATCACCGTTGGCGCTCGCGCAACGCGGCTTCACGCTTGCCGAACTCAACGCCTGGCTCGAGGGCATAGAGATCCCGGCGCGCGAGCCGCATCGCGCCGTCGCGGTGACGCGTGTGAGTTGACTTTGCTCTCGCCTGCGCAGATACAACGCTCCCCGATCTTGTAAACGTAGCGCGAGTTGGGCATCATGATAGCCATGCCGCCCACCGCCATCACTGTCGCGGAATTGCCGGTCGAGCCCGATGCGCTGCAAGCCTTCGCGCTCGAACAGAACCGGCTGGCATGCGTGCTGTGGGAGCAGCTGGAAGCGCTGCAGCACCAGATTGCCCAGGCGAACCGCGCGCGCTTCGGCGTCAGTTCCGAGCGGCTGGCGGGCCAGGCGGAACTGTTCGATGCCGCCACGGAGTTACCTGTTCCGCCCGAGCCGGCCAAGACTCCGGTGGCGGGCCATACCCGCAAGGGGCGTCCCGCCCTGTCGAAGGACCTGCCGCGCACGCGTATCGAATACGATCTGAGCGACGAACAGAAGGCCGCATTCGATACGCTCGAGCGCATCGGCGAAGAGCGCAGCGAGACGCTGCACTACGAGCCGTCCACGCTCACCGTTATTGAGCATATCCGCTTCAAGTACGCGGCGAAGAAGGATGGCGAGTCGACCATTGTGACCGCAAGTGCCCAGCCCTCGCCGCTGCCGAAGAGCAATGCGAGCGCGAGCCTGCTGGCCAACATTCTGGTCAACACCTACGTCGATCACCTGCCTTTGAACCGGCAGGAGATGCGCTATGCACGACGCGGTGTGCATCTTCCCCGGGCAACGCTGTGCGAATGGAAGCTGGCGGCAGCCGAACTGCTCGAAGTGCTGCTGCCACCGCTACGGGCTCACCAGCTGCAGGCACCTCGCATGCACGTGGGTGACACGACACTGCCATTGCTCGAGAAGGGTCGCACGGCGACGCGCACAGCACGATTGTGGGGATACCTGGGCGCGGGCCAGCGCGAGGAGAACGGCGTCTGGGTCGACCACCCGCCGGCGGTCGTGTTCGAGTTCGCGCAATCGCGCTCCGGTTCGCATCCGCTGCGGTACCTGCAGAAGTACAAAGGTTATCTGCAGGCGGACGCGTACAGTGGACATGGCGCACTCTACGAAACCGGAGACATCGTCGAGGTCGGATGTTGGGCCCATTGCCGTCGACGCTTCTTCGAAATCGCGAAGGCGCAGAGCAAACCGGGACTTGCGGCGCAGGCGCTGCAGTGGATTGCCAGCCTGTATGCGATCGAGTCGCGGATCCGGGACCAAACACCTGATCTCAAATATGCGGCGCGGCAAGCCGAGGCGCTGCCGATACTTGCGCGGTTCCGGCAATGGCTGGAAGGCAACGTCATCGGTTTGCCAGCTCAGGCGCCGCTCGCAAAGGCGTTCGGCTATGCGTTACGTCATTGGCAGGCACTCATTCGCTACACCGGGAATGGTATCCTGCTGCCTGATAACAACGCTCTCGAGCGTCAAATTCGCCCTATCGCCCTGGGGAGAGTCAATTGGACATTCGCGGGCTCGCCGCGTGGTGCTAGAGCGGCTGCCACGATGTATTCACTCCTCGGCACGGCTCGCCTGAACGGCTTCGAACCTTATGCGTGGCTCAAGGACGCGCTCGAGAAGTTGCCGTCGTATCCTGTCAATCGCGCGCACGAACTGTTGCCGCTCGCCCGTTAAACGCCTTCACGTTCATGGACATTCTCGACTCACTTCGGCAGGCGCCCAGCGCCGAGCTGTATCGCCTTTATCTCGCCATCGGAAAAATGCTCAATGACCCTCGACGCATTCTGGAAGTACGTCAGCGCCTGCACCTCGGAATGGCCGTCAGTTATATCGGCGACAATCCGCTGGGACCTCCGTCGCAGGGCACCGTCGTCGAGCTTCGACACGCACAGGCGATCGTTCAGGACAGTGTGAGCCGGCGGCGCTGGGCACTACCATATGCGGCGATCGTTCCCGATAGCACGGCCGCCCCGATTCATCCCGAACCGGCGCCGCCACCGCGCGCACAACGCGAAGAGTTCTTCGTCGGCGACACCGTTGGTTTCACCGACAAAC
>NZ_JAQQDU010000205.1:0-2583 GCF_046027825.1 Paraburkholderia sediminicola
GTGATAAGGCAGAGGATTTTTAGCGGAGCGGAAGCGGCGCACCGGGATGAACGCAGGCACGGTATGAAATCCGCGTCCGCTTCGCTAAAAATTCTTTGAGCTAAACCGCTCCGCTGGCGTCAGCAGCTATGGGCATTGAATCAGGGTGATGACCGTGATGTTGCAGATGGCGGTGCTGGATGCGTTGTGGAAGACGTGCCGCTGCTGCGTGTGAAGGTTGCGAGGACGCTTGTACGATCGTGACGGACGGTACGATGTGCGCAGTGGCACCGTGATCGCCGCGGCGTGGCCAAAGCGCTGCCGCAACCGGGCGAACGGTTGTCCGGACAGGTGCGCGGAGCGTGAAGGCGCGGACGTCACGGCACACCAGCCGGAGGTGCCCGCGGCCGGGCGTGATGCGGGAGGAGTCCGATGCATACCATGTGTCCGCGCGCACACGCTGGACAGTCGCGCAAGGATCGACCGGTGAGTCTGGCATAGTGGTCACGATAGTCCTGGCTGAGTTCATCAGTGGCAGTCGCGCGCGGTGGTATGACCTCGAGCAGACGCCGGCATTCGGCGAGTCCGGTTTCGCGGCGCCGGTTGCTGGGGAACCCGTAGTGACGGATACGCTGCAGTCCGCGCGGCAGCACGTGAAGCAGGAAGCGGCGGATGAACTCCGGTGCGTCGAGCCGCATCACGCGCTGTGCGGATTCATGGCGGTAGTCTTTCCAGCGGAACGTGACGTGTCCATCAGCGATGGCGATCAGGCGATTGTTCGAGATGGCGACGCGATGCGTGTAACGCCCCAGGTAGCCGAGTACCTGCTGCGGCCCGCCGAACGGTTCCTTGGAGTACACCACCCATTCCGCGCGTCGCGGGCTATCCAGATAGCGGGCGAACGCCTGCACATGCTGCAGGGGCGCGAGGGCGTTGAAGAACCGCAGGCGCCCGGTCTCAAAGGCACGCTGCAACCGCTCGAGGAACAGACGCCGGAACAGGCGTGATAGCACGCGCACCGGCAGGAAGAAACCAGGACGGCAGGCAATCCAGCGTGAGTGGTCCGGCGCCAGACCGCCACCTGGCACCACGCAGTGCAGGTGTGGATGGTGCAGCAGGTTCTGCCCCCAGGTGTGGAGGATCGCGATGAAGCCGATGTCAGCGCCGAGGTGTTTCGGATCAGCAGCGATGGTCTGCAGTGTTTCGGCGGTGGCCTGGAACAGGATGTCGTAGACCACCGCCTTGTTCTGGTAGGCGATCGCAGCGATCTCCTGCGGGATCGTGAACACCACGTGGAAGTACGGTACCGGCAGCAGATCGGCCTGACGGTCGTCGAGCCATTGTGCCCGGGCAAGTGACTGGCACCTGGGACAGTGGCGATTCCGGCAGCTGTTATAGGCGATGCGCTGATGGCCGCAGGCATCGCACTGTTCGACATGTCCGCCGAGCGCAGCGGTCCGGCATAGCTCAACCGCGCTCATGACGCGCCGCTGGGCGAGACTGAGTGACCCGGCATGGGTTTGACGATACGCGGTGCCGTAGCGACGCAATACATCTGCCACTTCCAGTTGAGCAGTCTTCATGGACGTGCTCAGACGTTTGCGGGTGGTTCTTCTGGCGGGTCAGGCGCAACTGGTTGAGGGAGCAGGTCAAACGGGCTTATGGTCGCGCAGATTGTGCTGGTAGCCACCTTCAGATAACGCGAGGTGGTGGCGAGGCTGCGGTGGCCGAGCAGCAGCTGGATGGTACGCACGTCTGTGCCCGATTCGAGCAGATGGGTGGCGAACGCGTGGCGCAGCGAGTGTGGCGTGACCGGCTTGCTGATGCCGGCCCGGCGCCGGGCCTGCTGGCACGCCAGCCGTATCGTCGCAGGAACGACGGGCTGGTCAGCGAACCGTCCCGGGAAGAGCCAGTGCTCGGGTCGACCGGTCTGCCAGTAACTGCGCAGGATTTCCAGCAGCCGTGGCGAGAGCATCACATAGCGGTCGACCTGGCCTTTGCCCTGCTCGATGCGCAGCACCATCCTCTGGCTGTCGATGTCGTTGACCTTCAGCCGCGTCACTTCCGAAATACGCAGGCCGCCCGCGTATGCCGTCATCAGGATCGCGCGGTGTTTGAGGCTCCTGATTGATTCGAAGAAAGCGGTGACCTCCTCGCGACTCAGGATCACCGGTAGTGTGCGTGGCTGCTTCGACATGACGATGTCGTCGACTGCCCAGTCGCGTTTGAGCGTAACCGTGTAGAGAAAGCGTAGCGCGGCGGTCGCGGTAACCAGGCTGCTGCGCGCCAGTTGCCGAACCTCGACGAGGTGCAGTTGCCAGGCGCGGATCTCTTCGGGTCCCAGCGTCGCCGGGGAGCGGCCAAAGTGCTTCGCGAAGGCGCCAACTTGCTGCAGGTACGCGCGTTGGGTATTGGCCGAGAGATTGCGAACGCGCATATCCTCGACCATCCGCTGACGTAGGGGTGTCATGGCAGGACTCCTTTCGGGATGAGCAGGTGCGGTGAATTGCACTGTCATCGTCGCACCCGGAAAGGAATGCCCGCGGCGCCGGCCAGGACGGGGACGTCGGCCAGCCACCATACCGCGTCAGCGGTTTAGTTCAA
>NZ_JAQQDU010000206.1:0-2557 GCF_046027825.1 Paraburkholderia sediminicola
TGTTTAGGTTTGTAGGATGCCTGCCCTTGACCGTGCGCATGGGCGGACGCCACAGGAGCATGCGGGCAGGCGTCGTACAAACCCCGATGGAGGAAACCGCGGAGTGTCCCGATGCGGCCGGAACCTGTATCGCTATGGGGATTGGAGCGGTCGCATGCGACGTCGGGCTGATGGTGAGATCAGGCGAAGCGGGTGGATGTCGACGGGATGCACGTTGACGAAGCGGTCCGGCCGGCGTTCCTGGCGGTGCACAGGGCGCGAAACCGCCTGATGCATGTGAAGGACGCAACCGTCCGCTATCGGGTCCCGTTGCCGGAGAGCCGACGGTCGGTCTGGACGTCTCGAAACACGTGCGCTCATGCTGCGGCTCGCTGTGCGGGTGGTGCGCGGATCGGTGCGCTGCGCTGGAGGACCTCGATGACGATCATCGGCGCGCCACAGTGCCGGCAGATGAAGCGCGGCGGGAGATTGCCGGGTGGGTCATCGGTAGCGGCGGCCTGCGCGCCGGCGGCCGTGACATGCAGCAGCTCGCGTATCTTCGCGAGATTCTGCCGCCGCACGGGATTGGCGAGCAGGCCATAGTGGCGGATGCGGTGGAAGCCGCCGGGCAGCACGTGCAGCAGGAAGCGGCGCATGAACTCGTGCGCGCCCAGGGTCATGGTCTTGTAGCGGGTGCGCCCCTTCGCGCGATAGTCCTTCCAGCGGAAGGTCACGCCGCGTTCATCGAGCGCAACGAGCCGCTGGTTGGAGATGGCCACGCGATGCGTGTAGCGTGACAGGTAGGCGAGCACGGCCTCGGGTCCCGCGAACGGGCGCTTCGCATACACGACCCATTCACATGCGCGTAGCGGCGCGAGCCACTGGGCGAAGACGGCAGGATCGGCGAGCGCGGCGTACTCGCCGAAGAATCGCAACTCGCCATGACGATGCACTGCAGCGAGTTCTTCCAGGAAACGTCGCCGGAACAGCCGTGAGAGCACGCGCACGGGCAGGAAGAAGCCGGGCCGGCAGGCGACCCACCGCTCACCGTCGGGTGACAGGCCACCACCGGGGACGATGCCGTGGACGTGGGGATGGTGTGTGAGTGCCGAGCCCCACGTATGGAGCACCAGCGTCGCGCCAGTCTGCGCGCCCAGATGCTTCGGATCGGCTGCGATGGTACGCAGGGTCTCGGCGGCAACATCGAACAGCAGGCCGTAGATCAGCGCCTTGTTGTACCAGGCGATCGCGCTGATCGTGGCGGGCAGCGTGAAGACCACGTGGTAATACTCCACGGGCAGCAGGTCGGCCTGACGTGCCTCGAGCCACCGGTGTGCGGCGCTCGCCTGGCACTTCGGACAATGGCGATTGCGACACGAGTCATAGGAGATCTCCAGCTTTGCGCAGCCGGAACAGCGCAACACATGTCCACCCAGCGCCGCGGTGCGGCACTGTTCGATGGCCGACATGACCTTCAGCTGTCCCAGGCTCAGCGGTACAGTCTGTCGCCACGCTGGCCCGTGGACGCGGAAGATGTCCGCGACCTCCAGCACGGGGCGCTCCGCGCGGTGCTGGCCTACTCGGAAGGCAGGCGGTCCAGCGGGCTGATCACCTTGCGCAGCAGGTCGGTGGCCACCTGGGTATAGAGTGAGGTGGTCTCGAGCTTCTTGTGCCCCAGCAGCACCTGGATCACACGGATATCCTCCTTCTGTTCGAGCAGGTGTGTCGCGAAACTATGGCGCAGCGTATGCATGGATACGCGCTTGCCGAGGTGTGCCTCTTCTGCGGCGGCATGGATGGCGCGGTTCAGTTGCCGCGTGCTGAGCGGGTCCACCGGATCGAGGCCGGGAAACAGCCAGCCGCCTTCGAGCATGCGACCCTGCGCATGGGCCACGCGCCACCAGACACGCAGGCGCTCGAGCAGGACCGGCGAGAGCATCGCGTAGCGGTCGCGGCGGCCCTTGCCCTGCTCGATGCGCAGCGTCATGCGCTGGCTGTCGACGTCGCCGACCTTCAGCGCCACCACTTCGCTCGCACGCAGCCCGGCACCGTAGGCGACTGAGAGTGCCGTCTGGTGCTTCAGGTTGCCGGCGGCGGCGATCAGGCGGGCCACCTCGTCAGGGCTGAGCACGACCGGTAGCGTGCGGGGCACGCGCACCGGCTGCATCCTCGCCATCAGCCCGGGCTGGTTGAGCGTGATCTCGAAGAAGAACTTCAGTCCGGTGATGGCGGCATTCAGCGACACGGGCGAGATGCCGTGGTCGACCAGATGCAGCTGGTAGCGCCGCAGGTCCTCGACGGTGGCGGTGTCGGGCGGGCGCCCGAGGAAAGCGGCGAACTGACGGACCACGCGGACATAGCCGGCCTGCGTCTGCGGTGCGAGCTTGCGCATGCGCATGTCGTCGATCATGTGCTGGCGCAGCGGACTGATATCCTGGCTGGTGTGAGTCATGGCTCTGCTCCTGTTGAGGAACGAGGCGGATTGCCTCGTACCCAACATGGAAACAGAGTCGGTTTGCTCTCACCTGCCACCAGAGCTCAACCGGAGCCCCATTACCGCGCGAGCGGTTTCGTCCTT
>NZ_JAQQDU010000207.1:0-2554 GCF_046027825.1 Paraburkholderia sediminicola
TTCGATTCTCTTTCATACTGCACTCCTTCGTATGTTATTGAATTTCCAGGATCAGTTGATCCGGATCGGGTGTCGATGGACTTTTCGCGGCCTTTGCGACCAGATACTCGTCGAGGGCGGCTTGTCGTATGGTCCAAGGAGCATTGCGGCAGGCTTGGGTTGCTTTCAGGTGTTTCTGGTGGATCAGGCGTAGCACGACACGCGGCGCGACCCTCATGACGGCAGCGACTTCTTCGATGGTCAGTTCGCCCCGGGCCCGGCGCTCACCCTCACAATAGGCGGCGATGTCGTGGCCCTTGCGGATTGCACATACCCTGGTGGCCGTCCATGTTTGTCCGTGCGCCGTGCGGTGTCCCAATCGATTGATCGTCGCGGCGATGCGTTGATCCGGCTGATGGCGCGCCAACGATGCAATCAGCTCAAGAGTATCGACGCTGGTCACGTAACGATGCCTGCCAGTCGGCGCCTTCTTCAGCCGTAACTCCGTGTGATCACCGCCTTGCCAGTGTACGATCATTCGCACCGAGTCGCCATCGGCACTGACGACGATTTCGTTGATCACGGTGCGCAGGATACGCTTCTTGATATCAGGTGAACTCGCGGGGTGATCCCACAACTGCGGCAAGTCATGGGCCAGAGCAAGCAGGCTTTGCCGGGCCTCTTTGCCAAGCGCACAGGGCCGTTGCCGCGTCAGTTCGGCGAGCTCATCCTCTAGCCGGGACTGCACCGTCATCGCATCATTCCAGCGCCTCTCCAGCGTGCCAGCGACCAGACGGTTCGCGGGATCCACGGCGTCATACTGCCGCTGCGCGTGGCACACCTCATAACGGGCCTTCTCAAGCGCCAGCCGCTTCTGAACATGGCGCTCGTCTTCTGCGCCTTGCAGCTTCTCGATGGCTTGCAGCGCGGCTTCGATCCCCATGGGCGCGAGACAACGCAACACTTGCTCGGCTACGATACGATCTGCACCCAGACCACCGAAACTGACGCAGTACGCACCGCGCGAGAGAATACGCTTTGGGCATTGATAGCGTATGCCCGTGGGACTGGGGTATCCCACGGCAAGCTTTGCCCCGCAGTGACCGCACCGCAGCAGCCCCGACAACAACGCCTCTCCGTTCCTGACCGATCCGCGCACGGCGCTGCCCCGACCGTTGGTGTTGTGAGCCATTGTCTCCTGGTTGCTGCGATATGTGTCCCAGTCGATGTAGCCCTCGTGATGGTCCTGGATCAGCACGGACCAGTCCTCGGGCTTGCGATGATACGTCTGCACCACGCGCTTGCGCCCCTGCTCGATTCGGGTACTGGATTTGCTGCGGCCGTACGCATAGGCACCAGCGTAGGTCGGGTTCTGCAGCAAGCTCAACAGGCAGTGGTAACGTGGTGTCTTCCAGACGACTCGCTCACCGTCGCCAGAATAGCTCACTGCCGGCATGTTGATGTGCTGCTCACACAACCAGAAGTAAAGGCGCCGCGCGCTACCGAATTCTGCGAACTTGCGGAATGCCAGGTCAATGGCGCTGCTCACGCGCTCATCGGGGTCCTTCTCAATGCGCTCGTCGCCGCATCGCACATAACCGATAGGCACACGCATGAACAACTCCCCGCGCCGGGCCTTCTGCTTCATTGCCTCGTGTGCCCGCTGCCTGAAGCTGGCCAACTCCATCTCGCTGATCGTACCTTTCATTCCCAGTAGCAGTCGATCGTTCATCAATGCAGGATCATAAATTCCTTCCGCGTCAATGAGCAATGCTCCCACGACGCTGCAGAAATCAAGCAGCGTGTGCCAGTCGCGACCGTTACGCGCCAAACGGGAGGCTTCAATGCTCAGCACCGCGCCGACCTCACCATCGCACAGCATCGCTAGTAAGCGCTCGAAACCGGGGCGCGCCGTGCCCGATCCCGAGCGCCCAAGGTCATCGTCTATCACGTCGACATGCTCCCAACCCAATTGCCTCGCCCTCTCAACCAACCCGTACTGTCGGCGTTGACTCTCCCGGTTGTGCAGGACCTGGTCCGCGGTCGATTGACGGACGTAAACGCAAGCCCGGCGCGACAGATGTTCAGCGGTAATCTTGTTCATCGTACCCCTCCCGGTTGAGCGTCACGACCACGGTCTGCATCCACTGCACCATCTGCTGCAGCAGATGAGCTTGTAGTTGCGGTTGCAACTGCGGCGGGGGTACCGCGTCGTTTTCTTCGAACAACACTCCTTGCACCATTTGGCGGGGTGGCATCGCGCGCTCCTATGGGGTTTGCAGATGCCGGCAAGGATAGAAGAGTCGAGACCAATCGCTGCAGATCGAACAGCACCCCAATGGGAAAGTGCGGCTCAGCGACGACTTGCGCCTGAGCGGCAGACAGTTCGGTCATCCAGGCAGGAACGGATATGGTCGATTCGTCGGCTCGTCGCACGACGTAGCACTGCCGGTCATGGACGCTGTGAACCCTGACCACCTCAAGGCGTTGGCCCGCCAGCGGATGAAAGCAGTAGTGAATTACGACTTCACGTAAGGGCTGTCGACGGGCAGTATGTCGCCCATTTGTTCAAACG
>NZ_JAQQDU010000208.1:0-2443 GCF_046027825.1 Paraburkholderia sediminicola
TTGATTTGCACTGAATTCTGACCCACCTGACCCGGTGATTTGCATCGAATATTGACCCACGTGGAACACACTGGCCCGCTGAGCAGCTAGCGGGAGAACGGAGTGATCGACATGGCAATATTGAGCATCATCCGACGCTGGCATTACCGCGACCACATCTCGCTGCGCGGGATCGCCAAACGGCTTGGCGTTTCGCGAAACACGGTCAGACGCTATATACGCGCCGGCACCGTCGTACCTGCTTATCCGGAGCGGCAAAGCCCGAGCAAACTCGACGGGTTCGCTGCAAAGCTGGCCGGCTGGTTAAAGACCGAAGCGAGCCGCCCACGCAAACAACGCCGAACCCTGAAGCAGATCCACGCTGACCTCGGCGCGCTGGGGTTCACCGGCTCCTACGATCGCGTCGCCGCATTTGCACGTCGCTGGCGACAGGAGCAGCAGGAGCACGCCAGAACCGCTGGACGCGGCACCTTTGTGCCGCTGACCTTTGCCCTGGGTGAAGCTTTCCAGTTCGACTGGAGCGAAGACTGGGCCGTCATCAACGGCGAGCGCACCAAGCTGCAGGTCGCGCAGTTCAAGCTCAGCCACAGCCGCGCGTTCTTCCTGCGTGCCTATCTGCTGCAGACCCACGAGATGCTGTTTGATGCTCATCACCACGCGTTCGTCGCATGGGGTGGCATTCCGCGCCGGGGTATCTACGACAACATGAAGACCGCTGTCGACAAGGTCCGTCGGGGCAAGCTGCGAGACGTCAACGCACGGTTTGGCGCCATGGTCAGTCACTACCTGTTTGACGCCGAGTTCTGCAATCCGGCCTCTGGCTGGGAGAAGGGGCAGATCGAGAAGAACGTTCAGGACAGCCGACACCGCCTGTGGCAACGCGTGCCGGCGTTCAGCTCGCTCGACGCACTGAACGACTGGCTGGCCGATCAGTGCGTTTTACTCTGGCAGCAGACGCAGCATCCGGAACAGGACACGACGATCTGGGACGCGTGGTCGATCGAACGACCTCACCTGATGCCGGTCGGCCAGGCATTCGATGGCTTCGTCGAACACACGAAGCTCGTCTCGCCGACCTGTCTGGTCAGCTTCGACCGCAACCGTTACAGCGTACCCGCGGCATTCGCGAACCGGCCCATCAGCCTTCATGTCTACGCAGCACAACTCGTGTTCGTTGCTGAAGGTCAGGTCATCGCCGTACACGTCCGGCGCATCAACCGCAGCCATGATCGCGGAGAAACCATTTATGACTGGCGTCATTACCTCGCGGTCCTGCAGCGCAAACCCGGGGCGTTGCGCAATGGCGCGCCGTTCGCCGAGTTTCCAGCCGCCTTCAAGAAGCTGCAGTCGATCCTGCTGAAGCACCCCGGCGGCGACCGCGAGATGGTCGAGATACTGGCGCTTGTGCTGCTGCACGACGAGCAGGCCGTGCTCACCGCCGTCGAACTGGCTCTTGAGGCCGGCGCGCCTTCAAAGCAGACGGTGATGAACTTCCTGAGCCGGCTGCTGGACGGCACGCCAGTGCCGCCACTGGAGACACCCCAGGCCTTTGCCCTGCGTGTCGAGCCACAAGCCAACGTGGGCCGCTATGACAGCCTGAGAGACCGGGAGGATCATCATGCAGCCTGATGCGATGATGGAAATGCTCAAATCCCTGAAACTGCATGGCATGGCGCAGGCACTGGGTGAGCTGGCCGCGCAGGACTCCCCCGCCTATAAGTCGGCGTCCCTCGTGCTGGCGGGCCTGCTCAAGGCGGAGATGGCGGCCCGTGAGGTACGTTCGCTGGCCTACCAGATGAAGGTTGCCCGCTTTCCGGCGTATCGGGATCTCAACGGCTTCGACTTCAGTTGCAGCGATGCGAACGAAGCGACCGTGCGGCAGTTGCATCGATGCGAATTCATGAGCTCGGCCCACAACGTCGTGCTGGTCGGTGGCCCCGGCACGGGCAAGACACATCTGGCGACGGCGATTGGCGTGCAGGCGATTGAACACGACCGTAGCCGGGTGCGGTTCTTCTCGACTATCGAACTGGTCAACGCACTCGAACAGGAGAAACTGACTGGGAAACCCGGCCAACTGGCTGTACGTCTGATGTACGCCGATCTCGTGATTCTCGACGAACTGGGCTATCTGCCATTCAGCCAGGTCGGTGGCGCCTTGCTCTTCCATCTGCTGAGCAAACTCTACGAGCGCACAAGCGTCATCATCACCACGAACCTGAGCTTCTCGGAATGGGCCAACGTATTTGGGGACGCGAAGATGACGACGGCGCTGCTCGACCGGCTCACCCATCACTGTCACATTGTAGAAACCGGCAACGACAGCTACCGTTTCAAGAACAGCACGACACAGCCTGAAAAGGAGAGAAAACGAACCCTGAAAAGCCCAATCTGAACCCTGAAACTGGATCAAAGGGTGGGTCAGTATTCAATGCAAATCCTG
>NZ_JAQQDU010000209.1:0-2386 GCF_046027825.1 Paraburkholderia sediminicola
CGGGACAAGCTCTTATCAGATGCTGGGGGGCGTCTACAGATTTGTTTGCCAGAACGGCATCGTCGCGGGCGAAACCGTCGGCGAAGTACGCGTTCCCCACAAGGGCTCCATTGTGCAGAACGTCATCAACGGCGCATTCGAGGTGCTCGACGGCTTCAACCTGATCCGCGAACAGAAGGACGGCATGCGCGCCGTGACGCTCACCCGCGACGAACAGCACGCCCTAGCCCGCTCCGCGCTCGCGCTGCGCTACGACCCGACCGACGCGGAAGCGCCCGCCCCGGTCACCGAAAGCCAGTTGCTTGCCCCGCGCCGCTTCGAGGACCGCCGCGACGACCTCTGGACCGTCTTTAACCGGATTCAGGAATCCTTGACGAAAGGTGGCCTGCACGGGCGCTCGCGCAGCGGACGCTCCATGTCCACTCGCCCCATCACCGGCATCGACCAGAACGTGAAACTGAACCGCGCGCTGTGGATGCTCGCGGACGCGATGCGCCAGATGAAGGCGTAAGCACGGCACGGGCGGCAGCCCATCGCCGCCCGATCCCGATTCATTCCGTCAGGATTCCTATCCGGATCCAGCCCTGACCGCCTCCTGCAGCACCGCGACCCGGAACCTTCCTTTTTCTATCTGGAGTGAATCATGCAAACCGAAGTCAACACGCAAATGAACGACACCGCAAACGCCGCCGGAGCCGACACCGCCACGAACGCGGCGGCTAACGCTGCGCCGCTGCTCGAAACCAGTTTCGGCAACGAGCAGCCGATCGTGACCGTGCCGTATTCCGCCCTGCGGCGCTCGCCGCTCAACGCCCGCACGAAACCACTATCTGGCATTGACTCGCTCGCCACGAACATCAGGGCGAAAGGGCTGCTGCAAAACCTGGTCGTTCACGAGATGAAGGGCTCGCGAGGCAAACATCGCAAGCTTGGCGTCTGTGCCGGACAGCGCCGACACGCCGCGCTCGACCTGCTGTTCGGGCAGAAACACATCGCCGCCGACTACCCGGTGCCGGTGCGCATCGTCAGCGACGGCGAAGCCCTCGCCATTTCGCTGATCGAGAACAGCGAACGCGAAGGACTCGACCCGTTCGACGTGCTGCGCGCCTACCGGATGCTGGCCGGGGAAGGTCGCAGCGTCGATTACATCGCGGCGCTTTTCTCGGCTGCGCCGATCACGGCAAAACGGCGCATGAAGCTCGCCAGCGCCTCTCCGAAGCTGCTTGCCCTGCTGCGCGAGGATGCCATCACGCTTGACCAGCTCGCCGCGCTTGCGCTCACCGATGATCACGAAACGCAGGAGCGGGGTTCGATGCAAACGAGTGGCAACGCCAGCCCAACTATCTGCGTCAGGCGATCACGCGCACCGAGATCGACGCGAGCCGCAGCCGTCTGGTGCGCTTCGTGGGGCTGGATGCCTACGAGGCAGCGGGAGGCTACGTGCGCCGTGATCTCTTCAGCGACGATGAAAACGCCGGATACATTGCCGACGCCGAACTGCTGCAGCGTCTCGCCGCACAGAAGCTCGACGCCGCCGCCGAAGCAGTCCGAAGTGAGGGATGGGGCTGGGCTGAGGGCCGCATCGAGCGCGACATGTTTGAACTGAACCGTTACGGCAGGCTGCAACCGGTGCAACGCGCCCTCACCGACGACGAACAGTGGGAGATGGACACGCTCACCGCACAGCAGGACGAACTGGCCGGACAGTTTGACGCCCTCGGGGAGGAGGACGAAAACGCTTACGAGGAAGCCGAACGGCTCGAAACCGAAATCGACCGGGTGAACGCCGCCCTCATCGCGCTCGAAAGCCGCCTCGTCATGTGGGACGCGCAGCAGATGGTCGAGGCAGGCGCGTTCGTGATCCTGAGCCCGCAGGGCGAACTGGTGGTGGAACGGGGTCTGGTGCGCCGCGAGAACAGCGCAGCACTGGATGCGGCGGGCGCGACCGTAACTGGCACGCCGGAAGCGTACAGTGAACCGGACAGCGCAGCACAACCGGCGCAGAAGGAGAAGCCGGTTCACAGCGCGAAGCTCTGCCAGCGCCTGACCGCGCACCGTACCGCCGCCGCTCATGCGGAACTCATCGCGCAGCCGCGCATCGCACTCGCCGCCCTTCTGCATCGCGTGGTTCCGGAAGTCTTTCCGGAGCGGTACGGGCTCGGCTTCGCGCCGCATGTGCTGGCACAGTCCTGCAACAGCAACTGCGACAAGCGGCTCGGCGCGGCGGACGACCTCCCCGCCACCACCACGTGGGGCGTCATCAAGGCGCAGCACGAGCGCTGGGGCCGTGAACTGCCCACGCGGCGCGCGGACCTGCTGCCGTGACTGATCGAACAGGACCCCGGCACGACCCTGCTGGACCTGCTCGCCTTCTGTACTGGCACCC